>CAYVNM010000001.1:0-20813 GCA_964453075.1 uncultured Candidatus Saccharibacteria bacterium
CTTTTGCTGTACATCTAGTGAGATTGGGGGATAAAGAAGAAACAGTTTCTTTTGCTGAAAAGATTTATAAAGATTTGGAAAGTCGTGGTATTGAAGTTTTGTATGATGATAGAGATTTAAGACCTGGGGAGAAGTTCGCTGACTCTGATCTTATCGGAATTCCAGTGAGATTTATAATAAGTGATAAAACAGTTGCCGAAAATAAAATAGAAATAAAAAAGAGAACAGAAATGGAATCAAGGCTTGTTTCTCTGGACGAAGCAATTAGTATCTTATAGATTTAAAAATTATTGTTTATTTGGATCATTAAGGCCTAAGTGACATTGGCTATTTTTGTGTTTAAATCGCAAATAATTCCTAATTACATAGTTTTTTAAACATGTGCTAGTATATTTACCAAGATATGATCAAGAACCTCGAACAATTCAAAAGACTACTTTCAAACGATATCGGTATTGATTTGGGTACAGCAAATACTCTGGTTTATTTGCGAGGCAAGGGGATTCTTATTAACGAACCTTCTGTTGTGGCAGTGAATCAAAAGACGGGTCGTGTTGTTGCCGTGGGTAAGGATGCAAAACAAATGCTTGGGCGAACTCCAGGACACATCATTGCGGTGCGACCACTTGTGGATGGTGTGATATCTGACTTTGAAGTTACAGAGGAAATGATAACTTATCTTTTGAACAAAGCACAAAAAGATAATAAAAAATTACTCGGTCCGCGTGTTGTGGTGGGAGTACCATCTGGAATCACAAATGTTGAGACTCGCGCTGTGAGAGATGCCACACGTAACGCTGGTGCTTCTGAAGTTTACATAGTGGAGGAGCCAATGGCCGGGGCTATTGGAATACGGCTTCCTATAATGGAGCCAATTGGAAATATGGTTATAGATATTGGAGGAGGGACTTCTGACATCGCGGTTATTTCTCTGGGTGGAGTTGTGCGGTCAAAAAATCTTCGTATTGCAGGAGACAAACTAAACAACGATATAATATCTTACGTTAGAAGCGAGTTTAAGATTTTAATTGGAGAAAAAACAGCTGAAAATATAAAAATATCTATAGGGGCTATTTTGCCTGGAAATGAGCCTTTGGAAGCCTCTATAAAGGGTCGCGATTTAATCTCTGGATTACCTAGGGAAGTGGTTATCACCGACTCTGACATTCGCGAAGCTATTTCACAATCCATAGATACTCTTATAGAGTCAGTAAAAGAGGTTTTGGAAATTACACCACCGGAAATTATGTCAGACATTATGCAGAGAGGAATATATCTATTCGGTGGTGGCGCACTCATAAAAGGTTTGGCTGAAATAATAACAGAATATACGAAAATCCCAGTGCATATAGCGGGGGATCCGTTGACTGCTGTTTGTAGAGGCACAGGAATAATTTTGGAGAATCTAGATTTATATAAAGATGTTCTAATAGCCAACGAAGATGAATTACCTCCTAAAAAGTAAACCAAAAAATGAACACAAGGGTAAGATAGTTTCAATAATACTTGTTTTTTGTTTGTTGGCTTTGGCCGAACTGATGTTTTCAGAAGAAATAAGAAGTGTTTCTTATACTATCGCTAGACCGATTTGGAGAGTAGCGGAATTCACAACCAAACCTTTTTCGGGTATGAAGAATTTCTTTGTATCTAAAAATAATTTAATAAACAAAAATTTAGCCCTGGAAGAAGAAATGGTGAGTTTGAGATTAAAGAGGGTAGATTATGAAATCTTGTCTAAAGAGTTTGATGAGTTAAAAAATCAATTAGGAAGGCAAGGTGATCAACCCAGAGTACTGTCCCGTGTATTGTCCAAACCACCATATTCTCCATACGATAATTTCGTAATAGATGTTGGTTCTGAAGAGGGGGTTTCTTTGGGGAGTAGGGTTTATATTTCGGATAATATTATAATAGGATTAGTGAAAAAAATTACTCCACATACATCCTTGGTAGAGCTGTTTTCTAATGGAGACAGTGAGCAAGAAACTATTTTGTCTCGCACCGGGTCATCTTTTGTGCTCAAAGGGCAGGGTGGAGGTAATCTAGAACTGGAAGTTCCAAAGGACACAGATATTATTTGGGGGGATGTCTTTTTATATCCAAAATTTTCAACTGCTATGGTGGGAAGTGTGTACTATATAGATGAAAATTCACAAAACTCTTTTAAAAAAATATACATACGTGTACCTGGAAACATATTTTCCACAAAGTATGTTTTTGTAGAAAGAAATTAAATTTGACTTATTAGAAATTTATTATATTCTACAAAAAGATTTAGTTCTAATTTTCCACTTCTGGAGGTGTGCCCATGACGAGTATCAAGAATCTCTTTCACTTGGTGTTTCTGTCCGTTTTCGGGGTCATGATCGCTGTGGTGTGTTTTTTTTCCGCCACAGTGATTCTGATAGGGCTTTTTTTCTGGATGGCTTGTGGGGTGGCCGGTATTGTTTCTACAATGGCCCTCAAGATTCATGGACGGGAATCACTCGTGTTTCGAGTGGCTCTGATTCTGGTACTAGTGGCCATCAAGATTACCAGCTACAACCTACATCCCGAGATTTACCTCTTGCATTATTTGGATGCGTTAATGGGGTTGCTGATCTATCTCTCCACGACCATCTACTGCCAGAAGTATGTGACCAGAACAACGAGGACGTGATCATTGTCCGCCCAAGCAGAGAGCTCTGCTTCGGCGGACTTTCTGTTTATGTTATTATTAAAGGATGAATAGTCCGATTTTACGTGTTTTAGGTTTTATTTTTGTATTTATACTGGTCACAGTTTTACCGTGGTGGCTTTCTATTATATTACTTGCTTTATTAACGGTTTATCTTAATTTTTATTTGGAAGTGATATTTTTCGGTTTTTTGATTGATACTCTTTATTCCATTCAGAATCATTTTCCGTATACGGGTCTTGTTGTTTCCACAGTTTTTTTAATAATTACCGTGTTTGTAAAAACACGTATTAGGAAGTTCTAATTTTATGTTTCATAGAATAAAGAAATTTTTTATCAAGCAGGATTATAGAAGTAACAAGGATATTGATCCTGATGAGATATTTCTTGATTCAAAAAATTTGCCCAATTTTGACACTAATCAATTTGAAGGAAGAATAGAGAAACCCATACCACATACGGTTTATAAATTCATGTTATTTTTTATTATTTTTGTTGGTTTTGTTTTTGCTTACAAATTACATGGTTTGCAAATAGTGGATGGTCAAACTTTTAGAAATAGGAGTGACAGTAATAGCTTACACAAAACACTAGTCTTTGCTGACAGAGGGGTTATATTTGATAGAAATAAGAAAGTTGTGGTATGGAATGATGTAAACCCAAACTCATCTGATTTTTCTCTGAGAATATATGCTTCTTCTACTGGTTTTTCCACTATAGTTGGCTATGTGAAATATCCAACCAAAGATTCTAGTGGTTTTTACTATCAGGATTCTTATGATCCGAAAGATGGAATAGAAAAAATATATAATAATTTGCTTGCTGGTAAAAATGGTACAAAAATAATAGAAACAGATGTTAAAGGAAATGTTATATCAGAAAGTGTTGTAGAACCACCTGTGGATGGACAAAACCTAGATTTATCTATAGATCTTGATTTGCAAAGAGAATTAAACAGTTCTCTTTTGGATATAGCAGACAGAGCTGGATACAAGGGTGGGTCTGGAATAATAATGAATGTTAATACTGGAGAAATTTTGGCTAGTAGTAATTTTCCAGAATATGATTCCAATATCATGACAAGTGGTTCAGATAAAGAAAAAATAAGTAACTGGTTGGTGTCAAAAAATCATCCATTTTTAAATAGGGCTATAACCGGACTTTATACTCCAGGATCCATAATGAAGCTTTTTGTTGCTATGGGTGTGTTGTCTGAAGGTGTAATAAGTCCAAATCGTCAAATATTAAGTACTGGTTCAATTTCTATTCCTAATCCGTTTTTTCCAGATAAGCCATCAGTGTTTTTAGATTGGAAAGCGCATGGAATGGTTGATTTGAGAAAGGCTATAGCGGTGTCTTCTAACGTTTATTTCTACGAGGTTACAGGAGGGTATAAAGATCAAAAAGGTATAGGGATTGCTAATATAGAAAAATATACAAGAATGTTTGGCTTTGGTTCTACTACAGGTATTTATTTCCCAGGTGAAAAAAATGGCACGATCCCAAATCCACAATGGAAGAAAGAAAATTTTAATGGTGATGATTGGCGAGTTGGAGACACATACAACACAGCGATAGGTCAATATGGTTTCCAAGTTTCTCCTTTACAGGCGGTAAGAGCGGTTAGTGCTATTGCGAATGAAGGGACACTTCTTGTGCCAACCTTTCTAAAAATTGATGGTAAAGATAGTAAAGTGAAGGTGTCTGGTTCTATAGATCTTGATCCTAGTTTTTACAAGATAGTTAAGGAGGGTATGAGGCAGGGTGTGACAGAAGGAACTTCTCAAGCTATAAACTTTTCTTTTGTAGAAGTTGCTTCTAAAACTGGTACTGCACAAATTGGAGTTAATAAAGATGAAGTTAATTCTTGGGTGGTAGGTTTTTGGCCTTATAAAAATCCCAAATATGCCTATGCGATAGTAATGGAAAGAGGTTCAAGGAACAATCAATTTGGTGCGGTTTTAGTAATGCAAGAGTTTTTTAACTGGATGTCTGTTTATGCATCAAATTATTTGGAATAATAAATTGACCAAACGGGTTTTTTTTGATATGCTGTCGGCAATTATTTAATATTTATACTATGAAAAACGATCACGAGTATTTAACCAAAGACAAGTTTGACGAATTTACAAAGGAATTAGTTTTGCTTAAGGGTACAAAAAGAAAGGAGGTTGCTGAGAACCTAGAGTATGCAAAATCACTAGGGGATCTTTCAGAAAATGCTGAATATCATGAAGCTAGAGATATCCAGGCTACAGTTGAGGATCGTATTGCCAAACTGGAAGCTCTTTTAAAAAATGCCTCAATAGTTTCTGGCAATCATACTGGAGTTGTGAATGTTGGTTCTGTGGTTACTGTAGAAAAGGATGGTAAAAAGACAACCTATAGTATTGTTGGATCAGAAGAGGCTGATGTTGCCCAAAATAAAATTTCTATAAAATCTCCATTTGGACAGGCTATATTTGGTAAAAAGGAGGGTGATCTCTTTTCTTTTCAAGCTCCTGTAGGTGAAATATCTTATAAGATTACAGATATAAAATAGTTTTAGAAACAAGCTTTGAACTTTTGGTTTTATACTTTATACTTAGTTCATGGCATCTATAGATGAAATAAAACAAACCAGATTACAGAAGTTGGAACTATTAAAAAAGGCCGGGATAGATCCTTATCCTGCAAAAGTTCCAAGGGATTTTCCAATTATATTTTTAAAAACTAATTTTGAGGCTCAAACTAAAACGGGTGTGCCTATTTCCGTTGCGGGCAGAGTAATGGCTTTGCGTGGACAAGGATCCATACTTTTTGCTGTTTTGTTTGATGGTACAGAGAGAATACAGGCAATAGTAAAAAAAGATGTACTAAAAGAAGAAAATTTTTCTTTATTCTTTAATACTGTGGATGTGGGTGATTTTATATCTGTCACTGGTATAGCAATGCTTTCCGAAAGAGGAGAGCCGAGCGTTATGACTGATTCATGGGTTATGGCAAGTAAATCTCTTTTGCCTTTACCTGAAAAATGGCATGGACTTCAGGATGTTGAAGAAAGATACAGAAAGAGATATTTGGATTTTGTCATGAATGATGAACTGAGAGATTTGATTGTAAAGAAATCTAAGTTCTGGGACGCAACACGTGATTTTATGAAGAATACAGGTTTTCTAGAAGTGGAAACTCCAACTTTAGAAACCACAACAGGTGGTGCAGAAGCTACTCCTTTTGGAACACACCACAATGACTTTGATTTGGATGTTTATTTGAGAATTTCTGTAGGTGAATTGTGGCAAAAGAGATTGATGTCTGGTGGTTTTCCAAAAACTTTTGAAATAGGAAGGATTTATAGAAATGAAGGCTCTAGTCCAGACCATCTCCAAGAGTTCACAAACATGGAATTTTATTGGTCATTTGCAGATTTTAATGATGGTATGGAGTTGGTTAGGGAAATGTATATAGAAATAGCAAAGGAGGTATTTGGTAAAACAGAATTTACATCTAAAGGACACACATTTGATCTTGCATCTGAATGGGTAAAAATAGATTATGCACAAGAAATTCTAAAACAAACAGGTGTAGATATAAACACGGCAACAGAAAAAGAGATGGCTGAAAAGCTCGATGAGCTTAAAGTAAAATACGACGGAAACAATAAAGAGCGTCTGATGGATACTTTATGGAAGTATTGTAGAAAAAATATTTCAGGTCCCGCTTTTCTAATAAATCATCCCGTTTTAGTTTCACCATTAGCTAAAGCCAATCCTGATAGAAGAACTGTTCAAAGATTTCAACCCATAATAGCTGGAAGTGAAGTCGGTAATGGATTTTCAGAATTGAACGACCCAATAGATCAAAGGCAAAGATTTGAATTGCAACAAAAAATGATAGATAGGGGGGATACTGAAGCAATGATGGCTGACTATGAATTTGTAGAAATGTTAGAACATGGAATGCCTCCTACGTGTGGTTTTGGTTTTGGAGAAAGACTCTTTGCTATTTTGGCGGATAAACCATTGAGAGACTTACAAACGTTCCCTTTGATGAGGCCTAAGTCAGAATAATTTTTAGAGCCATAAATAAAGCTTAAAAAGCCAGTAAAATACTGGCTTTTTTGGTGTAAAAAAGTGGATAAGTGTGTTGGACGGTGGGATATAGTGGTATATAATATTAGTTAAGTGGGAAGAAGTGGGAAATTTGTTTGTGTGGCCAAATTAATTTCCGAAAATTTTTTAAAACAACACCATGTTAATAGGAGAATACACACATACCATTGATGAGAAAAATCGTCTCTCGTTGCCAGCGAAATTTCGTGCAGAGATGGGTAAAAAAATTGTGGTGACTCCTGGACTTGATTCCTGCTTGTTTGTTTTTACTCAAAAAGAGTGGCTTAAGATTGAAGAAAAATTAAACCAATCTTCGATAGGACAAGCTGATAGTCGAAGTTTTTCCAGACATATGTTTGCTGGGGCAACTGAGGCAGAAGTCGATTCTATTGGACGTATTCTTATCCCAGAATTTCTACGGGACAGAGCAAACCTAAAAAGTAAAGTTGTTGTTATTGGGGTTTCTAGTCGCGTTGAGATATGGAATGAAAAGACATGGAGTGAATACAAAAAGGTCGTGGAGAAGCAGGCCGATACTTTGGCCGAAAAGTTGGGTCAGGTAGGAGTGTTGTAACATGCAGCACAAAACAGTTCTTTTACATGAAGCTATAGATGGTTTAGATATCAAATCTGGTGATATCTTTGTGGACGGTACCTTAGGAGGGGGTGGCCATACTGAAGAAATAATAAAAAGATTTGGAGACAAGGTTTATGTGATCGGAATAGATTTGGATAGAGAGGCCATAGAGAGAACAAGGATTCGTCTAACATCCACCAAACACAATATTAGATATGTGGAAGATAGTTTTCGAAACATAGATATTGTTTTAAAAAATTTGAATATTGGTGGAGTGGATAAAGTATTGCTTGATATAGGATTATCATCCAATCAGTTTGAGGACTCTGGTAGAGGTTTTTCCTTCCAAAAAGACGAACCTTTAATTATGTCTTTTAAGAAGGATTTAACTGAAAAAGATCTAACTGCAAGAGAAATAATAAATGATTGGGATGAAGAAAATATAAGAGCTATTTTGGAAGGATACGGAGAAGAACAGTTTGCATGGAAGATATCTAGAGCCATAGTGGAAAAACGAAAAATAAAACCCATTGAAACAACTTTTGAGTTAGTAGAAATAATAAAGTTGGCTACTCCAAAGTTTTATCATAACCGAAGAATTCATCCAGCCACAAAAACATTTCAAGCTCTTAGAATAACTGTTAATGATGAAATCCAGAGTTTGAGAGATGGAGTTTTAAAAAGTTTCCATGCTTTGAATCAAAATGGAAGATTGGCGGTGATATCTTTTCATAGTTTAGAAGATAGGGTAGTAAAACAATTTTTTAAAGATCAGGAGGATAAAGGAGTGGGTAAGAGAATCACAAAAAAACCAATTATACCAAGTGAAGAAGAAATATCATTAAATCCAAGGTCAAGAAGTGCAAAACTAAGAATTATCACCCGCCTGCTCCCGACCGAGTACTCTCGGGAGGGTGGGCAGGAAAAATTATAAAAATAACTAACAAAATATTATGGTAGAAAAAGTATTAGAATTACATAGAGAAAAAACAATATTCTGGGTGCTTATTTCAGTTCTGGTTTTGTTTGTTGGTTTTTATATGTATTTTGTTAGAACAACAATAAGTAATGTTGTTGCACGTCAGAATTTGGAAAGTGAAGCTTCATCATTATCTCTTGAGATAGGGAGCAAGGAATTTGAATATATAACAAAAAGAAATGCTGTTACTTTGGCCACAGCTTACTCCTTGGGATTTAAAGACAGTCAAAATAAAATTTTTGTTTCTAGAAATTCGAATGCTAGAGTTGCCTATCTGAGCAACTAGCTGTTAGAATGTTTTAAATGAAGTCTAATTACTCATATCGTGTTCGTCTGATTTCGGTTTTATTTTTTTTGTTTGCTATCTTGTTGATAGGTAGGCTTTATTTATTGCAGATAATAGATAACGATTTCTATATAAATAAAGCGAATAGGCAGTATACTTCTACATCAAAAAATGTTTTCAGTAGAGGTACAATTTTTTTTCAAAATAAGGACAATACACTCGTATCTGCAGCTACTCTAAAATCAGGATATATAGTGGCAGTAAATCCAGGAATACTGAAAGATCCAGAAACTGTTTATCAAAAATTAAATGAGATTTTGCCCACAGAGCATGATGTGTTTTTAGCTAAAGCCACAAAAGAAAATGATCCTTATGAAGAGATAGCTGTTCATATTGATCAAGAAACGGGTCAAAAAATTGGGGATTTAAAAATTCCTGGTTTACAGGTTTATAAAGAAAGATGGAGATTTTATCCTGGTAGCAATACGGCTTCTCATATAATAGGTATCATGGGTTTTAAAGGCGATGAATATGCTGGTAGGTATGGTTTAGAAAGACAATATGAGTCTTTACTTTTGAGAAAAGATGGAGCCTTTGTGAATTTTTTTGCACAAATTTTTTCTGACATAAAAAACGTTACAAAGGATGATCCCGAAAATGAGGCAGATATAGTAACAACAATAGAACCTACAGTTCAAACTTTTTTACAAGAAACTATAGCAATGGTTAATGATAAATGGTCTTCAGATATTACTGGTGGAATCATAATGAATCCAAGCACAGGGGAGATTTATGCTATGGAAGTTTTTCCTACGTTTGATCTAAACAATCCTCAGGCCGAAGATAATATTTCTATTTTTTCCAACCCTTTGGTAGAAAACGTTTATGAAATGGGTTCTATTATTAAGCCACTAACTTTGGTTGCAGGTATAGATGCTGGAGTTATAAACTCTAAATCAACTTATTATGATTCTGGTTTTGTAATAATCAATAACAAGAAAATATCAAATTTTGACGGAAAAGAAAGAGGGATCGTTGGAATGCAAGATGTTCTGTCCCAATCTCTTAATGTAGGAGCGGCCTATGTACAAAAACTTTTGGGCAATCAAAGATTTACCGATTATATGTACTCTTTTGGTTTAAATGAAAAAACAGGAATTGATTTACCAAACGAGGGTAGAAACTTGGTCGAAAATCTCAAGAGCCCAAGAGATATAGAACATGCTACAGCCTCATTTGGTCAAGGTATTGCTCTGACTCCCATCTCTACCATTAGAGCCTTGGCCACCATTGCTAACGGTGGATTTTTGGTTAAACCTCACATTGTAAAAAAAATAGATTATAAGATAGGAACATCCAAAGACATACCAACTATCAGTTATAGAGTGCTAAAAACAGAATCAACCGAAGATTTGACCAGAATGCTTGTTTATAGCGTTGATAAGGTTCTACTTGACGGTAGTCTCAAAATTACTAACCACAGTGTTGCGGCAAAAACAGGTACTGCTCAAATAGCAAAGTCGGATGGTGGTGGATATGAAGAAAATAGATTTTTACATTCATTTATTGGCTATTTCCCTGCTTATAACCCAAAATTTATTATTTTCCTATATACTGTTAATCCAAAAGGTGCTAGATTTGGATCAGAAACCTTATCTAAACCTTTTTCTGATATGGTAAGATTTCTCATAAATTACTACGAAGTACCGCCAGATCGATAATATTCAATATGAATTTTCTAAAAAAAATTGTAAAGGACATACTACAATACGAAGCTAAGCTTATTTTGAGAAAATACAATCCCAAAATAATAGCTATTACAGGTAGTGTTGGTAAAACTATAACTAAGGAGATGGTATATTCAGTTTTATCGAAGAAGTTTTTCGTAAGAAGAAGCGAAAAAAGTTTTACGGCTGACTTGGGATTACCACTCACTATCATAGGATGTCCTTATGGTGTTACAACTTTTTTTCAGTTTATAAAAAATATGATTTTCAGTTTTAAGCTTTTGTTTTATAAAAATAAATATCCAGAGTGGTTGATTTTGGAAATAGATGGAGACAAACCTGGGGACTTTGCCAGAGCAGCTAAATTATTATCAATAGACATACTAATAATGACTGCTATAGGTGAGGTTCCTTCTCATGTTGAATCATTTTACAATGTAGAGAATTATATTTATGAGGAAAAATATATTATAAATGCAGTAAAAAGGGATGGTTTAATTATTTATAATGCAGATGATGATCAGGTTTCTAGACTTTCTATTGAAACCACTCTAAACAAAGTCTCTTGTGGGTTGGGTGGAAATTCTGATGTGAGAGGTACTGATTTTAATATTCTTTATAGTAATAATAAAAGCTACTCTTTTCCTACAGGAATGTCTTTTAATATTTTGAATGAATCAAATTCATACTCTGTCAATATTTTTGATTCTATAGGGATACATAATGAGTACGCTTGTCTTTTGGCTTTTGCTTTAGGGAAAAAGTTTAGTATAGATCCTGAGGATATAATATATTCTCTCAATAAATACAAAAGTCTTCCTGGTAGAATGAGTTTGATTTCAGGGGTAAAAGATTCTTTGATAATAGACGATTCTTACAATTCATCACCCATAGCCATATCCCAAGCGCTTTCGGTGTTTGAAAAAGTTGTGTGTGCAGGAAGGAAAATAGTTGTTTTGGGAGATATGTTGGAGCTTGGAAAATATTCGGCTGATGAACACAGAAAATTGGCCTCACAAATAAAAAACATCGCCTCAAATGTTATTTGTGTGGGTCTTAGGATGAAAAAACTTTCGGAGGAGCTCCTTAATTTAGGGTTTAATGAGTCCGGTATAATATCTACAGACACTTCTAGAGAAGCAGGTTTGGAGCTCCAAAATTTATTAGGAATAGGGGATGTAGTGTTGGTTAAAGGTTCTCAAACTATGCGAATGGAAAGAGTTGTAGAAGAAGTGATGCGTCATCCAGAGGACAAAAATAAGGTTTTGGTTAGACAAGAACCTGAATGGCTAAACAGAAACTAATTATCCAAGGACTCCCCTTGGATGAAAAGGTTTATGGTATAATATAATTTTTTATCTTGGTATACACCTTTTCTGATATTTTTGCGTATCCCAGGTCGTTTGGATGAACCACGTCAGACATATATTTTGTGTTTCCAAAGAGTCCATCTAGTACATTTGGAATATACACTACCTCAGTCTCTTCAGCCAGTTTTTCAAACGATTTTTCAAACTTATCACTTAATAGACCTCCTCTCACACCAAGAAGAACAACCATAATTCCGTTTGATTGAAGTTTAGTTATTATTTCTTTCAAATTTTTGAAGGTCTCATCCTCCGGTATTCTCTTTAAATAATCATTTCCACCAAGGAGAAGTATTACAGTTCCTGGATTTAAATCTAAAATATCTTTTATTCTAGTCAAACCATCTATTGTTGTGTTTCCTGATATTCCGGAATTCAAAATAGGCTTATTTAGTTTAACTGATAATAGAGAAACAAAATCTTTACCTTTTGTGGCCCCTACACCCTCTATTAAACTATCTCCAAAGGCTACAATAACTTTGTTTTTTGGAGGGTAGTTTTTTATTATGGAGTTATCTTTGTTTACAAAATAAAAAACTAAAAAAACTAATATTATTCCGAATATAATAATTAGTTGTTTTTTGCTCATTATAGTAATTATATCAGAATTTTTATCTGTGTTATAATTCAAGAATTACAAAATTAATTTAAACAAGAAATATGAAAAAATTTATTATTTTTATAATAATTGTTCTGGTGTTGATTGGAGGTTATATGTATTTTAAAAAAGGCAAAGATGATAGTACATTAAAACCTTTTCTTGCAGAAGATCTAAATACAGAAGTTTCTAATGCTACATCTACAGCAACAAGCGTTAAAGAGTTTTCTATGAATTCCTGGATGGAAACTAAGGATGGTAAAATGTCAGCACATTTTTCTTTGGCTGAAATGCGAGTTAAGAAAGGGGATACAGTGAGAGTTACGGTGACAAATACAGCGGGTACCCATGATTTTGTTTTGGATGAGTTTGGGGTGAAAAAAGATACACCGTTGAATGAGCCTACAGTAATAGAATTTGTTGCTGATAAAGTCGGTACTTTTGAGTATTATTGTAGTAAATACAATCATAGACAAATTGGTCAGAAGGGGAACTTGATAGTCGAATAAGGTTAATATTTCTTGGAATAAAAAACTGAATATTCCAAGATGTGAGAAAGTGGTTTGGAGTAGGTTAGTCAAAAATTATATAAATGAAGAAAGCGGCATCCTTTCGAATGCCGCTTTTTTGCCAGTGATCACATGAACTTTTGGACCACCCAACCCATGGAGAGGAGAACGACTCGGCTGAGTACTGTCTCACCCAGTGCTAGTACAACATCTATCATTCTTGGTGATGTTTCTCTCTTGTTTTTGCCATCTACTTCCTTTGTCATGAAGGTGACTATGAGCCCCACACCAATTGCTTGCGGGATCGATAGTTCTGGAATGTGGAACGTTGGTGTCATGAACCACACCCACAGAGTCTGCAGCACATATCCATCCAATATCGCAATGGCTATGGGGGTGATTACCACGAACCCTACAAGGTTTGCAATCAGGTTTCTTGTTGTAACTACCGTCATTTTTGCCTCCTACCTTTATCATAGCATACTGTAGTAATTATGTCAATTTTTCTTTTTGTTTTCCTTCTAAACTCACTGGTACTTTTAGTAAATAAATGAAAAAAGTCGGTATAAATTAGTATTAAAAATATAGTTTTTGTTCAAGCTATTTGAGTAATTCAAAATAAGTAAATTTGGTTGGGAATCTTCTGCGAATTTTTGATTTTGGACAAAATTGTTCCAACTTTTTTAAAGTTATAAAATTCCATAAAGATGTTTTGTGACCCTATGGAGAATCGAACTCCACTTCCAGCCTTGAGAAGGCTGTGTCCTAACCGATAGACGATAGGGCCAATAACTTTAATTTAACATATTTTCTACCAAAACCACTTTTAAAATATTTCTCTCTCATGCGTGCTTCACGGAGTGTTGAGGTTTTTTCATAATAAACTAATACTAAAGGTGTTCTAGGTTTAGTTGATTTTACCTCTCCTGAATTATGTTGCTCCAATCTACGCTTTATATTATTGGTTAATCCATAATATAATTTATTATCTTTTTGGCTTTTGATTACATATACAAAATACATATAAATTTAATGACGATACCCGCCTGCTCCCGACCGAGTACGATCGGGAGGGCGGGCAGGGGGCCAAATCACACAGGGAAACTATAACATTTTATTTTTAAAAATCAAAAGTAAAAAATAGTTTTCAAATATTACTAGTTTGTTATACTAAATTTATAACAGTTCTTTAAAGGAGGTGCGATAGATGTAAAAACTTAATAAATCACTCTCAACGTACTGGAGTAAACTCCCAACCTAGAGGGTTTGATGAAAACTCTGGCACGAAGAGCGATCGGATCTCCTGTGACGCATCACAAAACAAATTATCAGCGTCACAAAAGGGTGTCGAGGTTCAGGGTTGATGTGTCTGTAGAAATCGATCTTGATTTTGGGCGAGTGACTAAGGAAGATTCTCGCCTCAAGACTCGTTGTCACCCTGTTCTGGTGAGGAAGTCCTCATGGGACTACCACCCACCGGATTACAAGCCGAGCTGGGATCCAGACGGTCTCTGCACTGGTTGTGGGGAACGTCTTGGGTTGAAGTACATGCCGGTACGGGTCAAGGTCGGGGAAGACATCTTCAATCCCTGGCATTATGATTGTCTTCAGGAGTCCATTCGGGCTCTCGAAGCGATCGAAAAATCAGAACCCGAATCCGAGTCGGAAGAAGTCGCGGTCTAGACCCCTCTCACCTTTAGGGTGTTGTTCTTAACCGAACAGCACCCTTGTTTTTGTATTAAAATTCATGTTTGACTTTATATTTTGTATGTTGTATTGTGATATCTGGAACTCAAGATGTTCTTGAGTGTGATATTAAATCGTTTCGGTGGAGATTCCCATGAGCAACTGGTTCGCCGGGGCGGTGGTTTATAAGGTGGAAAGGGGTCAGGTGTACTTACTGGTTCAAAACAGTAGATCGCAAGACCCTAGGTTTCGGAGACAGCCCGTACATGTGAAGTTCCCAGGCGGGACAGACGATGGATGTTCTTCGGATATTTCACCGAAAGACACACTGCGTCGTGAACTGAGAGAGGAAACTGGGCTGAGGTATGGGGAACCAGATCCAAAGATCCTGTGCTCTTTACCTCCTGTAAGGGAAGGAGAGTTACATAGATTCTTCTACCTTGTTCCGTTTGAGGATTGCAGAGGATCCCTGAGGCACGGAGAGATCACGGACGGGAGAGATTTAATAAGTTCTCCTCGGTGGGTCAGGGCGGATGAGCTCGGTAGAGAACTCTACAAAACTCACCAAAGGGCACTTCTGCAGACAATGAGGCACTTTCGTCTCGTGGGCTGACAAGGAAGTCAGGTTTTCCCACGAGACGTCCCCCAAGTGTAACTGCTGGATCCATTATCCAGCGGTTTTTTAGTGTAAAAAATAGTGTTATAATTCAAAAATGATAACAAAAATATATCACTCATTTATTTTTGCTTTGAATGGATTAAAAACTGCATGGAAAGAAGAATTAAATTTTAGAATAGAAATTTTTGTTGGGATAGTTGTTGTGTTTTGTATTTTATTTTTCAAGTTTTCTTTTATAGAAACCACTTTTTCTGTTATAGCTATTATCATGGTTCTAATTTCGGAAATATTGAATACTGCAATGGAGGATTTGTGTAATAAAGTACAGCCCGAACATGATCCTATAATTGGTAAAATAAAAGACACCATGGCAGCTTTTGTGCTTGTAAGTTCTCTGGGGGCAGGGATTGTTGGTATTTTGGTTTTCTATAATCACTTTATAGGTATCTAATGCAAGATATAAAAAAAATACTCCTTCATTTAAAGAAGGACAAATTTTTAGCAAAAGTAGTGTCAAAATTTGAAGAGCCAAAACTCAAAAAAGGCTCAGACTTTTTCGGAGCCCTAGTCAGGTCAATAATTTATCAACAACTTTCAGGCAAAGCAGCTGGGACAATAGAAGGTCGTTTCAGAGAACTTTTTTATAATAAAAAATATACACCAGAGTTGGTATCAAAACTTATTGATTCAGAATTTAGAAAATCAGGAATTTCTGGTCAAAAAATGAAATATTTAAGAGATTTAGCTGAAAAATTTCTAGACGGCACTGTTAATCCAAATAATTTTAATAAAATGACAGATGAGGAAATTTCTACACATCTGATTTCTGTAAAAGGGGTTGGTATTTGGACAGCTCAAATGTTTTTAATTTTCACATTAAATAGGCTGGATGTTTTGCCTTTGGGTGATCTGGGGGTTCAAAAAGGTTTCAAGAAAGTTTTTGGTTTAAAAAAGCTTCCAGATTATAAAAAAATGCAAAAATTATCTGAAAAATGGAAACCATACCGTACTATTGCAACTTTGTATTTGTGGAAGGTGGCTGATTCAGAAAAATAGTACATAATTAACAGTCTCGTGTAGTACCAAAAATAATAATCATATATAATAGAGATATGCCGAATCAAGAGACTCCACGTTTTAGTAATCCAGAGGAAGAAATCGCTTTTCTTCGTGAGCAGATTTCAAATAAAGAAATGGAATTACGTGAAAGTAAAAAAGATTTTGATATAAACGATATAGTAAAACAACAAATAGAAATTTATAAAGATAAGTTACCAAAAGATGTTTTGGATGATACATTTGCTTTAGCAAAAGCCGATTTAGATTCTTTAGTGTTAAATTTGGCACCAGAAAGACATGATAAAAAGATAGAAGAACTTCTTGCTATTCTCAACGAAAAAGGTATAAAAAATGCAATGTCAGTTCTAAATGGCTTCAATGATCCACATTTGGAGGATGATTTTCATCGTTTTCTTGTTCAATATATAAAGCATGGACATGATGCAAAAGGTGTAAACATTTCTAACGAAGAATTTAGGGGATTAGGGATGACATTGTATGAAGTGGTTTTGCCAGAAGATGCAAGTGGTATAGATAAGGACAAAAGTAAACCCTTGAAAGAGCTTATTTCAAGTATGGAGCAGTTTTTGTCCGGAATGCTTTCTGTGGTAAATAAAGATGACACAAAGGATTACAAAAAAAACTATATAGTTTTGGAAATTGCCAACGCAAACGGAAGTGATCAATTTGTTTTTTATGTAGCGGTTCCAGATGCCCATAAAACTCTTTTTGAAAAACAAATAATTTCTATTTTTCATAACGCAAAAATAACCGAGGCAAACTCTGACTACAATATTTTTAATTCTGATGGTATTTCTGTAGGTTCTTATCTTGAATCTACTGTTAATCCTGTGTATCAATTCAAAACCTATGAATCTTTTGATCATGATCCTATGAACGTCATACTAAATAGCTTTAGTAAAATACAAAAAGATGGGGAGGGGGCCGGAATTCAAATAGTTTTTGCTCCAAAGTCAGATTATTTTCAAAAAAAATATGAATTTGCTATTGATCAGATAGAAAAAGGTGAAAAAACAAAGGATGCCATAAATCTACCAGAATCTATTGGTGGGGAATTCAAGAAAACCATATTTTCTTTATTTAAATCTACACCCAAGGAAGATGAAGAAAAAAAACCTATTGACACTGAGGCTGTACAAAAAATTAAACAAAAAATTAGTAGTACGATAGTAGCCACAAATATACGTCTGATAGCTTCTGCTCAGAGTAGAATAGATGCAGAGAGGATTTTACAAACCTTAGAATCAAGTTTTAACCAATTTACTGATCCGACAACAAACGGTCTTAAGGCCAAGAGGCTTGAAAAAGCATCTTTGTTAAAAATGTTTAGAGATTATTCTTTTAGGACTTACAATGACAGCCAACTTTTGCCATTGAATCTTCGAGAAGTAACTACTTTATATCACTTTCAAAATACAGGTTTATCTCCGACCCCACAACTAAAACAAACTCAAGCTGTTTCAGCACCTGCCCCAGCAGAGATAGGTATAGACGGAACATTGCTTGGTGTTAATACTTACAGAAATGTTGACACTCCTATTTATATGCAAGATGAGGACAGACTTAGACATCTTTATACAATTGGACAAACCGGCACAGGAAAGACAACTCTTTTGAAAAACATGATCATTCAAGATATAGAGAAAGGTAACGGTTGTTGTTTTATAGATCCACACGGAAGCGATGTGCAAGACATTTTAGCAAATATTCCACAAAACCGTTTTCAAGATGTTATATATTTTGACCCCAGTTATGTGGAGCGTCCTATGGCTTTGAACATGCTTGAATATGACAGGTCTCATCCCGAGCAAAAAACTTTTGTTGTTAATGAATTATTCAGTATTTTCCAAAAATTATATGGCAAAGTGCCAGAAGCTCTCGGGCCAATGTTCGAGCAGTATTTTAGAAATGCCACAATGCTTGTCATAGAGGACCCAGATACAGGTTGTACTCTTTTGGATGTTTCAAGAGTGATGACGAATAAAGCTTTCAGGGATCTGAAACTTTCTAATTGTAAAAATCCAATAGTTGTTCAGTTTTGGAAAGAAGTTGCGGAAAAAGCCGGTGGTGAGGCTTCTCTCGCCAACATTGTTCCTTACATTACCTCAAAATTCGATGTTTTCCTTGCAAATGAAATCATGCGACCCATCATTGCACAAGAAAAATCATCCTTTGATTTCAGAGAAATCATGGATGATAAAAAAATATTACTTGTGAATTTGTCCAAAGGACGACTCGGAGATATAAACGCAAGTTTGATTGGACTTATTTTGGTTGGTAAAATTTTGATGGCGGCCCTTTCTCGTGTGGATTCTATTGGCAAAAATTTCCCTCCTTTTTATTTGTATATTGATGAATTCCAAAATATAACTACAAATTCAATAGCCACCATACTTTCTGAAGCCAGAAAATACAAACTATCACTTAACATCGCTCATCAATTTATAGCTCAATTACAAGAAGATATCAGAGACGCTGTATTCGGTAACGTGGGGTCTATTGCAGCTTTTAGAGTTGGCGCAGAGGACGCAGAATATTTAGAAAAACAATTTAGTCCTGTTTTCACCGCAAAGGATATTATGAATATAGATAACTACAATGCATATTTAAAGATGCTGGTCGGAGGTAAGCCAGTAAAGGCTTTCAATATACGAGCTTCAGCACCCCAACAAGGAAATTCTAAAATAGTAGAGACTTTGAAACAACTTTCATACCTGACATACGGTGGAAATAAAGATGAAATAGAAACAGAGATTTTAGAAAAATACAAAAAATAAATAAATGGAAAGGGGAGGTGGCCGAAGCTCCTCCCCATGTGACACCTCTCGCTAGTCGCGATAGGTGTCGTCGTTCGCTGCGCGACGTGCGTAGTCGTCGCCCTCAACCTCGCTTGCTGGCCTGAGGGGGCGATCCTGCAGCCTCTTGCGGTACTCACGGACCGAATTGTCCACTGATTTTCTGTAGACTTTATTCGCCGTCTTGCCACGACTTTTCCCTTTCCAGGGTCGTGTCATGTACGATACCTCCTGAATTAAACAATAACACCAAATAGTGCTTTGTGTCAATAGTTAGTTTACAAGTTTATCCACAACGTTTTTTACCACATTTCCATCTGCTTTACCTTTGAGTTCCTTCATGAGAGTTCCCATAAACATTCCTGCTTTAGATTTATCTATCCCTCCTATTTCTTCTATTTTTGATTTAGCAAAAGTCATTACTTCGTCCTCTGACATCATTTGAGGTAGGTAGGTTTCTAGAACAGCTAGTTCTGCCTTTTCTGTGTCTACCAAGTCAGCTCTACCTCCTTTTGTGAATTGATCAATAGAATCTTTTCTCTGTTTTACTGCTCTCCGGATTACATTCAAAACCTCTTCATCAGATAATTCTTCTTGAGGAGTTCTTTTTAGAGAAACAAGTTCATTGGTACAGCTACTAACTAATCCTCTTAAGACACCCAATTTTACTGTGTCATGAGCTTTCATAGCTTCTTTTATTTGTTCTTTAAGTGTGTTGTGTAGAGACATAAATTTAATAAGAATATTATTAATCAATGCATAAATACTCACAAATATTACCATAAATTCAATACATTTAGTATAATAACAATATGAACATAACGATAGTCATTATCATTTTTTTGGCATTTATGGGTGGGGCTTTTATAGCATATCTACTTAGACCAAAAGGGAGTACAGATGATACAGGGCTTAAACTCATCCTCCAGCAAATAAATGAGCTCAATAGGGTTGTAGATGCAAAAATAGGAGAAAGCACTAGAAACATGAATGAGTCTGTCAGGACTCAGCTCGGTGAGTCAGCCAGTCTCATACGCGAGGTGACAAAAGGTTTAACTAAACTAGATGAAACAAACCGCCAGGTGGTTTCTTTTGCGGACCAGCTACAAAACTTGCAGGATATTTTGAAAAATCCAAAACAGCGTGGAATTTTGGGGGAGTACTATCTTGAAACACTTTTGAAAAACGTACTAGCTCCCAACCAGTATCAAATGCAATATGGATTCAAAAATGGAGAGATAGTAGATGCTGTGGTTTTTGTAAAAGATAAAATTATCCCAGTTGACTCCAAGTTTTCATTGGAAAATTACAACCGAATGTCAGAGACCAATGATCCCACTGAGAAAGAAAGACTAGAAAAATTATTTGTGAATGATTTGAAACTCCGCATTACAGAAACCGCAAAATATATCAGGCCAGAAGAGGGAACTATGGAATTTGCTTTCATGTTTATTCCACATGAGGCGATTTATTATGATTTGCTCATAAATAAAATAGGAGCCATAACGGAAGACACAGAAAACCTAATACAGCGCGCTGCTGGAAAATACAAGGTTATTATTGTTTCTCCAACGTCTTTCTTGGCTTATCTTCAGACAGTTTTGCAGGGTCTCAAAGCTATGCAGATAGAAGAAACAACAAAAGATATTATAAAAAGAGTGGGGGAGATTGGAACTCATTTGAAAAAATATGAGGATTATCATGCGCGACTCGGATCTGCGCTCGGCACTGTTGTAAACCATTACAATAGCTCAAGTAAGGAGTTTAAGAAGATTGATAAAGACGTGGTGCGTATCACAGGCACCTCAATAGATTTTGAACC
>CAYVNM010000001.1:20913-61916 GCA_964453075.1 uncultured Candidatus Saccharibacteria bacterium
TGCTAGTCTTTCAGAAGAAACATTCCTGAGAGGAGGAACCATGTTTCCAAAATGTCCTAGGTGTGGCGGTGCGTTGCGCCCGTCGTGGCACAAGGGTGCACACGACTGTCAGTACTGTGGTCGTCGGTTTCTTCGGGAAGGGGATGTTTTCACAGAAGTTGCTCGTCCGAGATCGGAGCTGGGAGCTTATCTCACTCGTCGAATAGTTCAAGAACAGGGAGGTAAAAAATAGTCCTTTCGGCAGTGGCCATTTCCGCTTATCGGGTCTTCCTGGTAAGCGGTTTTGCTTTGTATTAATTACTTGCAATTTTAAGCTATTTTTTGTAGTATTGGGACACTATGGAATTTGCAGTTATAAAAACAGGTGGCAAGCAATACAAGGTCTCCAAGGGAGATGTTGTTAAAATTGAGAAAATAAAGGGTGATTTTAAGGTTGGAGACAAGGTCACTTTTAACGATGTTTTACTTGTAGAAGACGGAAAAGATACTAAAATAGGTACTCCATATATAGCTACAGCAAAGGTAGAAGGCACTCTAGAGGCCGTAGGACGCAATAAGACAGTAGATGTTATCAAATACAAGCAAAAGAGCCGATATTTCAAAAAGAATGGGCACAGACAGCCTTGGTTTAAAGTAAAGATCGATACAATAAAATAGTCAATAAAACAGCCTCCACTCGGAGGCTGTTTTATTTATAAAATCTTTTTCTCACCATTTCATTTATGGATTCAACGAGATTTTGAAATCCAAGAAAAGGGCCCGTATTTCTACGGGCCCCAGCTGTGACTAGCGGATCTTACCAGTCTTCTGGTGCTTCTTCCAGATGGGCAGCCAGTCTTCTTTGAACAGGGCCAACTGGATGAGATCACAGAACTTGCCATTCCTCCAAACATGCTTTCTCCTCCTGCCCTCAATCCTATATCCACAGTGGAGGCTGTAGTGGAGGCTCCGCTTGTTGTACGAGATGACATCTGAACAGATCTTGCGAAGGTTCAGAGTATTAAATGCGTACTCGAGCAAAATCATCTTAGCGTCGGTCCCGAATCCACGGTTCCAGTACTCTTTCTCGCCGATGAGGGCGCCAGTAGTACCGTTCCTGTCGATCCAGTTGATGTTGTGGATCCCCATCGTTCCGATGAGAACACCATCTTTGGTTTCAATACCCATGACAATATTCTTTTCATCCGAACCAATCCTCTCGTACCACTCCTCCTCTCGTTTTTCAGTTTGAGGGAACGAGTTGGTGATGAATTCTCGGACGTCTGGGTCATTGATCCAGCGGGTAAGAGCGGGGATGTCTGACTTGTGGAGTGGACGAAGGTTCACGATCCTACCCTCGAGAAAGACGACTTTCTGTGTGCTAGTCATTTCATCTCTCCTTGCAAAGAACAAAACTGCCTCAGCGTTATTGCTGAGGCAGTCCATGTATCCCAAAAATGAAGAATGAATTAAACTTGAGGTTCATAGATTGTCCCAGCAGAAATAGCGCAACCGTAATCGGATGCTTTTTTCACTGTATTCATTTGGAAAAATCTATGATTTGTCATAGTTCCTACATAATAGCACAATAATAGCAAAAGGTAAACAGCTATTTCTACTGTCTGTTTTTGAGGGCGTTTTTGATTGTGTCTGAATCAGAGTATTCTAGCTCTGTTCCTGTTGAGAGACCTCGGCCGAGAGTTGATATTTTTATATTATTTTTGCCTGCCCGCCCTCCCGTTCGGTCGGGAGCAGGCGGGTCTGTAATGGGTTTCAGGATTTGGGTTAGGTAAGATAGGGTATTTTCACCTTCGGGATTGTAATTCAGAGCTATTATAATTTCACTCAGTCCTGTGCCGATTCTTTTTTCAATTATTTTGATTAAATCATTTTGGCGTATTCTTTTTTCTGGGTTTTTCTCTAGAATGGGAACTGTGCCCCCGAGAATAAAATAGTAGCCATTATAGAATCTAGTTTTTTCAATATTTTCAAAATCCACATCATTTGAAACAAGCATTAATTGTTTGCCGTCTCTTGTTTCATCTCTGCAAATAGAACAAGTGGTGTGTGTGGTATTGGGGAAGAAACGAAAACAAGTGTCACAGGAATGTACAGTGCCCCTAACATCCGTCATAAGTTTTGACAAAGTTTGTACATATGAAATGTCTCTATTTAGTAAAAAGTACACAAACCTTTTAGCTTGTCGTGGGCCTATACCAGGGAACTCTTTAAAAAGCTCTATTAGTTTTTGAGTGTTATCCATCCAGAGTATTTTAACAGATAGTGAGCCTAATAAGAAAGATGTTTGTCTTGCTTGACTTTAAGTCTTATTTGGAGTATAATACTACAGGGTAAGTACTTTGGCGTAAGACTTTGAAAAGGGGATAGCAATGGAAAGACTTCGGTGGTTTATCATCGCTGGTGGTCTCTTTGTGATCAGCGCTGTTGTGCTGATCATGGGTCGGGATATTCTCTCGGCTTCCAACCATCTTCCCACGGGCGTTGCCAAGGTCTCGAGAGCAAGAGCCTTTGAGATCAAGGCGGGTCTCACCGACAACGTCTGGATCGACGATGTTCTGGAGATTCCGCGGTTCAGTGACAGGAACTACAAACTCGTGGATGACCAGGGCAACACTGCCCGCGTTATCGTGGCAGACCTGGACAAGACGGCAGACGAATGGCATCGGTGCAACATTGGTGACAGGGTCGTGCTGGAAGTTCGGGACTTCCCGGTGATTTTGTTTGGGCAAGATCCGTCACGACGAGAAAGTCTCGCGTATTTCCTCAAGCCGACGTGTACACAAGAACCGTCGGTGCCGTACTAAGACGAATCGGCCGGGGACAATGGTTCCCCGGCCGAGCGCACACCATTTCAATTCACATTGGATGGTGTTTTTTGATTCTAAAAATCACTAAATTCTTTTTCTGCTCCACCATACTGGGACTTATCCATGCTTTGGAAAGTAGCCTTCTTTTCATTGAAGAATAAATCAACCTTTCCAGTTTCTCCATTTCTGTGTTTTTCAATCAAAATTTCAGCAATATTTGTTTTTTCTGATTCTTCTTTATATTTGTCCTCACGATGAATAAAAATAACTACATCAGCGTCCTGCTCAATAGAACCAGAATCCCGAAGGTCAGATAGGCGAGGGCGACCACCACGGGCTTCTACGGCACGAGAAAGCTGTGACAGAGCCAATACAGGCACATCTAGCTCACGAGCAAGGTTTTTCAATGATCTTGATATTTCTGTTGTTTGTTGAACCAGGTTGTCATTTTTGGTTTGAGTAGGAACCATGAGTTGCAAGTAGTCAACAATAATCATACCAAGACCTTTTTCACTTTTTAGTCGGCGAGCGATAGAACGCATTTTCAAAATATTATTTCCTGGTTGATCGTCTATATAAATGGGTGCACGACTCAATTTATCTAATCCATTGCGTATTGATTCAAAGTCGTCCTGTCTTGAAAGCTTTCCTGTACGCATTTTCCAAGCATCAACATTAGACTGTGCGGCAAGCATTCTATCTACCAATTGTTGAGAAGACATCTCAAGAGAGAATATTCCAACAGAAGTATTATGATTGACTGCAGTTTGACGAGCAATATCTAGAGCTAACGCTGTTTTTCCCATACTTGGTCTAGCGGCGAGAATAATAAGATCAGATTTTTGGAAACCGGCTAATTTAAAATCAAGATCAGTGAAACCCGTGGGCACACCTCGCATACCTTGCCCTTCAGTATGAAGTTTGTCCAAACGATCCCAAGCCTCAGTCAATTCGTCTTTCAATGAGACAAATTTGTGAGAAGAATGGGACTGGGTGACATCAAAAAGCTTTTTCTCTGCACTGTCCAATATTTCTTCTAGTTCTTTTGTCTCATCATAACCTAATTGTGAAATATGGTCAGAAGCTTCTATGATTTTTCTCATCATAAATTTTTTCTGAACGATTTCAGCATAGTAGGCAATGTTGCTTGATGACGGTACTACATTTACTAGTTCAGTTAGGTAAGTATTTCCACCGATTTGATCTAACCATCCTTTTTCTTTTAGGCGAGTTGAAACTGATAATAGATCAATAGGAGAACGTTTTACAAAAAGCTCCAACATGGTTTCGTAAATTACACGATGCTTTTCGGAATAAAAAGAGTCAGCATTTACAACATCTGTTACATCAAATAAGGCCTCCGGTCGAAGCATGATAGAACCAAGTAGTGCCATTTCAGCCTCTAGGTTTTGTGGAGGTATTCTAAGTCTATTTTGTACGGTTTGAGTTATTACTGTTTTTTGCATTACAGATATTCTAGCATGGGCAGGTTTTTTCAGACTACCTAGAAAAAAGTTGATAACGTGTGGATTAAATAAGTCTTATTCTTCGGGAGCTGGAGAAGGCGATGGTGATGGAGAGGGTGAGATAACAGGTCCTTTTTCAGTATCTTTAACATCAAAACCTAATTCTTCAACCTTATTTCTTATTTCGTCACTCTTGGCAAAATCTTTGTTATTTCTTGCTAAATCGCGCTCTTTTATGAGGTTTTGTACATTTTCAGGTATTTCAAAAGACTCCACCTTTTCTAAATCTAATCCCAAGACTCTATCAAAATCCAAGATTAGTGATTTTTTATCACCATTACTCAATTCCTCGTCTTTTACTATTTGCCAGACTGTGGCTATAGCTTGTGGCATATTTAGGTCATCATTTATTGAAACCACGAATTGATTTTTGTATTCCTCTGTTTTGGTTGAGTCGCTTTGCGTATTGTCACTTTCAAATTCTTGCATTTTCGCTCTCAATTTTTTTAATGCTGTTTGAGCACCTTCCAAAGCTTCCCAAGTGAAATTCAACATTCCACTATAGTGTGTTCCTAAGGTTAAATATCTAAAGGCCAGTGGATCAAAACCTTTTCCTGTTAAAGTTTCTAGTGTAAAAATATTTCCTAAAGATTTACTCATTTTCTTGCCATCTACAGTTATAAACCCACCATGTATCCAATAATTTACAAAAGTTTTACCAGTTACAGCTTCTGACTGTGCTATTTCGTTTGTATGGTGGGGGAATATTAGATCGGAGCCTCCGGTGTGAATATCTATGGTTTCAGAAAGGTTCTTCATTGACATAGCAGAACATTCTATGTGCCAACCTGGGCGACCTTTTCCAAAAGGTGCATCATATGACACATCACCATCTTCTTCTGAATAAAACTTCCACAGAGAAAAATCTCTGGGATTAGTTTTATCGTACTCATCGTTTGCTATTCTCTCTTTGGTGGAGTTTTCTAGATTTAAATGAGCCAATTGACCGTAGTTATTTGATTTGGTTATGTCAAAATAAATTCCATCTGAACTTTTGTATGCGTGGCCATTCTCAAGCATTTTTTCTATTAGAATAATCATGTCTTTTATACTTTCTGTCGCACGAGGAGTTTTACCTGGTCTTTTTATGTTTAAAATCTCAAGATCAGCAAAAAACAAATCCTCATATTTGCGAGTAAGAGTTTCGAGACTTATTCCTTCATCACGACTTCTTTTTATTGTTTTGTCATCAACATCTGTGACATTCATCACTCCGTCTACTTTGTATCCATTATATTCAAAAGTTCGTCTCAAGATGTCTGAAAGTATAAAAGTACGAAAATTACCGATATGTGCAAAATCATAAACAGTAGGTCCACAACTATACATAGAAATTTCATCTGTTTTTATTGGAACGAATTCTTCTTTTTTACTACTGAGTGTGTTTTGCAAGAAAATCTGTGTCATAAATCATAGTATAACGAAATTTTAAGTTGACCACAATACAGTTTCTTGCGATAATTAAGGACTGATGAGTAATTTTTTTAAATACAGAGTATATATTTTTGCAATAATAATTGCAGTTTTGGCGATATTTTCTCTAGGGTATTATTCAGGGAAATCAAGTCAATCAGAAAATGATAGGCTTGCTTCTATCTTAAATAAAAATGCAGGTATTGGTGAAAACATAGACTTTGCTTCGTTCTGGAAAGCCTGGGAGGTTATTAATGAAAAATATGTTTCTACTAGAGCAACTAGTACAGAAAAAGTGGATGATCAAACACGTGTATATGGAGCAATTGAAGGTATGGTCAATTCTCTAGGTGATCCTTATACAATATTTTTTCCACCAGTTGAATCAAAAAGTTTTGCAGATGAGATAAGTGGAAATTTTGAAGGCGTAGGTATGGAAGTTGGAATGAAGGACAATGTGCTCACAGTTATCGCCCCTTTGAAAAATACACCCGCATATAGGGCTGGAATAAAATCCGGAGACAAAATAGTAAAAATAGATGAAACAGTAACAAATGGATTGAATACTTCGGAAGCTATAAAGTTGATAAAAGGACCAAAAGGCACAAAAGTGAGATTCACTATTGTTCGTGAGGGAGAAAAAGAACCCATAGAAGTAGAAGTAGTTAGAGATATTATTGACATTCCTACAATAGACACTGAAACAAAAGGAGATGTGTTTATAATTCATCTGTACAACTTCTCTGCTATTTCTTCAAACTCATTTAGAAATGCACTCAGAGAATTTATAGAATCAGGTCATCATAAACTTATTCTAGATCTTAGAGGCAATCCTGGAGGATATCTTGAGGCGGCAGTAGATATGGCATCATGGTTTTTGCCTGCAGGGAAGGTTATAGTTAAAGAGGATTTTAAAAAAGAACAAGATGCACAAATATTCAGAAGTAAAGGCTATAACATTTTTAACGAAAATTTAAAAATGGTGATTTTGATAGACGGAGGCTCGGCTAGTGCATCAGAGATATTGGCAGGTGCACTAAAGGAACATGGAGTGGCTACACTAATCGGAACACAATCTTATGGTAAGGGATCTGTACAAGAACTGGTGCCGATAACTACAGATACTAGTCTAAAGGTAACTATAGCTAGATGGCTTACTCCAAATGGTAACTCTATTTCTCAAGGTGGATTGACTCCTGATATTGTTGTAAAGTTTGATGAAAAAGAATTTTTGAAAGGGAATGATGTTCAAATTAAATCAGCTTTGGAATATTTGAATAAATAAGATCCCTTTTTTGCGCATCATAAAGACAGGCTCGACTACTCTATGGTTTGTGCTAAAATAGGCTCATGAAAGTCATATTACTTAAAGATGTCCCAAAGGTGGGCAAAAAGTACGATATTAAAAATGTGGCAGAGGGATATGCCGTGAATTTGCTGATACCCAAAGGATTGGCACAAATAGCCACAGCTCAAGCAGAGAAAAATATAGAGGTGATGAAGCAGAAAGATATGGTGGAGAAGAAAGTTCAAGGAGAATTACTTGTGAAAAATTTAGAGGCCATAAAAACATTAGTACTTAATATAAAAGAAAAGGCCAACGACAAGGGTCACTTGTTTGCAGGTATTACAAAAGAAAGGTTGGTTGAAGAAATACTGAAAACAGCACGACTCAATCTTGATGTTGATTCTATAAAACTAGACAAACCAATAAAGGAGGTAGGGGAACACGAGGTTACTGTTGAGGTTCTGGGCAAGAGTGCAAAATTTAAAGTAAACATAGAAGTACTGTAAAAAGTTAAAAGGCGCCTGACACGGTGTATTGTGTAAGTATTATAGCATACTTAGTGCCTAAATGTCAAGTCTATTAACAAAAACAAAAGAGCCCCTGATGGGGCTCTTTTGTTTGTTATTTTTTGAATTTAAATGACATGCACAACCTTTTTTGTCATAACAGTATTATCAAAATGTTTCTTTCTCTTTGTTCCGAATTTTACTGTTCCACTAACCAATGCAAATAGGGTATGGTCTTTTCCCATACTAACGTTTTTGCCTGGAAGAACATCTGTTCCTCTTTGGCGGATTATGATTGAACCAGCCTGTGTTTTATCACCTTCAGTGATTTTAACCCCAAGGTATTTTGGATTCGAATCTCTACCGTTTTTTGTTGTTCCCGCGGACTTTTTATGTGCCATATCCTTTGTTTATAATAATAACTTTGTTAAAATACGTAGACATGAGTATAAATGATTTGCTCCAAAAAGTAAAGCCTTTTTATAACTTAATCCTTATTTTAATTATAGCTAGTATATTCTTTACATTAGGCCGTCTTTCGGCCTTAGAAGAGAGACATATGCCTATAAAAATAGGGTATCCAAATGCTTCTGAAACAGCCAATGTTTTAACTGGAAATTCCGCAATAACCCCAGAATCGAATGTTGATAGTGGGGAAGCCCGCCTGCTTCCGACCGAACGAGAGGGCGGGCAGGTTATAGGTTCAAAAAACGGTAAAAAATACTATTTCCCCTGGTGTGGTACAGTAAAAATGATAAAACCAGAAAATCAAATAAAATTTTCTTCAATAGAAGAAGCAAGAAAAGCAGGATATTTACCAGCGGCGAATTGTAAAGGCTTAAAATAAGTTTGTATTTAGGTTTGTTTAGGAGTATAATTAGGCGTCAGTTATACACTTTTTATTATAAAAAATAAATATATCCACATGAATAATTCCACGATCATTGCAAAAGTAAAAGTTTTTTTCACAAAAAAGAAAGTTATCTGGTCTACTTTGGGTTTGGTTGTGGTTTTGGGTTTGTGGTTTCTAGCTAGTAGAAATGGGGAAGGGAGTGATATTCAAGTAGATACAGCAAAAATACAGGATGTAGAAAAGACAGTTTTGACTACTGGCCAGGTTGTAAGTACTACAAATTTGAGTCTTAGTTTCCAAGCAGGAGGCGTTGTAAAGCAAATATATGTTAAGGAAGGTGATTTAGTTAAATCGGGACAAACCTTGGCTATTTTGGACCAAGGTACAGCTTTAGCTACTCTAAAAAGTGCTCAGGGTACACTGGCTCAAGCTAAAGCAAATTATAACAAGATAGTAGCTGCAGCTACAGTTGAAGATATTGCGGTTTCCAAGGCCGCTGTCGATGTTGCTTCCACTGCTCTATCTAATGCTAAACAAAATTTACTAAATCAACTTTCTTCTGCGTATAATGACGCAAACACAGCAGTTTTGTCTTACACAAACAACTTGTTTTCCAATCCTAATTCGATAACACCACAATTTGGAGTTTCAGGAACTGTTCAAACTAACCAACAATTAGTTGGAATAATAAATGATAAAAGAGTGAAGATTAATTCCATGTTATTGGCTTGGCAAATCGAACTCGCAAGCATAAACGAGGAAAATATTAATCAAGTTACAAAAGATTCTCTTTCTAATTTAACTTATATAACTAATTATCTTTCAGATATCATTAATGTTTTGACAACTCATACACAAATAACTTCAGGAGGTAGTCAAACCACCTTAACAACTTATCTTACTGGTGTTGTTACTGGAAAATCCAGTGTTGACACATCCTACACAACTATAACCACGTACAATCAGGCTATTTTGAGTGCACAGGCTACACTAGATCAGGCAAAGGCAACATTATCCTTAAAACAAGCTCCAGCAAGAACCGAAGATGTTGAAATTGCTAATGCTCAAGTTTTATCAGCCCAAGGTCAGGTAGATTCAGCAGAGGTCGCTTTGAATAATACGGTGTTAAGAGCACCAGCTTCTGGAACAATAACTCAAGTTGATATTAAATTGGGAGAACTAGCACAAGCAATGAAAGAAGTTATGAAATTGCAAAATGTAGGTGAATTGTATGCTGAGGCCTTGGTTAGTGAAGCAGATATTGCTTCAGTAAAAGTTGGGCAAATTATAGACAACACATTTGATGCCTTGGGCCCATATGAACATTTTGAAAGCAAAGTTTTGGTTGTGAATCCTGCATCTACAGTGGTTTCAGGAGTGGTTAATTATAAAGTTATAGGAAGTTTGGAGAATATTCCAAATATAAAACCTGGAATGACCGCAAATATGACTATTTTGGTTGCAGAAAAAAAAGCTGTTTTAGTGGTGCCATCATCTGCAATAATAAATAAAGAAAATAAAAGATACGTTAGGGTTATTGATGATACAAAAACCAAGACATTTCATGAGGTAGAAGTAACTACTGGTTTAGAAGCTGATAGTGGTTTAACAGAAATACTTTCAGGATTAACAGAAGGTCAAGAGGTGGTGACTTACATAAAATAAATATGCCAATAATACGTGTTGAGGGTCTAAAAAAAGATTATACAAATGATGGCATTGCTACTCCAGTATTACATGGTATTGATTTTGTTATGGAACAAGGGGAGTTTGTAGCTATCATGGGTCCTTCTGGTTCTGGTAAATCCACCCTCATGCACATTTTGAGTTTTTTGGACAGGTCAACTTCAGGTCTCTATGAATTTGAAGGTCAAGATACCAAGGATTTTGATAAGGATTATCTAGCAAAACTCAGAAACGAACGTATAGGTTTTGTGTTTCAATCTTTCAACCTTCTTGCTAGAACCACAGTATTAGACAATGTAAAACTTCCCTTGATTTATAGTAACAAAAAAAATCATGATGATTTGGCGAAGAAAGCTTTGGCTGATGTGGGGTTATCACATCGTTTGGATTTTTATACCAATCAAATTTCGGGAGGAGAGAAACAACGTGTTGCAATTGCCAGAGCTTTAGTTTGTGATCCTGCAGTTATATTTGCTGACGAACCAACCGGTAACCTAGATTCCAAATCTGGAAATGCTGTTCTTGAAATTTTACAAAAACTTAATGATAAAGGAAGAACAATTATTCTAGTTACTCACGAAATGGATACCGCCAATCATGCAAAACGCATTATTCACATAAAAGACGGAAAAATCATAAGTGATGAAAAAATAAAAAATCGTACTATAGCAACGGCCGATAAAGAACTTAAAAAATAAAATGGGGGTTGTATCAACTGTAAAAATGACTGTTAGAAACTTACTTGCTAGGAAAGGAAGGTCGTTTTTAACTATGCTTGGAATAGTTATTGGAGTAGCAGGAGTTATTATCATAATTTCTCTGGGTGCCGGAGCACAATCTTTGGTTTTGGGGCAAGTTAATAAGCTCGGAACAAATTTATTGAGCGTTCAACCAGGAAAAAGTGACCCAAAAGGTCCTCCAGCACAAGTATATGGAGTAATTATTACCACACTAGTAAACTCAGACGCAGAAGCTTTACGTTCTCCTTCGCAAGTTCCACATGCTTTGGCAGTTAACGCTATTGTTCGCGGTACAGGGTCTGCTACTTGGCAGAATAAAACAACAGATACCAATTTTGTGGGAACTGATTCTGGTTATTCAAAAGTCACAAATTTCACAATGCAATCAGGACAATTTATGAACCAATCAGATCTTGATGGTTCTGCCAATGTGGTTGTTCTGGGTTCAACTGTGGCTAAAGAACTTTTTGGTGACAGTGGTGTAAATCCCATAGGTCAAGTCATAAAAATAAAAAGTAGTTCTCAAACAAATGCAGGTGGAGTGCCTCTACGTGTTGTTGGTGTTATTTCTCCAAGGGGAAGTGCGTTTTTTCAGGACCAAGATAATCAAGTTTTTATCCCTTTAGCCATTGCTCAAGGTCAGCTTCTTGGTATTCATCATCTTCAAGCTATAAATGTTAAAGTTAATTCTTCAGAAAATTTAGACCAAACAATAAGTAATATAAATTCTGTCTTAAAACAGCAACACCATATCATTCTCGATGATGATGTTGATTTTACAATAAGAAATTTAGCTAGTGCAGTAGATTTGTTAACAACTATAACTTCTGCTCTGAGTTTATTTTTAACTTCTATGGCTGCCATTGCTTTATTTGTGGGTGGTATAGGTATTCTCAACATTATGCTTGTTACAGTTGCCGAAAGAACGAGAGAAATAGGTTTGAGAAAGGCTGTAGGAGCCACGAATGGAAATATTCTCAAGCAGTTTATTTTTGAAGCAGGTATTTTGACTTCTATTGGAGGTATTATAGGTATTATTTTAGGAATAATCATTTCTTACCTTATGGCCATACTAATGCAATATATGGGTTTTGATTGGGATTTTGTCATTTCAATTACTTCTATTCTATTAGCTATGGGAGTCTCGGCCTTAACTGGTGTGATTTTTGGTCTTTATCCTTCATTTAAAGCGGCAAAACTTAATCCCATAGATGCACTTCGTTATGAATAATAATTATGATCACAGCATTTAAACAATCCATCAAAGCTCTTAGGGCAAATCCAGGACGAACCGGACTGACAATGTTGGGAATTATTATTGGTATCGGCACTGTTATTTTGGTTTTATCTGCGGGTGCAGGTTTTAGATCTCTTATTGATGCACAGGTAGCTACTATGGGTAGTAATACTTTGTTTATACAAACAAAAATTCCACCAACAACGAAAAACAGAGCGGCTTCCAATTCTGATAATCAAGTCAGTGCGGCCTTTACAGGAATAACTATTTCAAGCTTCAAACAAAGAGATCTAGAAGATATAAAAAAATTACCAAACGTAGTAGATAATTACGGTATAGTTACGGGATTGGCATTATCTACATACAGAGATAATAAAAAAAGTACTATCTATTATGGTGCATCAGCAAGTAGATTTAACATTGATAAAACAGAGTTAGCCAAGGGTAGGTTTTATACACAGGCGGAGGATTTGGGTGGGGCTACTGTAGCCATTTTGGGTAGTAGTATCGCTCTAGATTTATTTGGCCAAGATGAGCCAGTTGGTAAATTGTTTCGCTTAGGTAATCTTAATTTTCAAGTTATTGGGGTTTATAAAGCACAAGGAGCTCTTTCTGAGACAGATAACATTGTATTTATTCCTCTCAATACAGCTCAGAAAAAAATGTTAGGAATAGATTATATGTCGGTAGGAATAGTTCAATTAGAAAATATAAATAAGGCTGAAGCAACAGCAGAACAAATAAAATCCTTGATGAGGAGAAATCATAATATTACAGATCCAAACAAAGATGATTTTTCTGTACAAACTCAAGCTCAAGCACTGGAAACTTTCAATACTATTTTTAGCGGAATTACATATTTACTTATAGCAATAGCAGCAATATCTTTGGTAGTAGGAGGTGTTGGTATTATGAATATTATGTATGTTGTTGTAACAGAACGAACTTCAGAAATAGGATTAAAAAAGGCTTTAGGAGCTAGAGAAAGTGATATTATGAAAGAATTCTTAACAGAAGCTGTATTAGTTACTGTTTTTGGTGGAGTAGTGGGTATAGCTTTCGGTTCTTTTTTGGGTTGGATTGTTTCAATAATTGCTAAAAATGCGAATTTAACTTGGATATTTTCTGTACCTATCTATGCGGTTGTTCTGGCCTTTGGAGTTTCTGCATCTATCGGAATATTTTTTGGAGTTTTTCCCGCAAGATCTGCAGCTAAAATGGATCCGATAGAAGCATTAAGATCTGAGTAGAAATTATTATTTGTATCACACATTTATGCATCTAAAAAACTTTGACCCTTATAATTTTTCAAAAAAGAAAATAGATGGGGTAAATGTGTATTATAAAAATTTACCATGGGCACCATGCATAAATATTTACTTGGTTTTTAATACTGGATCATTTAGTGATCCTAAAGGAAAAGAAGGTTTGTCTCATTTTTTAGAGCACATGATTTTTGATGGTTCTCCTAAATTTAAAGATAAAAAATCAGTAAGAGAGTGGTCAAAAAAATATGCATTAAATTCATGGAATGCTTCTACTGGTTTTTACGAAACAACTTATCATTTAAAATGTCTACCAAAAAACTATAGAAATGTTTTGGTGGGAATAAAAGATATGGTTTTTTCACCATTTATTTTGAAAGAAGAAGTGGAACACGAAAGAAAGGTTATAACCCAAGAATCATGGAGAAGATTTAAAAATGAAAAGTTTCTTTCTTATACAAAAGAAGTTGCAGATATTCTTTTTCACGGTCACAATTTTTCCAGAATGCAAAGCCCTTTGGGTTGGCCTGAGACTATACTGAAAATAACTCAAGAAGATTTAAGACAGTGGCATTCTGAAAAATACATGAAGGGTAATTTTTTTGTTGTTTTATCTGGTGCAGTAGAAGATAAACACATAAAACATATTGACTCTTTGTTTAAGGATATCAATATAAATAAATCAGAAGAATATAATAAAAATGAAGTACCTAAGACAAAGGTAAACAGGATTATTAAAACTAGTAATGAGATAGGTGATCCTAAAGAACAAGTAGAAATTACTATCTACAGAGCATTAAACCCTTTATCTAGAAACGAAATATCTGTAGCTTCTCTTTTTAGAACACTAATAGGAGACTTGCTAAATGAAAAACTGCGTTTTGAAAAAGGTTTGTGTTATGGAGTAACAACTAAAGCTGGTTTCTATAATGATTTTTCTGAAATTTATATGAATATTAATACTGAAGAAAAGAACATAGAAATAGTAGAAAAAGAATTTTGGAATACTATAAGTGAAATAGAGAATGGATTGTACAAGGAAAAATTTGAACTTTTGAAAATTGTTACTATTGATCAAATAGAATCAAGAGAAACGATATCAGAAAGAATAACGGAAGGAACGATAGGAGATATAAGCAGGTTTGGCAAACCAATATCACAAACAATGGAGCTAAGATATCTGAAGAAAGTAAAATATGAGGATTTAGTTTATTTTTCCAAAAAAACTTTTGACTCAAAACTAACTTTTACTGAGATTATTTTACCATCCAAATAAACTAAAGTTGACTTTTTGTTGGTAAATATGCTATAGTTAGGTTCGAAAATGAACACTGATTTGACCAGTTACAAAGAGCACGAGAGACATCATGAACCCACACTAATTAATGTGGGCAATAGAAGTTTTTCAGTTATTTTTAATAGAATTTACGTCCTCAAAAAGAACAGTTAGAAAAAGCGCCTCATTAATGGGCGTTTTTTCTTTGCAAAAAGAATGAAAAAACATCACTACTACATACCAATATTCTTACAAAAAGTCGCTTGGATAGTTTTTTCTTTTTTGTATTATTCTTTTCTTCATCTGGAAATAAGAGGGAAAGAAAATTTAAAAAATTTAAAAAAACCTATTATACTTGCTCCAAATCATACTGGTGAGATGGATGTTACAGTGATACCTTTAGTACTTCCTTTTTTTTCTAGTTTTTATCCAATATATTTTTTAACAAACCAGAGAGAAAAGTATAAACAATCCAAATTTGGATGGAGAAGATATATATATGGTGGTTTATTCTTTGATATTCTTGGTGGTTCACCTGTTTATTCTGGATATAAAGACTATGCTACTGCATTAGAGAACCATGTTTTTTTGTTGGAAAAAGGTAATACCATTTCATTATTTCCTGAAGGAAAAATGACCTTAGATGGTCACATAGGCCCAGCAAGAGGAGGTTTGGGATATCTGGTTCATACAACAGGAGCTACGGTGGTACCTATAGCAATAAGTACTTTTTACAACATATCTTTTTGGGATTTTATAACTAGAAAAAGAAAGGTTGTGATTACTGTATGTAAACCAATGACCAAGGAAGAAATTATTAACATAGAGAATCCAACTGTAGAAGATTTCAGAGCCGCATCCAAAAAAGTTCTAGACAGAATAGAACAAATTATTCACTCACCACTAGCAAAAGAAGTAAAGGCGATAAATTTTGCATAAAATATTCAAAATTGATTATATTGCATAATATATGTACAATTATGTCTATGTTAAATCACCCAGAATACAGCTACACAAATAAAAACGTCAAGTATTCTTCTCTGTTTAAAGAATCAGGATCTGTTCCATATGGTTTACATATTACAGCTGTTTTGTCTGTGCCCATATTAAACAACAAAGTTTTTCTCGTTAGGCAATCAAAAAATGGGTGGTGGGACATTCCTGGTGGTCACATAGAAAAAGATGAAAGTTGGCGGGATGCTGTTAATCGTGAGTTAAAAGAAGAAGCGGGTATTACTGTTGATCATCATCAAATTATTGGGTATTTTGAAGTTTTGTCTACTCAAGTGGATATGGATGTCAAACAGGTTTATCCATCCCCAAGTATAATACTCGTAACGCTTTCTTTTGTGCAAAAATATATTCCGGATTGGAAAAAACCAAAAGATATTTTAAGTAGAGAAGTAGTGTCGTTCAAAGAACTTGATCAATACGTTGGTAAAAGAGAGGATAATAACCAATTATCTAACATTTTATTATTTGCGAGAAATAGGTTAAATATCATGGGTATACTTTATGAATTTAGTTTTGTTAAAAATAATATTGATTTCAATACTCCGGTGACACAGGTCTATGGTTTCTGTAGGGATATTTCATCTAGAAAATTTTGTGTAGTTAGAGAAACTGGACAGAGTCACTACAGTCTCCCTGGGGGAGGGTGTGAGGTCGGAGAATTACCACAAGATGCTTTTAGAAGAGAATTGATGGAAGAAACTCTGCTCAAAACTGAAGATGTAATCTTTATTGGTGTTACAAAAGTAGATATGTATACACCGGACAAAATGACACAACTACAAACGATTTTTCAGGCCCGTTTTTACGCTCGCATAAAGGAGATAGTTCCTTTCATTCCAAACAAAGACGGTTTTGAAATTGAGGAAAGAGTTTTTGTATCCTTCTCAGATTTGTTGAAAAAAATAGATTGGCTTAACACAGAAGTTGGATCTAAAATTATTGATGAAATAAAAAAAATAGATAAGTAATATGGAAGGATTACCAAGTTTAAAAAAAGAAATAATAGGAGTTAGGCATTTAGAAGATGTGGATGCTTTGATGACATATGGTTTTGATACTCCATTGAAAGAAGGACAGGAATCTACTATTGATGAGATAACAGATAAAATTATAGAGGATTGTAAAAGGTTGGGAAAAGAGAGAGTTGATTTTATTTTTTCAACACAAAAAAGGACAAATGATACCGCCATATTAGTTAAGAATGGGGTGTTAGCTAAAGAAGCGGGTTTAAATATATCACTTCAACCCGATAGCCGACTAGTTGACCTGGATCAAGGAAAGTTGATTTTTCCGGAGGGTTACAAAGATGGTGACTTTGTTCCTTTCTTGTCTGTAGCATGGAAAGCATTTTGGGAGCAATCGTTTGATAAAAAAAATTTATTATATAGATTTGGTGACCCTCTTAAGCAGCTAGATGGTACTAGTTTATACCCAGAATTAGACTCAATGTTTTCTGAGTTTGGAGAATCATGTGCTGAGTTTACCTACAGGTTGTATGATTTTCTTGGTTCACTTGAACACAGGGATTATGACAATACTCTTAATGTAATAATTGGACACACAGCAACTGTTTTCATAATGTATGAATTTTTGGAAATTGCCAAAGATTTATCCAAACAGTTAGTAGCATACGTTCCGTTGGGTGATTTACCGAGTATTTCATGGACATATCTAGATAAGGTAAAAAAGTATTTACCCGAGAAGCTCTCACATGGTAATATTGCTACCTATGAAGTAACAGACTTAATAAAACCAGAAATTCAAGAAATAATTCGTATTGAGCGTGACGTTCTAAAAGCCATCATGGTTCAATCAAGACATGAAAAATAAATACAGTAAATTTAAATCAAGTGAGTTTGACAGGATAGTATCAATCGCTAATCAAGCATTCGGTTTACCAGAAATTTTACCTGAGATGGCTTTGTATGCCATCAATAGTAAGGAGAATGAAAGAGAAATTCATATATATCTGTCACCAACCAATTGTCACTTTAGATTATACTCAAAGGGAGGTGATCTAATCGAAGATAGAACTGCATATATAAATTTAGAGAATAAAAATATAAAAGGTTTTTTAAGGTTTATAGCAAAAATTGATTTTAATTCCTGTAATATCGGAGAGATTTTAAAATTTAACTATTTTAAAGATAACAAGCTTATTCTGTCTATCAGTACTAACACGTTGATAGGAAATTTAATAACTTACCATTATGAAGATGTAACGGTGCAGTCTTTTGTTGATGGTTTAAAATTAGAAGTTTTTACAAGAGAAAAGATCTCTGAATTGATTGAAAAATTGAAATTAGACAATGAGGTGATCGTAGATAAATTAAATTGTATAAATAGCAAGATCACATCTTTTGCTAATAAATGTGGAATTGATATAAATAACACGAACAATAGTTTAAAGATTAAGATTGATTCACTTTCTAATGATTATTCTCTATATGATCAAGCTTACTCTATTCTTACGGGAGAAGAATTACTAAGTTTCCAATCACTGGAAAACAAAGATCTTTTTGTTCCTGTTTCTATAATTATACCTTCCTATAATTCAGAGAGAACAATCATACAAACACTTTTGTCAATAGAATCGCAAGATCTGAATAAAGAACAATTATCAAGTGTCGAAGTAGTTTTGGTAGATGATGGTTCGGTAAAAAATTTATGTGAAGTAGTTAGTGGTTACACTTTTAGTTTTAAACTAAAAATAGTTTCGCTCGATACTAATCAGGGATTATCCATCGCAAGGAATACTGGTGTCAGTTTATCAAAAAACAATATATTGATATTTCTTGATTCTGACATTGTTTTATCCAAAAATTATCTTTTAGAACATTGTGTAAGAAATCAGATAATACCGAACTCAATTTTTGTTTCTTTAAAAAGAAATATAGATGAGAATGATGCCGAAGTTTCTCTGGGTAAAATAAAAAACGGAATTAGTGTCCCAGATTTTTTTGATGATTCAAGAATTAAAAAAACGATTAAACAAGATCAAGTTGGAATATACAAACAGTCCGAAGATCAATTAGTTGAAATCTTACAAGAAACTAATTACTTTCGTGATTTTGGATATGGTAGGAAGATAGGTTTTTATGATTTACCCACAATGGTTGTTGGACATAATATGTCTATGAGAAGACATACATTCGATGTTATCGGAGGGTTTTCACAAGAGTTTAAAGGGTGGGGGCTTGAGGATACATTTTTTGGAGCAAAAGCGGTGTCTAAGGGAAATTACATAATACCAGTTATATCCACGGGTGTTTATCATATTAATCATTTACCTCGCTCTGGTTCAGCAGAGAAAAAACAGGAAGAGTTTGAACAAAATATAGATAAATATAAAAGATTAATTTCGAAATCTAATGATTAAAATTGCTTTTATACAACCGAGAGTTTCTTATTATAACGGTGGAGACGAAAAACGTTGTCTTAAAATCATAGAGGAAACCTTAAAACATACTGATTATAATGTTATTTTATATACAACGGAAATTAATGAGTTTTTACAAACACAAAATTATAAAAAATTTACTGTAGATATTTCAAAAAATTCAAGGCTGGAGATTAAAGAATTGTCGATAGAAAAAGAATATTTATTTATCGACAATAATCCCCATCAGGATCCAAATAAATGGGATATCGAATCGTTTAGATTCAATAGTCATTTATATAAAGCGTTAGAAAAAGATCAACCAGATCTTATTTGGGGTTTTTATTTATCAGAAGGTTTTGTGCATCCAGTAGATATACCGGCTATACACAATCAGTCAGGATATTTTTGTGATTATGTACCACTACGTGAATCAATATTTAGACAATTTGATGCAGTAGTTTGTATAAGTAATAATGTAGAACAAAAATGGAATCATAAAATGGTACTCCCGTTCAAAAAAAGCTACGTTTTACATACCGGATCGTTAATAGATTCACCTTCTGATTATAAAAAAAGTTTTAGTAGTAAAGGTGCTAATATATTGTTTGCCGGTAGGTTGATAGAATCTAAAGGGGTTCAAGATTTAATACGTGGCTTGAATTTGATTGGAGACAATATAGGTGAATATCATCTAGATGTTGTGGGTTCTGGCCCATATAAAAGTGAACTCGAGAGTCTTGCTAATCAAATGATTCCTGGAAAGGTATCGTTTGTAGGGTTTGTCAATAATATCGAGGAATATTATAAAAAAGCAGATTTGTGTGTATTCCCATCGTATGAGTTTGAAGGCCTAATGAATGTGGTCATTGAGAGCATGTCCTTTGGATGTCCGGTTATTACAACTTCTGGAAATGGAAACGAAGAAATAATAGAGGATGGTGTTGATGGTTATATAGTAGAATCCAAAAACATCAAATTCTTATCTAATAAAATTGCATCTGTTATATTAAATAAAGATGACATGTATAAAATATCTACTAATGCTGTCAAAAAGATCAGGAACAACTTCTCGTGGAAGAAAATAATAAATGATCTAGATATAATAATAAAAGACGTTTTAAACTCGTTTGAAAAATATAATTAAAAATGGAAATTATTTGTCTTAGACATGGTGAATCAATCGGGAATATAGCTTGTCATAAATCTTATGTAGAAAATGACCATTCTTATTTCACATCTGAATTTAAAAAAATACCCAGTTGTGATTGGCCGCTGACTGAATCCGGCATAATACACTCAAAAAAAGTTGGACAATATATAAAGAATAATTTTCAGCCAATTGATAACTATTTTTCTTCAGATTTTCCCAGAGCAAAGGAAACTGCAATATTGTTAGGACTGTCAGATCACTGGAATTACACGGATCTTCTTAGAGAGAGAAATCGTGGTTTGATGGACGGATTGTCTAAAGAACAATGGGACAAATTATCCAAAAAGGAGGGTGTTTCTTTTGCTGAAGATTCAATAGACTGGAAACCACCACAAGGAGAATCTGCGCGAGAAATGATACTTAGGTTAAAAAAGTTTTTTGACCAGATAAAAAATAAAAATGTAAATAGAATATTGTTGGTTACACACGGAGAATTAATACAGTGCTTAAGATTTATGATAAGAAACTTATCAAGTGACAAATATTCTCAGTGGATAAAGACTAGAGGAGATGTGAAGAATTGTCAGATATATCAATTCAAATTTAAGCAAAGTAATAGTGTTGAGGAAGTATCGTATATAAAAGTAGGTGAGGTCTATAAAAAAGATAACGATGGGCATATTTTCGATGCAAAAAAATTAATTTTGTGATATAAATACAATTGAATATGAAAAAAGAAAATTCTGAAATGGAATATCATGATAGTTTTTTTCTTGATTTGTTGTACGATGTAACAAAACTCATTTTAGGTACAATAGTTCGCACCATTTGGGTAAAAAAAACAGAAGGTTTAGACAATATTCCTAAAAAAGGCCCAGCTATAATGGCATTTAATCATCAAAGTTTTTTTGATTTTCTTTGTTTTGTGTCTGTATGTCCTCGTCATATCCACTATTTATCGGCTGAAAAATTTTTTACACACAAATTATGGTCTATTCTCATGAAAGTAACAGGCCAGATCAAAGTTAATAGATTAGATCATGATAAGAGTGTTCTTCATAATACAATACAAAGTCACTTGTCACACGGTAAAATCATAGGAATTTTCCCTGAAGGAACTCGTTCTCCATATGAAAAAGATATGCTAATAGCTTTCACTGGAGTAGCCAAATATGCAATTAGAGGCAAAGTACCTGTTATACCCGTCGGAATAAAAGGAACTTATGATGTAATGGCAAAGCATGATAAAAAACCAAAGTTTAAAAAAATAGTCACTTTTCACATAGGTAAACCTATTCATTTTACAGAGCATTATCATTTAAATTTAGAAGAGAGCGATTATAGAATGCTTACCGAAAAGATAATTATGGAGATATCCAAATTATCAGATAGAAATTATCCACATTATGGAAAAATAATATAAAATGAAAGAACTAGTAATTTTTGATATTGACGACACCATAATAAAGGGCCAAAGTCAGAAATTTTTTTTGGAATTTTTATTCAAAAAAAACTACATATCTTTATTTTACTATTTACGTCTAACTATTTGGTTTATTTTTTATAAACTAGGTTTAATAAAGAATCCTAAATCAGCTATGAAATATGCTTTTTCTTTTGTAAAAGGAAAAACTGAAGCAGAGATCAGTGATTTAGTAGATTTGTTTTTCGATTCTGTTTTGCAAAATAAGATATATCCAGAAGCAATAAATATAATAGAAAAACATCAAAAAGAAGGAAGAATTATTGTTCTGATGTCTAATGCTGTTGATGTTTTGGTTAGAAAAATAGCAAGTCATCTTAAAATTGATAATTTCATATCAACAAAATTAGAGTTAGTAAATGGAGTGTATACAGGTAACATAATAGGTAATATAATGTATGGTGAGACAAAAAAAGAGGCTATATTGAGTTATGTTAAAGCCAGAAATCTGCAGTTAGATAATTCATGGGCATATGGAGATCATTTTTCTGATATATTCTTGTTGTCTTTGGTAAAAAATCCCTACGCAGTCAATCCTTCCAAAGATTTAAAAAGATATGCAAAATTAAAAGAGTGGGGGATAATTAATTTTTAAAATGAACTTATTTGGGATAACCAGCATAATGATTTTTTTTGCAGGTATAGGATTCGGTCTTTTTCTGTATTCATCAGATAGAAAATCAGACTTGAACAGATCATGGTTTATAGTTTCTATTTTTACAGCTATTTGGGGATTGTCTCTGTATGGAGTGACGTCTACCAACAACGAATCTCTCGCCTTAAAATGGCAATACCTGCTAGACATATCGGCTTTATTTATTCCTATAACTTATTTTAATTTTGTTTGTCAAATGTTGGGGCTTAAGGATATCTTCTTGAGAAGATTTATCCTTTATCTCGGATCATTAATTGCTATTTTTAGCGTAACTCCTTACTTTAAAGAAGGAGTTGTGCCAAAATATGATTTTTTCTGGATTAATCCAGGTCCTTATTATGGAATATTTCCCATATTCTTCGGTTTCATAGTTATTGTTTCTATAGCTTTTCTTGTTTGGGGTTATTATAAAAATAAAGAAAATCGTTTGTTTCAGTCTCAAATTAGAAATACCTTAATTGCTGCTGTTATAGGTTTTGGGGGGGGAATAACTAACTTTTTTCCCCAAATTATAAATATATATCCTTTTGGAAACTATCTTGTTTTGCTATATGTCTTTTTCATGGGATATGGAGTTTTAAAATATAAATTATTAAGTAAAAAAATAATAGCCGCACAACTTTTTAGTGGAGCTATTTTTTTGATATTTTTGTTTGATTTACTTGGAACGACTACATTTTTTGAGTGGATGATAAAATTTGTATCTTTTCTCTTGATAGCTTTTTTCAGCTTTTTCTTTGTTAGAAGTATATATAAAGAAATTGAACAAAGAGAAAAAATAGAAAAACTGGCGGAAGAGCTGAGACAAATAAATGTTGGACAAAATAGTATGATCCACTTTATGAATCATCAGATTAAAGGTAGGTTTGGTATAGCCAAAAATATTTTTGCAGAACTCTTATCGGAAGATTACGGAAAAATGCCAGAAGAGACTGTTCCACTAATAAAAAAGGGGCTTGAAGAAACTGATACTGGTATAAATTATGTTCAAAATATTCTAAAAGGGGCAACGGCAGAAAATGGATCACTACAGTACGACAAAAAACCTATGAATTTTAAAGAATTGGTAGAAAATGTGGCAAAACATCAAAGAGAAAAAGCTGAAACTAAAGGTCTTCAATTCAATCTCAACATAGAAGAAGGTGATTACAATATGGTAGGAGATAGTTTGCAACTAGGGGAAGCGGTTAGAAATCTCATGGATAATTCAATAAATTACACATTGCAAGGAAGTATCTCTGTAAAACTCAATTTTTCTTTAAACAATATGAAACTGCAAGTCATAGATACAGGAGTGGGTATCACTCAAGAGGACATGGTTAATTTATTCAAAGCAGGAGGTAGAGGAGCAAATTCTTTGAAAATAAATGTCAATTCCACGGGCTATGGACTTGTCTTTGTAAAAAATGTTGTGGAAGCTCATGGTGGCAAGGTTTGGGTTGAATCCAGGGGCGAGGGTAAGGGTTCTACATTCTCAGTAGAGCTACCTAAATTAGGAAAATAGATTGTAGAAATCACAATTACTCTTAACACAAAGTAGTAAAATCATTCAATTTTTTATGCAAAATTTTAATTATACTTACCTAAGTATACCAAAGCATTTAACAAAAGAGGAATACGATGAAATTATTAATTTTGTTACAAAAGCAACAGAAGATCAGATCCAGGAGTTTTTAGGAGTTATAGGGGTAAGATTTTCAGGTGAAAATGAAGGAATTGATAAAGAACAGGTAATGGGAGTCGCAGGAGCAGATACCAAAAATCCAGAAATTAAACAGAAAATGTTAGAATTTATAAGAAAAACTAATAATTAATGCCTCAAGAATCCATTTGGGATAAGGAATATAAGAAATCTAAACTTTTAACAAAAGAGAATAATCCTCAGTCAGACGTGGTGCGTTTTGTTAAATTTCTTAAGAAAGAAAAAGTTAATCTTGAAAACTCTCAAGTTTTAGATTTGGGATCTGGTACGGGACGCAATAGTTTTTATTTTGCCCGCCTGCTCCAGACCGAGTATTCTCGGGAGGGCGGGCAGGCCGATCTTGGTGCAAAAGTGACGGGTTTAGAGATATCCAAAACAGCTATCGGTATAGCCGAGGAAAATATCAAAAATACAAATTTAAATATTCAATATATAAAACAAAGTATTGGCGAAAAATTTCCAACGCAAGATAATTCCGTTGATATTCTATTGGATGTAACTTCTTCAAATTCTTTGAATGAAAGGGAAAGGCAGGTTTATTTAAATGAAACTTACCGGGTTTTAAAATCTACTGGTTATTTTTTTGTTAAAGCTTTGTGTAAAGATGGAGATGCTAATGCAAAATATTTGCTCAAAAACTTTCCTGGCATAGAAAAAGATACATACATTATGCCAGAACTTGGTGTGACAGAGAGAGTTTGGAGCAAAGAAGATTTCATAAAAACTTACGAAAAATACTTTTCTATAATTCAAATGGAGAAAAAAACTAGCTACTCTAGAATGAACAATCGTGTTTACAAACGAAATTTCTGGATAGTTTATATGAAAAAGATGACCAAATAATGCTGGTGTATTTCTTATTAAAAATTTGGTAGACTACTAACATGAGCAATAAAAAAATCTTACTTTCAGGAGTAAAACCAACAGGAAGACCACATATTGGGAATTATTTCGGCGCCATGAAGCAGTTTGTGGATATGCAGGACGAATATCAGGCAATGTATATGATTGCTGACTATCACGCTTTGAATTTCATCCAAAATAAAGAAGAATTGAATCAGGCTATACTGGATTTAACTATTGACTACCTAGCCATCGGACTTGATCCTCAAAAATCAATAATTTTTAAACAATCTGATGTTTCTGAGCATACAGAGCTTGCTTGGATTTTTGACACAATAACAACAATGCCTTATCTAGAACGTGCTCATGCCTATAAGGATGCAGAAGCAAAAGATAAAGAAATAAATGTCGGTACTTTTAATTATCCAATGCTCATGGCTGCAGATATACTGCTCTATGATGCAGATGTTGTTCCTGTGGGACAAGACCAGAAACAACATGTGGAATATACTAGAGATACAGCACAAAAATTTAACTTCATTTTCAAACAAGAACTTTTTAAACTTCCAGAATCAAGAATATTAGACGCAGTTGCAACTGTTCCTGGCACCGATGGTCAAAAAATGAGTAAAAGTTACGGAAATACTATAGGACTTTTTGCCACTTTAGAAGAAATTACCAAAGCAGTGATGTCCATACCCACTGATTCCAAACCAATAGACGAACCAAGAAATCCTGAGGAAGATAATGTTTTTAAACTTCACAAATTATTTGCAAAAGCAGATGACCTGTTCGCTTTGAGAGAAAGATATGAGAAAGGAGGTTTAAGTCACAAAGAATCAAAAGAAATCCTTATCAAAAATATAGATGCTTTCATCGCACCTCTCAGAGAAAAAAGAGACCAGTTGGCCCATGACACAGATTTTATTCTTGATTTATTAAAAGAAGGAGGAAAAAGAGCAAAAGTTAAAGCTGAAAGAAAAATGGAAGAAGTAAGAAATGCCATAGGAGTCAAGTTGTATTAGTTGCAATAGTCAGAGAAAATTATATAATATAGGCAATCCTTTGATCCGGCCAACACCGGTGAGGTGAAGAAAGAAAGCCTTAAAAAGCAAGTAGAATCTTCCGGTTTTGCTCCGAAAAGCAAAAATGAAGTGATACCTCGGTATCAAAAACAGGGTGGCACCGCGACGAAATCGCCCCTGCGAATTTATTAATTAATGAATTCGGAGGGGCTTTTTTGTTTCTCCAACATCAAACATGAGAACATATATCAAAGATTTAAATAAGTTTATAGGCCAAGAAGTCAGTATTTCTGGTTGGGTTGATGTGCGTAGAGACCAAGGAAAGATGGTTTTTATGGATATGCGTGATATGACAGGCAAAGTCCAGTGTGTGGTGCTCCCAATTCATCCTGAAGCCATAGAACAGGTAAAAGAGATTAGAACTGAGTGGGTTCTAACTGTAAATGGGATAATAAACAAAAGACCTGAAAAAAATGTAAAGGAAGGCGTCATAAATGGTGATATAGAAATGGAAATTTTGACCATTGAGGTTTTAAACAAATCAGAAACCATTCCGTTTGATATTTCAGGAGATACAAAAGAGATTAATGAGGAAGTCAGACTAAAATATCGCTATGTTGATCTGCGCTCAGACAGAATGCAAAAAAACATAAGGAACAGACATAGGGTCATAAAACTAATCAGAGATTTTCTTGATGCTGAAGGTTTTACTGAGATAGAAACACCAATGCTAACAAAATCAACCCCAGAAGGTTCTAGAGACTTTGTGGTGCCTGCCAGGCTATATCCCGGAAAGTTTTATGCATTACCTCAATCACCCCAACAATATAAACAACTACTCATGACAAGTGGGTTTGAAAAATATTTTCAAATAGCAAGGTGTATGCGAGATGAGGACAGTAGGGGAGACAGACAACCAGAATTCACACAGCTAGACATGGAATTGAGCTTTGTAAAAAGAGAAGATGTGATGGAACTTAACGAAAGACTTCTAATAGAGGTTGTAACAAAACTCTATCCTGAGAAAAAAATTCAACAAATACCTTTTCCTAGACTTTCATACAAAGAAGCCATGGAGAAATATAATTCTGACAAACCAGATCTAAGAGAAGATAAAAATGATCCAAATCTATTGGCCTTTTGTTGGGTTATAGACTTTCCATTCTTTGAAAAAACAGAAGAAGGTGGATGGACATTTACCCACAATCCATTTTCAAGACCTAAGCCAGAGCACATGGAATGGCTTATGAACAAAGAAAATATCGAGGAAATATTGACTACACAATACGATGTTGCTTTAAACGGTATGGAAATAGGTGGTGGAAGTATCAGAAATCACGATCCAAAAGCCCTAGAGAAGGTTTTTGAGGTTATGGGACACAAAACAGATGATATACACAAAAACTTTGGACATATGATGAACGCCTTTTCTCTAGGAACCCCTCCACATGGTGGAATTGCATGGGGTCTAGATAGATTTGTTATGACAATGCAAAATGAACCAAATATAAGAGAGGTAATTACTTTTGCTAAAACAGGAGAAGGAAAAGATTTAATGATGGACTCTCCTTCAGAAATATCTGATACTCAACTACTAGAACTTGGAATCAACTTAAGAAAAAAGATATAATCCAATATAAATGGATAGTGAGTACCAAGTAAAAACACATATTTTTGAAGGGCCATTGGATACACTGCTTTCTCTAATAGAAAAAAGAAAACTCTTCATAAACGACATATCTTTAGCACAGGTTGCTGATGATTATATTGCCTATGTAAAAAGTCTAGAGAATTTTCCTATAGCTGACTCTGCGCATTTTATTTTGATTGCTTCCACACTAGTTTTGATAAAATCAAAATCTCTTTTACCCACACTTACTCTAAGTGAGGAGGAAGAACACAACATAGAAGATTTAGAAGCAAGATTACGTGAATATCAAAAATACAAGGAACTAAGCAAACATCTAAAAGATCGTTTTAACATAAATGTAGAATACTTACGCCAGCCATCAAAAGAAAAAATAATAGTTTTTGCTCCAGATAAAAGTGTTGCTGTTGGTAATATCTACGAAACAACAAAAACTTTGATTTTGCAGTTACCCAAAAAAGAATTTGTCCCAAAGGCAGTGATAAAAAAAATCATATCACTGGAAGAAATGATAGAAAATCTTACGACAAGAATCACCGAGAATATGAAAATGAGTTTTAAAGATTTTTCAGGTATAGGAAAAACCGACAAAGTTAATGTTATTGTTAGTTTTCTTGCTATGCTAGAATTGGTAAAACAAGGTATTATACAAGTAAGGCAAGATAAAGACTTTCATGATATAGAAATGGAAAATCAAACAGTTGGAATACCTAGATATTAGAACATGGATAAATCACAAGAAAATTTAACAAACAAAATAGAGTCCATACTTTTTTATTTGGCCGAACCAGTGAGCACAAGTTCACTGTCCAAAATCCTGGAAATTTCTAAAGAAGAAGTTCTAAATGCAATAGGAAAACTTGGCCAAGATCTAGAAAAACGTGGAGTGAGGCTTGTTTTTCATGACGATGAAGTAGTTATGACTACAGCTCCAGAAAATTCAGAAATAATAGAAAAGATGATAAAGGAAGAAAGAGAAAAAGACCTCGGTAGAGCAGGAATAGAAACACTTTCTATCATAGCCTATAAAGGACCAGTTACTAAAAAGGAAATTGAGTACATAAGAGGAGTTAATTCTCAATATGCCCTAAGAAGTTTATTGCTTCGCGGATTGATAGAAAGAAAAAATAACGAGACAGATATGCGATCAGTAGGTTATAATATAACAGGCGATGCATTACGTTTTCTTGGTTTAAGTCATATATCTGATCTTCCTAAATATAATGAAATGAGAAAACAACTGGAGATAGTTGAAGAAAAAGAAGAAAATTTGGAAGAAACAAATTAATTAAAACAAATGGAAGAAAAAGAACACACAGAAAAAATATCAAAAAAATTGCTAGTTTTGGATTTGATTTTGGTAGTATCTATAGTTTTCATGATTTTTGCTGTATATGGAGCTCTCAACAAACCAGAAACGAAAGAAGTGATAACTTATAATGAAACCGGCAGCTCTAAAGTTTTTGATGGCGTAGAAATTGAAGCAAAATCAGCTTATGTTTTTGATGTTATGAAAAATGAGGTTATCTATAAAAAAAATGAGTTTGTCCAACTACCCCTAGCATCAATCACTAAACTAATGACAGCTCTAACTGCAGCAGAGTTAATTCCTCAAAATTCTCGCATAACAATAAGAAAAGAATTTTTGGCTGAAGAAGGTGATTCTGGTTTAATAGATGGAGAAAATTGGAGACTCAAAGACCTGTTAGATTTTTCTTTAACAGTATCATCCAACGATGGTGCTAGATCCATGGCATCAGTTATTGGTGCAATTAATCTAAACACAACAGATTATGATTTGGGTAGAAAGGATTTTATCTCTCATATGAATACTAAAGCCGAGGAGCTTGGTTTAAAACAAACTTATTTCATAAATGAAAGCGGATTAGATAGTGGACCTCTTTCTGGTGGATATGGTTCAGCCATAGATGTAAGTAAATTAATGCAATACATGTTGGAAAAACATCCAGAGTTACTAGAGGCTACCAAGTATCAAACAATAGAAATAGATTCGCTTGATAAAACACATAAAGCTCAAAACACCAATATGGACGTTGATCAAATTCCAGGACTAATAGCGTCAAAAACAGGGTATACAAGTATGGCTGGAGGAAATCTGGTTATTGCTTTTGATGCATCAATAGGTAGGCCAATAATAGTTGTAGTACTTGGATCTTCGCTAGATGGCAGATTCACTGATGTTTCCAAATTAGTTTCTGCTAGTCAAAACTATATTTCACAAGCTAATTAGGGCTTTTTTGGACATTATTAAGTCTTTTGGGTTATACTGAGTATATGTGTGGTATAGCTGGTTATTTTGACCCAAAAATAGAGGAAAAAGAGCTTACTATTGGAAAAATGGTAGCTTGTATAAAGCATCGTGGACCAGACGATGATGGTTTTTATGTAGATCCGTATGTTGGTTTGGGCATGAGAAGACTGTCTATTATAGACTTATCAACTGGCAGACAACCAATAACATCAGCAGATGAAAAATTACTTATATTCTTGAATGGAGAAATATATAATTATAAAGAACTAAGAAACAGATTGATAGAAAAAGGATTTGTCTTTAAAACACATACTGATACAGAAGTGATCTTGCATATGTATGAAGCCTATGGAGAAAAGATGCTTCCTGAATTACGCGGCATGTTTTCTTTTTGTATATACAACACTGAAACAAAAAGTATTTTTGTTGCCAGAGATTTTTTTGGTATAAAACCTTTATATTATCTAATAAATGATCAGGAAAAAATAATTGGTTTTTCTTCTGAAATAAAGAGTTTTTTATCTATTCCTGGTTTCAAAGCTGAGGTAAATGATGATGCTGTTTTTAACTATCTTTCTTTTCAATACAACCCTCTTTCAGAAACATTTTTTAAAAATATATACAAATTACCACCCGCTCATTTTATGACCATCGATTTAAAAAGTGATGAAACAAAAATAGAAAAATATTGGTCTTTTAATTTTGAACAAAACAAAAAACTTGATGAGGTACAGACAAAAAAAGACATTCTTGGCACAATAAAAAATTCAGTTGAACACCATATGATAGCAGATGTGCCCGTTGGAGCTTTTCTCTCTGGTGGAATAGATAGTTCTATAATAACCACTCTTATGCAAGAAATAAGAGGGGATAAAAAAATAAAAACATTTACAATAGGTTTTGAGTCACTTACGGAGGCAAAAGAGGCAAGTGAAACTTCTAATTTCTTGGATACTGACCATACTGAAATTATGGTCAGAAAGGAAGAGTACTTTAATGCTCTGCCAAAAGCTATATACCACTTTGATGAACCGGTAGCTGACCCTTCTGCTATAGGTTTATATTTTGTCGCAAAAGAAGCAAGAAAACATGTAACAGTAGTTTTGTCCGGTGAGGGTTCAGATGAATTATTTGGTGGATACAATATCTATCTCGCTCCATTTGCAAAACAAAAAATGACCTGGATACCAAAAAAAATATTACAATTTCTTATAAATATTCCATTTAGTTTTTATGGTAAAAATTATTTAAAAAGAGTAAGTATGAAATTAGAAGAATGGTATATAGGCAACGCTTCTATTTTTAGCACAAATGATTTGAAACTAATGTGGAAAGGAAAAAAAACTAAACCTTTTTCTCTGGGTTTTCTATACAAAAAAAATCCAAACTTAAGTGATTCTACTATGATGCAATATGTAGATATAAATACTTGGTTAGTAGGGGACATTCTGGCAAAAGCAGATAAAATGACAATGGCAAATTCGTTGGAATTACGAGTACCATTTCTTGATATAGAAGTGGCAAAACTAGCAAAAACTCTACCAGACTCGTTTAAATGGAGAAATGGAATAACAAAATACCTGCTTAGAGAATCTTTTAAAGATGTAATACCTGAAACCACTAGAAATAGAAAAAAACTTGGTTTTCCTACTCCACTTAGAAATTGGCTAAACAATGATAGCTATGATATTTATAAAAACATATTACAAAATGATTATATAAAAAATTATTTTGATATAAAATTTATCAATAAATTGATAGAAGACCACAACACAAAAAAGGTTGATAACTCTAGAAAAATATACTCATTACTAATGCTTTCTCTGTGGTATGATGTTTATATAAGCAAAAAAATAAAAATATGATAGATGTAATAAAAGTGGTTATTCCGTCAGTCCTAACGTTTTTTCTCGGTATTTTAATTACTCCGTTTTTTACACATTATTTTTATAAATATAAAATGTGGAAAAAAAGTCCACGCACTGAGTCCGGAGATATAACAACACCAGATTTCGCAAAAATTCACAACACAAAAGAAGAACTCTCTACTCCACGGGTTGGTGGTGTAATAATTTGGGTATCCGTAATACTAACTGTAGTTTTGATTTATATTTTACATCTTGTTTTCCCTAATGATCTTACCCAAAAACTCAATTTCTTTAGTAGAAGTCAAACGCTTATTCCTTTGGCATCACTCATCTTGGCATCACTTATTGGACTCATAGATGATGTTCTACAAATCACCGGAAGAGGTGCTTATGCTAAGGATAATATAATTTATAGAAGAGTGAAGGTAGCTTGTATTGTTCTAATTGGCCTTGCCATTAGTTATTGGTTTTATTTCAAACTGGGCGCTACAACTATTCATATGCCATTCTGGTATGACATTGATTTGGGAGTAATGTATATTCCTTTTTTCATAATAATAATGCTAGGTGTGTTTTCTACTAGTGTTATAGATGGAATCGATGGGTTATCTGGTGGAATAATGGCTACCATTTTTACCGCTTATTCTGTAATCGCCTTTGTTCAAAACCAAATAGATATTTCAGCTCTTTGCGCTGTGATAGCAGGAGGCACACTGGCTTTTCTTTGGTTTAACGTACCTCCAGCAAGGTTTTACATGAGCGAAACCGGAATGTTGGGGTTAACTGTAACCTTATCTGTTATTGCTTTTTTGACAGACACTGTCTTGCTTCTTCCCATTATAGCTTTTCCTCTATTTATAACCTCTGTTTCTGTTATTATTCAAATGATATCTTATAAACATTTTAACAAACACCGTGTTTTCAAAGTAGCACCTCTGCATCATCATTTTGTAGCTATTGGATGGTCTAGAGAAAAAACAGTAATGAGATATTGGATTATAGGTGTTGTTTTTGCTATTTCTGGTGTAATTTTGGCTTTAGTTAGTTAAAACACTAACAAAATGAAAAAAATAAAGGTAGACATTCCATTTTTAATATCAATTATTATACTTGTAATATCAGGTTATCTGATTTTTACTTCTGCATCTTTTGGATTATTGTCTAAACAACCTGTAAAGTACGCAAATGTTGCCTTCAATCAGACGTTCTATGGTCTATTTTTGGGCATAATAACTTGTATTGTAGCTTCTAAAATAAACTATAAAATTTATAGAAAATATTCTATTTATATTTTCTTTATTTCCATAGTATTAACACTGCTAGTTTTTGTTCCTGGTATTGGACTCAATCATGGAGGGGCAAAAAGGTGGATAGACTTAGGATTCTTATCATTTCAACCTTCTGAATTCCTGAAAATAGGTTTTGTTATCTTTCTTTCAGCCTGGATGGCCAGAATGAAAGAAAAGACAGATACTTTTAAATATGGATTTTTGCCTTTTTCTATATTACTCGCAATAACTGGATTAATACTTCTCAATCAACCAGATACTGACACCTTTTTTATAATTTCTTTGGCTGGATTTGCTGTATTCTTGACCGCAGGTGGACGATGGAGATATGTGTTTATATCTGCAATTATAGGCATTGTGGTTTTGGCTGCAATTGCTTATAGCAGACCGTATGTAATGAGTCGTATAAATACTTTCATTAATCCATCCTCAAATGCTTTGGGTAGTGGGTATCAAATCCAACAGTCTCTCATAGCCATAGGATCTGGCGGCGTCTTTGGTAGAGGTTTTGGACAAAGTATTCAAAAATTCAACGTTTTACCAGAACCTATTGGAGATTCTATATTTGCCGTTGCGTGTGAAGAATTTGGATTTGTAGGGGGGGTCAGTATCATATTGTTTTATATATTTTTCGCATTTAGAGGTCTTAAAATAGCCGTGAGAACAAATGATATCTTTGGTAGACTAGTAGTGGTTGGAATTGTTATAATGATAGTATCCCAGGCTTTTGTTAACATAGGGGCCATGGCCGGAATTTTGCCTTTATCAGGCATTACTCTGCCATTTATAAGTCATGGAGGAACAGCATTATTCATGACACTTTTGGAAGTAGGAATAATACTAAATATTTCCAAAAGCCAGAAAAAATAGGGATTTAGACAGATAGAAATGTTAGTTAGTAAGTCGAATTATTAAAAAATAAATTATTGAAAACCAAAACAAAAAATTTGGTTTTCAGTTTTCAACTCGGATGAAAATATTATTTACTGGAGGTGGTACGGGTGGACATTTCTACCCAATTATAGCCATAGTAGAAGAGTTAAATATTTTAGTGAAAGAAAGTCACTTACTGAGACCTACTATTTACTACATGTCTACCGACCCTTATAACGAAGGGTTACTCTTTGAGAATAATATAATTTTTGAAAAAGTTAGCGCTGGAAAAATAAGAAGAAAGAAATCTTTTGAAAATATTATTTTAAATTTTTTTGATTATTTCAAAACATTCTGGGGATCGTTTAAAGCTCTCTGGAAAATTTTTGTTATTTACCCAGATGTCATATTCGGTAAAGGAGGATACGCTAGTTTTCCAGCTCTGTTTGCAGCAAAAATACTAAGAATACCGGTTGTAATCCACGAATCAGACAGTACACCAGGCAAAGTAAATGGCTGGGCTGGTAAATTTGCAAGGAGAGTAGCGGTCTCCTATCCGGAAGCTGCAAAATTTTTTAAAAAAGAAATTGTTGCATATACAGGAAATCCAATACGTAAAGAAATAAGAGAACCCCTTACAGAAGGTGCACACAAATTACTTGGATTAACAGAAGGAATTCCAACAATTTTAATATTAGGGGGATCCCAAGGATCTGTTTTTATTAATGAAGTTATTATGGATGCTTTACCACAATTACTGAAAAAATACCAAGTAATTCATCAAACAGGAAAAAATAATGTAAAAATCATAGAAGAAACGAGAAACGTAGTTCTACAAGATAACGCTTATAAAGATAGATATAAAATGTTTGATTATTTGAATGTTTTAAACATGAGAGCCTCTGCTGGGGTAGCTGACGTCGTCATATCTAGAGCCGGTTCTACAATTTTTGAGATAGCATCTTGGGGAAAACCATCAATAATAATACCGATACCAGAACCAACTTCTCACGATCAGAGAACAAACGCATATTCGTATGCCCGTTCTGGAGGAGGTATAGTCATAGAAGAAAAAAATCTAGCAAGTAGTTTATTAATCTCTGAGATAGACAGAATAATAGAAACACCGGGAGAAAAAGAAAAAATGTCAGCAGGAGCAAGAGAGTTTGCAAGAAAAGATTCAGCTAGACTAATCGCCCAAGAAATACTGGGAATAGCCCTTGAACACGAGAAATAAAATGAGCACAGAATCAAAAAAAATAATAACTAGATTTGCACCTTCACCTACAGGCCATTTTCATGTTGGAGGTATTCGCTCAGCGTTATATAATTTTTTGTTTGCTAGACAAAACGACGGAGTCTATATATTAAGAAGTGAAGATACGGATAAAGAAAGGTCTAGAAAAGAATACGAAAATGAGTTTTTGGAACTTTTTGACTGGTTAAATTTGAAACACGATTTGTTTTTTAGACAATCTGATAGATTGGATATACATCAACGCTATATAAAAAAAATGATAGATGATGGATTCGCCTATATATCAAAAGAAACTCCAACTGAAGAAGGTCAACGAGATGAAGTCATAAGATTTAGAAACCCCAATAAGAAAATAACTTTCAACGACCTGATCCTTGGTGATATTACGGTGGATACTACAGATTTGGGAGATTTTATTATAGCTCGAGATATAAATGAGCCTTTATACCATTTAACTGTAGTTATAGATGATTTTGAAATGGGAGTCACTCATGTTATCAGAGGACAAGAACACGCCCCAAACACACCTCGTCAAATATTGATACAAGAAGCTATTGGCGCCAATCGACCAATATACGCGCATTTACCTCTCATTCTAAACAAAGACAGAGCTAAATTATCTAAGAGAGATGAATCTGTTAGACAAGCCATTGAGTATATGAAAATGGGATATATGCCAGAGGCTATATTAAATTTTATGGCTCTTAATGGGTGGAATCCTGGTGGCGAACAAGAAGTTTTCACCTTAGATGAGCTTGTTGAAAAATTTGATATTACTAGAGTGCAAAAGGGTGGAGGTGTCTTTAACCCTGAAAAATTGGAATGGATAAACAAAGAACACATGAAATTGCTAAGAAAAGAAGAGATAGATGAAAACATAATAAGCCGTCTAGAAAAAAATTCAATAAAAGCCAATAAGGAATTTTTGTTAAAGATTTCTCCTATTATTTTTGATCACATCTCAAAGTGGGGAGACATAGACACTATGGTTGGGGAAGGGGAGTTGGACTACTATTTTAATCCCCCACAATACGAAAAAGAATTATTATTCTGGAAAGAAAACAAATCAGCAGAAGAAACAACGAAACACCTAAAAAACGTACAAAAAATTATAGAAAATTATGATGAAAATGTTTTTTCTAGCACAGAAAATATAAAAAACACTATATTTAATTATGCAACAGAAAATGGAAGAGGGGAAGTATTGTGGCCACTTAGAGTATCTTTGTCAGGTAGAGAAAAGAGTCCTGATCCTTTTACCTTGATCTTTATATTAGGAAAAGAAGAAACATTAAAACGTGTAGGAGATGCGATAAAAAAGCTGTCATAATCTAAAATGAAATATGAATTTTTTAAAAAAATAATTCTTATATTCTTTTTTTTATTATCTTTTTTGTTGTTAAATACAAAACCCACATATAGCCAAACAACAGACGACCTGATAAACAAAATCGAAGAAAAAAACAATGAGATCAAGAAATTAGAAGAAGAAATAAAACAATACAATTTAGAAGTAGATAATGCTGGTAAACAGGCAGTTACTTTAAAAAACACACTGAAAACACTAGACTTAACAAAAAAGAAGATCTCTACAGATATAAATCTAACCGAAAACAAGATAAAAAAGACTTCTCTAACCATAGAACAACTCGACTCAGAGATAGATAAAACAGAAAAAAGTATAGAGGTAAATAAAACTGCAATTATTAATGCCATAAAAGAAGTTCAATCACTGGAAAATATAAATTTAATCCAGATAATACTATCTAATAAAAATATTGGCGAAATTTGGACCGAAATAGATCACATACAAGAGACTCAAAATGTCATAAGAGACAGGTCCAAAGAATTGGCGGTTCTAAAAACTGACATGGAAACAAAACAAAGTAATCTAAGAGGCCAAAAAAACAACTTATTAAACCTAAAAGAAGATCTGAATGGTAAAAAACAGGCCGTGATTTATACAACAAAAGAAAAAGAAAATCTCCTCGTTCAAACAAAAAACAAAGAAGAGACATTCAAACAATTAGTTAAAACTACAGAAGAAAAAAAGGCGCAGTTTGAAAAAGAAGTATATGAATACGAATCACAACTTAATTTATTGATAGATAAAAACAAATATCCTGCTCCGAAAAACGGGATTCTTTCTTGGCCATTAGATAATGTTTATATAACCCAAAAATTTGGCAAAACTGTTGATTCTCAAAAACTCTATGTTTCTGGGAGCCATAATGGTGTAGATTTTAGAGCAAGCGTAGGAACAAAGGTTAAAAATGTTTTAGATGGTGTGGTTGTGGGTACAGGAGACACAGATCTTTACCCTGGATGTTATTCTTTTGGTAAATGGGTTATGGTCAAACATGACAATGGTTTATCTACAATATATGGTCATTTATCAGTAATAAGTAGTAATGTTGGTCAGAGAATAGAGACTGGTGGACTTATTGGTTACAGTGGAAATACAGGATATTCCACAGGTCCACACCTTCACATAAGTTTGTACGCAACTCAAGGTGTCAGAATAGAAAAGTATGTTAATAGCAGAGGATGTAAACAGGTAACAATGCCTCTTGCTGATATTAAAGCCTATTTAGATCCGTTGGCGTATTTACCTAATTAATTGATATAATTTAAATATGAAAAACAATAGAGGTTTTATAGGTAGAATAGTTTTACTAATAATTGCGGTTATTGCTTTAAAGTATTTTTTGGATTTTGATATAATTGAATGGATAAAGTCTCCAAAAGTGCAAAGTGTAATAAAACCTGTGATAAATTTCTTTAAAAATATTTATTTTTGGTTAGATAATTTTGTAAGTAATCTAGTAAACTAATAAAAAATTCCATAAAGAAATAGTTAGTATAAGAATAGGGGAGACTTATCCCTTATTTTTGTTATGACAAGTCCCCTAGTGTAAAAATTTATAAATTTATCTAAATGAAGTTAATATAGCAAAAAAGAGAGAAGTGACTACAAAAACGAGCCTCTATAATGCTCCAGGTTAAAAGATTAATTAACTGGATGAGGGAACCATCGTCTAGAAAACACAAAAAATAATAAAGGATTCAAAATCCCCATATCTCGTATTGTTATATACTAAAAGATATATTGTGCGACACACTTATACTATACTTCCCTTCAAATAAAGAACTATTAAAACAATCATAAAAAAAATTATTACAAAAAAATAATTATCTTCCCTCTCTTGATCTTGGTATTAATTTAAAAAAAATTGATAACACAAAAACCCCTATTCGGGGCCTCTGTGTAAAAACTTTAACTTTTTGTTTTATTTGTTTAAGGCTAGATTTTGACTTTCATATTTACCCCAACAAGGCTTAGATGATATCCAAGGTTGTGTACCTTGCTCCATATAAAGCTTTCTGGCATAAGCGGTATTACCTTCAATAGTGTAGATATCGTAATCTTCTGCTTTAGAAGCATCAAGGTGATAATACTCATTAATTTGCATCACACCCACATCTTTACTATTTACTTTACCTCTATGAACCTCACCATCTTTATCAAGTTGTCTAAAAGTAGATTCACATCTTGCGATTTGAATCATAATTGGTATATCAGAGAAATACTCACGTATATACTCTTCTGTACTCATTATGCTTTCTACCTCCTTTCTTGATATCTCCCTCACAGCTTTGGTTTCAATTTTTGGAACCTCTGTGACTGTGACTGGACTGGTTATGCCTGTAAAAGACGAAACCATCATAAACAAACTAATAGCAGTAAAATTTAAAATACAAAATTAATTAGATTATAATTCTGGATGTCTATTTAACGGAAAAACTCAGATCTACTGAGTTGTGTATATTGTATCACACTCACATACCACTTGTCAATGAAATAACACAGAAAAATGAGTATGAAAAGGGTTATTATATGGCTTTAATTAGCCGTATAATTTGGATTTTAAGTACACATTAAAATAAGGTAAAAATCAACTTGTTCTTGCCTTTCTGACTATATAAACATCAAAATTATAAAAGGTAAGAGACTCCAGGCAAATACCCTCCCCAACCCCATAAATAGGGTATCTATTGATCCAGAAAAATCATGAAATACATCTAAATTTACGATCGAGTAAGAAAAAACCATAAACAAAACCAAAAGACTTATGGACAACCCTATCTTACCCAAAAAACCAGAAGATTCATTGTATGTAAAAGCATGTTTATTTATGACAACCGATGTTAATATAAATAGAACAAGAAAAATAGCCAACTTATTTAAAACAATCAACGTATCTCCTTTTAAAAAAAGAATCTTATCAAAATAAGGTATCTGATTATATAAGAAAGTCGCAGGATAAAAAGCCAATATCAAGGAAACCATACGAGATTTACTGAAATAAACAGAACAGATAAAAACTAGGACAAAAACCACCAATAGATAAAGGAAGTCGCCAGAAAGTGAACTTGTTATTTTAGTTAATAGACCTGACATACCAAAAGTATATCAGGTCTATTAATATTTTGGAAACCTATTTGATTTTCTTATATACCTTCTTTTTTTAACATTTCCACTATTTTCTTTGCCTCCTTGGATAATCTTTTTGGCATAAGAAGATGAAGTTTTACTAGAATATCCCCTCTGTAGTGTTTATCATATGGAACTCCTTTGTTTTTTATTCTCAACACTTCCCCATGAGTTACACCCTCTGGAATTTTTACTTTAATATCACCATCAAGAGTTCTTATTGTTTCTTCACCGCCCAAAAGAGCATCTGTTAGCTTCACATTCAAATCCATTAGAAGATTTTGACCTTCCTTTCTAAAAATTGTGTGTTTTTTGACATAAATTTTTATGTACAAGTCTCCCGTCTGACCTCCAGAGACAGCCTCCCCTGCACCACTGAGTCTTATCATTTCGCCATGATCTATTCCGGCAGGTATTTTTACTTTTATTTCACTCTCCTTCTTTAATATCCCATTACCTCGACACGCGTGACATTTGATTTTGGGAATTTTGCCTGTACCACGACAAGTCTCACATGTACTTGTGGTCTCAAATTGACCGAAGAAAGTTCTCTTGACCTCTCTTATTTGACCTTTTCCATTACAAGTATCACATTTTACCATTTCACTACCTTTTTCAGCGCCAGTTCCACTACAAACATCACATTTAGAAACTTTGTTAAGTAATACAGTACGTTCAACTCCAAAAACAGATTCTTCAAAAGACAACTCTATGTCTATGGATATATCCCGCCCCCTTTTGGCCTGAGCGCGACCGCCCCCAAAAGCATTACCAAAAAGATCTCCGAAATCAAACTCAAACCCTCCACCTTGACCTCCTTGGGTAAACTGAGAGAAATCAAACCCTCCAAAACCTCCTTGGGGCCCTCCAGATGCGTTGAAATTGCTCCCATACGCGTCGTATTGGGCTCTTTTGTTGTCATCCGACAATACAGAGTAGGCTTCGTTAATTTCCTTGAATTTAGCGTCATCTCCAGTTTTTTTATCTGGATGATACTTGTGCGCCAAAGTCCTAAAAGCTTTCTTTATTTCGTCCTTGCTAGCCTTTTTGTCTACGCCTAATGTTTCGTAGTAATCTTTTGACATGATTTTATAGCGATAATTATAAGGTTTTTTGCACTTTAGTACACTTGACTATTTCAAATCTAAATGTATTATTTTAATTGGAGGAATCAACATGGACCCAGTTGGAGAGTGGATTGTTCAGATAGTGAAAGGGGGGCTTTCTCTGCCAAACTGCCCGGTCGCTACTTATGGATCAACCAAGAGATACATCATCAGGAAGTATCTCAGAAGGAATGGTTTCCGTGAAGTCACCTATTGCTCAGATATCGAGCTCTGGGTAAAGCGACTTCAGGGTGGAACCGGGTCATTGCATGCATTCGTACGCCAAGTCACCCCAATCAAGTACATCCGGCGTTCCAAGAGAACTCGCCACTAACCTGCCCGC
>CAYVNM010000001.1:62016-86122 GCA_964453075.1 uncultured Candidatus Saccharibacteria bacterium
GTCTTGTTTGCATCCTGAGCTGCTTTGTTTATTATCTCCCCTACCTTAGAAAGCTCCGTAGAAAGTTCGGTTGTAGTTTTTTTGATTAGATCCATATCGTCACCATCTTTTGCTTTCTTCAAATCAGCAATCTTTGTTTCAATTGAAGTCTTCAGATCAGCAGGAACTTTGTCTCCAGCATCTGTAAGTGATTTTTCTGCAGTGTAGATAAGTTGCTCACCAATATTTTTCGCTTCAACTAAATCTTTTTTCTTCAAATCCTCTTGTGCGTGCATTTCTGCATCTTTTTGCATTTTCTCAATTTCCTCTTTTGATAGACTTGAGCGAGCTTCGATTCTAATAGACTGCTCTTTACTTGTAGCTTTGTCCTTAGCTTTAACCGACAAAATTCCATTTGCATCCACATCAAACATAACCTCTATTTGAGGCATGCCTCGTGGTGCTGGCGGAATCCCATCCAGGATAAATCTGCCTAGGGATTTGTTATCAGACGCCATTGCTCTTTCTCCCTGAACAATGTGAATCTCTACAGAAGTTTGGTTATCTGCTGCTGTTGAGAATACTTGAGAACGAGAAGCTGGGATAGTTGTGTTTCTTTCCACAAGTTTTGTAGCAACACCTCCCATTGTTTCTATGCCAAGTGATAGAGGTATAACATCTAGTAATAGGACATCTTTTACATCTCCAGACATAACACCACCTTGGATAGCTGCTCCTAGAGCCACAACTTCATCAGGATTAATTGATTTGTTTGGCTCTTTGCCAAAGAACTCCTTAACCTTATCTGACATTTTTGGCATACGAGTTTGACCTCCCACAAGTATGACTTCGTGAATATCTGCGTTTGAGAATCCGGAAGCTTCCATAGCTCGCTTAGTAATTGCCATTGCTCGATCAATAAACTCTGCTGTTAGCTCTTCAAGTTTTGCTCTACTTAATTTTATGAGTAGATGTCTTGGGCCAGAAGCATCAGAAGTTATGAAAGGAATATTTACTTCAGATTCCATGGCTGTTGAAAGCTCTATTTTGGCTTTTTCTGCAGCTTCATCTAATCTCTGAAGAGCAAGAGTATCCCCTCTCAAATCAATACCTGACTCCTTTTTGAATTCATCAGCTAGGAAATTTATTATTTTTTGATCAATATCCTTACCTCCCATGTGTGAGTCCCCATCCGTTGATTTTACCTCCACCACCGCATCTCCTACCTCGAGGACAGACACATCAAACGTACCTCCTCCAAAGTCGAAGACTACAATTTTTTCCTCTTTCTTACCCTTATCAAATCCATAAGCAAGAGCTGCTGCTGTGGGTTCATTTATTATTCTCAAGACCTCAAGACCAGCAATAGCTCCTGCGTCTTTTGTAGCTTGTCTCTGCGCATCGTTAAAGTACGCAGGAACCGTGATGATTGCCTGGGTTACTTTCTCCCCTATCTTAGCTTCTACATCAGCTTTTATTTTAGACAGAATCATGGCAGAAATTTCTTCCGGAGTATATTCTTTGTCTGACATTTTTACTTTCACTCCACCAGTTGAAGATTTTAAAACTTCAAAAGGTACCACAGCTTTGTCTTTCTGTACTCCCTCGTCATCAAATGTGTGACCTATAAATCTCTTAATTCCAAAAATTGTATTTTTTGGATTTGTTACTGCTTGTCTTTTGGCCAAAAGTCCAACCAATCTTTCTCCTGTTTTTGAAACAGCGATAATAGACGGTGTAGTTCTAGCACCTTCTGCATTTTCCAATATTTTAGGATTCCCAGCTTCCATTATGGCGACTGCTGAGTTTGTTGTTCCCAAATCTATTCCTATTATTTTACTCATAGTTTAAGTTAGTTAATGATAATTGACAATTTTATAATTTAGTTTAGTTTAGTAAATGGAGGCCAAACATGAAACCTGTTGTTCTTAACCAGTTTACACTCGGACTTGAACCAGAAACACCAGAAGACAGAAAGATCCTGAGAGAGCTTCTCGATGAAGCAACACGTTCCGATGGCGAACTCCATCTCAGGGTGGGAGTTTCAAACCCATCTACAGACCACATCTCTGACCAATCTCAAGGTCACGGGCGCATGTTCAAGTTATTGCTAGTGCGCTCGAAACCAACCGACGTTTTTGAGTTAACGTCCACCGCCGAAACCGCCAAGGTCTAGGCGGTTTCTCATATATTAAATTGTTGGTGCCCGAGGTTTAGAACCTGAGAAATAAAGTGTATTTAAATTAAAGTAAGGAGATATTGTCTCTCCTACATATTCAATAAAATTTTGTGTATTTCTTTCTACCAATCCAGCCAAAACAGGAGTACTTTTATTTTCTATAACGTCTTCTTTTATATATTCTGCACTAACCAATCGAGCTTTTATGTGTCCAGAACATTCGTATACACAAAATGTAGCACGAACAAGCTGTCCGTTCTTATCTCGGATGATTCTTTCTACATAATTTCCAATTGGATAGCCTATTTGTCTCATATTTTTATTCAAAATGACCTACACGAACTTTAGGAGCACGCAACTCCTTTCCATGCAATTCATACCCAACCCGTACAACCTCCAATATTTTATCATCACTTTCCTTGTCGTCAACTTTTACTGTTTCTACAGCTTCATCTCTAGTATGGTTAAATTTCTCACCTAAAGGGTTTAAAACCTTAAGACCATTTTGGGTCATTATATTCATAAGTTGGGTGTGAATATACTCTACCCCCATCCTCCAGTTTTTGTCAGCCTTCTCCCAAGCTTCTTTATTTTTAAAAGCTGATTCAAACGAATCTAATACTGCCAAAAGTTCAGAGATAATATCTGACTTTGAAAATTTTAGAAACTCAAGTTTTTGTTCTTCGTCTCTTTTTCTAGCGTTGATAAAGTCAGCCTTGTCTCTCTGCCAACCGTCCAAAAGCTCTGCATTTTTCTTCTCAAGTTCCTTAATCCTAGCTCTAAGTTTGTCGGTTTTTACCTTATAGTCTGCACCTGTAACCTCTGTATTGTCCTCAAACACAAACTCATCTCCTGGATCAGTGTCAATTTCTGGCTCTGTATCTATTATTTTATCTTCATCTGTCATTGCTAGGACATTTTAACACAAAAAACAACATGGTCAAAATTAGTTGACTATAATTATCTTATGTGATATAATGCAACGTAGATTACTCTATCTGCATACCGCAGATTAGAGTTCCCAGGAGAGCTTCATGACATTCCAAGAACTACTCATAATCCCCGAGGCCCTGTACATTCTGGCAGTCTTGCTCTTCGCATTACTCCAGCCATTGAGGAGTGATACCAGCAAGCTGAGCTACTCCGTGAGCTTCCTATTGCACGGGGTAACCATGATCTTCGTGTGGCCATTTGTCGGCCTGATGTTCATGTATCTCGGCCCGGTCCTCGAATTCGTCGGTAAGGTCATGACCTCGCCGATCAAGACACTGTTCCAGCAATAACCGCCATCGTGGCAACGGAATTCCGTCAAACGATCGGCGGTTTTCCTATATCAAAAATCAATATTTAAATATAGCACTAAACACAATCTCGTTGAGCCAAAATTTTTTCGGAGCATCCGCAGGCCTTGGGCATGGTTCCGTCAATGACCGTGAGGTAATCCGAAGGGCTCTTGACGGATAGAGGGTGAGGACAAGAACAAACCCAAGCGCTGGCTTGGGTTTGTGTCTCTGAAAAGATTTTGACGAGAAAGAGATTGTGCGATTAACGCTTACTCCACTGTGGTGCTTTGCGGGCCTTCTTCAATCCGAATTTTCTTCTTTCTTTACTTCTTGGATCTCGTTTTAGGTAACCGGCCTTCTTTAATTCTTTTCTTAGCTCCAAATCATTAGAAACTAGAGACCTTGCTATACCATGTCTCATAGCCTCTGCTTGAGAATGAATACCACCTCCTAGAATCTTTGCTGTAACCTTGAATTTATCTTTTATTTCAGACAAAGGTTGTTTTACGATTGTCTGTAACTCTTTTGTTTTAAAATACGCATCCAAATCTTTCTCATTTACAACAAAAGAATTTTTAGCTGCAGGTGTAATACGAACACGAGCTACAGACGTCTTTCTTCTTCCCACTGATTCTATATATCTTGTTGATTTGTCTTCCATTGTTTTATTCTGTAACTATTAAATTTTTCATCATCTTTGCTCGTAATTTGTTCTTTGGGAGCATACCTCCTACCGCCTCTTTAAACAATTCTCCATATCCTTTCTTTGCTATAACTTGTTCCATTGTTGGCTGTTTTAACCCTCCTGGATATCCTGAGTATCTACTGTATGTTTTTTGTCCAAGTTTTTTATCATCTATAACAACTTTTGAGGTATTTTTTATTTCAACAGTTACTTCTGGTACTACATTACGAACAAAATTAGGTAAGTTTTTACCCATTAGATATTCAGCTGCTACTGTAGCTATTCTTCCAATTTTTTTATTTTCTGCATCTAGTACGTATTTCATGGTAATAAAATTATATAAATTCGATAACAGACATTAAACTTCCATCTGATATACGTCTTGGTAATTTTGTAATTCTAGTATAACCACCCATTCGAGACTTGTATTTTGGAGACAAATCTTTGATTATTTTATCGGCACCCATATCCCCTATTCTGGCAACCAAATCTCTGTGAGCAGCTACGGTACCAAGCTTGCCTTTTGTTACTAGTTTTTCTGCATAAGGACGAAGCTCTCTAGCTTTAGCATCTGTTGTTTTTATCTTTCCTTTTACAACCAAAGACAAAGCCAGAGATTTCATCATTTCATCTCTAACTTTTTTCACTCTCCCGAATTTTCTTGTTTTTTTATGATGATTCATGGTTGTAATTCTATAATATCTACTTTAATGTAATTCCAAATGTTTCTAGAACCTCTTTTATTTCTGTGACTGCTTTCTGTCCGAGACCTTCAATTTCTAATATATCTTTCTCTTTCTTTCTTGCCAAACCACCTACTGTTCTTATGTTTGCGTTAGACAAAGCATTCAATGTTCTAGCAGATAAATTAAGTGTTTCTATGCGTGTTTTCAAAGCATCATCGTCAACATCTACTTTTTGAGAACTGTCTGATTTTGTTCCATTTTCAGGAACAATTATCTCTTCTTCTTTGAAACCTATAATAGCTTTCAACTGATTTATCATTGTCTCTATTGATCTTTCTAGGGCTTCCTTAGGAGTTATTGTTCCGTTTGTCTCAATAAATATTTTTAGACGATTGAAGTCTGTTCTGTCCCCAACACGCATATTTTCAACTTCATAACTAACTCGTCTTATAGGTGTGAAAATAGCATCCAAAGTTATTTGGCCTATATCCACTCTGTTCTTTTGTAAAATTTCTTTTGGAACAAATCCCAAGCCTTTCTCAACTGTTATTTCCATATCCAACTCTGAATTTTTGTCTGTAAGAGTCGCTATCATCTGCTCTGGATTCAATATCTCCACACCACCAGTAACTTTTATATCACCAGCGGTTACTTCTTTGACGCCCTTTACTTTCAAAGTCAAAGTTTGAGCCTCGTTACTAACAACATTAAAATGTATCTTTTTTAAATTTAGGAGAATAGTTATAACATCTTCCTTTACATTAGGAATCACAGAAAACTCATGTGCAACACCTGCTATTTTTACAGCTGTTACTGCTGAGCCTGGAAGAGACGACAAAATTATACGTCTAAGTGAGTTACCTAGAGTATGTCCATAACCGGGATACAATCCATCGATTTCATAAGAACCGCTGAACTCTACCTCAGATACAATTTTTGGTTTTGATGGCAATACAATTGTATGATCAGACATAATGTGTTTGTGAAAAAATTAACTAATAAATTATACACTAATTATAATATAATGCAAGACTAAAATTACGGACATTATCTACTATAAAACTCAATCACAGCATTCAAATCAAACATGTTCTCGGTCTTAACCAATTGTGGTTTCCCTTGAATCTCAGCTACTTTTTTTATTGGATCATATTTTATCCAAGAAGGTATTGATACATCTCTTGTTTTTTCATCCAATTTTTCAAACATAGATTTTTTTGCAGATCTCCCAGCTATCTCTATCTTATCCCCCACAACTACTCGTTTTGATGGAGTATTAACTTTTCTTCCATTAACCATAATATGCCCATGAGAAACTATTTGTCTGCTTCCTAGTCTAGTAGAAGAGAAACCTAATCTGTACAAAACATTATCAAGTCTAGTCTCCAAAAATTCAAAAATCACCTGGGAAGTATTGCTGTCTTTTTTCAAAAGAGCTTCTTTAACATAGTTAGAAAATTGCTTTTCAGACAAACCATAAGTAAATCGAGCTTTTTGTTTCTCGTTCATCTGAATACCATACTCAGATTTAGCTTTTGCAAACCCTCTTTTCTTTCCTTTTCTCTCTAAATGAAGAGTATATTTTTGAGTTTGAGTTTTCTCAAAAATGGGTGCACCTAAACGTCTAGCTATTTTATATTTTGGTCCTGTAATCATGTGTTTTGATAATTAGAAAATTTTTATACTCTTCTTGGTTTCTTTGGTTTTGGTCCATTGTGTGGCACAGGTGTAACATCCTTTATAGAAGTTATATTTATACCCTTAGATATAAAACCTCTAATTCCAGATTCCCTACCGGAACCTACCCCCTTAACAACCACACCAGCCTCCTTCATACCCATAGCTGATGCTTTTCCTCCTATTATTTCTCCAACTTTAGCAGCAGCAAAAGGTGTTCCCTTTTTTGCACCCTTGAAACCTATAGAACCACTGGATGATGTAGCCAAAACATTACCTTTCGAATCAGTCAAAACCAACTTTGTGTTGTTATAAGTAGATTCTATATAAAGAGCACCGACATCTACCTTCTTCTTAGATACGGCAGAAACAGTACCTATTTTCTTTTCGGATTCTCCATCAGCTCCTGTTTTTACTATACGTTTTTTGCCCATAATTTTATATATTATTTTTTATCAGCCACTTTTCTTCCTGTACCCATTGTTTTCTTGGCACCTCTTTTTGTTCTTGCATTGGTTTTTGTTCTTTGACCTCTTGTAGGCAAATTTCTTGAATGACGACTACCCCTATAAGATTTTATATCCTTAAGTCTTTTTATATTACTTGCCACCTCTCTTTTTAAATCTCCTTCGATTTTTAGATCTTCTATTATCTTTCTTATTGCATTCTCCTGCTCAACTGAAATATCTTTTGGTTTCAAGCCGTAATCTACTTTAGCCATATCCAATATGGTATGTGCACGAGATCTTCCTACGCCAAAAAGAACGGTTAAACCTATCTCAATCCTTTTTTCTTCTGGTATTGTTATTCCGAGTATTCTCATATATTAAAATTATCCTTGTCTTTGTTTGTGTCTAGCATTTGCCTTACACACAACATACACATAGCCCTTTCTACGAACTATCTGACATTGTGAACAAATTTTTTTTACTGAAGATTTTACTTTCATGTTTAAACTCTCTTAACTATCCTACCCTTACCTCCGTAAGGATCTATTTCTACCACAACTTTGTCCCCTATCAAAACGCGGATCCTATGCAACCTCATTTTTCCTGAGAGATAGGTTAAGATTTCTTCTCCAGTGTCATCTCTTTTTACTTTAAAAAAAGTATTGGGTAAAGATTCAACAACTACCCCAGATATACTGGCATCTTTTTTGTTTTTGTCTTGCATTACGATTTTAAATGGACGAGTTACATAGTAGCAGAACTATGGGTATTTAGTCAATGCCTGGCCCGAAACCCCAGGCTACACTATCCGATCTTTCTCATAATTATTAAAAACTCCCTATTTTTACCCTTTTCACCCAAAATAGGAGATTCCATCTCTGCCAATATTTCTAACGGGAATTCTCTTAATTTTTCCTTTATTCTCGACAAAACCTCAGGAATAAAATCTTCTTTTAATTTACCTTTATGCAACATGTGTTTTTCAGCTTCATAATGTGGTTTTATTAAAGCAACTATATAACCATCATTTTTCAAATTTTTTATAACATTAGGTATTATATATTCTAATCTAGTCCAACTAGTATCTACTGATATAAAATCCATCTGCTCAGGAAGAGACGCGTGCATGGCATTAGTTCTTTCCATCACCACCACATCTTTATTGGTACGAAGTTTCCAATCCAAGGCACCATAACCAGTCTCTACTGCGTACACTTTTTTTGCCCCATGTTGTAATAAGCAATCTACAAAACCGCCAGTGTTAGAACCAAAGTCAGCACAAGTTAAATCTTTTACATCAACAACATTACTAGACAAGGCAAAATCTAGTTTTTCCCCTGCCCTTGAAACATATTTCATATAATTTTAATCTGCCAAAAGGTTAACCAGTTTAACCTTATTAGAATCTTGAGGTATTGTTTGATTCCAAAATGGATGAGTCTCAATTTTAGCCTCTTTTATGGTGTCATATGTGCTTATTACCGTAACAGCATTACTTTTTGATATGCCCAGTAACTCTGTTTTTAGCTTATTTTCATCAAAAACCCAAACAAAATTTACATCACCTTTCAATGAGAAGTTCAAAGAAGTACTAGTCTCTGGATTAAAAACATTCTCTGGGCTAATGGAAAAATCCAAATTGTCTAAATTTGTTATTTTTATAACACTATCGGTTTCAGATGGTAATGCTTTTGCAACTATCGTCCTAGAAAGTGTTCCCCTATCAAAAATAATAGCACTAACAGAACCTTTTTTCTTCAAAACCACGGAGCTTGTAGCAGTACCACCCGCCTCTACTGAATTTGTCTGACTGGTAGGTTCTAGATCGTAAGATATACTACTCTCATACAAAACAAAATTTTCAGGAATTTGTGAAATAATGTCTTTGGACAAAGATGCCTTTAGAAGTTCCTCCAACTCTTTATCGTTTTTACTTAGAGTTTCTTCACCAACAACCTTTTGCATACCTATAAATCCTCCAGTCATTTCTGTTTTTGATCTTCCATAAATTTTTGTGTACTTAGGCAATCCTCTGAAACCAACAATACTGAAATCTTTTAGACCTATATTATATTCCGATCCAGCTTTATCCGCCTCTACTAAAACCTCCACACTACCAGCAACACTTTTACCATCTTTTACCTGAATACCTGGCACTACCACATCAAACTTTGTTCTAAAAACCAATCCTTCTTTTGTCTCAAATCTAGTTGTTTCTATTAATTTTTGAGGTTCTGAACTGTAATTGTTATAGATAACTATTTTTCCTGTAGCCTTTTTTTCTACGTTTTTCTCATCAAAGGCAGGCACTGTTTTTTCCACATCTTTTGTTGTTGTAACTATCTGAAAAGATAATCCATTTGTAGAAGAATCTTTTTGGGCCTTAAATGATTCATTGATAGAAACAGTTTGATTTTTTGGAGTTATTTCAACTTCTGCACTCTTGAAAAAAGCGGATATCCCAAAAACTAGCGCCAAAAACAAAACCCCAACAGAAAAATATAAAACTTTTTTTGAGTGTTTTACTGGCTCATCGTATTCGTATTTGTAAGAAAAGTCTTCGTTTTCAGTATTATCTTCAATCTTTTTTGGTTCTGTCTCTTTTTTTATTGGTATAGTTTTTTCTGGACGTTTTGATTTGTAGAGCAGCTCCACATTTCTAATTGTTCTTTTTGGAGGTATGACATCTTGAACTATATTTTTTTTCATATTCAAGAACATTGTAACTCATTTGAACACTTTTATGCAAACAAATTTGTTCACAAGATACTTTTATGAATCTGGCGAAGTTTATTATAGAAGACTGCCAAAATAATCATTGATTTTTTAACTGGTTTGTTTTGTGCATGTTCATACATACCAGACAGAAAAGCGTCATCTATCAATTTCAAATCCATATTTTTTCTAAAAGAAGCTGTAGCATCAGCTTTCTGTAAACTCAAAAAATCAACAAAAATAGATGCCACATTCTTGTCTGCCATTACAAAAGTTTTTTTTGGCCAACTCATATTAGAAGAAATATTAACTATGGCATCTTCAAAGTATACAGACCATTCTTTTTCCAAATCTCTCAATAAATTCTCTGTAGAATCTAAAGCCGAATCCTCTATTTTTTTTGACATATATACTACTAGTTGAGATTCTGCAATTTCAGGAGAAACTTTAAAGTGATTGGCTAGTTGTCTTATTATAGTATTTTTTCCAAAAGGAAAAGAAATAACTGAAGTTATTATATGATTATCAACCATGACAATATCTGTTATTTCTGAATCAATATTAATCAAAAGAAAATTAGATTCGTTTTCAAAACTATCTCTAATAGTAGAAAACAAGACTAAAGGAAAACTGTGAACAATAATGTTCTCTTTTGGAATATGGGTTTGTTTAAAAATTATGCTAGTTACCTTATCTTCTATATTTTTTGTTATTGCTGAAACTAATAAAGAAACATCAAAGTCTTTGGTCTTTCTGCCAATTATATTTTCCACAACATAGCCATTTATTTTTGCATGTACCACACTTCTTTCTATAATAACAAACTCATCAATACCGTTTTCAGAGTAATTATCCATTAATTCTTTCTTGAACAACTGTTCTTCTTTTTGTGTTATATCGTCTATAAAGTTTTTTGTGACCACAAAAACATCATCTTTGGAAAGGTGAATATTTTTTGTTTTTAAAATAAACCAAGGAGAAGAGAACGAAACGATAACATGGGAAAGTCTTTTATCTTTTAACCCTGTTTTTTGCCATCCTGTTGTTATTATTTCTTCCAGAGAAGAATCTAATAAGGAACTCATACCTTCTGATAACTTCATTATGTTTGGCTTTTCACCCACAAAAGGCACCTCTATAGAATAAAGAAACTTTGGAATCTTATTTGAGCCAAAAGATACCAGAGCAGTGTTAATACTGCCATTGTTTATATTTATCAAAAGAGAAACATTCTCTTTTTCTTTTTCTAAAAAAGAAAGTGATAACATATTTTTATTGTAAAACCGCTTTTATTCTGCGAACACCTTGGGAAACGGCTTCTTCTTTTGTGATCTTAAAGGTTCCTAGTTCTCCAGTATTTTCTACATGTGGTCCTCCACAGAATTCTTTGGAATAGGCATTTTCTAGGGTATCACCTATGTAGTATATACTAACATCTTCTCCATATTTATCTCCAAAAACATGTGCAGCACCAGTTTTTTCTGCATCCTCTTTTTTCATCACAACTTTTTGCATTGGAAGTTTCTCTGCAATTTTCTCATTTACTAAATCTTCAACTTTTTTCTTTTCTTCATCTGTTAATTTTCTACTGAAAGAAAAATCAAACCTCAATCTTTCTGCATTTATATTACTCCCCTTCTGACCAATAGGCTCTCCCAACACATCCTCCAAAGCTTGTCTTAAAAGATGCGTAGCGGTGTGTAATTTTTTTGTTTCTTCACCCGCATCTGCAAGTCCACCTTTAAACATACCTGCAGAAGAAGTCTGGGATAACTCCTGATGTTTTTTAAATTCAGCACTAAATTCTTCTTCATTTATTACTATTCCTTTTTCTTTTGCCAACTCTCTTGTTATTTCGATTGGAAAACCATAAGTAGTAAAAAGCACAAAAGGACTTTCTCCTTTTTCAAACTCTTTGAGACCTTTTTCTAAAGTTTTTTCAAATTTTTCTTCTTCTGTCTGTAAGTTATGATCAATAAAATTTTTATTTTTTATAATTTCATTGTAAATTTCTCCGTATATATTCAAAACCACACCTGAAACCTCTTGGGTAAATGATTTCAATCCTAGTTGTTTTCCGAACCTCACCGCACGCCTTATGAGTCTTCTCAAAACATACCCCTGACCAGTATTAGATGGAGCTATGCCTTTTTCATCTCCCAATATAAAAGTAGCTGCTTTAATATGATCAGCTATTATTCTCATTTCTTTTTGGTTTTCCTCGTATTTCTTACCGGATAATTCTTCTATTTTTTGTATTATCGGCCAGAACAATTCTGTTTTATAGTTATCATCTAATCCATTGACCACAGCAAGCGTCCTTTCAAGCCCCATACCAGTATCAACATTTTTTTGAGACAAAGGCGCGAACTTTCCTTCCTTCGTTTTGTCGTACTGCATAAAAACATCATTCCATATTTCAAGCCATAAAGAATTGTCATCATTAAAACTTTCAGGAACCTCATCTGGATTTCCTACCCAATAAAACATCTCTGTATCTGGACCACACGGACCAGTTTCCCCTGCGGGACCCCACCAGTTATTTTTCTTCGGTAGTTTTGCAATTCTTTTTTCACTAATTCCCAGTTTTTTCCAAGTCTCAAAAGCCTCTTCATCAAAAGGTGCGTCTTGATCTCCTTCAAAAACAGAAACCGCTATTCTGTTTTTGTCCAAACCAAGCCACTCCGGAGAAGTAAGAAATTCATAACTCCACTCTATTACTTCTTTTTTAAAATAGTCACCTAAGGACCAGTTGCCGAGCATCTCAAAAAAAGTGTGATGTGAATAATCCCCCACTTCGTCTATATCTCCTGTTCTGACGCATTTTTGGACATCTACGAGCCTTTTACCGCCTGGATGAGCCTCTCCAAGTAAATATGGAACTAGTGGATGCATACCTGCCGTAGTAAACAAAACAGATGGATCATTTTCAGGCACAAGAGAAGCAGAAGGTATTATTGTATGCCCCTTTTTAGCAAAAAAGTCTAGAAATTTTTGACGTATTTCATTGGCTGTCATATGGCTGTATTATTACATAAAATATAAGTAAATAAAATCTCGTTGAATCCATTTTGTTTCTGGAGACTCCGCAGTGCCTCCAGCATGGTGTCGTCAATGACCTGAGCAAAGCGAAGGCTCTTGACGACTGGAGGCCGAGGACTAGCCTTAAGTGAGCGCTGGCGAACGAAAGGTTGCTCCAGAAATGAAATGGTGAGAAAGAGATTTTATTTTCGCTTCTTGCCAACAAGAGATTCGAGTAAGGCAATATCTTCTTCTATGCTTTGTATTCCCTTCTTGAAAAAGTCTGGTTTTGTAACATCAACACCAATTGATTTGAATATATCTTCTGGACTCATTGATCCACCAAGAGAAAGAAACTTTTTTATTTGTTCAATATAGGTCTTGTCTTCTTTGTACTTGTTGTACAGTGCCTTACTTGCTAGTTGCCCAAAAGCATATGAATAAACGTAAAAGAAAGATCTTATGTGTGGCCAGCCGACAAAGAAGTAGCCATCTTTTTCTGTTAAATCTACTTTTCCCATATAACTTTTCATGTGCTTATTCATACTGTTCGCAAGCTCCTCCTTTGTCATATTACCTTTCTCCCTAATAGTTTTGTGCATCTCTACCTCAAAATTAAAACAGGCTATTTGTCTGAAAATAGTTTGAACATCATCTTGTATTTTGTCATGCAACGCTACTATTTTTTCTTCCGGTGATAATTTCTCAAACTGGTCATAGAACAAGAAAGATTCAAAAAGAGTACTAGCAACTTCTGCCGTAGATGTAGAATATCCCTCGTATAAAACTCCTTGAGTTTTAGAAAATTCACTATGAATAGCGTGGCCCATCTCATGAGCAAAAGTTCTCAGTGAGTCAAAAGAGTTTGTGTGATTTAGTAAAATAAAAACTGGTGCTTTATGAATATGTGACATGTAACCACCTCCTCTTTTACCTACCCTGGGATAAACATCTATTTGGCCCTTATTAACATAACCATCTAGTATTTCTCTAAATTTTGGATCAATAGAAAAAAATAAATCAGACAAAATCTTATAGGACTCTTCAAAAGATACTTTTCTTTTTGTTTTGCCTACAGGAACAGCTCTATCGGAATACAGAAGTTTCTTCAGTTTTAGCATCTTTGTTTTAACTGCATAGAATTTGCTAGACACATGAAAATTGTCAGTTACTGTTTTTACCAAATTCAAAACACTCTTTCTATCATTTTCATATCCCAAAATAGTTGAATCGAAAGGCTCTTTGAAACCACGGAGCTCATCGTTGATTTTCTTATCCGTAACTATTGCATTTAGTTCACTCTCTGCAACATCTCCAAGTTCAACAAATTTATCGAGCATTAGATTGTGTAGTTCGTTTCTTTCTCTTTGTGTTGGTAGATCTCTTATTATAGATGATGCTTCTGATAAAGGAATATTTTTACCTTTATATTTTACTGTTTGTTTGTTCTCGATTTTAGTTAAAGCATCTGTCCATAATTTATGAGAAGGAAGAGATTTCAAAGATAATATTTTTTCCTCTGGCTCAGAAAGAGTATATTTTCCACTTTCAAATGATTTTTCTAAAAGATATCTGAACCGTGACAAAGACTCACTTGCCAAAAATTTTGTTTGAAACTCCGGTGAAATTTTGGACAAACCGATTTCAAAAAATACAATTGTATTACCTAGTTTTTGTAACCTTTGAGAAACAAGATTCATTTTAGCTCTAACTTCTTTATTATTAGAGTCTATGTCCTGAAAGAGATGTAGATAAAAATAGGTTTTGGATACAGGAATATCTGAAATCTTTTCGTATTCCAAAAGAGCCTCATGCAACAAAGCCTCATCTCTCAAATGCTTGTCTGAAATTTTATATTTCTCAGCAAAAACACGATATGCCTTTTCAGCATACTTTAAATCTTTTTCTATTCTCGGATCACTTGGAGATTTGTAAAGTAAGGACAGATCCCACTGTGTTTTGATTTTGATCTTAGACATATTTCTTTAAAACCTGAAAGTCCTGCAGAAGAGTACTTTTGCTACCCCCATCATATAAGGCCACCGCAGGATGATACAAGGGTACCACAGTAACTAGTCCAAAAGAAGCCTGACCTGCATATTCTTTGCCATGCATTTCACCTATGGTCAAAATAGGTGTTTCGCATTTTAATAGATCTAATATATACGACATAGAAAACCTGCCTAATGTGGCAATAACTCTGGGTTGAATTATGTCTATCTGCTCATTTAGAAAAGGAGCGTACATTTTTATTTCCTCCGGACTAGGATCTCTGTTCTCAGGCGGACGATCTTTAACTATATTTGTTATGTAAACATCACTACGATTGAGATTTATAGATTCCAACATTTCATCCAAAATTTTTCCTGATCTACCACAAAAAGGCCTGGCAGTTTCAGCTTCGTTCTTACCAGGAGCTTCTCCTATGAACATTATTCTAGCATTATGACTCCCCTCTCCAACTACAGGAAAATATTTGTTTTCAACTCTATATTGATACAAGGGAGACTCTTTGAAATCCAAAAGTCTGTTACGAATATCTTTCATCTTTTCAAATTTTTGTTCTGTAGAAAGTGACATTTTTTTATTTATTTCTGTTAATCCACCATTTACTTTTCTGACTTTCTTCATCAAACCACCAATCATTTGAATCTGTTTTCATTATCTCTTTTGCTATTTTTTGTGCATGTGGAGTTTTAAGCCTTTTAACGGCAGAAGTAATCCATTTTAAAGCTCTGGTATTGCCGGTATCTACTTCTTCTTTTAAAGACAATATCCACTCCAAATTATCAGCATCTTTCACCAAAAGAGACTCCTTGCTTTTTCTTTCTTCGTATTCACCTATGGTATCAAAAATATCATGACCAAAAGGTACTGAGTCACAAATATCTTTTACTGCACTGTGCTCTTTCCTCTCTACATATTTCTGGTGCACATAATTCAAATCAGATATTCTTGTCTCCGATATATCATGAAGTAAACTCATTTTTAAAACTTTCAAAATATCCACTGAGCCATCCATGATAGCCAAAACATAACCAATAAAAGCCACCCTGTTCACATGTTCTGCCACAGATTGGTTGCCTGTACCCAAAAAATGAAAACCACTTCTAGGAGTTTTTGCTAGAATTCCGTATTCAAACATAAGATTTGCTATGTTTCTTATTGAACTATTTTTATTCTTATCGTCTTTTTTCATTTCTATAAATTTCTGATTTCTTCCAAAACTTTTTTTGATTTAGCATCATTGAGACCTATAGCAAACAACAGGTCCGGATTATCGGCTATAGTTTTACACAAAACTACCCCTCTCTCAAGTAACAGCTTTTTCTCTCTCCCTACCATAGAGGTAAGACAAGTTAGAGGATGAAGTTTTGATTCTATTATCATATCGTGCAAATTGCCTACAGGAGGATAGTTCCAACCTATCATTTTCATACCACCCTGGCATGATCCATATTCTATGGCAGTAGAAGTAAATTTAGTATTTGTCACCAACCACCCTTCATCAAGCTTTCTTTCCCTACCATATTTATATGTCATTTTAGCCAAATCTTCAAACCTGGCCTTAACATACAAAGCTATCTTCAAATCTGATTTTACACCTAACTCGTTATGAAATTTAGCCTCAACCATAATTAGTTTTTCATCGTTCCAAGCCACAACATCCACCTCGTGTTCTACACAAAAACCTCTAATTATTTTCCCTGTTTCAGCCTTAAAACCTCTAGCTCTGAATATTTCTGCAACAAAATCTTCAAAAGGAAACCCAGACGGTCCTAATTCCATAATAGCTCTCTTAAGAGAGTATTTCAGAGCAACTGGCCTTTCCTGTTTATGCAACTGATCAAAAGCGATTCTATATATCTGATGAGTTGTAATATCAGGAGTTAAATGTTCTCTTATATAAGATATGGTTTGCTCTGAAGCCAAGCTAGAGGCTCCGGCTCTTTTTAAAGAATAATCTAATTTTTTAACATCAAACAACTCTCTGTCGCCATTGGCTTTTAAAACATAAATTGGTTCCATTTTTACATTATCTCACAACTACTCGGTTTTTTCTATAATACCGCCTCCCAAACAAACTTCTTTATTATAAAAAACAGCTGACTGACCAACAGCTATCGCATTTTGTGGTTTTTCAAAAATAACTACGTATTTACCATCTTTTATATCCAACACACAACTTAATTTTTCTTGTCTATAACGTATTCTTACACTTATTTTTATTGGAAGTTTTTCAAAACGTCTTCCAATAATATTTAGATTATCTATTATTATTTTTTTTATGGAAAAGACACTGTCAAATTCTTTCTCTTTATCTGCCACAGTGATAGTATTATTTTGAAGATTTTTTGAGACAACAAAAAACCTGGGGTCATTGGAGGTTTTTTGGGTTATAGTAAAACCATGTCTCTGACCTATGGTATAAAATACTGCCCCATTATGGAAACCTATTTTTTCTCCTTTTAAATCCAAAACATCACCTCTTTTTATTTCTATGTAATGAGATAAAAAGTCTTGCATATCAACTTTGCCTATAAAACACAAGCCCTGACTATCTTTTTTTGTAGCAGTAGATAAACCAAATTTTTCTGCCATTTTTCTTACTTCAGGTTTGGTCATTTCTCCAATAGGAAAAAGTGTGTGTGAGAGTTGTTCCTGAGTCAGTGTATGCAAAAAATATGACTGATCTTTATTTTTATCTTTTGCTTCCCACAACTCAAACTCCCCGTTTTTATTTTTTATTTTTCTTGCATAATGACCTGTGGCCACAAAATCAGCACCCATCTCTAGAGCTTTTTTCAAAAAAACTCCAAACTTTACATATTTATTACAGAAAACATCAGGATTGGGAACTCTGCCTGTAGAATACTCTCTTATCATATAATCCACGACCTCCTTTTTATATTCTTTTTCACAATCCAGAGTCATAAAAGGCACGTTTAAGGTTGCACAAACTCTCATTGCACTTCTTCTCTCTTCTCTCCAATCACAAGGCAAAAAATCTGGATGCCAAACTTTTAGAAAAACTCCTGTAACCTCAAAACCTTCTTTTTTTAGCAACGCTAAAGCCACAGAGGAATCTACACCCCCAGATACACCCACAAAAACCCTTGGCTTTTTAGACATAGCCAATTTATACCACAGATCAACAAGTCGGGAAACAAAATCTCGTTGAGCCAAAACTTTTTCAGAGCATCCGCAGGCCATGAGCATGGTCTTGTCATAGACCCCAAACGAAGTGAGGGGCTCTTTACAAGTCATGGCCGAGGACTAGAGTGAGTCATTCGCTGGAATGACGAGTGTCTCTGAAAAGGTTTTGGTGAGGAAGAGATTTTTAGACCACTTATAAGTAAAGTTCCTTATTCTTCTTGTGCTCTTCAAAAGTTTTAGCGTAATGAATTGTTCCGTCTTTTTCAGTCAAAAAATACAAATATTTGGTTTTTATTGGATTTAAAGCACTCGTTATAGCCTCTAACCCTGGATTATTTATGGGACCAGGAGGAAGGCCTTTATATTTATATGTATTATAGAGAGAATCTATTTTCAAATCATCCAATGTCAATTCATATGTGTTCTTTCCATTTATATAGGAAAATGTAGAATCTACTTGTAAAGGCATTCCCATTTCCAATCTCCTCCACAAAATCCCCGCAACAACATTTCTATCTTCTGGTAATGCCTCTCCTTCTAGTATAGAAGCCATAATTATAATTTCTTTTTTTGAATAACCAGATTTAGATATTTTTTCTTCTAAACTACTAGTCCTTTTTAGAAAGTTATTCTCCATCATTGCTATTATTTCTCTGGATTTTATGGAACCTAAAACAAAATAAGTATCGGGGAACAGATACCCTTCTTTGTCCTTTGCTAAATCTAAGAAAGTTTTTTTATCAAAAAATACAAGATTTTTTTCCAAATAATCAGCTATCTGAAAAACATTCCAGCCTTCAGGAATCGTAATCCTAACATTATCTATGCCAAAATTTCCATTAACCAATCTACGAGCGATTGAAAAGGTGCTTTCTTTTTTTGCTAATAAATAATCGCCAGCAATAACTCTTTTTTCTCCACCAAACAGAATAACCATAGAACGAAACAACACCTCTGAACTTATAATATTTTCTTCTTTTAACTTAACCGTTATAGATTGCAATGATTCCCCAGATTTTATTTCCATAACACTTCCAACTGGAAAACTAGATTTAGATCCAAAAATTAACAAAAAAAACAAAGACACCAAAAAGGCAACAACAAAAGCAGTAACTGCTCTCTTTTTACTTACATTTTCTGAAAAAAAATAACTGTAAATAATTTTTCCTATTTTTTTTACAAAACCTTGATTCTGTTCGTCCATATAGATTATTGAGGAAGATTGGCAGGTGCTTCTCCTTTTCTCGATTCAACTCTTGTAAATGTAGGCGTATAAGAAACACCACCAGGAAAATGAAACAATGTTGCCAATTCTTCAGTATTTAATACAAAATAATCTCTCTTGTAGGGTGCGTGAAAATACGCCCTACGTTTGTAAGCATCCAAAAACTCTTGCTTTTCTTCATGAAATATTTTTGGGTTTCTATCTTTCCACTGCAAAAGAAGATGGCTGTACTTTGGACTGGTAGTACCCGTTGGGGCAAATCCATTCAAAGGAGAATTAAAGTGTGTAACTCCTCCTATTAGACCTCCTATATTACCAGCATTAAATATATCCTTTGGTGCCGTATAAATCATGCGCATCCCAACATCAAAACCTTTTTTGGAAACACTTCTACCCAATGCCTTTACTGTGTTTTGCTCATCTTCGGTCAAAAACCTCTGTGTGCCAGGTATTATTTTGCCATCCGAGTCCTTTTCACCCTTTCCTTTTGCCAAAATACTATCTATTTCTTTTTGTGCACTTTCTTTCCATTTGAAATCCTTTCTTTCCAGAAATTCCCATTTATCTTTGAGACTCCAAGTTTGCCAAATCTTCCATTTGGTAAATGTTTTACTTGGATCTTTTTCTTCTGCCTTATGAGCTCTAATTATTATCTGAAGCCAGGCTTGATTACCTCTCGGAAGAGATCCTAGAAATTCTATTAATGGAGTCATCGGATCTATTTTGTATTCTTCCTTTGGATCCTTATCTAGACCATAATCAATATAAGTTTTTATAGGATAGACGTCAGGTCTGGTCAGTTTAAATTCTGTTACCCACATGCCATTTTTCTCAGGATCATAAACTACCGGCAAAGTATAATCTGGAACTTCAAAAATCTCGATACCTGGATACTGAGAATATAAGTTTGCTTCTATTTTATTTTTTTCACCTTTCTTGGTCCAAATATAGAAATGAACAACACCGTCTATTGAGACTATCTCCAAAGAAAACCATGATCTGACGGATCCTTTCCAATATTTTTCATACCAATTTCCCTCACCAAATGGGGACCACAGACTATCAATACAAAACTCCATTGCTTTTGGTGATTTAAAAATGTCTTTTGGTAGTTTTATCTCCAATAAAATATAACTTTGTTTGGCAAAGAATTGAGCTCTTCTATAGTGAACCCATAAAAACCATGCAGTATCTATGATAGCGATAGGAACAAAGACAAAAGACAAATAATAAAGCACCCTTAGTGTAGAAAAAATTGTATCGTTTTGAAAAAGCTCCGTAAATGGTTCAAACATAAATTAATTATATACAAAACACCACAAAAAAACCACCTCCGAGGTGGTTTTTTCTTTTTAGACTACACTATACTTTCCTTCTTTTGATTTTTTGAAGAATTTAGGATTCTGTAGATTTACCATTATTGTATTTTCCTTAACATATCTCTCTTTTAGTACTTTTTTGGTTATTTCTTCCTTGGTCATTGGTCCATTTTTCTCCAATATATTCTTTATCACATCCTTCACTACCCCACTCATATATCCCCACTCAGACAGAGCATAAAGACCTCTTCCCACCAAAACAAACCTAGGATCTTTGATCAATTCATTGTGTGTGGTTGCTATGTGAGCTTTCTTCTTAAACAATTCCGTTATTAGTTTTGCAACCTCTCTAAAGTGAATTGGAGAACCATGTCTACGTATAACCAAGAAAGCGTAATCCCTCATACCTTTGGCATTAATATTTGGAGATTTTGATTTACCCCATTCACCAAGAGGATTTTGATCTATAAGCTTGGAAAGGGCCAACCATCTCTTTGCTATTTCTTGATTTTTATATTTATCAGAAACATCTTTGAGGCTCTCTAAAAATTTTTCCACCATATCTGACTCTAACAATATTTCATCATCAGACAATGTTGCATAAAGCTGACGTAGTGAGTTGTGTATCTTTTTTGAAAGATCCTTGTCCACTGTCCAACGATGCTTGAATTCGTTATCTTCTTTTTCTTTGTGAAAATCTTCACCAACCACCAACAAAAAATGAAGTTGATTTTGTGTACTTTTATCCTTGGACAAATGTTTTAATAGAGATTCTTCTGAAATGGTAGTACCCAAACTCATCATTATTTCTTTAAGTTCATCGAAGGCAGGTTTCTCCTTTGCGTACTCTTTTGATTTTCTTATATTTACAACAGAATAGTTTTCTATTTGTCTGACTCTTTCACGAGTAATCTTGTATTTTTTACCAATCGCCTCTAAAGTCATTCTTTTTGTATCATTACCCAAACCAAAACGACTGGTTAACACGTCTTGTGATCTATCTCCTAATACAGAGAGTAATTTTTTTACTACTTGTTTTGGTTTAAAAGTGATTGGTGTTTTTTCTATCATATTTTCTTTACTAATAGATTATTAATATTTAGTTACAACAAATGATACGTTATTTGTATCATTATTGTTTATCCAAGTCAAGTCTTGACCTGAAAGCTCAAAAATACCGCTTAAACCTAGGATGTTACAAAATTAATTATCTTATTGGGAACAAAAATAACCTTAATAATTTCTTTATTTATAAACCATTTTTCCACTTCTGGTAACGCTCTAGCCAAGGATACAGCCTCCTCTTTTGTCACTCCAAAATGAGTTTGGGTTGTAGCACGAACCTTGCCATTTATCTGAATCACAATTCTAACCTCTAATTCTTGTGTCTTTTTTATATCAAATTTTGGCCATTTTTCTAAAACCAGCAATTTTTTATTGCCAAAATTTTTCCATATCTCCTCTGTCATATGTGGTGCAAAAGGAGACAAGATTTTTAAAAAAATCTCAAAGTCTTTTTTTGCAACAATACCCTCTCTAAAAAAAGTTGCTTCCATTTCATTCACTAATATCATCATTGATGATATTGCAGTGTTAAAACCAAAATTGTTTATATCCTCTGTAACTTTTTTTACTGTTTTGTGTAATAAAGTTTCAAATTTAGAATCAGATTTACTCTTTACTGAAACTTTTTGTGATATTTTCCAAACTCTCTCAAGAAATCTCCTTGAACCTATTATGTTGTCTGTACTCCAAGGCAAGGAAGCATCAAAAGGACCCATGAACATTTCGTAAACTCTCAAAGTATCTGCCCCATATATTTTGACCACATCATCAGGATTTATAACATTACCCCATCTCTTGCTCATTTTTCGATTATCGGTTCCTAAAATCATCCCCTGGTTTCTCAGTGAATTAAAAGGTTCTTCAGTTACAACCAAACCATAATCCTTTAAAAACTTGTGCCAAAATCTTGAGTATAGTAAATGTCCTGTGGCATGTTCCTGCCCACCTACATACATATCTACATTTTTCCAATACTGAATTGCTTTTTTATCTGCAAATGCTTTTTTATTTTTTGGATCCATGTATCTCAAAAAATACCAAGAAGACCCTGCCCAACCAGGCATGGTATTAGTCTCTAAACCTTTTTTGATCCAAGAAGAAACACTGGCCAATGGGGATTCACCGGTTCCTGTAGGCATATAAGATTTTACATTCGGAAGTTTTAAAGGTAATTTTTTCTCAGAAACCTCATGAATTATCCCATCCTTATCATGAAACAAAGGTATTGGCTCTCCCCAGTATCTTTGTCTTGCAAACACAGCGTCGCGCATCTTATACATAGTATGTGCTCTTCCATAGCCATGAGAAACGACATGTTTTATTATTTCCTGTTTTACTTCTCCAGCTTTTTTGCCATATAATTCTTTTGGTTCCAATAATATTCCATGATCCATATCTGTAAAACAAACCTCCTGAGACATCACTTTTTTACCTAGATTTTCATCTGTTGGTAATAAAACAACTTTTAGTTTTATTCCAAATTTTTTAGCAAAAGCAAAGTCTCTAGCATCATGTGCCGAACATTTGACTATTCCTGTTCCATAATCCTTTAGAGCAAAACTAGCCACCCATATAGGCAAATCACCATTTCCCAAAGGATCGATTGCGTAACGACCAGTAAAGACACCGTCTATTTCTCTGTATTCTCCTTCTGCAAATTTGTTTCTTGTTTCCACTATTTCTTTTGCCTTTTTTAAAATAGCTTCTTTTTCTGGTACCCCATCTAACAATTTTGGTAGTAAGGGATGATCTGGTGCTATAACAAAAAAAGTGTCGGCGTAACAAGCCTGAAAATGAGCAGAAAAAGTTTCTATTGTAATATCTGTATCTTTAACCTTTGCTTTAAAAACGAGTCCGTGACTTTCTCCTATCCAATTTTTTTGAATTTCTTTTATATGATCAGACCAATCTAGCTCCTCAAGACCAGAGAGAAGTCGTCCAGCATAAGCAGTAATTCTCAAAAACCATTGTCTCATTTCTTTTTTTACCACAGGAAAACCACCTCTTTCCGAAACTGGACCTTTTGGGCTATCTATAATTTCATCATTTGCTAAAACAGTACCTAAAATCGGACACCAATTTACCTCACTATATCCCTCATAAGCCAATCTGTACCCCATCAGTATATTTTGTTTTTCTTTTTCAGTTTTTATTCTCCATTGATCTGCAGAAAAAATTTCTGTAATACTAGAAACTGCATTTATTTTTTCATTACCACCCTTTTCAAATATTTTTACCAACTCTTTTATATTCTCAGCTTTATTTTTGTCTTTGTTATACCAAGAATTATAAAGCTTAAGAAAAATCCACTGAGTCCAGTGATAAAAGTTCGGATCGGTTGTGTTAACTTTTCTATCCCAGTCATAAGACAAACCGATTTTATTTAATTGTTTCTCAAATGTTTTTACATTTTCTATTACGGCTTTTTGAGGAGCTATGTTGTGTTCTAGAGCATATTGCTCTGCAGGCAAACCAAAAGCATCATAGCCCATTGGATGCAATACATTAAACCCTTGCATTCTCCTCATACGAGCATAAACATCAGAACCTATATAGCCTTTTGGATGACCGACATGCAATCCCATTCCTGATGGATATGGAAACATATCCAAAACATAACATTTTTTCTTTTTGGACTTATTTTCAGTTCTATAAGCCTTTTTTCT
>CAYVNM010000001.1:86222-114615 GCA_964453075.1 uncultured Candidatus Saccharibacteria bacterium
AAACATAACATTTTTTCTTTTTGGACTTATTTTCAGTTCTATAAGCCTTTTTTCTATCCCACTCTTTTTGCCACTTTTTTTCAATCTCTATATGATTATATTCACTTTGAGCTTTATTTTTCATGTTTATACATATTACCAAAACTAACCCTATTTGCAAAAACACACGGATTTTACCCGTGTGTTTTTTGTTTTTATTTTTATTGTCTATTTATCTAATCAGAACAGGTTTTTGGTAAGAATTTGGGTTGACTGTTTTTTCTAGACAATCTCTTCCAGCATTATGATCCCAATTTGTATAACCATAAGAATAATAATCACCAGAACCTTGATTTCTTGATTCTTTGTTAAAATCTGCACACAAAGAATAGGAGACGTCTCCTGTTTTTATGTATTCATATGGTTTACCGGTTTGAGAATCATTGTACATTGAATCTGAATATGAATCATATGATTTCAGATCATCCATAGAACTAGGCAATACCCCTTTAGACATATAGTAAGACTCTACTCTGTAAGATAACGAGAACAATTCACTAACCTTTTGTTCATCATACTTATAAAGTCTTTGTGTTCTTGGAGAACCTAATACAGAAAAACCTAAAACTATAGATGCTAGAACAACAATAAGAACCCCAATAAACCACATTTTTCTTTTTCCACTATCTAACTTCTCTCTTATTTCAGCCAAGAAGTAGGAGAAAACACCCAAAAATACCACGAGAACAGTTATTACTTTGAGAATAAAACCTGTTGTCATCTCTTGCCCATCAATAAAGTAATAAAGTACCATTATCAAATCTACCGCCAAAACAACCCCAGAAATAAACAGGGTTATGTATGTAAGCCAACGTTTTATACCCAAATATCTTCGTTCTGGTTCAACCAAATAACCTTTCTCCAAAATTAAAGTCAATATAACCAAAACAGGAAAAACTATGATTAGCGTGGCTACTGGCCAACTAATACTAAAACTTCCAAAATAATTATAACCAGACACTTTTGGATAAGCCTTATTTATTATAGTGAATAATAATGCCAGTAGATTACCTACCAACATATACACCGAAACTATCACTCCAAGATTTAGAAAAAAATCCTTGGCACTTGTTTTTGTTTGTGGATTCATGTTTATAAATTAATTAATAATTAAAATTCTATTCTGTTGTAACACCATCAAATTCCTCTTCTTTAGCCATAGCTTCTTCTTTGGTTTCTCTCACTATTCCATCCTTATGGTGAGCCGGACTATAGATTGTGTAAAATTTTAACGGTTTATCTCCTATGTTTATAACATTATGTGTGGCTCCCTTTGGAACAACTACAGCATCCCCGTCTGAAACAGAATATTCTGTTTCATTTATAATCACATTTCCATCACCCTCTTCAAATCTGAAAAATTGGTCATTTTCAGAATGAACTTCACTTCCTATATCTTGACCAGGAAGCAAGCTCATGAGAACGAGCTGACTTTCCTCACCTGTGTATAGAACTTTTCTAAAATTGTTATTTTCTTCAGTTAAATTCTCTATATTAGCTTTATATCCCTTTTTCATACTTAAAATTAGATTAATTTTAATCGAGTTTATTATACCACGAAACAAACCGTAAACATCAAACCATGTTTATATAACTCTCAAATATTTGAGGGTTATATTTTGAACTCTATAACGTCCCCATCTTTGACGATATACTCCTTTCCTTCGGTTCTAACCAATCCTTTCTCACGAGCTGCGGCATAGGATCCACACCTTAACAAATCTTCGTTAAAAACCACTTCTGCTCGAATAAATTTATCTTTAAAATCAGTATGTATAGCCTGACCTGCCACTGGAGCTGTAGAATCACGGAGAACAGTCCAAGCACGTGTCTCGTCTTCCCCAGTGGTAAAGTAAGTTATTAAATTAAGTAGTTTGTACCCAGATTTAATTAGGTTGTCTATGCCGTCATCTTTACCCCCAAGCTCTGCACGAAACATCTCCTTCTCTTCTCCTTCCAAATCTTTTAACTCATTTTCTATACCAGCATCTATAACAACATACTGATAATTTTCTTTGTGGAAAAAATCTATAAGATCTTTGTATCTTGGGTCGTTCATCTCATCTAGATTTTTTCCGCCAGCTTTCTTGTTTAAAGCGTACATTATTGGCTTGAAAGTCAGAAGATTGAGCATTTTTACAACCATTTTTTCCTTTTCATCCAATTCAAGAGAATTAACTAGTTTTCCCATCTTTATGTGGGCCTCTACCTTAGACAAAACTTCATTTTCAAAAACCGCTTCCTTTTTTGCCATTCTGACATCTTTTTGCAAATTGTTTATTCTTTTTGAAACAGTTTCTTGGTCAACCAAAATTAATTCAAAATTTATAACCTCTATATCAGAAACTGGATTGATCTGGTTGTGAACATGAATGATTTTGTCATCTTCAAAAATTCTTACAACTTCTACTATTGCATCTACCTCACGAATATTAGAAAGAAATTTGTTACCAAGACCTTCTCCATCCGCTGCCCCCTTCACAAGCCCTGCAATATCCACAAATTCAACAACTGCTGGTATTGTTTTAGCTGACTTTGATAGTTTTGAAAGCTTCCACAATCTCTCATCTGGCACGGGCACAATACCCACAGATGGATCTATCGTACAAAATGGATAATTTTCAGCCGGTACAGCTTTTTTTGTTAATGCATTAAAAAGAGTGGATTTCCCCACATTTGGCAGACCCACAATTCCGATTGATAGTGACATAACTATCTAAAGATACAACAAAAACCAAAATTTTGAAATAGAAGCTAATTATTTTTCACTAGCTTTTTCTATTTGTTTTTCTATATATTGATCCATCTGGGCTACTGCATTTTTTAGTTCATCTATAGCTTCTTCTTCTTTTTTAGTAAGTTTTCTCACACCTTTTGTTCTATCCAATACTTCTATGTGAGCAGAAATTTCTTCAGACAAAACTTTGAAAGCTTGATGCGTTTTTTCTTCAACTTGTTTTAGGTTTTTTTTCATGTGACCCCTTAAAACAAAGAATCTATGCCATCCGTAGTAAGTTATAAACAATAATAGTACGAGTAGTCCTATACCTGGAACCAAAACCGACAACAATTCCGTGGTGTAAGAACCTACCTGAAGAAGAAGTGGTTTTTCTACAGAAATAGTAACCTTGTCTGAAGACATAGAAATACTACCATCATTCTTTAATACTTCTACCCACAATTTATATTCACCGCTCTCTTTTACTGGGTGGCTAATGAATTGAAATCTTGAATAACTATCAGATTTTATCTTATAATTCTCCACTACGTTATCACTCTTCATGAGGGAAACAGACAATGAAGCATTTGGATATGGTGCTGTTCCAGACACCTCTATACTGTCATTTATTTTTACCCTAGATGGGTATTTATCTATACTCAATGTGTATACAAAATCTGTTGTCACACTAACCTGTGTTTCTGTGCTATTTCCAGCTTTATCATATGCCGTAACTACAATTTTATGACTGCCAGCGGAAGTAAATGGCACTACCGTTGAAGCTTCTCCACTCGAATCCGCCTTAACGTTTATTGGTTCATCTTGATCTACTACTATCTTATAGTGATCAACACCAGAAAGAGCGTCTGTGGCTTTCATTTCGAGAGACACTTTCCCATCATCGTCTTTCAAAACATTTACAGAAAGATCTCTAGGATCCACTGTATCTATTTGTATTTTAAAATGAGTTGTTTTTGACCAAGTGTCACCCACTAGATAGTTAACATGGAAATACAAAATTCCATCATCTAAGTTTTTTATATTTTTCTCAGTTATGGGTTTACTGTAATAGACGCTCGGTTCCGAATTAGGAAATGAACCAAGTAGTGTTTTTACCGCCTTTGCATTGTTTGGAAATGTCCAGGACAAATCAATATCACTCTTGTTGTACCATTCAGTTTGTTTTGGATGTGTAGAAGAGACAACAACAGGAGCTGAATTTTGAGAACTGGTAGTTTCAATTGGTGTTGGTTTAGGAATTGCAGTTTCTGTAACCGCTGAAATATTAATATTTGAACCAGTTTTAGTAGTTAAAATATCTGTCCCCAATCCATCATTTTCTCTAACCGCTGAATTGGAAAAAACGACAGAGGCGACACCTGCTTTTTTTGTTTTAAAAATTATTGATATTATTTTGCCAGAACTTCCAGAAAATCCAGGGTTAGGCACACCACCATTAAACGTTATTTGGCCTATATTATTTGAATAACTAGGGTCTTCTACCCACAAAGAAAAAATTGATGATTTACTATCCAAAGAGACCACTTCCAAAAGATCAGTTGGGTACTGTATAACACTTTCTGCATTGTTTATAAATTTTCCCGAAGTGTCTACTGTTACTTGAACATTTATTATATTACCCTCTACCACTTCTGCCTGTGACGGTTTTATGTACAGATTTGCAGCATCTGCACTATTATACCCAAAAAGAAATATAGTGATTGAAAATATAGAAACAAAGAATACTTTATTATTTTTTAATGATCTTTTTATATCCATACCTAAATATGATAAAGAAAACAACAACGATTAATATTATTATAACATTTTTTAAACCTTTAAAACCAGATGTAGTGTCAACTAATTTACTATTTCCACTTTTATCAAAACCAACATCGATAGGTTCAGAAGAAATATTCTCTCGAGTACCCTTGCCGTCATTTAAATATCCTATTCCCTTTAAAAATGATATGGCCAAGTTACCAGACTCCGGTACAGAAAGGCGCATGCGAAAAAGTAGGCTCTCACTACTAAACCCTCCGGGCACTCCCCCAACAAAACGAATTACTTTTTCACTTTGAATGTACTCTGGTGGTGTTGGCCAAAGTGGTAAAACAGATTGACCATTTTCAATTTGAACAGATAAATTGTCCGATACCGTTCCAGAAAAACTTATTGTCCCTTCAACCACATTCATTTCTTTTGACTCGGGATCAATGCGTACCTCAATAATCGTTGCACTATCGCCAGCCCTTGTATTTGGAGCAACTTTAAAAATTAGTTCAGCAGCAAATATACCTTGTGGTACCAAGAATAGTGATAGCAGAACTGTCTGAGCAAATAAACGTGATGTAAATATTTTAGACATGATTATTTTTTATATGCTATTGGATTTTTGCCCCACTGATAAAGAAGGATAGAAAAATCTACAGAGTTTACTTGCTTATCTGTATTAACATCAGCACAAGAATTCCTAAATGGGAATGGGGTTTTCCAGAACGCTAGCATTATAGAAAAATCAACTGAGTTTACTTTTCCATCGTGGTTAAAGTCTGCACCAACACATGAAGTACTGGGTATAACTGGCGCAATTACTCCTCCTCCACCTCCGCCGCCCCCACCACCTCCTCCAGAAACCACAGCTGCAGCTGGAATTACACTATTACTTATTCCTGACGCTGTACTTGTACCAACAGCATTTGTTGCAGTAACAGTGAATGTGTAAGCTGTACCATTTGTGAGACCCGTGAGTGTGATTGGAGATGAACCACCGTATGCAACGAATCCTCCAGTATTTGAAGTAACAGTGTAGTAAGTAATTGCTGAACCTCCGTTAGATACCGGTGGTGTAAATGTAATTGTTGCTTGTCCATTACCTCCCGTTGCTGTTCCTATTGTCGGTGCATCAGGAGCTGTTACTCCACCTGAAATAGCTGTGAAAGACTGATTTGCTGTAGAAGAATCAGAACCAAATAGAGCATTAATGTGGAAATAATAATTTCCTGCAACCAAAACAGTAGAATTTAATGCTGTATCAAAATCTACACCTGGCTGAATTAATTTTGCAGCAGTTGAACTAAAAATGTCATCCCCACCACCACAAAGATTAAACGCTGAATCTGTCACACACCATGTGTACTGATATTCATAAGCAGTAGAACCTTCGTTTGTTATTCGGACATTCGTTGAAACTGTTGGGGTGAGTAAACTAGAAAAACTCTGTATCAAAACCTGTGCTGGAGCTCCAGGGGTTGCGCTTATGATTGAAGAAGCTGTGCTTGTACCAATTATATTTTTTGCATAAATTCTAAAGTCATACGAATTGTCATTAGATAAGCTTGTGACTGTTGTTGCTGGTGTAGTACCAAGGCCATCAGAAAATACAGACCACGTACCACCACTCGTTAATTTATATTCAATAACATAATCTGTGAGTGCTGAACCTCCGTTTGATCCTGGTGCTGACCAAGACAAATCAATACTACTGTCTCGAACAGTAGCAGCAAGGTTAAGAGGAACACCTGGAACAGTAGCTGGAGTTACACCATTACTTGTTCCGGACGCAGTACTTGTACCGATGGCATTAGTTGCAGTAACAGTGAATGTATATGTAACACCGTTAGTAAGTCCGATCATGGTTGCTGATGTTGAATACGTTGTTGTTGAATGACCACCAGTATTTGATGTAATGGTATAGTAAGTAATCGCTGAACCATTATTTGCAGGGGCTGAGAATGTGATACCTGCAGTTGTATCACCTATAGAAGCAGCTACGTTGATTGGTGCATCAGGAACTGTTGCAGGTGTTACTGGACTAGTTGCAACTGACGCTGTACTCGTACCAACTGCATTCGTTGCTGTAACAGTGAATGTGTATGCAACACCATTGGTAAGTCCTGTGACTGTAATCGGTGATGTTCCACCATATGCAGTTATACCGGTATTAGATGTAACGGTGTAGTATGTGATTACTGAACCTCCGTTAGATACCGGTGGTGTAAATGTAATTGTTGCTTGTCCATTACCTCCAGTTGCTGTTCCAATTGTTGGTGCATCAGGAACAGTTGCAGGTGTTACTGAACTAGTTGCAACTGACGCTGTACTCGTACCAACTGCATTAGTTGCTGTCACTGTAAATGTGTAAGCTGTGCCGTTTGAAAGTCCTGTTAGTGTGATTGGAGATGAACCACCGTATGCAACGAATCCTCCAGTATTTGAAGTCACGGTGTAGTATGTGATTGCTGAACCTCCGTTAGATACCGGTGGTGTAAAAGTAATTGTTGCTTGTCCATTACCTCCAGTTGCTGTTCCAATTGTTGGTGCATCTGGAACTGTTGCGGGGATTACAGAGTTTGTAGTAGCAGATGGTGTACTTGTTCCAACTGCGTTTATTGCAGCTACAGTAAATGTGTATGTCATGCCATTTGTAAGACCTGTGATTGTGATTGGTGAAGATCCACCTGTTGCAGTAAGACCTGTATTTGAAGTAACCACGTAGTTAGTAATTGATGAGCCTCCATTTGAAATAGGGGTTGTAAATGAAACTGTAGCCTCTCCATTACCGCTAACAGCAACAACACTTGTCGGTGCATCTGGAACTGTCGCGGGTGTTACTGAACTAGTTGCAGAAGATGGGGTACTCGTACCAACTGCATTCGTTGCTGTAACGGTGAATGTATAGGCTTGACCATTTGTGAGACCTGTAACTGTGATTGGTGATGAACCTCCGGTTGCCGTGAAGCCTCCGGTATTTGATGTAACAGTGTATCGTATTATTCCAGATCCTCCATTATTTCCAGGTGTACTAAATGTAATTGTTGCTTGTCCATTACCTGCTGTTGCTGTTCCAATTGTTGGTGCATCTGGAACTGTTGCGGGAACAACAGAATTACTTGTCGCTGAAGCAGTACTCGTTCCATATACATTACTTGCATTAACCGTAAATGTATAAGTTATTCCGTTTGTAAGTCCTGTAATAGTTATAGGTGATGAACCTCCTGTAGCTGTGAAGCCTCCGACATTTGAATAAACTGTGTAAGTTGTTATTGCCGATCCTCCGTTGTTTCCTGGTGGAGTAAATGTGATTGTCGCCTCACCATTTCCTCCAGTTGCTGTGCCTATTGTTGGTGCATCAGGAGCACTAACTGGCATTACAGAATTTGTTGCAGTTGACGCTGTACTTGTTCCCATTGCATTTGTTGCTGTCACTGTAAATGAATAAGATGCCCCGTTTGAAAGACCTGTCACAACTATTGGAGATGCACCTCCATAAACTACAAACCCCCCCGTGTTTGAAGAAACTGTGTAATAAAGAACTGATGAATATCCGTCACTTGCTCCTGGAGAAAATGTAATTGTTGCTTGTCCATTACCTGCTGTTGCTGTTCCAATTGTTGGTGCATCTGGAACTGTTGCGGGAGAAATTGAATTACTTGGTGCTGATGCAGTACTTGTTCCCATTGCATTTGTTGCTGTGACTGTAAATGTGTAAGAAGTTCCGTTTGAAAGTCCTGTAACAACAAGTGGTGAAGATGCTCCATATGTTGTCAGTCCTCCAGTACTAGAAGTGACTGTATAATAAGTCACTGCTGATCCTCCATTATCTACTGGTGGTGTAAATGTAATCGTTGCTTCTCCATTTCCTCTTACAGCCGTAACACTAGTTGGTGCGTCAGGAACAGTCGCGGGGGTAACAACATTAGTTGCAATTGACGCCGTACTTGTTCCGACAGCATTGGTTGCTGTCACTGTGAATGTGTAAGACGTTCCGTTTGTGAGACCTGTCATAACAACTGGTGACGAAGCGCTATATGTAGTGAAACCACCAGTATTTGAAGTAACAGTGTAGTAAGTAATTGCTGAACCTCCGTTAGACACTGGCGGTGTAAATGTAATTGTTGCTTGTCCATTTCCTCCAGTTGCTGTTCCTATGGTTGGCGCATCTGGAACTGTTGCAGGTGTTACAGCATTACTTGTTGCAGACGCCACACTTGTTCCCACAGAGTTTGTCGCAGTAACTGTGAATGTATACGTTATTCCGTTTGTAAGTCCTGTAATAGTTATAGGTGATGAACCTCCGGTTGCCGTGAAGCCTCCTGGATTTGAAGTTACAGTATAACTTGTAACTGTTGCACCACCATTAAATAGAGGAGCACTAAACGTAATTGTTGCTTCTCCATTTCCTCTTACCGCAGTAATACCAGTTGGCGCATCTGGAACTGTTGCAGGTGTTACAGCATTACTTGTTGCAGATGCTGTGCTTGTGCCAATTGCATTGGTTGCTGTCACTGTGAATGTATATGTTGTTCCATTATTTAAACCAGTTATTGTAATTGGTGATGAACCTCCTGTAGCTGTGAAGCCTCCAGTATTTGAAGTAACAGTGTAGTAAGTAATTGCTGAACCTCCGTTAGACACTGGCGGTGTAAATGTAATTGTTGCTTGTCCATTTCCTCCAGTTGCTGTTCCTATGGTTGGCGCATCTGGAACTGTTGCAGGTGTTACAGCATTAGTTGTCGCAGATGCTGTGCTTGTGCCAAATTCATTTGTCGCAGTAACTGTAAATGTATATGTTGTTCCATTATTTAAACCAGTTATTGTAATTGGTGATGAACCTCCATAAGCCACAAACCCTCCTATATTTGAATAAACTGTGTAATAAGTTATTGGTGAACCCCCAACAGAACCTGGTGCACTGAATGTAATTGTTGCTTGTCCATTACCTGCTGTTGCTGTTCCAATTGTTGGTGCATCTGGAACATCTTGATAATTAAAATATGGATAAGTTGTAGATTCATTAATCTTCCATATAGCACTGGTAAAATCCCAACCAACAAAAGATGCTTGCTGCATCATTTCAGCTGTATTTTTATCATTCATTCCTGAGGGATCTGCAGCACCAGTACCCACACCAGCATTGTTACCTTTTCCTGAAGTTTGAGTATCCCAATAATTTGAAACAAATGTACCAGTTGCTGTACCTGTCATACCACCAACATATTGAACTGATGCCGCACCTGCATTACCACCAGCGCCTCCTGTTCCACCAGAACCCCCAGTACCAGCAACTCCTCCAGCACCTCCTGTTCCACCAGAAGTTTTAAGACCTAATGGTGCACCAGTTGAATATGTATTTGTAACTGTTGCTGTATTACTACCCAACAGACCACCAACATAAACATTTCCTCCCGCTCCACCATCTCCACCATTAACTCCGTTTCCATTAACACCAACTGCTCCACCACCAGCTGCGCCACCATTTCCACCATCACCACCTATTCCACCATTTGCCGCTAATCCAGCAGTAGAACTGGCATACCCTTTTGAGTATGCATTAAATATTGTACCTGTGTTGTCTCCAGCTAAACCTCCACTATATACATTTCCTCCTGTTCCACCATTACCACCCAATGAACCGTTTGTTGCATTTCCTCCGTTGCCTCCAGCTCCAGATCCTCCGACACCTCCATTTCCTCCATTACCACCCATTGCTCCGATAGTACCATTACCACCAACCGCTATTACATTACCAGAGGAGTAACTGGTGTTAAAAGTTCCAGTAGAAATATTTGATCCAATAAAACCACCTACATAACTGAGTCCTCCATTTCCTCCAGCTCCTCCTGCAACACTCGCACCCCCCACTCCTCCTGCAACTCCTGTTCCACCATTTCCTCCTGTACCAGCTGCACCTCTAGTTCCAGCTGTTCCTCCATTACCACCATAAGTTGTAACATCACCCACAGACCACGATGACTGAATCAGACCCGCTGTAAAATTGTAACCAGCAAGACCTCCTACATAAATATTTCCACCTGCTCCAGCTCCTGCTGTGGCACCCTCTGCTCCTCCATTTCCACCGATTCCAGTTGCTCCACCATTACCACCATTTCCTCCTGTACCCCCGTTACCTCCGGCGCCTCCAGTACCTCCATTCACCAAAATATCACCTAGGGAATATACATCATATATAGTACCAACATTGTAACCAATAAATCCTCCAGTGTAGACAGTACTTCCAGCCGATCCTGCAGTCCTGGCTCCAGCTTGACCACCTATACCACCTGCACCAGCCGAAGCTCCAGCTCCACCCGTTCCACCATTTCCTCCATTACCACCGTTTCCACCATTTCCTCCACTCAAAGTAACATCTCCACTTGCATATGAATTTCTTATGATCATTGCAGCTGCATTTGCACCAACAAATCCACCGGCGTTGCTAACACCTCCCACACCACTCGCTGCTGCTGCTCCACCAACACCACCATTTCCACCCGCAGCAGAAGTACCAGCAAATCCTTGAGCACCATTACCACCATTACCACCATTACCTCCAGATCCAGCAAATCCAAAAACATCATTTGTTGCATACGAAGATAAAATCATTCCGTTGTTATAACCAACGAAGCCTCCAATATTAATAACTCCTCCAACTGCAGTAGCAGATGATCCACCTGTAAATCCGGCTCCACCAATTCCAACACTACCCGGTAATCCTCCATCACCACCTGTTCCACCATTTCCTCCATTACCACTGACACCTGTCACAAGATTACCAACTGAATAACTCGAGCTAATTGTGTTAGTAGTGTTTACATTGTTTCCTACAAATCCACCGACATAACTTGCACCACCGATTCCCCCAATTCCTCCCGCACCTCCAGGTCCTCCAATATGATTTCCTGTTCCCAAGGAACCATCTCCGCCTACTCCTCCGTTACCTCCGTTACCTCCATTTTTTGCAACTGAAGCTACGTTACCTGATGAATATGAATTAGCTATAATTCCTGTTGCGGAGTTGTTAGCTGCTAATCCTCCAGCATAACTTGCACCTCCGTTTCCAGCCGCACCTCCAATACCTCCACTTGAAGCAGTAGACGCAGATATACTTCCACTTGCCCCACCAGCTCCACCCACACCTGTAGTACCCACAGACCCACTTGTAGATGTTGCGTTCCCTGTACTATATGCAACACTAATTCTTCCGGTATTAGTACCGACTAAACCACCCGCGTAACTTGCACCACCATTGCTTGTAGCTCCACCGTTTCCACCTGTTCCTCCAATCGCTCCCGAACCACCCGCACCACCTATAACCCCAGTTGCACCATTTCCACTATTTCCACCTGTTGATTCTACACTTCCAATTGAATATGCATTATTAATTTCTGATACACCGATCATCTGACCTATCAACCCTCCCGCGTAACTTGCACCACCAACACCACTTGCACCTCCAGCCCCCGTTATACCCCCATTTGCACTTGATCCTCCCGAACCTGCTACAGATGCACTACCACCATTACCACCATTACCACCTATTGAAACAATAGATGGCGTAAGTGAATATGTATTTAAATAATTATTAAATCCTGTTGTTATACTAGAATATCCAACTAGCCCTCCTGCATTTGATTCTCCTCCAGCTCCTGCAGCACCACCGGCTCCACCCGCCCCTCCTATCGAACTAGCAGCACCATTTGCACCCGCACCTCCAACACCACCTGTACCTCCATTACCTCCCCTTGAATTAACTGTCCCGATTGAAAAAGTATTAGTAAAATTCGATGTTCCTGTAGTAATAAGATTGTACCCAACTAAACCACCAGCATATCCTGCACCTCCAGCAGCACCTGTAACTCCAGCACCTCCAGCACCACCTGTTCTAGTTGATCTTGAAGCACCCCCATTACCAGATGTTCCTCCTGCACCAGCATTACCTCCGGTTGCAGTAACATTACCAATCGCATAAGAATTATCATAATTTACAGCTCCTGTAGTAAAACTGTTAAATCCAACAAGACCGCCAGCTGCACCAACACCACCGACTCCACCCGCACCGCCAGCTGCACCAACCGATCCTTCAAACGCACCACTTGCCGAGTTTGAACCATCACCTCCATCACCTCCATCACCTCCAAGTCCTCCGTTACCACCAGTGGCCTCAACGGTACCAGTAGCGATTGCATCAATTATTTGTAGAACTTGTGATGTTCCTGTTATGTAACCAACTAATCCACCTGCGTATCCAACCCCACCCGCACCACCAGCACCTCCAGCACCTCCAGCTGCTGCAATAGAAGTCATAACACCTGTTCCAGTAGCACCACCATTACCTCCATTACCACCTACCCCTCCATTACCACCTGTTACAATAATTGATAAGGTTGAGGAAGAATTGTCTTGAATGATTCCTAGATTCTGCCCAACCAAACCACCCACCGCACGAACTCCACCTGAACCTCCTGCAAAACCTGCGCCTCCTATACCACCAATATAACCTGCCGCACCCGTTCCTCCATTACCTCCATTACCACCATTACCACCAGTTTTTTGTCCTCTCGACATCGTTATACTACCACTATAGGAACCACCGATAATTCCTGAGTTATAACCAACTAATCCTCCTATATAACCATCCCCAGCAATACCACCAATTGCACCAACTCCTCCTGCACCTCCAGGTCCTCCGATACCATTACCACCATTTCCTCCATTTCCTCCATTTCCTCCAACTTTATCACTTCCACTCATAACTGAATTTGTAGCATATGAACTAAGTATTGTTCCTGAGTTAAAGGCAACAAATCCTCCTCGATAACTTGCACCAGCTGCACCTCCTGCACCAGCAGCAGAACCAGCTGCACCCACCAAACCATCAATTCCATTTGCTCCGTTCATACCAAGACCTGCTGCAGTTTCAATAGTCATTTCACTGTATGAATTACTTTGAATCACACCCGTGTTATAAGCTGAGAATCCACCAGAATAAACCGCACCACCAGCACCTCCAGCACCACCACCACCAGCAAGACCACCGGCTGCACTTGCACCGCCAGCTCCTCCAACTCCTCCTATTGAACTTTGCCCACCATTACCACCTAAAACTGTAAGCGTGCCATTTTTTGCATAATTTGTAGTTAATATTCCCAATGCATTGTAACCAACAAATCCACCAACATACCCTGCACCACCAGCACCTCCAGCACCTCCTATACCGCCAATTCCTCCTATGTGCGTTACTGCTCCACCTGAAGCATCACCCCCAGCACCACCAACCGCACCATTACCACCATCACCTGAAATAGAAGTGATACTAGTTTTCGCATATGAGTCATGTATATTTGCGGCCACAGATGTGTTATATCCGACCAATCCTCCAGCATAAACTGCACCGCCAGCACCACCCACAAAACCAGCAGCACCATTCACTGCACTTCCCACAACAGTACTTCCACTTGCACCACCAGCACCACCCGCACCACCATTACCACCCTTTCCGGAAATAGCTGATATCGTACCTGTTGCGTAATAACTATTATCAATTGCGCCAGTGTTGTAACCAACCAGTCCTCCTATATATGCAATAGCACCAACTGTACCAGCAGCACCTGCCGTACCAGCTACTCCCAAAGCAGAACTTCCTCCGTTACCTCCATTGCCTCCCGCTGAACTATTTCCTCCGTTACCAGAAGTTGTACTAGCATTGCTAATTGAATATGAATTATAAATTATTCCAGAAGTAACAAAACCCACCAATCCTCCAATGTAAGTTATTCCTCCTCCACCACCAGCGGCAGCTGCACCACCTGCACCACCCACAGCTCCACTACCACCATTACCACCATTTCCTCCTGCTGAAGCTTGTCCACCTGAACCACCAGTAACAGTTACCGTACCTCTTGATGATGATGTTGCAATGTACAAATCTGCACCTGCAGCACCGAGCAAACCTCCACCATAAGCATAACTACCCAAACCTCCAGCGGCTCCGGCACCACCTGCACCTCCAGTCATTGAAGAAGCACCGTTTCCACCAACTCCTGCTACTCCTGCCGCACCACCATTTGCTCCAACTACCGTTACATTACCTGTAGCATATGAATTTAAAATATTTGTACCAGCACCTGAGGCATAACCAATTAAGCCACCAGCAAAAGAATATGCAGCAGAAGATCCTCCAGCACCTCCTATCCCTGCAGCCCCACCCGTACCACCAACCGAAGCATCTGCTCCAACTCCACCATCACCACCAATTCCAGCTACAACAGAAACATGATCCTCAGAATAAACAGTATCAAAAAGTGTACCAGCAGCAGAAACATATCCAACTAAACCTCCAGCAAAAATTGCACCTGCAGCACCCCCTGTTAAACCAGCTCCACCATTACCATTTCTTCCGGAACCACCTACTGTTCCACCCGCACCTCCTAAACCACCATTACCACCCAAACCACCATTTGAACCTGCAACTGAAATAGTACCGGAAGATGAATGTGGATTCAAAATACGTCCATCAGCCTGTCCAAGTAATCCACCGATGTACACTGCTCCACCAACTCCACCGGCAGCACCCGCACCACCCACACCGCCATTGTGAAGATTGGTACCCAACGCCCCACTACCTCCCACTCCACCGTTTCCTCCCACTCCACCGTTTTTACCTGTTGCGCTTAGTGATCCACTCACGGTTGAATTAATAATACTTCCTCCAGTATTATTACCAACCAATCCTCCTATATAAACCGCACCTCCAGCACCGCCAGTACCTCCTGCTCCACCTACTCCAGCTACTGCAGCTGCTCCGGCACTTGCACCACTTGCACCCCCATTACCCCCATTACCCCCATTACCTGCAGTTCCACCGGTAACTGAAATTGAAGTAACAATATAATTAATATCAGTAAATCTTCCTGAGTTAAATCCTGCGATTCCTCCAGCAATAGCAGCACCACCGGCACCCGCAGCACCACCAGCACCTCCCGCACCACCAGCCGCACTTGAACCTCCGTTTCCTCCACTACCTCCGTTTCCTCCGTTACCACCACTACCAGCCACTGATGAAACTGTGGCAGTAGTTGTATTTATAATAATAGTTGCTTCAGTTGATGCATACCCAATAATACCTCCTGCATAACTTGCACCTCCAGCACCACCTATTCCAGCTGCACCACCAGCGCCTCCAGCTGCACTTGCACCACCACTTCCACCGTTTCCACCATTACCTCCATTGCCTCCATTACCAGATATTGCTGCAGCATTACCTGTTGAGTATGAGCTATTTCGAATTACCATTGTGTTATAACCAGCAAGACCTCCGGCATACGCCGCTCCTCCAACTCCACCTATTTTCCCTGCCGCTCCAGCAGCACCTGCCTGAGATACTCCCGTTGTTGATCCACCATCTGCACCAGGAGCTCCAGCTCCACCATTTCCTCCAGTAGAAGTTGCATTACCAGTAGCAAAAGAACTTTCCTGAATAATACCACTAGTAACGTTATACCCAACCAAACCACCAGCATATCCAGCGCCTCCCACTGGTCCAGTTGTAGCTCCTCCTCCTAACCCAGCTGCACCTGCTGTAGAACCTCCACCGCCCGCACCTCCGGCACCATCAGCCCCTCCATTACCCGCAACTGAAATTACATCACCTGATGCGTGACTATTTGATACTGTTCCTAGGTTATATCCAACCAAACCACCGACAGATGCTAGGCCACCAGCAGAACCAGCACCACCCGCACCTCCGGCCGCTCTACTATTTCCCGCACCACCAGCACCTCCACTACCACCATTACCTGCAGTTCCATTAACCGTAATATCTGCATAGGAATTATCTTGAATCACACCAGTGTTTAAATTGTACCCGACTAATCCACCCACATATGCAATACCAGCGGTACTACCTGCACCTGCTGTACCACCAGATCCTCCTATTGCAGTGGACCCTCCCAAACTTCCAGCTACACCAGCACCACCATTACCTGAATTTCCTGCAGTAGCTTTTAATAAACCGTTTTCAAAATTATTATAAGATGCTGAAATTATTCCCGCATTGTTTCCCACAAAACCACCGGCATAAATTGCACCACCAGCACCTCCAGTTCCACTAGTCTGACCAGCAGCTCCAGTATGAGATGCCCCACCAGCACTACCGTTACCACCAGCACCTGCAACACTTCCATTCTTACCATTTGTAGAAGTTGCAGTTATTGAATTCATTGAATATGAATCTGATATTACACCTGTATTACTACCGACAAAACCTCCAGCATAAACAGCACCTCCAGCACCTCCAGCCGCACCCGCTCCACCTATAGCAGCAGCACTCGTATTATAAGTCGCCGTGGTTGAACCTCCAGTTCCTCCATCTGAAGCGCTCCCACCTTCTCCAGCAAGAATAGTCACTCTGCCAAGTGCAGTTGAGGTTGCCTGTATAGTCGCATTGCTTAAACCAGCAAATCCACCACCGTATGCAGTTCCTCCTGCACCACCCGCGGCACCGGCACCTCCAACCCCACCAATTGCACCCGCACCTCCCGCAGCACCATTACCAGCAGTTCCCGCATTATTACCAGCACCAGCAGTAATCTGTGTTGATACTGTTGAAGAAGAATTAGAAATTATTCCCGCATTAATGTAACCAATTAATCCTCCAGAATAAGTAAACCCTCCGGCACCACCTATCCCGGCCGCACCCCCTGCGCCACCAGCAAAAGTAGAAGCACCGCTTCCACCATTTCCTCCATTACCACCTATTCCTCCTTGACCAGCAACTGTAACTAAACTTCCCTTCGATGATGCCAAAAAAATATCACCAATATTGTTCCATCCAATTAGTCCTCCAACATATGACACACCACCAGCACCTCCAGTAGAGGCTGCACCTCCTGCACCACCGACTGTCGCATTACCGGCGCCTCCAATACCACCATTTCCTCCAGCACCTCCAGTACCAGAATAGGCACTCAGAGTTGTACTGGCATAAGAATTATTTTCAACTATTCCAAGATTGTAGCCGATTAAACCACCAGCATATATAATTGCGCCTGCTGAACTGGCACCCGCTGCACCACCTATTCCCACAGTACCACCTGCGCCTCCATTTCCTCCTGCGCCTCCAGTACCAGCAGTACCCGTTAAAGTCTCACTATTATAATACGAAGCTGAAATAGTACCCGCATTGTATCCAGTAACACCACCTAAATATAAAACTCCTGATGCTCCAGCTGCACCTCCTGCTATACCTGCTAATCCAGCTTGACCTGCTACACCGTTTCCTCCCGCCCCACCTGCTCCAGCATTTGCAACAACATTATTTTCAGAATATGAATTATTTTGAATTATATTTAAACTATATCCGACTAATCCACCCGCATAAGCCACTCCTCCGGCACCACCCGCACCACTTGCACCTCCGGCACCACTTACTGCGGCGACATTTGATCCTTTTAGACCACCCAAACCTCCTGTATTACCAGCACTACCTGCTCCCGAGGTTACAGTTACTGTACCGGTAATTGAATGTGATGATGTTATTGTACCAGTGTTATATCCTATTAAACCTCCACCATATGATATTGCTCCAGCAATTCCTCCAGCTCCTGCTCCACCTGCTCCACCAGTTCCAGTAGAACTGTTTGCCGCACTTCCTCCAGCACCACCCTGTTTACTTTCACCACCCGCAGATGCTGTTGATACCACACTTCCAGATGAATATGAATTACTAACATTATTAGTGTTGTAACCAACCAAACCTCCAGTGTAACTTACTGCACTGGCACCACCTGCACCACCAGCTCCTCCGATAGCACCTGCAGTAATGTTTGTTGAACCACTTGAACTTGCCATACCACCAACACCGGCTGCTCCAGCTATTCCAGCTATTCCAGAAACATTCCCAGATGAATATGAATTATTCTCAATAAATCCATTATTATTTCCAACCAAACCTCCTGAATATACAGCGCCCGCTGCTCCACCACCTCCACCTGCACCACCAGCTCCTCCGATAGCTGTACCTCCTCCAGGTCCTCCATTTCCTCCAATACCTCCGTTGCCTCCTGCACCTCCATACGCCACAACTTGTCCAAGGGCAAAAGAATTATTTATTGAACCTGAAAACAATAAACCAACCAACCCGCCAGCATATGACAGACCTCCGGCACCACCAGCAAGTGGTGTTCCTCCTGCACCTCCTATACCACTGACACTTGAACCACCATTTCCTGCGTTTCCTGAGTTACCACCAGAACCACCGAGACTAAATAAATTTACTGTAGTACTAGAAGTTAAAATATCTCCTGCGGAATACCCAGCAATACCTCCTGCATAAATATTGCCTCCGATTGCACCAACTCTTGGTGCACCACCTGCACCTCCCGTATTCGCACCTGTTGAATTTCCACCATTTCCTGCGTTTCCTGAGCTGCCTCCTCCTCCACCTGCACCAACAACAGTTCCAGTAACACTAGAATTTGTAACTGTACCAACACTATAACCAACGAGACCACCAATATATAAGTTACTTCCATTTGATGGAGCAGTTCCTACAGAACCTGCGGTTGGACTAGCCTGATTCAATCCATCCGTACCATTTGTACCATTTATACCAGGTGTACTTGTTGCAGTTATAGATACATTTGAAAGAATAGTACTTCTAATTGTTCCTACAGAATAACCAAATAAACCAACATAGTTTATTGTTGTGGTTGAATTTATGTATAAATTACTAATTATATGATTATCACCGTTAAAATCACCGTTAAAAACAGTGAGGTTCGTGCCAATAGGAACAAAACCTGTATTTAAATTCCAACCACTAGTTACCGAGGCATCAATATCATTATTTAATTTATATGAACTTGTAAGTGCGGTCGCACCGTTTCTCATTCCCTGCAAACCATAAACATCATAGATTATATAAGGGTCACCGCTTGTGCCCATTCCGGTATATCTATTAAATGTCCCTGTTGTAACAGAAAAACTACCTGTGATACTTAGAATGTTGGTACTAGGGTTAAGTGCAGTAAAGGTCGCTGCTGATGTTTGAGAATAATTACCAGACTGTCCACCTGAGTTTGTAATTGTAAGATTGGCATTTTGAATAATCGTTCCAGCATAGCCATTAATAGTAAAAGATCCTGCAGTAGCGGCAGCATCGATAGTGACGATAGTTGAAGCTGCACCAGAACTACCGTTAAAAAATACATTAGTTGTTGCATCAGGCACACCTCCAAAAGTCCCTCCGACACCTCCGGATGTTGAGGCCCAGTGACTAGAATCTGACCAATTACCTGTCCCACCAACCCAGTATGCATCAGGGTCTGTAATGTAATCTATATCAATATTACCAATGATCTTAAGGTCAAAAACATCGGTAGAACTAGCCAAATTGTTAAGCACAAGGCTATATTTACCGTCGTGATCTATATTTGAAATTTTACCGATATACACACCCTCAGTCGTATAAACCTCTACTTCTGCCGGTAAACTACCATCTGTAGGACGAGCAAATATCGTAATATCCCGAGTATTGTCCAAAAAGTGCTCAAAGGTAACTCTCACATACTGCCCATCCAGAATGCTGACACGATTTTGATCACGCTCTTTAACCAAATCAAAAATATCTTCTAGAACGTTTTTGTCTGCATCAAGTCGCAAAGCATTTGATACCAAAATGATTTCAAATATTTGCGTCGAAAGATGTGGCACTACCCAAGAGACATGATCAATCAATCCATCCGCATCATCATCATGAGGAACAAATTCCATTTCCAGATCTAAATTGTTTTTCCATTTAATTTTTATTTTATTTTCTTGTCCAACTTTAAAGACTTCCGGTATCTCAGTATAAACCGGAACGTCAATCATTGGAGACAGGAGCTCTTGTTCTTTTGTTGCAGAAATCGTAACCATCTTTCCGTTGCTAGTAAATTCTTCTGCAATACTCGGAACCAAAGAAATAGTGGGCTCAGAAACATTTTCTGAAAAATTATTTTCCGTGGTTGTGGAAGTTTCTAGTGTCGTAGTAGAAAAATTTTCATTTGTTGAAGTTGTGACTTCTCCAGAATTTTCTGGTGGAAAAATATTTTCAGTGGATGTCGAAGTTGTAGAAATTATTTCTTCTAAAAAAACATCTTCCGTTGTTGTGGAAGTTTCGGGAGTAGTGGTAGTAAAATTTTCTTCTGGAAAAATTTGATCCGTCGAAGTTGCTAGGACTTCAGAATTTTCTGGTGGCAAAATATTTTCAGTGGATGTCGAGATTTCTGTGACTTCCCCTGAAGCGCTTTCGGGTTCAGTATCTAAAATTTCTGGGATGATTTCAAGAATAGTTTCCGGAGCAACAATCTCCACAACAGGTTCGGGTAAAACTGTTTCAGTAGGCATATCTTCTGCTAAGAGTTTTGCAGTAAATCCACTAAATAAAAATATAGAAAAAATAAATAAAAATATTTTTTTTAGAGGAACAATTCGTGAGAACATATAGAAGAAATTTTATCAAAAACACAAAGCAAAGTAAATGAAAAAATAGAAAAATTGTGTGTGTAATAAACGATTTTACAAAATAAAAAATACAGACAAAATATTTTTTGTTTTTAATTCAAATAAATTTTTACAAATCAAAATTTATTTGAATTTTTTTCATAAAACTAAACTGGTCTCGGTAGTCCTTAAAAACATTTTTATTGCACAAAAACCTTAATAAACATTTATAAAACTTACTAAATAAAACAAAAAACAAGACTCATTTTTGGTGAATCTTGTTTTTTTATTTCAGAAATAATTTTTATAGAAAAATTATTTTCTTACAGCAATCCCTTCAAATCTGCTTCGTATTTTTTTGCAATCTCCATTGTAGCTGCCATTTGATCTTTTCCCTTTTTCATTTCCTCTTGCACTTCTAGTGCTATTTTTTGGAATAATTCTGGATTTTTTTCTATTAAATTAAAGAGTTTGTCCTGTTCCGCCTGTGGGACATCCTTCATCTTTGAAGCCAACATTTTTCTCATCAAAAAATTTTTTATAGACATAGTCATACCATAATAACAGGTTAATATCCTAAAATCTAGCAGAAAATTATCAACTTAAAAATTGTCTGTGTTATAATAAAAATATGAACAGAAAGAAAAAAATCAGAAATGTTTATAAAAAATTAAATTTAACACACACCCTAGTATTATTTTTTATCTCTTTAGGGACTCTTGTAGGAATAACTTCTTATTTTAACATTGATATAAAAACCCTGACTTCCCTTTCTTTTTATGAAAATCTAGCTAATCCTTCTGTAAAAGCAGTCCAAATAAAAGAAGGTCTGCGAAAAGAAGAGGTCGCTGAAATATTGACCAAAAAATTTAACTGGGATGAAAATCAAAAACAAGATTTTCTCAACGCACATCTAGCTTACGAGGTTGATAGTTTTGAGGGAAAATATTTTCCAAAGACCTATATGATACACAAAGACACAGATCCAATAGTAGTAAGCAAAACAATGACTGATGAATACAGAAAAAAAGTTGAGTCTGTGAAAAAACCAAAGTCAAAAAAAATAATAAACGAAGAAACCGCTTTGATCATTGCATCACTTATACAAAGAGAAGCAGCGGGAAAAAGCGATATGAAATTAATTTCCGGAATAATATGGAATAGAATTTTCAACGGTATGAAACTGCAAATAGACGCTACCCTACAATACGCAAAAGGAGATGAGGAGCTATGGTGGCCAGAAGTAAAATCTGAGGATAAAAAAATCGACTCCCCTTTTAATACCTATATTTACGCAATGCCACCTACTCCGATAGCTAACCCTGGTCTAGCTGCAATAGAGGCCGCCTATAACCCTCAAAAAACTAGTTGCATGTTCTATTTACATGATAAAAACAGAAAAATCCACTGTTCCAAAACATACGAAGAACACAAAAAAAATATAGAGAAGTATCTATAAGGCACTAGCCACTAAACCGATAAGGAGAATCCCGGCAAAATTAAAAACAAAAGATATTGGAACAAACCAAGATGTTTTTACATGAAGAAATCCAAACATACTTATAGCTATCTCATCAGGGAAAGGAGAAGCTAAAATGAGTCCTCCCAACAAAAAAGTAAACCATCTAAAAATTCTCAAACGAAACAGAGCTTTCGTCCTTTTTGTAAAACCTTGATGTTTGACGAGCTCAGCTAGATGTTCTGACAATCTGTCTCTTATGAACCTAAAAATTAGAAGATCCCCAAGCACTGCACCCACAGCACCAACCAAAGCTGTAACCAAAATTGAGTTATGCTGGGCTATCTCACCTAGAGTTGCTATGGCTGGAGCCGTTGTAAAAATAGAAGTGAAAAACATACCAGCGATCAAACTTCCTATTAATTCTAGCTCTTTTGTTGTACTAAGAACATTTACCAAAAAATTGGTATTGGCCAAAAAGACAGCAAAAAAAATACTAACAGCAATAATTGAAAGGTCTTTTAATATAAACGTGTTATTGTTTGTCTGTACTGTGTTCATCTATTAAATAAAATTATAACATATTAATTTTATACAAAAAAATCACTCCAGAGGGAGTGATTTTTTCAGTCTAGAGATTTAAACTTATATAGATTTTACAATTTGTGCCTTGTTTCTAAGAGAAGTTATAAATTCGTTAACTAATGCCTGTTGCTTGTTTAATGTAATTTGTTGCTTTATTTGACTGGTTAGTTCTTTTAGAGGAGGAACTGTTTTAACACCAGCATCTTTTTGCGACTTACTATAGTCAGCATAAAATTGGCTAACTTCTGCATCTGTCACTGTAATACCTGCAACATTCACATTTGCAGCTAGATAAGTTTGGATAGCAAGCTGTCTTGATACATTCTCTCTCAATTGAGCCTCTGTAAGATTTGCTTTTACCAACTCACCCTGAAGCTTCTCCACACCTCCTGCTTGCTCTGTAATTGTTTGGATTTGCTTATCAACATCCGCAGGATTTACTGTTATACCAGCTGCTGCGATTCCTTGATTGACTAATTCATTATTTATCATGTCATCAAGAACTTGAGTTCTTATTTTTGCTAAAGTTTCTGCATTCTCAGTATCTACTCCTTGTGTCTTCAAAGAAGCAATGGAGTTAGCTAGCTGAGTTTCATAGTTTGATTTTGGAATAGCTACTCCATTTACAGTAGCTACACTCTCAACTACTGGAGGAGTTACTGTCTCATTTTTGTCTCCTCTAAAAACAAAATAACCAGCCAAAGCCAAAACAACTACCGCCACTACCATAGAAACAATTTTGCTTGTATTCATATAATTTATTGTCTATTTAATAATAACTTCTCTTAATTAGATTAGAGTACCGAATATTTTAACATACTCATTTTTTCATCACAAGCAGACAAGGTGCATTAGTATTAAAATTAAACAAGACGAAGGGGCCTGGCGTCGACAACGCCCGGCCCCTGTGTGGATGGATGTGATGCTCTAGTTGCTGCCCAAGAGGCAGTCAGTGCCATCACAGGAGGGAGACCAGGGACACTTGCGCCTTTTGTACACAGGACACCTGGTACCTTCATGTGCTGCACTACGCAGTTCTTCCGTAGAAGGAACACCTCCGTAACGCACCGACCTTAGATGATCTGGAGGGATCACCCCCTGGAATTGTGCAAACACCTCTCCGAGATGCTCTTCCATTGCATCTTCCTTCATCCTTGCACTTACTTGGGACATACAACCCCCCATCCATGGTTTAGGAACACCAGCTTATAATGTTAAACCTGTGACAAATTAATGTCAAAGGGTATACTTATATAAATTGAAAAAATGAAAAATAAAATTATAATTTTTGGAGAAAAAACTGAGGAGATTCACAAACTAATAGTAAAACACGGTTTCATAATAGTAGAAAACAATCCAGATTTTATTATTAGTTTTGGTGGGGACGGAACTGTGATGCAATCAGAGTTCAACTATCCAGAAATTCCAAAAATTATTTTGAGAAACAGTAGAATTTGTAAACTGTGTTCTCAAGCAAATAATGATGAAATACTAGAATTAATAAAACTAGAAAAATACACCATAGAAAATCATCCCAAATTAGTAGCCAGAGCAAAAAATAAAGAGCTTTTGGCTATGAACGATATTACTGTTCACAACGGAGACCCCAGAAGTGCCATAAGATACAAATTTGCGATTAACGGTAAGTGGACAGCCCATGAAATTATTGGGGATGGGATCGTCTTGGCAACCCCTATTGGCTCCACAGGCTACTACCGATCTATCACAGATAGTTTTTTTGAACTAGGTATGGGTTTGGCATTTAATAACAGTACAGAACAATCAGACCACATGGTTCTAAAAGAAAACACAAAAATAGAGCTAGAAATAACGCGAGGTCCGGCTACTGTATTTGCGGACAATATAAACGACAACATCACCCTAGATGTGGGTGATGTTGTTACTTTGGAAAAATCAAACCACTCTACAAAAATTGTGAGAGTAGATTAAGATATTTATTTTAATTTTTGTGCATCCTCTTTTGACAAAAACTTGAACATGTTTCCTCCGCATTTTGCACACTGACCCTTTGCAGAAAATCTATTGTTTTTCTCTGAAATTTTAGGGTTATTCATGACCTGCATAGTAGGTTTGTTTTTAGCATCTCTACATTTCATACACAAAGCTTTCAATTCCATTTTTTTATTAATTAAATATTAATGGTTATATTATATAACATTTAGCTAGAGTAGTAAAACTAGTTTAGAAAAAACAAGTATAAACCAACTAATATAGCGAGCAAACCATAAAGACCAAATAAGCCTCTAAATTTCTTGATCGCCATTTCATTTAGGATCTGAGGCGCAAAAATATACGCCAAACCCTTAAACATTATCAGCCACGTTATGAGTGTAACCAAAGATCTCCATGTTCCATCCCAGATATTGTATTGAATCAAATACATAGATGACAGGAATATTAGAATTATTCCAGTCAAATACACAATAGCGGGATGATCAAAAAAATCTTTTAGTAAGTGAGGAACAGTTTTGCCTTTCAAAACTAAAAACAAACCACTCACTACCAAATAAATACCTAATATTTTTACAACTAGAATTGTAATGTCCATAATAAAATTAGCTATTAATAATAAACTAATTATACCAGACCTTAATATATTTTAGTGTACAAGTTCTCCACCTCTCTCTTGCCAGTGTACAGTACCACCTATATTAATAGCATTATTGAAACCCAACTCTTTTAGTATGGTCACTGCTTGACCAGCTCTGTTGCCAGACCTACAGTAAACATAAATAGGTATGTCCCTAGGTAAATCCTTGGTTGTTTCTTCGTTTAGGTTTCCTAATGATATAAGTTCAGCACCAGCTATGTGACCCAAATCCCATTCATGCTGTTCTCTCACATCAAGAAGGAATATTTCTTCGTTTTCAAGTTGTCTTTTTATTTGCTCTGGATTCATTTTTGTATAAACTTGATTATTATCTACACTTTTGGCATTACATTCTTCACCACTACATCTGGAGGCATAACCACCATACACTATCAAACCTCCTGCAATAAGAATACTAATAAAAATATACTTATTCATAATTATATATTATACCACTTTTGAAAAAACCGGCACACCCTGCGAGGGTAGCCGGCTTTGTCTCTACTGCGGAAGATTGAATCCCGCGGTGAGTGACTGTCTACTACTAGCTAGAACAGTCTGAATGGTCTCAAAGAACACGAGGAGCGTATTCTCGAGTCCCATAAACACCTTCGGGACCAGGAACTTGAGCATGACAATAGTCAGACCAAGTCCCACAACCCTTAATATTTTCATGTTATTAATGATTGAGAGAGACTTGGGTATTGTGTGGACGAGACACAATACGCTGACTAATGGTCAGGCTGCCCCCCTCTTCCCTTTTGACCAAAATTGACCAAGAAGGAAGAAAAGAGGTTCCAAAAACAATATCAATGTTCAGTTCACCTACAAGAATATTTTAACATATTCACAATTTGAAAACTAATTTATTTTATTGTATAATATTATCCAGATTATTATTTAACTAACCAAAAAATGAAAACAGAAAATGCGACCATTATGCAGCAGGCTAGAGAAGCCCTCGCCGGCAAATGGGGTTTGGCGGTAGGTACTATGTTTGTCTACTCCGTTATTACTATGGCTATCCAAACCATTCCAAAAAGCGGACCGATTTTAGGAATTCTTATTGGTGGACCAATGTCTCTCGGTCTAGTGATTTTCTCACTATCTCTGGTTAGAAACCAAAATCCAAAAGTTGAACAACTCTTTGAAGGGTTCAAAAGATTTGGAATAGCTCTCACTGCACAGGTTCTTATAATGATATATGTTTTATTATGGGCCTTGCTTCTTATTGTCCCTGGTATCATTGCAGCTCTTTCCTATTCAATGACTTTTTATATTCTTGCTGATGACAAATCCATTGGAGCAAAGGAGGCTATGGATAAAAGTAAGAAAATGATGATGGGTAACAAATGGAAATTCTTCTGTTTAGGACTACGGTTTATCGGTTGGGCAATACTTTCTATTTTTACTTTTGGTATTGGTTTATTGTGGTTTATTCCCTATCTCCAAATAAGTACGACTAAGTTTTACGAAGATTTGAAGAAGTCTGAAACAGCACCTGCTAATTAATAAAATCAAAAAACTGCCAAAAGGCAGTTTTTTGAAATAGAAGAAGCCTCACAGTGAAGCTATGATGCTTCTTCTGTGAGGCTTGGAAAGCGTGGCGGAGTCCGTCAGAATGGGCCAATGCTTGATTGGGACTTCCACTGATGCAAATCGGTTTCAGCCCCACAATTGTAGCACCGGGTTACCCGGTAGTAGTGATAGATTCCCGGGATGGAATAATCCTCTCCAGTGCTCCCTGAGAAGATATTCCTCCAGACATTCCAACTCCCGCAGTCTCCACAACGCACCATGAACAAAAAACGTACAACCAGTGCATAGTAGAGAGAGAAAACCAGAGCAGCTATACAGCAGAACCCGTAGATCCACGCCGGAACCTCCTGGTTCACGACCATCACAGCTATGAAAAGTGCCACAAATCCTGCAAAGAAAGCCGTTACTACAAGCAGTGCTGCAATCTTCCTGAGTATACCCATTGGAACCCTCCATGCGCCTATAGCGCAAAATTTATTCTAAAATCATTATACACCTTTTATATTTCTTTGTCAAGATAGCATCTAGTGATTAATTTACATAAAAAGAAGGCCGCCTCACTCGTGTGAGAAGTGCGACGGGCACTTCTGCGAGTGGGCGGTGTGGCCTATCCTCTCTCCATAACTTTCAGGGCTTCGTCCAGAGAGGAAGAGTACATCGGCCCGTATTGCCAAGTAAGTCTTTTCCTAAACCATTTACCATCAGGCGTCGTTGGCTTGCCAATGATGATAAGGTTGCAACCCCGTCTACAATTGAACATCTTGTCGTAGTGGGCAGTGACTCTCTCAGAAAAAGCCACTATCTTAATGAGCTCCTCATCTGTGTAGTCTTCAGGGTTGCCATTAACGGCAACAATAGACGGATAATCGGGTCTCTCCGCGCTTGGGGTATCCATGCCCCACAAAGCCCCGATCGCAACAGAGCAGATACCTAGACCATGGCCACCAGTGTTCCACAGGACTTTAGCGGCCATCTCTTCTCGATTCATTGACGACATATAGCCTCTCAGTCGGTGAGGTAAATCCAGTATAAAAGTAATATGAATATTATAATATTGTCAATAATGTGGACCCTACCAGATTCGAACTGGTGACCTCCTCATTGCAAATGAGGCGCTCTACCAACTAAGCTAAGGGCCCAACTAAACTAGATTATCAAACTTTTGTTAATCTCACAA
>CAYVNM010000002.1:0-86401 GCA_964453075.1 uncultured Candidatus Saccharibacteria bacterium
GACCGGCCGGACTCGAACCGGTAACCTCTCCCGTGACAGGGGAGTGCTCTAACCAAATTGAGCTACGATCGCAATATATGAAATCTAACAAATTTTTTGAGTATTATCAATATTGTGTCGATGGATGGAATCGAACCATCGTTTAAGGCTTATGAGTCCTTCGTTCTACCATTGAACTACACCGACATTCTTCTTTTTACCTCTCGTATTCTATGACAGTTGGCACATACCAGTTCACACTTTTGTATTTCCCATTTTACCTTGTTAAAACCAGAAGTGTGGTTTTTGAACTCTGAAATATTGAATTCTTTATCACCGAGGTGATCGAAATCCATTATTTGCGGGTATTTATTTCCTTTTATGCCACAGTCACAGCATACCCCATTTTTCTTATAATTCAAAATGAATAATGATATTTTTCTCTTTATGTTATTGATATACTCAATATGCTTTTCTTTATTTTTGGGATACCAAATCTCCCTCATATACTTATTATGATTAGCCTTCTTCTTAATGGGATCTTTATAAGGCATCATATTTAAAATACCATTTATGATATCTTCTTGCAAGAAAAACAAAACCCCAAAAGGGGCTTTTGTTTTTCTTGTTGCGGGGCCAGGATTTGCACCTAGGTCTGCAGGTTATGAGCCTACCGAGATACTGCTTCTCTACCCCGCTATAAACCAACGGGTAAATAGTATCACAGACACACTACCAAATCAATACCTAAATTATTCTAAATTCCTCAAATACGTTTTTATACAAAGCAATCACCCTCTTGGCCTCATGCAGACTCAGCATGAAATTTACACCTTCATGTACAATTTGATTTCTAATTTTATGAGCTTCCCAAGCATCATCCACTGTCATAAAATCACTTTTCTCAACAGCTTTTAATTTATCCCCCATGGTATCTCCCGGCAACCCCATGTTGTTTAAGAGAGTATCCAACATTATGTCTGCCTCCAATATTGCGAGCCTCCAATCACTTTCATTTACAGATTCAATATTTTTTAATATTTTTTCCCATTGTGGATTAACAAAAACATCAATATTTTTAATTTCAGGGATATTTTCTGGATACAAAGCTTTTGATTCATCCTGTCTTAGTCTTACTAAACCTTTGTATAAATAAACAATCCAGGAAACCAAAGCCAGACATAGCACCACGACAAAATATTTATAAAATAGAAAGAGCTTTTTTAACCAATTTAATAAATTCAAGAATATGTTTGATTCTGGCCTTTCTATATATTCCAAATCATCCTCCGCTACCCAACCTTCCGTACCATCATCAAACCTAACATGCCAGTATTTGATACCGTCTTTTATTATTGGGCCTTCTATTATTGTACCTTTTGTACCTTTCTTTACAGTACCCACTTCTCTACCACCAGGACTATCATACACCACAGTACCATTTTTTGAGGCTAAAACTTTTCCACCAATTAAAGTGGGCACAGCAGAAAGAGGTATGGATTTTGTCTTAATATAATCCAAATTTTCTTCCGCTACCCAACCTTCCGTACCATCATCAAAGTGTATTTTCCAGTATTTAACTCCATCTTTAGTAACTGGACCACCAATTATCTCACCTTCTGCATTTTTATCTTTCGTAGCTATTTGGTTTACACCAGGCTCAGCAAAAACCACCGAACCAGTCTTTGATACAGAAACCCTATAGCCTTCCTTTGGACTATCAACTTGGGAAAGTGGTTTTTTTTCTATCTTGAGATAATTTAGATTATCCTCATCCACCCAACCTTCCGTACCACCATCAAATCTAACATGCCAGTATTTGATACCGTCTTTTATTATTGGACCTTCTATTATGGTGGCTTTAGAACCTGCCGGTTTTACCGCAATTTGATTTACCCCAGGTTCGGCAAAAACCGGTGTATTCTTGCTGGTAGAAACCCTGCTACCAATCAAACTTGGAGCATCCGATAGAGCAATGGTTTTTTGTGTACTATTGATAAAACCAAAAATAGAACCGGGTGAATTTAATAGGCTCAATAGACCATTTACCAAATACAAAAAAACCAAAGCTGACAATATCATCCACACTATCTCAACAAATGGATCCTCACTCGCAGGTGCGGGTTTTTTTTCTTCTTTTTTTTCTTCTGCCATATTAGATAGTTATATTATATTTCGTTGTTGTATTTTTTACCAACATCAAACAACAAAGATTCACCATCATGTGGAGCTATGAACTGTATACCGAGCGGCAAAGATATTCCATTCTCCTCAACAAATCCAGAAGGAATAGATATGGCAGGTATTCCAACAATGTTTGCAGGAACAGTAAATATATCCTCCAAATACATCGCGAGAGGGTCATTTATCCTCTCACCAATCTTAAATGCCGGCCCTGGTGTAGTGGGTGTTGCAATGACATCAACTTCATTAAACGCTTTTGTAAAATCTTCTGTTATTTTCTGACGAAGCATAACTGCTTTGTTATAATAAGCATCATGATAACCAGCTGACAAAACGTAAGTACCTATTAGAATTCTCCTCCTCACTTCTTTACCAAAACCCTGACCTCTAGTTTTCAAATAATCTTCCAGCAGATCCTTCCCTTCTACATGTAAACCATATTTAACCCCATCAAATCTAGCCAGGTTCGATGACACCTCAGCAGGCATAAGTATATAATAAACAGACAGAGAATAAGATATATTTGGTAATTTTATATCCTTTATTTCATAACCCAACTTTTTGAGTCTTTCTATTGATTTTTTAAAGTTATCCAAAACTGCTGTAGAAATGCCTCCTTTTTCCAAGATATGATAAGGCACCCCTATTGTCTTTACTTTTTTTGTGTTTTTTACCAACTCATGAGTAGTGCTATCAAATTTGTCTAAACCACTAATAGCATTAAAAATTATTTCTGAATCTTCCACATTTTTTGTTATTGGACCTATAACATCCAAGGATGATCCCATAGCCATCAAGCCATAACGAGACACGCTACCATAAGTAGGTTTCAATCCTACAAGCCCACAAAAAGACGCGGGTTCCCTAACAGACCCTCCAGTATCTGATCCCAGGGCAGCTATGGCACCACCCATAGCCACAGCAGCAACTGAACCACCAGACGATCCACCAGGCACCCTAGTTTTGTCTAATGGATTTTTTGTTACCCCGAAAGCAGAATTTTCAGTAGAACTTCCCATAGCAAACTCATCCATATTGGTACGACCAATAAAAATCACTCCTTCTTTTTTTAATTTTTCTATAACTGTAGCATCATAAGGAGCCACATAACCTTTTAATATTTTTGAACCAGAAGTAGCTGTTTTTCCAGCAATCAATATGTTGTCTTTTATAGCCATCGGGATTCCAGAGAGCATTGATGTAAAACCTTTTTTGTCTACTGCTTCAGCCTGACTCAATACATCATCATAAACTTCAAGATAGGCATTTATTTCACCATTTACTTTTGAAATTTGATCTAGATATGCTCTTGCTAAATCTTTGGCTGTAAAATCTCTATTGTCCAGACCTTTTCTAGCTTCTTTTATTGTAAGTTTATGGATATCTATCATAGAATTTTTTTTACCTTAAAGTAATTACCCTCTTTAGCTGGAGAATTTTTTAAAAGATTTTCGGTATATTGACCAGGTTCATTTGTCACAACATCATCTCTCATAACATTGTGAAGTTCTGGTACTTTTTTTTCCATATCACCCACAGCATCCTTGGTCTGTCCTATATATTCCAAAATAGAGTCAATCTCAGAAGTGAGTCCCTCTGCTTCTGATTCAGATATTTCTATACGAGCCAGTTCGGCCAGATTTTTTATATCTTTTGATGTTATCGTCATAGATTGGATAATAACATATTTATAGCAAAGCCAAAAACTCTTTCTCAGAGATCATTTTAACTCCTAACTCTTTGGCCTTTTCCTCTTTACTCCCAGCATTCTCACCAACCACAACATAGTCGGTATTTTTTGAAACACTCTCAGAAATCACGCCACCGAGATTTCTGATTTTCTCCTTGGCCTCATCCCTGGACATGGATATGGTTCCAGTCAAAACAAAAGTTTTTCCAGAAATTTTACCGCTTTGCTCCCTATCCATTACCCGCTCTATTGTCACATATCTCAACAAATTTTCCACCATTCTTTGGTTTTCTTTTAGTTTAAAAAATTCAACTATAGAATCAGCTACAATAGGACCAACACCAACTATTTTTTCCAATTCTTCTTTCTTTGATTTTTGTAAATTGTTGATGTTGTGAAAATTTTGTGCCAATAAATAAGCCGTCTCTTCCCCTACTTGAGGAATAGAAAGTCCAACTATAAATCTAGGCAAGGTAATTTTTTTTGCCTTTTCAATTGCAAAAAGTAGATTTTCTACTGACTTTTCAGCAAATCTTGGAAGTGTCATAAGATCCCCTTTCTTCAAGGTAAAAATATCTGCAAAATCCGTTATTAAATTATTTTCTAACAGCAAATCAATAACTTTTGGTCCAAGATCAGTTATGTCAAATGATTTTTTGGACACAAAATGATGAAATTTTCTTTTTTGTTGCTCAAAAGAATTCTTATTTACACATCTCCAAGCAGCCTGTCCAGGTATTCTCATTATAGAACCATCTCCACCACACAGAGCCACATGAGTCGGCCAAACAAATTTTTTCTCCTTACCAGTGCGCATATCTTTCATCACAGAAACTATATCGGGGATAACGTCTCCTGCTTTTTGCAAAACAACAGTATCACCAATACGTACATCCAAACGACTTATCTCATCTTCGTTATGCAGGGTTGCTCTCGAAACAGTCGAGCCAGCAACAACCACTGGTCGCAAATGGGCAACTGGAGTCAAAACTCCAGTACGACCAATTTGTAAAACAATATCCTCTACTACCGTTGTTACCTGCTCAGCAGGGAATTTGTAGGCCACTCCCCACCTAGGAGACTTTGCGGTGTAACCTAGTGCCTTTTGAATTTTATTAGAATTTATTTTGATTACTATTCCATCTAGTTCATAATCAAGTTTGTGTCTATTTTTTACCCATTCTTTATAATATTTTTCTACAGAATCCAGATCCTTAAAGACAGAAAAATTTGGATTAACATTGAAGCCGAGAGATTTAATTATTTCCAGTTCATCTTTTTGAGTTAAAATTTCTCCGTCATATTCATCTATATCATAAATAAAAGATCCAAGCCTTCTAGAAGCGGTGATCTTGGGATCAAGCTGCCGCATAGATCCTGCAGCCAAGTTTCTCGTATTTGCAAAAACAGACTCACCTTTTTGTTTTCTTTCTTTGTTTATAAAATCTAAATCTTTTTTACCTATCCACGCTTCACCCACTACCGTTATATTGGACTTTCTTTTTAAAACTAAGGGAATATCCTTTATGGTCCTCACATTGTTCGTAACATCTTCACCAATCACACCATCACCTCTGGTAGCGCCACGGACAAAATTACCATTTTCATAATTTAAAACTATTTTTAATCCATCAATCTTGAGCTCTACACAATATTCTATTTTTTCATCCAGTAGATTTTGCTTGTCTATAAAATTTCTCAGTTTTTCATCCCATTTCTTTAACCCTTCAAAATCAAAAACATCATCATATGACCATTGTCTTTTTTTATGGGCCACTTTGACAAACTCTTTCAATGGCTCCCCTCCAACACGCAGAGATGGACTATCACCGGTCACAAGCTCTGGATAAGCTTTTTCTATCTCTTCCAATTCTCTAACCAGTGAATCATACGCCTCATCAGAAATTTCTGGTTTATCCAGAGTATGATAAAGATAACGATGTTTATTTATCGTTTCTCTGAGACTCTCCAACCTTTTTAAAACATTCTTAGAGACTTTCGGACTCATCATTGGCCTATTGTATCATTAAACCAAAATTAAAATAGAGCAACACTAATATGACATTATAACCCCTCTTTCGTAGCGTCTTTGGGCTGTCACATCACAAGTATTGTAACCCCTAGAGTCAATAGTAGTTACAGTAGCTGGTCCAACACCTGATTTAGTGACTCTAACGATTGCGCACCCCTTAGGAAAATCAATCTTGAATATACTATTTGCACTACCACCAACAACACTTGGTTGCGAAGGAATTGTAGGTACAGTCTGACTACCTGTAGTTATAGTCTGTCCGTTACAAATTATCGTTCCGGGTGTTACAGTGTCAAACTCACTAGAAGTACTATCTACAAGATCCCAATACACAGCACACTCGGTACCAGCATCAGCAGCATAGAAAGCATACTGAGATTCTTTGCCAGCATTAGCTAGGATCAATTGCTTTAAGGCCACATTAACAACAACAAAACTAACGATAAGAAGCATGGTTGTAATTATTATGGCTATAAGCAAAGTGAACCCTGATTCTTGTATGCTTTTTTTTCTCATATCTATTGTCTGTTAAAAATGTTTTCTGTTATCTCAAATGATTTTGTACCCCATCTGCTGGTCCAACTCATCCTCACTTTTATTTCTACTTCCCTTCCATCAACTACATTTCTAAGCTGTATTTCCCTCCTAAAAATAGTGGGTGTACCGGATTGATGACCAAACAAATCGTTGGGGCCTTTTAATAAAAATGGACAAGTACCAAAATCACCAGAACAAGCTTGTATGGTATCAGCCGGTAAAGCTGCCGTTACATCTACAATACAAGTTTTTCTACCAATAGCACCCACACCGACACCAAACCAACAATCATCATTAGGAACATCTGAAATACCGGTCAACCATCTTGTCACCGTAGGTGACTCATTCAAGGATATTAACGCATTTTCGTCTCGTTTGTTTTTTATAAATTCAACAGCTTCTTGAGCAAGATAGAAAGCTGTCGTTTGGTCCTTAGCTATTGAAGAATTCTGTAAACTATTCTGTACAGCAGTAAATGTTGCCGCAATAGACATTGATAATATGCTAATAGCTACTAGCGATTCAACTAAGGTAAAACCGTACTTTTTAATATTTAACCTATTTTCTTTTTTAAATATTCTATTCATTGTGTTATCTTAATTTTGAGAATCAAAAACTCTTTGAGACACAGTCGTTTGTAGTAAGAAAGATGATCTACTAGTTGGCTTAGAACCGGAATAACCACCAATGGTAATTATAACTTGTGGCTGAAGCACATTTGCCCCACCACTATATCCATACGAACCTATAACTCTAAAAGTTGTGGTAGCAATAAACACATCAGAAGACGTTAAGGCATAATCAGAACTATCAGTTCCAATCAAACTATCAACATCGCGTTTTATCTGACCATTATCCAATTTGTAAGTGACAATATCTCCGTTTGAAGCTCTAACTACTATAGAGGATGCTCCAGAAGCACAATCATTTGGTGATGTTATTGGTGGTGTAGTATCCGCAACATCACAATGATAATTAGTGCCAAAACGAATAGTTCTAGTCATAGCTTCTATTGTAAAATTTAGATTATCCATGACCGTTCTCAGTGTTTGTGATTTTCTGTTTGCATCCACTATGGTGACTATAGTACCCATACTTATGGTCATTACTATCATAAAAATAGAAACTGAAACCATTATTTCTATAAGAGTAAAACCTTTTTGATTTTTTTTAGTATTTTTTAAAAAATCCATTTCATTGTAAATTTTATATTATTGGGCCCACCAAAATCTGACCGGTCCCTTCTATTGTTATTGTTAATTTCTTTCCTTTTGGTGAGGTCAACTCTACTTTACCAGTTAAAGACGGACCAGAGAGTGTTGTACCAGCATTATTAGTAAAAATAATATTTGCATCTGGATTTGGTCTGGTAAAACTTACATTCATAACCACACTACCGCCGGGAGAACAGGTCGAGGCATTACAAACATTGGATATAATGACACCGTTTCTTAATGTTAATTTTTCAACACATTCAGTAGTAACACTCCCACAAGTTCCAGATCCGACATCATATTTTTTATTTGCCGGATCAACCAATAACGAATCCACAAAGAGATAATAGTTGGAAGGATCATTTTTATTAAAATAAACCCCATATGCCTTATCAAACAAGCCAGTATTTGATTTGACTTCCCTAACTGTCAGACCATATGTTTGAGCCTGCCTTATTGAAACTGCTAGTTCTTGTGCAGCAGAACTTAAAGCCAATCTGTCATTAAAAGAAGAATAATTAAAAAGAACCGTAAGCATAATAACGGCAACAATAGAAAGAGAAACTAACATTTCAACTAAAGTAAAGCCATTTCTGTTTTTTTTGTTAAGAAACATAAAAAATTAATTGAATAAACTCAAAAACTCACCCAATCCCATAACATCTATACGCAACATAAAAACGATCATTATTGCAATGATTAAAAATGGAGCAAATGGAATTTCAGTTTTCATTCCTATCTTTGTATCATTACTTATTTTGCTATGAATTAAGAGGATAATACTCCACAAAGCCCCGAGCCAAAAAGCCAGTACTACGGAGCCCACACCAAAAACAAACCCAGACATTGCACCTATTCCAAAAACCAATTTTGCATCACCAAATCCGATCCATCTTCCACCAGACACCAGCCATAATAAAGCAAAAGGTATAAACAAAATAAATGGTGCAGATAAATCAAACAAATCTACAGGTCCAAGTGAAAAATCCTTACAGTAAACAAAAATAAATAATTTCAAAAAGCTCAAAAAAATAAAAGTATATACTAAGGTGTTTGGTATTATTTTATGTCGTATATCATAAAGCATCACCACTATCAACAAACTGAAAACAAAAGCGTAATAAATAAAGAATAAAACTGAATAAATCAGTCCGTGTTCAAAGGCACCATATATTGGCCACAAGGCAACTTGTCTCATTGCTATCGCCAAAAAAACGAGACCAGTCAATAATTCAACTATTGGATATTGTATGGAAATACCGTTTTTACAAGAACGACATCTGCCTTTTAGAAAAAAATAACTTAAAATGGGTACTAATTCATACCACTCTAGTTCTTTGTCACAAGAAAAACACCTAGATCTGCCTTTTGTAATAGACATACCTGTATTAAAACGGAAAGCTATTACATTTAGAAAACTACCTATTAAAGTACCAAAAACAAATATGTAAAAAAAATTTAGAGGATTCATATGTACTTATTATTATACATTGAAATTACATAAATAAAAACAAAAAAGTATAAAAACCAATTTTTGTGCTTTGATGTTATGGACAGACAGGTGCCACAACTGCGGAAGCAGAAACCTTAATTGATCCAGCACTATCTATACACCAGTGTTGACCAGTTTTAAGCGGAGAACTAATAGCCCAAGCGCTGGAAGACTGAGAACATCTATCTCCTGTTGTATTGCCTGCACCGGCCTGTGAAGCCGCATTCAGCATACTTACGATTTTTGTATCACTACAAACACCAGTACCCTGATCTCCTCCGGTAGTAAAATCAGTAGCATCAGTAAAGGTCAAAGCAATTTGTGATCTAGCATTATGAAGATTCTCCTTAACAGCCGAATCACTACCTTTTCTTCTGGCGTCATTTAAGGAAGCCATCACTATAGACGACAATACCCCTATAATCGCTATAACCACGAGAAGTTCGATGAGTGTAAAACCTTTATTATATAATTTTACCATTTCGTTTTTAGTAAAAACCAAACAAAAACTGTATTTTAATTATACATTGAAAATCATATAAGCAAAAACCCAAAATCGAATATTTTTAACTTTTGGGTTTTTCAAACTGACATTATTGGCAAACTGTACCTGTGGTACTAAGAGCTGTCATGTTTGCGGCTGTCTGACCTTCAGAGGAACCAGTTGAATCCACACACCATCCAGTAAAAGTACCTTCTGCTAATTTTAAAGTTGTATAGGCTGCCCATCCTGTGGCAGAAACATTACAGTAAGCAGTGGCACCAGCGGCAAAAGCTGCTGCAGCTACACCTGGACCAAGAACACCAGCACCAGTAGCTGCACAAACACCAGTTCCACCGGTCCAAGCACCTGCAGAAGTAACTGAACCAGTACCTGCTGTTCCGTAAGTACCATTGCCTGTACCATCATAGTAAAGTGCTGCCTGAGCTCGAAGATTACCTAGATTAGATTTTATGGCAGAGTTGGCCCCCTTACTTCTAGCCGTATTCAAGCTAGCTAATACCACAGACGAAAGAACACCTATAATCGCTATAACCACGAGAAGTTCGATGAGTGTAAAACCTTTATTTAAACGAGTGACAAAAATATTACTCTTAAAAAAAATGTTTGTATATCTGCTCATAAAAATAAAGAAAATAATAATTTACTGACAGGCTGTACCTGTGGTACCTAAAGTTGTAACATTAGCTGCTGTTTGACCCTTTGATGCTCCAGTACTGTCTACACACCATGTTGTAAATGTTCCTTCTGTAGCTTTCAAAACAGAATAAGCTGCCCATGCTCCAGCTGCATCATTACAATCATTGGTAGCAGTACCAATAGTTCCACCACCAGCAGTAGCTGCAGCCGCCATAGCTGCTACAACTTGAGTATTAGTACAGACGTTATCATAACTTCCGCTGTCGTTATCATAAACCAGCTCAGCCTGTGCACGAATGTTAGCCAAGTTTGATTTAACAGCCGAATTTGAACCTTTAGCTCTCGCCGTATTCAAGCTAGCTAATACCACAGACGAAAGAACACCTATAATCGCTATAACCACGAGAAGTTCGATGAGTGTAAAACCTTTATTTAATCTTGTTTTCATAAAAAAATGATTTATTAAAATATTAAAATCAATAATATCAATTATACTAGATATACTGGTTATTTATCAAAACACCTGTTGATAACTGTTTGCGACTTATAAACTCAAAGAACCGGCAAAAACCGGTTCTTTGAGTAACAAATTTAAAGAAAATAATTCCTACTGACAAGCGTAAGAGTTAGAAGCCAAATAACCTCCCGTGATTTGTTTTGATGCTCCAGTACTATCAACACACCAACTGTTAGCAGGCGTTTGCTTCAAAGGTGAGTTAGCTGCCCATGCTCCAGCCGAGTCATGACAAACTGCAGTAGAAATAGATCCTGCAGTAGCTGCAGTAGTTGATGTTCCTACACCAGCTGCAGTAGCAGCCGCATTCAACTGTGCCAAAACGTTAGCGTTTGTACAAATACCAGTATAGTTGCCGTTAGAATCGTAAAGAATCTCAGCTTGTGCACGAATGTTGGCTAAGTTTGATTTAATTGCTGCATCTGAACCCTTACCTCGGGCTGTGTTTAGTGACGCAAGAACAACTGATGAAAGAATTCCTATAATGGCGATAACAACTAGCAACTCAATAAGTGTAAAACCTCTATTTAATCTTGTTTTCATATTAAATGATAAATTTTAATTATTAATAAATTTTATAATATATAATTACTTAATTCGACCATCTCTCTCTTTACAGAGAATTCCGTTTATTCAAAGGATAGCTATATTATACGGCTATATTTGAGCAGTGAAAAGAGGTGCTGTGGATAAGCGAGATTTTTGAGGTTAGAATGAGGCGATATTATAAATAGGCATAAGTACAGCAGCAAGTAGTATACCTACCCCAAGACCTAGCGCTACAATCATTACTGGCTCAATAAGACCAACCAAAGTATCAACCGCTGTTATAACTTCACGCTGATAGAATTTGGCCAAAGATTTCAAAATATTACCCAATTCTCCTGTCTCCTCCCCAACTTTTATCATTTGAGTCATAAGATTTGATATCTCCTTATGTTGACTAAATGCGTTAGAAAGAGAAACTCCTTCCTTAACTTTTACCAAAGCATCATCCAGTACGGCTTTATATATACGATTATCCACAACGGAAGCCGTGATTTCCAAAGCTTTCAGTATTGGAATACCACTCATAATCATTGTATTCATGTTGTCAGCAATACGTGAAAGATAGAGTTTGTTATACAAATTACCTATGTACGGCACCCTGAGGCGTAGTTCATCAAAAAATATAGCCCCCTCCTCTGTTCTGTAATACCTCCAAGCCAAGAATCCTGCAACAACCACACCTGCACCAAGGAATATACTATAATTTACAAACACATTACTTATTCCAAGAACTATCTTTGTGTAAAAAGGAACTTCTTGACCAGAATCAGTTATCATCAGAGCTATTTTAGGAATAATGAAGGTAAGCATCAAAACCATAACTCCTACGAAAGTGGCAATAACGAAGGCAGGATAAACCAAGGCATTACGAGCTTTTGAAGTGACTTCATACGTTCTATCCAAATAATCAGCCAGATAATTAAATATTTCATCCAATTTTCCTGATTCCTCCCCAGAACGAACCATATTTACATAGAAAGTAGAGAAAGCATCTGGGTATTTATTCAAAGCCTGAGAAATAGATGTTCCGCCCTGCAAATCCTCCGCTATACTTGTTAAGTATTTCTGCAAAATAGTATTATCCGCCTGGGCACTAAGCAATCTAAAAACTCTAAGGGCTGAGACCTGTGCCTGGAATAAAGTAGCTATCTGTCTTGATAATATAACTATGTCTTTATTGGATACATGAGTGAAAAAAGAAAAAAGATTTGTTTGTAATATATCTTTTTCCTCACCATGAATTTCAGAAATAATGAGACCTCTTTTTTGTAATTGACTTATAGCCACATCAACATTGATGGCCTCAATGACTCCGGCTGTTTGTTCCCCTTTTTCGTTAAAAGCTTTGTAGTTAAATACCATATTTTTATAACATTTTATCTAGACCTTTTTGATTTTGAGAATACAAATAAGCATTTTCTATTGTTATTTCTCCTGCCCTTACTAAATCGCTTAAGTATCTGTTCAAATCTATCATTCCTTGATCAGAACCTGTCTCTATAACCAAACCAATCTCATGAACTCTGTTGTCACGAATTAGATTTGCTACTGCACTATTATTTATCAATAACTCCACTGCTGGAATAAGCCCTCCAGACACTCTTGGGATAAGTCTTTGTGAAAATATTCCAATAAGACTCGAGGCTAGCTGTGTACGAATTTGGGTTTGTTGTCTAGTATCAAAGGAATCTATTATACGTTCTATGGTCTGTGCGGCATTATTCGTATGCATGGTAGAAAATACCAAGTGACCAGTCTCCGCAGCAGTCACTGCTGTAGATATATCATCCGGAGTCCTCATTTCTCCCACCATGAGAACATCTATATCTTGACGAAAAGCGCCATGAAGAGCTGTACGAAAATCTGGAGTGTCCTGTAAAACTTCTCGTTGATCTATAATTGATTTTTTTGATTCAAAAATGAATTCAACTGGATCCTCAATAGTAATAATGTGCTCAAGTCTCTGCAAATTAATCTGTTCAATCATAGATGCCATGGTAGTACTCTTGCCATGACCCGTAGGTCCCACTATAAGAAAAAAACCTTGCTGTTTATTGGTAAAAGTTTCCAAAATGTCAGGCAATCTTAACTCATCAAATGTCTTTATTTTTTTAGGAACCAAACGTAAAGCAACACTTATTTTGTCCATCTGAAAAAAGGCATTTCCTCTGAACCTAGCGTTATTGTTGTCATAATAAGCAAAATCAACCTCTCTTTTTTCTAAAAATATTTCCTTCTTCTGAACATCTAGCACTTCGTCTAGTATGTTTTTCATATCTTGCTTGGTTAATTCTGGATGAGTTGATAGTGGTATAAGAAATCCATTACTACGAATAATAGGCTTACGTCCCTCTGCCAAATGCAAATCCGAAGCTTCTTCTTTCAAAACTATGGAAATCAAACTATCAAATTCTTTTTTATAATCAGAAGACATTATTTTTTATTTTTATTTTTATAAATATCCAATACTTGCCCAACTACTTCGGAAGGTATGGTGGTTGCCTTGATAATATAACCATCTATCACTAAAGCCTTAGCTTTATCAACATCTTCTGACTGGTTGGTTAGCATAATGACAATTGCATTTGGACATAACTTCTCACTTCTTATAGTTTTTAACAACTCTAAACCATCCATTGTCGGCATTATTATGTCCAAAATTATAATATCGTAGATATTTCCCCCTCTTAATTTATCCAAAGCACCCAAACTACTAGCTACGGGATCTATGTCTACATTAGCTTTTTTGAATTTCAAAGAGTACATGTCCAGAAGAAACCGATCATCATCCACAAGAAGAACTTTTAAATTATTATTTTCCATGACGTTTTATTATACAGAATTATAACACATTAACCTCTTCAAAAGGAATTACTCTATGCATAGTTTTTAGTATTGCATCCTCTTTCATTGTGAGCATACCTTGTCCTCTGACTACTTTTGTAATTTCAAGTTCTGTAGGATTTTTTAAAATCACTTCCTCCAACTCATCAGTCATCTTGAACACCTCAACTACTGCTATACGACCTCTTGTACCGTTTGGACAATCAGCTGTTTCACTTGCTTTATAAACTTTATCAGTGAAATCAAGTCCTTTTTTAAATTCTAACGGCAAATCTTTGAATTGATCGTCTATCATTGCTTTGATACTACCCTCTACAGGTATAGCCTCACCCGCATCTGGACAAAGACCAAGTGCCAACCTTTGAGCCATAGCAAGAATAAGAGTAGGTGCTATAAGATAAGGATCGATACCCATATCAATAAGTCTAGGAATAACACCCACTGCACTGTTGGTGTGGATAGTTGATAACACCAAGTGACCAGTTAGAGCAGCTTGAATAGCTAGTTGTGCCGTCTCCTTGTCTCGAATCTCACCCACCATGATAACATCTGGGTCCTGACGCAAAGTCGTTCGGAGTCCTGTAGCAAAGGTATATCCGATTTCTGATTGAACCTGTGACTGAGATATTCCCTCTATGTTGTATTCAATAGGGTCTTCCAAAGATAATACGTTCTGATGTTCCCTATCCAACTCATTCAACATAGAATAAAGAGTTGTGGTCTTTCCAGAGCCAGTAGGTCCTGATATAAGTATCAATCCGTAAGATCTTTTGATTGCCTCTCTAACCAAATCTATGTTTCTTTGACTCATTCCTATATCTTCCATCTTCTTAACCCCCTTTTCCTGATCCAAAAGTCTCATCACGACTTTTTCTCCAAAATATGTTGGAAATGTAGACACACGAAAATCAATTTTCCTTCCCTCTACTCTCGCAGTAAACCTTCCGTCTTGTGGTTTACGCTTTTCATCCAATCTCATACCATTGGTAAGAATTTTTATACGAGCGACAAGAGCCGAGTGTATTTTTGTAGGCAAAACTAGACTGGTATTCATAATACCATCAACACGGAAACGAACTTTTACACTTTCTCTCCATGGTTCTATGTGTATATCTGAGGCATTTCCATCCGTAGCATATCTCAATATTGTTGCTACAATTTTTGTAATTGGAGCATCCTCAGTTATAGCTTGTATATCTTCTTCTGTATAATTTTCTTTTTTCTCTTTCTCTAATCTATTTTCTGTTTCCGTTTTTAATTCTATTTCTAGTTCAGACAAGGATTTGGACACTTCGTTGGAAAAACCTTTATACAGAGCAAATGCTTTTGAAAAGTCTGTCTCTGTAATGAGAAATATCTTGAAAGGCATGCCTATCTTCGAAGATATGAAATTCAAAGCATCCCTAGCCTCAATGTCATCAGGATTGACCATTCCTATTTCCAGTACCCCATTGGCAACTTTTATAGGTATTATTCTGTAATGATTAGCAGAATCTTCTGGTATATAACTCAATGTATCCTGAGAAACATCATGCTCCTCAAGACTTTTAACAGGAATATCAAAATACTCGCCTTTTGCAGACAATATATCTTTTACAGAAACACCTTTTTTTACAAGAACCTCCTCAATGGTCAGACCGGACGAAGTAGATTCTTTTGTAATTTTCTCAATGTCTTCCTGTAAAATAACTTTTTTCTTAGCAAGTATTTGAAGTATATCCATAAATTACCTGTAAACTTAAGCTGTATGTAAAAACTACCTTGTTCTACTCGAGCTTGCTGTTTGTGTTTGGGTCTGTGATACAAAAGCAGAATTATCAAAACCTATAGCTGCGAAAGGATTGGGTCTACCTGTAGCTTCTGGAAATATATTTACTGTAAAATCCATTAGACTAGTAAATGATCGATCTTCGAATATCTCTTGTGTTATTGAAATTCTTTGTAATCTATCTACTAAAGATAATATTTCTTGCCCAGCCAAATCTGTTGGGTTCAGAGCTTCTTCTACCCCATCTACAACAACCGCAACTTGCGACTCTCCAGAAAAAGCCCTATAGCCCCAGAAAATCACCAAAAAAGCTACACATCCTCCTATTATCATTTTTTGTGTTTTTACGGACATAGTATTATCTTAGAGAATAAGTCTTAACTTCTAATGTAAACTCCAAATCATTATCTGTAGACTTAGTGCCGCCAATATTTCTTATCACCAATTTTTCAACATCTATTAGACGCAAACTCGCCTCTATCTCTTCTAGAAACTTTATGAAACTATCGTATTCTCCCACCACTTTGAAAGAAACTGTGTTTGTTATGTAAGTCTTTCCTTGAACTTCACCTGTTATGAGACTTCTGTCCTCTGTTTTTTGAGTTTCTGTTTTAAAATCTTTAACAGTTAGATCATTATTCAGGATCATAGAATTAATATCGTTTGCAAACAAAACAGCATTAAACTCTACTGGGACCAGCTTATTTAATTTTTCTGCATTTGTCTCTGATATGTTGCCATAATCCTTAAGAATTTTATCTCTCAGAGCTCCGAGTTCTACAGATTTTTTTAAAACCTCTTCATAATTTGATTTTTTTTCTCTAAGAGCCTGAACTTCAGGAATAGCAGAATCTATATAGAAAAAATACATGCCTATTGAAACTCCTATGACTATAAATGGTGCAAAAAATTTCATATAGTTAATTTGAAGGTGTTGAATCCATTATCTTTTTATAAGAAATCAAACCGGGATCTATATCTGCAGAAAATTTTACAGAAATATAACCATTATCTCCCAAATTAAAATCCGTGAATTTAGAATTTCTAATAAACTCATTTTTTGAGAAAACCTCTTGTTGTTCGGCCAGAGCGTTATAGGTTTGTATATCTCCCGATATCATAACTGTAGGGTTACTGCCTTTTTTTAAATACTCAAAACTAGTAAATCGCATCTTTTTTAATGTCAGATCTTCAAGTAAAGTGAGCACCTTGGAAACAGCCACATGACTTCTTAAAAGATTTTTGGCTGAAGTCATTTTATTATCTATATCAATGAGTTCCTTAATTTTCTCTGGCTCATAAACTTCCCTAGCCTCTATTATGGCCTTATCTGCCTTATTTATTTGACCTTTCAGAATTTTTCCATAAACAAACAGTCCGCCTGAAACCAAAAGTGCCCCAACAAAAATAATTCCAGATATCACAGAAAAAAGACTGGTTGAACGAACTGTCGCCACAGCAGATTCTTGTGGCAAACCCATTGGTTTTTTGGGAATGAATGAGTTTTGAAATTTTGGTTCCATATTATGTTCTAATTATAGTATACACAGAAATAAAAAACCATTTAAACTGTGTATAAAAAATATAAAATTAGAAACTAATCTAATTCTTGTAATCTGCGAAGGGCAACCCCCACAGCAACAGCAAACTCTGGACCAGTCTCATGAAGAACTTTTTCCAAAAAAGCAGGAGCAACCACCTTTGAAAATGGATCTCCAGCAACAACTTCTGTTTGAAAACTCTCTTTTGCAACATCTACAACACCTTTTAAGGCGCTTCCTCCACCAACCAATACAACCTTACTAACATTTTTGTTATATTTCTTTTGATAAGCGAGAACAACCCTGTTTGACTCTGAAAAAATATAGTTTAAGGTTAAACCAACGACATCTTTTATCTTTGTACCGTTGATTTCACCAACGAGACCTTTTTCTCTTTTTAAATATTCAGCATCTACTACTGATATTCCCAAAGATTTTGATAATTCATCTGTAATACTCTGAGAACCACGATTTACAGAGTGAGAGGACCTGAGTATCCCCCTTTCTATTATGTATAGTTTTGTACTAGTAGCACCCATATCTACAATAAGAACAGGAGCAACCTCTTGATCCATAATAGATCTCATGGTACTAAATATTTCTATTTCAAAAAAACTAGCATCCAAAGCCGTCTTGGTGACAATATCCTTGTAGCGAAGAAGTGTATCATTATGCAGAGCAACAATAAGAACCTCTAGTGTTTGGATATTAGATTTTTTATTATCTTGAACCACATTTTGCTCGGTGTCAGGATTTTTATCTTTTGGAATTATGTACCAATCAAGAGCAACCTCTGATATTGGCACTGGTATATATTTTCTAGCCTCTACAGGAATCATTATTTCTAATTGTCTCTGCGGTTGAACTGGCATTTCCATCACAGCCATAAGACTAGAAGCAAAAGGTATGGCCACTCCACATACCCGTGTACTTATATTAACCTCTTTTTCTTTCAGCATGTCTAAAATAGCTTCTACTATCTTTTCTGGTGACAAATTAGTTGCTTCCCCCACACTCTTCCCTGCATATGGACCTAGCGCCAGTTCTCCATAAGTTTCCAAAATAGCATGCCCGTTTTTACGACTTATTTGGACCATTTTTATGGACGAAGATCCTATGTCTATACCCAAAACACTCTGGCTTTTCCTACCAAAGACAGAACCAACAATGTTTGAAACAAAATTCGCCATAAAAATAATAGGTATATAATAGTATAACATAAACAAACTGTTATGTTACAAAATATAAAGAAATTATTTCTGGTAATTATTGACTTAATTCTACCACCAAGAACGGATTTTGCTATTGTTAACAAACTAGATGAAGAAAAAATAAATAATCTAACAAAATCTCCTCCTGTAGATGGGGCTGATTGGATTTCCTCATTGTTTCATTATAAAAACAATAATGTCAGAGCCATAATTTGGGAATTAAAGTACAGAGAAAACACAAAACCATTACCACAAATAGGAAAATTACTTTATGATGAGATTATTTCAACTGTATCTGACATTATAACCTTTGATAATGACGCAAAATTCCTATTAATACCAATACCCATTACTAAAGAAAGACGAATAGAAAGAGGTTTCAACCAGAGCGAACTAATAGCCAAATCTATTTTAGAAAATGATCTCTCCAGGACCCTACTTTATGCACCACAATGGTTTCAAAAGGTTAAAGACACACCAAAACAAAGTCGTAGTGAATCTAAACAAGAAAGAATAATAAATCTTCTGGGATGTTTTGAGGCTGACCCAAGAGTGGAAGGAAAATATATAATATTGGTTGATGATGTTGTCACAACTGGTAGTACCTTATCAGAAGCCAGAAAAACCCTACTTTCTACAGAAGCTCGAGATGTTTTGGCATTTACCATAGCTCATTAAAGTATGCTAAAGTGTCTTAATTGGAGACGTGTCAGAGTGGTCTAATGTACCTCTTTGCTAAAGAGGCGTGCCCTTTAAACGGCACCGACGGTTCGAATCCGTCCGTCTCCGCAGAAATTCAGAAAATTATCCAATGAAAAAATTTTTCAAAAAACTCGATAAGTTTGAAACACACCACAGGGTTGTCGTTTTTTGCCTAGTTTTAATTGGTACTGTTATGGTTACTCGATTTCTTGTTTTATTTTACAATCCAAACCCAGTGCTTTTTGGAGTTGAACTGCACCACTTTGATTATGGCCTCTTTTTACTTTTGATAAGTTCTGGTTTAATGCTGTTTGAACCAAGAAAATATATAAACGTAAACCTGTTTTTTACTGCCATAGCATCAGGACTCATTCTTGATGAATATTGGCTTGTCAGAAAAAGCGTTGTAGAAGATACGACAAACAGCATAGAATTATACTACTCTTCCCTTCCGACAGCTGTAATTATAGGCACAGTAACAATATTAGTTATTCTGTTTTTTAACTCAATCCTAAAGAGAAGTTAGACTTTTTGTTAATAAATTGATAATTTAGATAAACATCTGGACAGATGAGTGAGTGGTTGAAACTAGCGGTTTACTAAACCGCCGTACCCTAACAGGTACCGTGGGTTCGAATCCCACTCTGTCCGCTAAAATTTGGAATCAGGTGTATAATAAAAACATACAAGCTAACAAAAAATTATGTTGAAAGAATTCAAACAATTTTTACTAAGAGGAAACGTCGTGGATTTGGCTGTTGGTGTTGTTGTAGGTGCAGCATTTGGCAGCATAGTCACAGCCCTTGTAACAGACTTGCTAACACCGCTTATTGCCGCAATAGCAAAAGTACCAGACTTTGGAGGCTTATCCTTTACATTAAATGGCAGTAAATTCATGTACGGACATTTCATAAACGCCTTGATTTCCTTTATTCTAGTAGCAGGAGCTGTGTTCTTCTTTGTAGTAAAACCAATGAATGTATTGATTTCTCGTTCTCGTAAAGAACCCCCTACCGATCCAACAACCAAAAAGTGTGCTGAGTGTCTAAGCGAAATACCTATACAAGCCAAAAGATGTGCTCACTGCTCACAAACAGTAGCATAAAGAACAAAAACCAGAGACAATCCTCTGGTTTTTGTTTGCGTGTTACAATGGTTTTATGAGATTAGATTCTCCATTATCTGAAGTTACTAGAATATTACCAGTACACAAAAACGCCCTAGAAAAACTTGGTCTAAAAACCATAGAAGACTTACTCTACTACTTCCCGGTTAGATACGGTGATACTAGCCAAATGAAGAATATAAAAAATCTACAAAAAGGTGACGTCTCTACGGTTTTTGGAAAAATATCAGGATTAAAAACCAGCAAAGCTTTTATAAAAAAGATTCCAATGTCAGAAGCTTTTGTAACAGACGACACAGGAAAAATAAAAATTGTTTGGTTCAATCAGCCATACATAGCCAAAATGATTCATGATGGCCAACTGGTCAGAGTAGAGGGAAAAATCTCAGAAAGAAAGAACGAGTATTACATGAGTAATCCAAAAGTAGAAGTGGTTGAAACATTACCAACTGCTTTTGGTGATTCTCTATTTGTTAATGACACAACATCTTTAAATGACACTCACGTAATGTACCCGGTATACCCAGAGAGTAAAGGCGTAACATCACATTGGATATACCACATTATTCAAAAAATATTTAACTCGGGAATCCTGGATAATATTACTGACCCAATACCACCTGATATCTTAAAGAAATATAATTTACCTGTGATAAGAACAGCTTTTATTTGGATTCACACACCCAAAAAAGAAAGCGATGGACTTTCTGCTCGTAAAAGATTTGCCTTTCAAGAAATATTTTTTATACAACTACAAAAACAAAAAGAAAGAAAATTGTGGAAAAATCAAAACGCTTTCAAAATAGAAACAAAAACCAAAGACATTGATGAATTCGTAAAAAGATTCCCCTTTGAACCTACAGACTCTCAGCTAAGTGCAATCAAATCAATAGTAAACGATTTTAAGCGAGGTTTTCCTATGTCTCGCCTACTTGAGGGTGACGTTGGTTCTGGAAAAACCGCAGTAGCTGCTACTGTAATATACGCCATCACACAAACGAGACCTATAGGAAAGGATTATGGTAACTTACAAACAGCATACATGGTTCCCACAGAAATATTAGCAAAACAGCATTACGAGAATTTTATTTCTTACTTTAAACACTTACCAATAAAAATTGGTCTTGTAACCGGAAGTGGTTGTCAAATCTTCCCTTCAAAGAGTGACGGTACAAAACCAACAAAAATATCGAGGAGTCAGCTTTTGAAATGGGTTGAAAATGGTGAAGTGCCGATACTCATAGGAACACATACGCTTATACAAAAATCTGTTAAATTTAAACATTTGGCGCTGGTTGTAATAGACGAACAACATCGTTTCGGCACCGCCCAAAGACAAAAACTTACAGACAAAGATAAAATAATCCCCCATTTACTGAGTATGACCGCAACCCCTATACCAAGAACTCTCGCTTTGACGATATATGGTGACTTAGACTTAACCCTACTTGATCAAATGCCACACGGTCGCAAACCCATAATCACAAAAATAATTTTACCCACAGAGAGAGAAAAAGCATATGAACAAATACGCATGGAATTAAAAGCTGGAAGACAACTGTATGTTATATGCCCTCGAATCGACGAACCAGACCCAACAAAAGAAATGGCAGTAATAGCCAAATCAGTAACCTTAGAAGCAGAAAGGTTAAACAGAGAAGTGTTTCCAGAATACATGATAGATATATTACACAGCAAGATGTCACCTGGAGAAAAAGAAAGTGTAATGGCAGATTTTTCTTCTGGTAAAACAAAAATATTGGTTGCAACTTCTGTGGTAGAAGTTGGAGTAAATGTTCCAAATGCAACAATGATTGTAATAGAAGGTGCAGAAAGATTTGGTCTAGCACAACTACACCAATTAAGAGGTCGGGTCATCCGTAGCAACCATCAAGCATATTGCTTTGTTTTTGCTGAAAGTAACGGTCAAAAAACAAAAGATAGGATGAAGGCGCTGATCACAGCTAAAAATGGCTTTGAATTAGCAGAGTTTGATTTAACACAGAGAGGCTCCGGAGAATTATACGGCAAAAAACAATGGGGTATCTCAGATCTGGCCATGGAAGCAATAAAAAATATAAAAATGGTAGAAGCTAGCAGAGAAGAAGCGTCGCGTATTGTGGAGGAAGATGAAAACTTTGATTTACACCCATTGATTAAAGAGTATTTCCAAAACCAAAAAGACAAAATTCATTTTGAATAAATTTTACATAGAAAACAAAAGTGATATCATTTATGTAATGAAAAACTTTTTAACACAAAATAAAAAACATATACTATTATTGTTGGTAGGTTTGGTTTTACAAGTATCAATGAAGTACCCAAAAATTTTCAGTCTCATGCCACAAGAAATAGAGAATCAAGCCTCTATTTTAGTATTTCTTGTTTTACCATTTTTATTTCCATACCTTGGGTACCGCACCTACAGAGACAACAAAATTATTAGTATAATGTATTTTCTATTATCAATTTATCCGATTATATTGCTTGTAATAGGAACAATTATGTTATTATCCTGGTAAAATAAAGCATTAACCCCAGTACCGCTTAGTTAGCGCGGTACTGGGGTTTTTGGACCAGATTACACCTTCCTCTGTCGAACCTTCCTGGTTCCATTGTGCCCGTGAGAACCCTTCTTCGGATCCTGTGGCACAACCTTCTCTTCTCGTCCCTTGGGTGGATTGACCAGAACTTCCGCCTGCGCGGACCCCTCGGTTGCGACTGCAAACGGAGAGTAGAACGCTTTCGTTGCTGGAAACAATCTATGGGCCATTGGACAACCTCCTATACCAGGATACTAAAAACTTAGATTAATACAAGTATTATAGTTAAACCAGAGCCTACGAGACTCTGCTGAGAGTGAACCATATCGTCACGAGTTTTAAAAAGCCGACACTTAAGAATCTCGAAACTTACAGTTTCTGTACACCTGTTCTGTTTTTTACTTCGTAAACTCGTAAAAAACTATCACAGGTTTTCGAGTCCTGACACAGAGTCTCCCAGACTCTGCTGAGGGTAAACACGTAAAAAAGCACCTTACGTGCTTTTTTTCGTGTCCGCCCTCCAGGACTCGAACCTGGGACCCCAGAGGTATAAGCTCTGTGCTCTAACCAACTGAGCTAAGGGCGGATTTTGGTTAGCTAGTGACTATAACAAAATAACACATTTTACAGAAAAACAAAATCAATGATAATCAGTTTTTCTATTCACTATCTTATGAGCTTCTGCTATAGCCTCTTCCGGTGTAATTTCACCTTGATTTAGAGCTATAAGTAGATTATCAAGAGCAGGTATCTCAAAATCATTGGCACCCATCACAGCGGCCTGTTGTTTCATTTCCCCTATTATCATAACCGCTTGTTCTTTTTGATTTTTGTTTGGCTCTCCTTCCATAAAATAATTATATCTATTCTTGGTGTTCGATGTCTAATTTTTTCTTTGGAACAATACCGTTGGCAACCAAAAGTGTTTCAAACTCCGCTCGTTCTATTGTTTCTGTTTCTATAAGTCTTTTTGCTATTGCATCCAAAAGTTTTTTGTTTTCTGAAATAACTTTCTCTGCTTTTTCACGTGCTTCTTTCATTATACGACTAACTTCTGCATCTATATCTGCAGCAACTTTCTCTGAAAATTCTTTTTCCTCAACACCTCTTCCAAATAAAACTTTCCCACCCTGTCCTTCAAGAGCAACCGGACCTAGTGTTTCTGACATTCCATATTTTGTGACCATGTCTCGTGCCAGAGCTGTTGAAACCTGCAGATCATTTGATGGGCCGGTGGTCAAATCATCAAATAGCATTTTTTCTGTTACATATCCTCCAAGAGAAACCGCGATATCATCCAGGAATTCTTTTTTAGATTGTAACTTTGTATCCTCTAAAGGAAGATGCAGAACATAGCCAGCCGCACGACCGCGAGATATTATCGATATCTTGTGAACAGGATCAGCATAAGGCAGAATTGATGCAAGCACAGCATGTCCTGCTTCATGGTAGGCTGTTATTTCCTTTTCCTTTGTTGAAAGAATGTGACTTTTTCTTTCTGGTCCTAGCATTACCTTTTCTATTGAACGTATAAGATCGTATTGAGAAACTTTTGTACGATTTTCACGTGCAGCCAAAATTGCACCTTCATTCATAAGAGAATAAAGATCGGCTCCAGAAAATCCCGGGGTCCTCTCCGCTATTACTTTCAAGTTTACATCTTCTGCAAAGGGTTTCTTTGTACTGTGTACTATCAAAATATCCTCTCTGTCTTTGCGATCTGGTAGATCCAAGGTCACACGTCTATCAAACCTTCCTGGGCGAAGGAGAGCAGGATCTAAAACATCCGGTCTGTTTGTGGCAGCCATAACAATTACCTTCTCATTTGGCTCAAAACCATCCATCTCAACCAAAATTTGATTGAGGGTTTGTTCTCTCTCATCATTTCCACCACCAGCCCCAACACCCCTCACTCTTCCAACTGCATCTATTTCATCAACAAAAATAATAGCCGGCGAGTTTCTCTTGGCCATCATAAATAGATCACGAACTCTTGATGCACCAACTCCAACAAACATCTCCACAAACTCTGACCCCGAAATTGAGAAAAATGCCACACTAGCTTCTCCAGCCACAGCACGAGCAAGTAATGTTTTACCTGTACCAGGAGCACCCATCAATAAAATACCTTTTGGTATACGTGCTCCTATATCAAGAAACTTTTTTGGATTTTTCAAAAAATCCACAATCTCCGCCAGTTCTTCTTTTGCTTCTTTGCAACCAGCCACATCCTTGAATGTCACTCTCTGATTTTTATCATTTGGATCTATCATTCTTGCTTTAGACTGTCCAAAAGTCATAGCTTGCATTCCAGCACCACGCATTTGTCTGGAAATAAACCAAATAAATACTAAAATAAATAGTATTGGAAAAATTATAGGCATCAAATTTAGAAACCAAAAACCCAAACCATTTTCTCTCTTTATATCTATTGTGATTTTAGAAATCTCTTCTTTTGTAACACCATAATTAACTAGTGTTTGTAATAATGCCTCTCCTTCTTCCTTTTTACCAGTTTTTTTGTCTCCACTCTTATATTCAACATCCAAAGTATCCCCTTTCACAATAATAGACTTCACTAAATCTGACTTTATATCGGAAGATATCTGAGAAATAGGAATTTCAACAGCCTTCTCGGAAGTCCTGTCTGTAATCAAAGAATAAATGGTAGATAAAATTATAAATATAATCAGAATAGAGGCTATATAACTTATTATAGACCCTCCTTCTGGAGTTTTTCCCCCATTATCCCTTCTTTTTATTATTGGTTTTTGTTTTTCTGGTGATTTTGAGGTCTCCATAGTAGCCCCAGTATACATCCCAAAAGAGTTTTAGCAAACAAATATTCCCCCCTCTAGAAAATGTTGTGGTGTTACCTATTATAACGCCCCATCCCTACAATGAAAAACTCTAACGGGACAGGTAAAATAAGTAAAATAAAAGTGTGTTATAATCAGAAAATAATGTCCCTTATATCAAACAAAAAAGCATACTTTAATTATGAAATTGGAGAAACATACAGTGCTGGTATGGATCTTTTTGGTTATGAAGTAAAATCACTCCGTAAGGGACAAGGGTCTCTCGAAGGGGCATATGTCACAATTCGAGGAAACGAAGCCTTCCTTATAAACTCTTTCGTACCACCATATCAAGAGAAAAACGCACCCACCGACTACAATCCACGCAGAAACCGAAGGCTTTTGCTAACAAAAAAAGAGATAAAGGAACTGGGTGATATTGAGAAAACCAAAGGCTTGACAATTGTACCTATTTCGGTGTATAATAAAGGAAGAGTTTTGAAGATTGATCTCGGAATAGGTAAAGGTAAAAAGAAATTTGATAAACGCGAGACACTGAAAAAAAATGATATGGACAGAGAAATCCGTAGAGAGTTTAAAGATAGATAAATCAATAATTCCCGAAAAGTATTAGTTTGTAAACTAATTTTTCTCGGGGATGCCAGGTTTAGACAAGTAAATTCTTTGACAATGTGCATGGTAGAGCTCTAGAATCTCTTTAAACCTCTAGAAAATGTAAATGCAAAAAATACATTTACAAAAGCAGTTCCTTCACCATTTATGGCGAATGGATTTGCTCTCGCTTTCGCTTAATCTTTTAGATTAAACCAAAACGGCGGCTATTCTCTGAAGTCTGTTACGGGAAATAGTTGATATATCTTCGGACTAGGAATCGTTTTAGTTTCGAGACGCTTCTGAACTAAAGAAAACTGGACTTTTATTTATTTTGTAAGCTTAAAGAATAAAAGTTGAGAAAAATAAAACTTACTACACCATGTAGAAACATTATCAAAACTTATTTGCACGGGGGTTCAATTCCCCCCTTCTCCACAATAACGAGCCACCCGCAAGGGTGGTTTTCGTTATTGTGGAGAAGGAGCAAACCAGACGGTTCTGGTTTGCGTGGGGATTTGAAAACCTTTGATAGTTTTTTGTGAGTTTGCGAAACAAAAAACAGAAAAGTTATACTGAAACTGTAAGTTTCGATTCCCCCTATAATAGATATTTTGTGAGCGGCAACGAACAAAATATTCCTGACCTAATCCACCCTTCTCCACAACTATTGACATTAATTAATTGGTGTGATATCTTGTGTAAAGGAGGGAGATTTGCGATGACCGAACTGGAAATGAGCCTCGGGAACATCAAGACTGCTGTCGACGCTCAGGCAAAGCTCTTGGAAGCTGCGTTGGCACTTGCCGAGGGAAGTGTGGATAAACACAATTCTCTCCTGCTTGAAGCGAAGAACATTTTCGATGCACGCATCGCCGAGCTCAAGAAGGAACTCGAGCAGATGGAGTAGCCACACCCACCAACAGACCGCATGGTTCGCCCAGCGGTCTTCGTCTTTATATAAATTTAAATAATTTAAAAAAATAAAATATATTCCCCTGTATACCACCCCCCTCCATTGACTAACCTCCCAAAGAGAATATAAATATATACAGACAACAACCCAGGAGGGCTTTGTGGAACAGCAACAAGCGTTCACCGAGAAGCCTCTCCAGCGTTTTTTAATGGATGTGGCTTTTGGACTTTGTATCTGTTTGTTTGTTTTCCTTTTTCATCTTGTAGAAGTCAAGAAACTTGAGATGAAAAAGGTAAACGATGCTTCGATGACCACGCCCACCCCCTAACCCGCCACGTCCCCCACGGACCTGGCGGGTTTACCATTGTTATTCTATTTTAAAACAAAAGCGCCTGTAGGGGCACTTTTGTTTTGAACCTAAAACCAAGTATATTTTTTAAAACAAGGAGAAATTTTTTACAATAAATGCCATTGTAATAATGTTGGTGATCAATGTCGCCCATAGAATTAAGTAAGCTGACATTGGTAATTTTATTTTTTGTGGATTCATTGTTTTTAGTATTATTTTTAGTAAAGCCCTACGCAAAACCTTATTATAGAATTAATTTGTTTATTAAACAACACCAGATGTTAATTAAATTTAACATAAGTTGGTTTAGCCAACATACTTCCGACTTTTGACCAAGCGTGACAATCATAACTAACACTGTTTGAATTAGTACCCAAAACTCTACCGCTTGTTATATCCTCTGGAATAACTTCTGGTAATTCTGAGATAGATTTTGGCTCTGTCCTTATACCCGTAGACATTCCTTCTGTCCAAACATACAAATACCTACCATCATAAACCATCATGGTTAATGTAGATTTACCAGTAGAATATCTCGTCCTGAACTCTGCCCTCAATTTGTTATCAGCTAGATATATAGAGTTTGTACTAGTTTGAGTTTGACTTACTTGCTCATACTTACATTCGTAACTTCCTTTTATGGATAAAATACTTTTTAGTGTAACTGGCTTTGTTGTAGTATTTTTTGTGGTAACAGAAGAAGTGCTATTTTTTACTTCTTCAGTACTGGTTCCTACCACAACCCGATCATCATTTAGACCAGATTCATTTATTGTGCTTTTTGGAGAACGCACAAACCAAACGACCAACAAAATCAAAACCACACCCAAAATTGATAATATCTTTTTGTATTGCATATAATTTATTAAATAATAATTCCTCTATAATTTTACCATGAAAATGGCCCCTCGTAACACAACATAGAGCAGTTCTAATGCTTGTGTTATAATCACGGTATGAAAAAATTTGTTTTATTCATAATAATCGTAGCATTACTGACTGGATATTTTTTTGTCTTCAAAGATAAGAATTCAACAAAAAAAGATACTAATATTGAATCGTATAGAAACTACGGACTAGGCATATCGTTTGATTATCCAAAAGTATTAGACGTCAGTACTTCTGATGGAATCATAGTATTACATCACGATATTCCATTCGAAAATACAGGTGCCTGTGACATGATGGGAGAAGAAAAAACATACCCGAGATTAACAGACTTTAGAGTTACTATTCAAAAAACAAACAAAGGGCTCGTAGAGACCATGAAAGCAATGAGCCCATACATACCTCAAGAAAATTTTGTAGATAACCAAGTTGTAGAATCACCAGGATTTATTGATAAATTCTCAGTCGGCACCCTAAAAGGTTACGCTATATATGAAGGTGCTGAGGGCTGTGGGCAAACCACATACTACTTCCCAATAAAAGACGATCAGACTCTCATAATCGGTAAGGCTTCTATACAAATACTTTCTGGTATATTTTCAGACAACAGAGAAAAGGAGGTTCTAGCCGTTCCAGGTGTTATTTCAAGAGAAGAATCAAACCAAATATTCCTATCAATACTACAAACACTAAAAATATAAATATTGTGTAATCGTTCAAAACGTGCTATATTTATGTTGTATTTATTGAATTTTATTACCAAATTAATAACAAAATTTCAGATTTGAACCAAGGTCAAGGCGAAAGCTTTGAGAAAATCCGAGGTGTACTAAATGTACAGCGAGGAGTTTCGAGAAGTTTTCAACGCAGAGATTGGTCAAATATGGAATTTCCGAACAAATTGTCACTATATATTAGGATAAATAATCAGATCAGTGCACCAGAACTTCGTGTAATTATGGAAGACGGTTCAAACCTGGGAGTTATATCCACAAAAGAGGCTTTGGACAAAGCACGAGAAGCCGGACTTGATCTAATTGAAATATCACCAAAAGCCAATCCGCCAGTTGCAAAAATCATGGATTATGGTAAATTTCAGTATGCTGAAAACAAGAAGCTAAAGGTGGCAAAAACCAAGGCCCATACCGTAGAAATCAAGAATATACAGGTAAAAGTAGGCACGGGAGACCATGATTTGGAGCTTAAAGCAAAAAAAGCCTCTGGATGGTTAAAGGAAGGAAATCGCATAAAAATAGACCTTTTTCTACCAGGAAGAACAAAATACATGGACATTAAGTTCCTCAAGGAGCGCATGGACAGAGTTTTGAAACTAATCACCGAGGAATACAAAGTTGCCGATGAGGCCAAAAAGTCTCCAAAGGGGTTAAGTATAATAATAGAAAAAGCATAAACACAAAATTTATCATGAGCACAAAAACAAACAAGTCATTCTCAAAAAGATTGAAAGTAAGCAAAAACGGTAAAATTACCGCACGAAAAAGTGGTCAAAACCATTTCAATGTAAAAGAAAGCCGTAGATCACAGTTAGCCAAAAAGAAAGGTGTTTCCTTTACTATCAGCAATAAGGACCGTGCCCATTATATAAAATAAAAAAATTAGTAAGATAATTATAAAACAACCAACATGACAAGAGTAAAAGGTGGTGTTAACGCACTAAAATCAAGAAAGAATATCCTCCGAAAAGTAAAAGGATACAGACACGGCAGAGGAACAAAAGAAAGACAAGCTACAGAAGCCATCTTTCACGCTGGTACATATGCTTTTGCACACAGAAGAGACAAGAAAACAGATGCTAGACAACTATGGAATGTTAAGATTTCTTACGCCTCAAAAGAACTTGGTACCTCATATAGCAAATTAATGGGTAGCCTAAAAAAGAAAGGCGTACTATTAGACAGAAAAATACTAGCTACTTTGGCAAAAGAGAGTCCAGAGACATTCAAAAAAGTGGCTGAGTTTGCCAAATCATCCCCTGCTCCCAAAGCAACAATAACTAAATAAACAAAAAACCGGCCAAAAGCCGGTTTTTTGTTCTTTTTTAACTCATAAGTTATACCTCTTACCTCTCTCTGGATACACAGCGTCTACCTCCAACTCTTCTCGCAACCTCTGGACTAGATAGGTGGATGCTTTCGGCTCACCCATTACCACAAAAACTTTTTTCACTGTCTTAGCAGTATTAGAAACCATATCTACTATTCCATCAGAATCTTTGTGAGAAGAGTACCCAGATATCATTTCAACTCGTGCTTTTATTGGTACTTGTCTGCCGTTTATTTCTACATATTTTGGTCTTTCTTGTATCTGCCGGCCCAAAGTTCCTATAGCCTGATAACCCATAAGAAGAATTGTGCTTTTTGGGTCTGGCAAGAAATTCATCTCATGCCACATTACCCTACCACCAGTAGACATACCCGACCCAGCTATAATAATCTTTGGATTTGCTGTGTTTACTATGGATTGTGAGTCGCGAGAACCATGAGTGATATTAAGTTTTGGAAATTCAAAAATATTATCCCCACTTTTTATTTCTTTTTGCACCTCTGCATTAAAATCTTTTTTGGAACGAGCATACACTTCTGTAACTTTTTGACCCAAGGGGGAATCCAGAAAAACAGGCACAGAAGGAATGAATCCTCCTTCTACTAGATTATTTAATTCATACAAAACCACCTGGGTTCTTTCTATAGAAAAAGCCGGGATCACAACCGCCCCATTGTTTTTTATTGTCTCGGTAATCACCTTGCGAAATCTAGCATCTCTCTCATCTTTTGGTTCATGATTGCGGTCACCATAAACACTGTCTACGATCAAGTAATCTGCATCAGTAATTTCTTCCGTGTCTTTGAGAAGAGGTGCGGGTGAATTACCAGAATCACCCGTAAAAACTATTTTTTTACCATCAAAACTAAATTCATAGATAGCAGAACCTAGTATATGCCCCGCATCCTTAAGATACACAGAAAAATCTTTGTTAATCTCTATATTCTTGTGATAAGCAACAGTTTCCCACAACGAAAAAGCTTTATTAAAATCATCTATATCATACAAAGGAATCTCTCGAACCCCTTCAATATCTACCTTCTCTTTCATATCCATAACCTTCAGAGCATCCATGAGCATCAAGTGAGCCAATTCTTTGGTTTCTTTCGTAGAATAAATCACTCCTTCAAATCCGTCCTTGACCAGCTTACACACCCTACCTATATGATCCATGTGTGCATGAGTAACAAACAAATAATTTACTGATTTAACATCATAATCAAACGGTTTGTTATTTTCTTCATAAGAACCTTGCACACCTTGGATCAATCCACAATCTATTAATATTTTTGTTTGGTTTCCTTCTAATAGGAAATTGGCGCCTGTGACCGTCCCTACTCCTCCATAAAATGTGACTTGTAATTTATTCATTGTAATTTTTATATGCCCACTCCTTACAGGAGCAGTACACCTTTTGGATTTTTTAATTCACTTCGTTCTTAAAAAATCTCAAGAAGGTCTTGCAGTTGGGTCCCGTCCCAACCTCACCGCTCAAAAATGTGATGCTTAATCTTTTTTCCATATTTTTATTCCGTACAAAGAACCAACTAATCCACCAATCAAATCCAAGATTAAGTCAGACGAGGTGTCGGTAACATAGGCCATGCCATCAGAAAAAGAAGTGGTCCCGACACTTAGTTCAAGAAATTCCCACAACAATCCTACAACTAAAGTACTAAACAAAACCCGAATAACAACTTTCTTATTCGTCCACGTAGAAAAATCTATTGTTTTTTTTATAATAACCAAAGAAAACATCCCAACAATAACCCCTCCCAGAAAATGAAGAAGCATATCATACCACCAATAAAACCAGTCTAAATAAAATTTAACACTAGCAAAAAACAAAACAGCAAGAATAAATAACAATATTGAGGCTGTTTTAAATAAAGTTGTTTTTGTCATCACTTTCTAATTGTATCAAAAATAAAATTAAAATACCCACGAAAATCGTGAGTGTTTTAATAGGGTTACAGTGATACTCCCCTACAAAAAAAGTAGGTGGGTGCTCTCACTCATACTCGTCAGAACAAAAAATAAATTTCATGCTCATCGTGGTATAAAAATATTGAACTCCCTTAAAAATTCTTAGGTAGAAAGTATCAAAGCAACCCTGTGTTAATTATACTCTCCCGAAAAACCATGCCAACTTGTAACCGAGCAACAAATAGTGTGTAAATTACTCTAAAATACCGTCCAGATTCACATCATACATTATTTGTTCTTGAACCAATCTATAATCTGACAATTCGTCTTTTTTGAACCAGTGATTTATTTCCATTTCAGCTTCTTTTGGTGAACCTGATGCATGAATAAGATTTCTTACAGCTCTACCATCAGTATCCGCCATAATGTAAGAATCCAAAACATAATCACCTCTTATTGTTCCAACATCGGACGATCTTGGCTCTGTTCCACCAGTAATCTTTCTAACAATCTCAACAACATGTGCACCTTCCCAAACCATAGCCACAACAGGACCAGAAGTCATATATTTCTTTAATTTCTCTAGTATTACTGCAGTTATTTCAAAAGGATCTTCTGTTGGTAAAACCTCCCCCTTCTCCTTGGCTGCTTTCACTCTTTTCTCCCCTGTAATTCTGCGCCAATCTGGATCTAGAGTGTAGTGTTTTTCTATATGTTCCTCTGTAGGCACACACATCTTTACACCAACAAGCTTCAGCCCAGTTCTCTCAAACCTTCCTATAATTTCACCTACAAGAGTTCTCTGTACTCCGTCTGGCTTGACAACAACAAGAGTTCTTTCTTTTTTTGGATGCATAAAAATAAATTTTATAAAATAATGCCTTAAGGATATCAAAAAATACTACTTAGTCAAAATAATTGGGTCACCATCTGTTATTGCTATGGTGTGTTCAAAATGAGCAGCATTTGAACCGTCTGAAGTTTTATAAGTATAACCATCACTACTTAAAACTATCCTATCAGAACCAAGTGTGAGCATGGGTTCTATGGCAATAACCATGCCGGGCACGAGTTTTTCTCCGGCACCCTTTCTACCTTCGTTTGGTACAAAAGGGTCTTCATGGACCTTGTAGCCTACCCCATGGCCTGCCAGCCCCTGACAAATACCATATCCCAAAGGTCTTGCGAAAGATTCTATGGCAAAACCTATATCACCCACGTGGTTACCTCCCTTTGCCACTTTTATTCCTAGAAACAAGGCCTCCTTACAATGTTCTATTAGTTTCTTGTCTTCTGGCTTGAGTTTTCCAACACCAATCGTAATTGCACTATCGGTGATAAGTTTATCGTGAATTATTCCAAGATCCAGTGAGACAACATCTCCCTCCTGCAAAATGTGTGGTTTCTCATTTGGAATACCGTGAACTATTTCATTATTTACAGAAACACAAAGAGCTGCAGGATATGCTCTTTTGGCACCCCTCGGTGTGTAATTTAAAAAAGCCGCCCTATCTCCACCTTCTTCTATAAGTTTTCTTGCCAAATCTTCTAAATCCTGTGTTGAAACACCCGCTACAACTATCTTTGCCAATTCAGCCAATATAAAAGCATGACGTATCCCGCCCTCTCGTAGTGTTTCTATTTCTTTTTGAGTCTTTATATTTACCATCCAGCTAAATTACATCCCTATCTTAGTCATTAATTCTTTATTAACTTCCACGATAGATTGTTCACCATTTACTGTAATAAAATTATAAAATTCATTATCTTTAAAATACTCCATAGCGGGAATAACATTTTTTTCAAACCAATCCAATCTTTTTTCTATTTGATCGATCTTATCATCCCCCCTATCTCGCTCGAGCAATCTCTCTCTAGCCCAATCTCTAGAAACCTGTATGTATATAACAAATGGTTTCTCTCTTTTATAAAACTTCATTGCAGAGTTTAGTATTGGAGCCTCGTGTGCACGCCGAGACAAGCCGTCCAAAATCATGTGTTCATCTCCAGAAACATGTTTGACAAAGTATTCAGACCAAATCCAAATAGGCAGAAACTCTGGAAGCAACCCGCCCTTTTCTATAATTTCATTTGTTTGAGTTGCGGTAAAAGAAGCTTCCGTAATAAATTCTCTGAATCTTTGACCTGTTTCAATATACAAAGTCTTTTTCTCAGGATCTACTTTCTTTAGATAATCAATTAAAATTTTTGCTTGGGTCCCCTTTCCTGCGCCAGATGGACCAAAGAATATAAATGTTTTTGGAGTCATGACTCTATTATACAATAAAATTCAGACTACTTAAATCTTGCTGGAACGATGAGTTCGCCAGATTTAGAAATTCTAGTACTCGCGAATAGATACCTGAGCATCTATCTTCTTAATCAGATCGATAACCACAGAGACCACGATAAGTAGAGATGTTCCTCCGATAGAAACAGCTGTTATGCCCGTTGCACCCTTCATTATAAGAGGAAGAACTGCTATAACCCCCAGAAACAAAGCTCCAACCAGTGTTAGGCGAGTTAATATTCTGGATATGTGATCAGATGTAGATTTTCCTGGTCTCACACCTGGTATAAAAGCTCCATTTTTTTGAAGATTTTCTGATATTTGATCCGGATCAAAAGTAACTGCTGTATAGAAGTATGTAAACACAAAAACCAAAAAGAAATAAGCAATAGCGTAAAACCAACTATTAGCAAGAATGTTTAGTATAAAACCAGACACTGATTGGACTGTTAAATTACTTGCACCTTGCAAAAATCTCAAGATCATTTGAGGGAACAAAAGAATAGACAAGGCAAATATTATAGGAATAACTCCAGCTTGGTTGATTCTTAATGGTAAATAGGTAGATGTTCCACCATATACCTTATTTCCCCTAACCTGCTTTGCATAAGTAACAGGTATTGGTCTTTCTGCTTCTGTAATAATAACAACGCCAACTATAACAACAGCCGCAATAGCTATGAAAGCTAGATAAATAGGCAATTGAGATATCTCAAAGGTAAACACCAATTGACCCAATGTTACTGGTAGATTAGCTACTATACCTGCGAATATTATTAGCGATACTCCATTTCCTATACCGTACTCTGATATAAGCTCACCTATCCACATGAGAAGCACAGAACCTGCTGTAATAACTATTAAGTTAGTAACCATTTCAAGTGATGTAAGTTTTTCCAAAACTTGCTGGTTTTCCAAAAGCTTTATAAAGCTAAAGGCCTGAATTATAGAAAGTGGAATAGAAAGCATTCTACTGTATTGAGCAAATTTTCTTTTTCCAGCCTGACCTTCCTCTTGGTACATCTCTTTCAATCTTGAGGACATAATGGTCATAAGCTGCATAATAATAGAAGCAGTAATATAAGGACCAACTCCGAGCATCACAATGGAGAGTTGAGACAAACCTCCACCTGAAAATAGATTGAGCAATCCAAAAAATTCATTACCAGAAAAGAAAGCAGCTAATTTAGCAGTATCAACTCCTCCTATTGGGACAGAAGCGAGTACACGAAACAGCACCAAAGCAAAAAGAGTAAAGAATATTCTTTTTCTTAAAACACTGTCCTGAAAAATTAAAACGAATTTATTAAGAAAATTTTTCATGTATTTATTCTACCACCTTAAACCAAACACTTTCCACCAGCCTTTTCTATAGCTGCTTTAGCAGAAACAGATACCAAACAATTCTTGATTGTTAGACTTTTATCTAATGTGCCTGTGCCCAAAAGCTTAACTCTCGGTGCATCACCTGACATTTTTTTGACCAAGCCTGCTTTAACCAAAGCACTAGGAGAAACTACATCACCGTTTTTGAAAACTTTATTCAAGTCACCAAGATTGACCACTGAGGCCTTTAATTCAATACTTGTGTTTATGTTTTTACCACGACCGCGTAATTTTGGAACTCTTTTTATAAAATCTCTAATCTCTGGTCGTTTCTTGTGACCCGCTCTGGCATTTTGTCCTTTTGTACCTCGCCCTGCTGTTTTACCACGAGTACCACCACGTCCTATTTGGCGTGTTTTTTTGTTTGGGTGTGTTCTTTTTAGTTCGTGTGTTTGCATGTTATTTTCTTACGACTAGTTGATTTAATGCTTTAACAGCTGCTTTGGCATTGTTTATTTTGTTTTTACTTCTTGAAAAGATTTTTGCACTTACTTCTTTTATTCCTGCAAACTCTAATACTGTTCGGACAGATGAGCCAGCCAAAATACCTTTTCCAGGAGCTCTCATTATAACAACTCTTGAACTTGAGTACTTAGCACTTACTTCGTGTGGAATAGAGCCACTCTTAGTCATTACTACCTTTATCATGTTCTTCTTTGCATCTCTAACAGCCTTGTCTATAGCCACTGGAGTATCCCCTGCTTTACCAAGACCAACACCAACTCTTCCTCTCCTATCACCTATCACCACACCGACAGAAAAGCTGAATCTTCGTCCTCCCGTAACAACTCTTGTTACTCTTCTGATGCTTATTATTTTTTGATCAAACTCAGGTTTAACACGAGCCTCTCTTCTAGGAGGAGCCTTGCGAGAATTTTTTTTGAATTCTCTCGGAGCTTGATGAGCAAAAGATGCATCTTTAGTAGCAACATCTGTTGTATCTTCTACCACCACATCTTCAATTTTTATTTCTTCTGGTTCCATAATATTTTTTAAAACTTAAGACCTCCTTTACGAGCACCATCTGCGACCGCTTTAACATTACCTGTATAAATAAATCCTCCTCTATCAAAAACTACATTTGATATTTTCTTTGCTAAGGCTTTTTCTGCAATACTCTCGCCCACAAGCGCAGCTTTTTCCATCATGGTTTTACCCTTAACTTCTCTAGAATGAGCAGAAGCAATTGTTACTGCTTTTACATCATCTATGAGTTGTACTGAAATGTGCTTATTTGATTTGTAAACAGATAAACGAGGTTTTTCAGATGTACCAGAAATATTAGAACGAATCTTGCTGTGTCGTCTTGTTCTTTTTTCTAGTTTTGCGTTTAATTTTTTCATAGTATTTTATATTACCCCTCTATTAGGCTGTTTTCTTGCCTTGTTTTCTCTTAACAACCTCACCCTCATATCTGATTCCCTTTCCTTTGTAAGGTTCTGGTTTCTTTAGTGATCTTACGTTTGCAACAAATTCTCCGACCACTTCTTTATCAATACCTGTAACAGTAATTACGTTTTTCTCTGCTGTTACCTTTAGAGTTTTTGGTATTGGAACATTAACTGGATGTGAAAAACCAAGTGCCAAAACCAAATTTTCTCCTTTAACCTCTGATTTGTAACCAATACCCTCAATCACAAGTTTCTTAACATAAGGAGTGGTAACACCAGAAATCATGTTCATAATGTGTGATGCGTATGTTCCCCAAAGTGCTCTGTTTTCTAGAGTATCTTTCTTTGGCACCAAAGTTATACTATCTGAACCTATAGTTATCTCAATATCTTGTTTGAATTTTTTTGTTAGTGTACCTAGAGATCCTTTAACAGAGAAAACTCCCAGAGAATTTGAAACTTCTGTTCCTTTTGGTATCGCTATTACTTTTTTTCCGATTCTTGACATGATGTTGTTATAAATTACCAAACCTTAAGTAGAGCTTCTCCACCTGTGTTTGCCTCTTTTGCAGACTTATCTGTCATAACACCTTTTGGTGTTGATAGTATCAAAGCTCCCATTCCACCTTTTACTTTATTAATACCTTTTGCTTTTTGATAAATTCTTTTTGAAGTTTTTGAAACTCTCTCGATTCCGTGTATTTTAGAAACTCCATCTTCATAAACCAAAACAACTTCAATGAATTTTGCGATTTTCTTTCCTTTTTTTCCGAATGACTTTATAAATCCATCTTTGAATAGAACATCAGCGATAGCAAGTTTTAGTTTTGAATAAGGAAAAACAACAGATTCTTTTTTTGATTCTGTGGCATTCTTTATTCTAACTATCATATCTGCGATTGGATCCATTTGTTTTTGTATTATATCCGGGCAGTATCTCCCCTATAGTTAGGGTTGACTTACCAAGACGACTTTTTAATTCCGGGAATTTTCCCTTCATTGGCTAGTTCTCGGAAGCAGATTCGGCAGAGACCAAAGTCTCTCATAAATCCACGTCCTCGTCCACATTTAAAACATCGATTAGTAGCCCGAGTACTGAATTTCGGTTTTTTTGCTGCTCGTGCTTTTACTGATGTTTTTGCCATATTTAAATAAAAAAGCTCTTTAAAGCTCGGGTTCATACTAGCAATTAAGCCTTTTAAAGTCAACATGCTGTTTTCATGTACGAAAAACTGGCACACCCCCAAGGGAATGTGCCAGGCGAGAGATTGGTTTCTCTCGAGAACTTGCCGGGGTTACGCCCGACGCGTGTACTTGTTGGGCTAGCCGATTAGCTTATTCAGGACCGCCGCCCAGTCCTTAGACTCAGCCTTCCGACCAGCATCCTGGAAAAATCGCAGGACGGCACCGTTCGCGAAGCGGAATGAATCACGTATTCTGGATGATTCCTCCAGAATAGACCCTTCCGCATTCTGGTGATGGTGGTTGGAGAAAACCACCGCCACAAACCTGGTCCCAGCTGCTATTGCCGACAGGGCAAGCTGGTAACCCACCAACTTCTCAGTGCCCCAGTCCGAATTGTGATAAAATCCATCAAATGGCATCATGCCGTCCGACAACACGACATCCCACGGAACACCAGCACTGAAATCCTCGTAATGCTTGTTGCTCCAGGACGAATAGCTGCCAATCGAACGACCTGCCGTGAGATTGGCAACCTTGCGGTTCTCCACCGAATCTCCCCGACTAATGAGCATGTTGCCCATGTCGTAACTTGCAGTGGTGAACACGTCGTGTGACCCCCCCAATTGGGCGATGGCCCCATCGAGGTTTTCCTGCCGATCGTCAATAACCAAGATCTTCATGGTAGCTCCTTGGCCCCTAGGGCCGGAAAAAGTGGTTGTCAAACTGTCCACCTAAAATTATACACCTATTTAATCTCTTTGTCAATTGTTTTTGCCGATACCCACCCTCTAAACAGCAAAATAGCCCTATATTTAGGGCTATTTTTGCAAAATCCAAGGGGAGTCCTTGGATTTTAGTAATTTTCTGTTATTTCTTTATATTCCAGCCTTTCTTTTTTGCCTTTGGAGCTTCTGTCTTTGCAACTGTTGTCTCTGTACCTGGTTTTTTGAATGGGAAACCTAGATGAGCCAGGAAACTTCTAGTTTGTGCCGCATCATGAACGTTTGTAACGATAGTTATTGCAATACCAAATATGTCTTTCAAATCCTCGTCTGATGACTCTGGGAAAATGGTATTCTCTCGAACACCTAGAGTGTAGTTACCCATTTCATCAACACCTGTTGTTGGTATACCTCTGAAGTCTTTTGTTCTAGGAAGAGCAATGTTTATAAGTCTGTCTAGGAAATCATACATCCTGTCTCCTCTCAAAGTTACTTGCATGCCAACAGTATCCCCCTCTCGCACCTTGAATGCTGCAACTGATTGCTTTGCTCCCTTTCTAGCTGGTTTTTGTCCTGTGATTTTTGAAAGTCTATCTGCAATAAGTTCAATTTTCTTTTTGTCTTTTACTGAACCAACACCAGAAGAAACAACCACCTTTAGGATCTTTGGTGCTTGCATAGCATTCTTATAACCAAACTCTGATTTCATGGCAGTAAAGGCTTCTTTTGTTTTTTCTTTGATGTTTTTCATAAATTTATTTCAGTATTCTTTATTTTGCTTTCTTCACATTTGAAACATGAATAGGCATAGTCTTATCAATGATTTGTCCTTTCTCACCGCTCTTTCGTGCTTTTTGGTGCACCTTAAGTACATTAACACCGGAAACAATGACTTTGTTTTCTTGTGGAATTGATTTGGTCACTGTTCCTGTCTTACCCTTATCTTTTCCTGTAAGCACTATTACTTTGTCGTCTTTTTTGATATGCATGTTTTTATTTTATATTTTGCTACGTTATCACAAACTTTCAAATTTGGCCAAGGTCGCGTATAAAATTTGAAAAAGAATGGGAGCCTACCTCTGTGCGTAGGTGACCATTATTCTTCAGATTTTAGACGATGAGATTGGTCATAATTTGGAAGTTTTAAACAACCTCTGGGGCGAGAGAGATAATCTTTTGGTAACCTACCTCTCCTAGCTCTCGTGGTATCGGTCCGAATATACGCCCAGCAACTGGTTCTAGTTTTTCTTTCATAACAATAACCACTGCGTTCTCATCAAATCTTATATAAGAACCGTCTTTTCTTCGGAAAGGAGCTCGTTGTCTCACAACTACTGCATATAAAACATCTTTCTTTTTTGTAGTTTTTCTTGGTTCTGCTTTTTGTACTGAAATAACAACTAGTTCACCGATACTAGCATATCTCTTTTTTGAACTTCCTAACACCTTGAAAACTCGTCCGATCTTTCCTCCGGAGTTGTCAGCTATTTTTACAATTGATTGTGGTTGGATCATGGCGGTTTATATATTTGATTAAACTAATTTGAAATTTTTGTCTTTGGAAATCGGCGCACATTCAACAATAGTAACTCTGTCACCTACTTTCTTTGTGTTACCTTTGTCGTCTGCTTTGAACTTCTTGTCCCGAGATATGTATTTATCATATTTAGGGTGTTTAACAAAACGACTGACTTTAACAACGATAGTGTCTTTCATTTTGTCAGAAGTTACAACACCAACCATGGTCTTGCGACCAGATTTTGTTGTGTTATTTGTTTTTTTATCTTTCATGTTTTCCATATTTGTTTAAATTATTTCTTTTTGTTTAGAAGAGTAAATATTCTTGCAATATCTTTTCTTAGGATATTACCATCCTTAACATTTCGAACATTACTACCTGCCACAGAAAAACGAAAGTTGCGCAAAGCAAGCTTCTTTTCAGATATAAGCGCTTTTAGTTCAGCTGTATTCTTCTTTAATAAATCTTTCATGTTCATGTTTATTTTGCGATTATTTTGGTCTTAAGAGGAAGTTTCGTTCCGGCCTTTCGCAAAGCCTCTCTTGCTACTGCATCTGTAACACCGTCCACCTCAAAAATAATTCTGCCTGGTTTAACTGGAGCGCAGTATCCAAAAAGATCACCCTTACCCTTTCCAAGCTTTACTTCAGCTGGTTTTTTTGTAAGAGGCATATCTGGAAAAATTCTGATCCAAATTTTACCTGTCTTACCCACTGCACGAGACAAAGCTTTTCTGGCAGCTTCAATCTGGTTTGACATTATACGAGCTCCCTCCTGAGCCTTAATTGCATGAGAACCAAAAGATATAGTTGCTCCGCGAGAAGCCACCCCAACCTTATTGGCGTTCTTTCGCATTGTATGCCATTTTCTGTACTTAACTTTTTTAGGTAACAACATGGTAGTATTTTATTTTTTGAAAATCTCTCCTTTGTATATCCAGACCTTTATACCGATTCCTCCGTACGGAAGTCTTGCTTCGTATTTTGAAAAATCTACGTCAGCCCTAAATGTCTGAAGTGGAATTCGTCCTCTCTTGATTTTCTCTTGTCGTGCCATTGAAGCACCACCAAGTCTTCCTGAAAGTTCAATTTTCACCCCCAAAACATCTCGATTGGCCATAACCTTCTCAACCATTTGTTTTGTAACTCTCCTAAAAGGAAGTCTTTTTTCCAAACCATCGGCAATCATTTGTGCAACAATAGTTGCGTTTGATTCTGGTGATTTTACTTCTTTAATATCAATCTTTACTTCCCCACCAGAAGAAAGTTTGTTTTTCTCAATAAATTTCAAAATATCATTTTTTAGTTTAACAGCTCCATCACCTGATCTTCCGATAATCATACCAGGTCTTGATGTTTCTATTATGATACGTAGGATTTTTTCCCCTCTTTCCATTTCCACATTGCTTACATACATACCTCTAAGTTTTTTCTCAAGAAAAACTCTTAGCAAAACATCGCTTTTTAGAAATTCTTTGTATTTATTCTTCACTCCAAACCAGCGAGATTTCCAGTCTCTTACTATACCTAGTCTATGTGAATATGGGTGAACAGTATGTGTCATGTTATTTTTTTGATTTTACTGCTTTTTTTGTTGTCTTTGGTTTTTTTGCTGATTCCACTACAACCTCTTCTTTCTCAATTTTTACTTTTTTGTTTTTCTTTTCTTTTGCTTCTCCAAGTTCTACAAATATTGCGCTTGTTCTCTTTCGTATTGGGTGTGCAGAACCACGAGCAGCAGGAAGTCTTCTGTACATTATTTTCCCACTATCTACTTTTATGGTCTTAATAACAAGGTTTTCTGTTGGAATATCTAATGTCTTGGCATTTGCTAATGCTGATTCTATAAGTTTTCTTATTGGAAGACTTGCTTTCTTAGCTGTAAATTCAAGATTCACCAAAGCTTCAGCAACTTTTTTACCTCTTACTGCGTTAGCAACCATTCGCATTTTGCGAGGAGCTTGTCTAAAATTAGATAATGTTGCGTGTGCTGTGGCCATGATATTTTATTTTTTAGCTGCAGGAGCTGCTTTGGCTGCTTGAGCACTAGCAATCTCGCTTTCTTTTTTCTTTTGCTCCAACTCCTTCTGCATCTTACCTCCGTGTTTAATGAATTTCTTTGTAGGAGAAAACTCACCAAGTCTGTGACCTACCATGTCCTCGTTTACTGAAACCTCTATGTGAGTCTTGCCGTTGTGGACACCAAAAATAAAACCTACCATCTCAGGAGAGATCACGCAGGCTCTTGACCATGTTTTAATAACCCCAGTTTCACTAGATTTTTTACCCTCAATTTTCTTTAGTAATCTTGGGTCAACGTATAGGCCCTTTTTTGATGATCGTGTCATATTTTAATTTGTCCAAAACAAAAACCACATTGTTAGTGGTACTTGACGCTTCTAATACCGCAAACAAGAATGTATAAAGCTCATAGCCTTATGTGGCGTTTATACTATACAAAACACCCAATAATGTCAACAGATACGATGAAGGGCGACCACATTGGTCGCCCCCGTTAGATCCAACTATCACTAATTGGACTACCCACCATCTCCACCAGAGTTCGCAAGCTCTTCCTGCTTCTTCTGGTAGTACTCCCAAGCCTGCTCCACGGAGGCCATGATTGACAAGATGTCTGGTGAGGTACTCACCACCACTGACATCATAGAGACATCGATGAGATTCCTTAGAAGTTTATTCTCATCGACTGAATCATTCGCTGAAATACCCAGACCTTCTTCATGTGCATATTTGACCGCTAACCCCCAGTAGCGATTGTAAACCACCGGCCCCTCTCGTTGAATCCGTGTCACCACACGCCAGAACTTTGTGATAAACTCCGACTTTTTCACTGAACCACTCCTTGAGAGCTGGCAGAATTGCCGTCTGGCCCCAACTCTACGCTTTTTAGACAAAACGTCAATGTTAACAAAAACACCACTCGAGTGAGTGGTGTTTACAGTTTGGCGAATTGTATCTTCGAGAAACATCCGCAGGCGCTGAGCTTGGTGTTGTCAACGACCCTGAGTGAAACGAGGGGTTCTTGACGACGAAGCGCCGAGGACAGAACAAGGCTCCCGCTGGAGGAGCCTTGTGTTTTTGAGAAGATACAATTCGCCAAACAGGATTACTTTCGCTTTCCTACCTTTCGGCGAGAAACAATGAATTTATTTGAGTATTTCTTAGGAGTTCTTGATTTCTGTCCTTTTCCTGTTGGTTTACCATAAACAGATATAGCTCTCTTGCGTCCTCGTCCTTGTACACCCTCACCTCCTCCGTATGGGTGATCAACTGGGTTTTGTGCTGTACCTCTAACTGTAGGACGAATACCAAGCCATCGTGAACGACCAGCTTTACCGAAGTTTACTAGTCTTGTTTCGTTGTTTGATACTTCACCTATACTTGCATATGCTGTTTCTTTTATTTTTCTGACCTCAGTTGAAGGCATTTTTACATCTACATAACCAGCATCCTTTGCAATAACTTCTATATAGTTACCAGCTGAACGAGCGAGCTTTGCTCCTCCAAGAGGCTTTACTTCAACATTGTATACAAATGTTCCTATAACTATGTTTTTCAAAGGAAGTCTGTTTCCTGGCTTCTGCTCTACATTCTCTCCGGTAACACAAACATCTCCCACTTTTACAGAACGAGGAAGAAGTACATACCTCTTCTCGCCATCTCTATATTGAGCTAGACCAATAAAACCCGCTCTGTTTGGATCATATTCTACTGTTTTTATAGTATAAGGGATATCTATTTTGTCATATTTAAAATCAATCTCTCTCCAAAGTCTCTTGTGTCCACCTCCTTTGTGACGAGTTGTTATTTTACCATGATGATTTCTTCCTACTGGTCTTTTGAAACCACGAGTAAGTGATTTTACTGGATCATTTGAAGTAACGACACCACTATAAGAGATGTTTGACATGTGTCGGCGACTTGGAGATGTTGGTTTATACTTTTTCATAATTATATATTTTCTATCTTAGTTCCTTTCTTTAGATAAACATAGGCCTTCTTGTATCCTGATTTTATCCCTCTTTTACCTCTAACAAATACATTTTTTGCAGGAATTGTGGTTGTAGTTACTTTTAAGGGATCTATCTTGTATTTTTCTACAAAAGCCTTTGTTATTCCTGTTTTTGTTGATTTTGGATCAACTTCAAAAACATAAACAGACATCTCAGCTGACATTGTAGCCTTTTCTGTTATATGAGGTCGTATTAAAACGTGATTAAGGTCTTTTTTCATATTATTTTCCTAGTTTATCTGTTATTTGTGGTAGACCTTTTTCTGGGTTTGAAATAAGAACATATTTATATTTCATCAAATCAAGAGGGCTAACATTTCTTATCTCATCAACCTCTAGATTTCCAAAATTTCTGAAACTCTTTTCTGTTGTTGTATCCTTTGAAGAAAGAGCTATATATACTGAGTTTCTTTTCTTACTTAGCAAGTCATTGAAACCTCCAACTTTTGAAAGTGAAGACAAAACATTTTTTGCCTCTGCTGTTTTTATAGCCTTCATTGACATATCGTCAACAAACAAAACATGTCCTTTTTTGAATTTCTCAGAAAGAATCGTGTAAAGAGCTTTTGCCTTCATTTTTTTGTTTACTTTTCTATCAAAATTCTTTTCATTTCTTGGACCATGAGTAACACCTCCACCAACCCAAATAGGAGAACGTGTAGAACCATGTCTTGCTCTTCCTGTACCCTTTTGTTGCCATGGTTTTTTTCCTCCTCCAGATACATCTCCCCTGTTTTTTGTGTGAGCTACATTGTTTCGAGCCGAAGATTCCATTGATACAACCACCTGGTGCACCAAATCTGCATTCCATTTCAAACCAAAAACTGATTCTGGCAGTGAAATTTTTCCTGATTCTTTGCCTTTTTGGTTGTATACTACAGACTCTAAAGCTACAGGAGACTGTGTCTTTTCTTTTGTTTTAATATTCTTTTTTACTTTTGTCTCTTCCATGTTTTAAAAATTAGAAATTATCCAATCACTTCTACTAGAGTTCCCTTTCTTCCAGCTATTGCACCTCTAACAAAAATTTCCCCTGTTTCAGGTTTTACACTGACAACAGTTAGTCCTTTTGTAGTTATTCTGTCTCCTCCCATTCTTCCTGCCATTCTCTTGCCTTTTGCCACACGTCCACCATCACGTCCTGCACCTCCAATAGAACCGGGCTCACGCTCTGAGTGTTTTTGTCCGTGTGAACGAGGACCACCTTTGAATCCGTGTCTCTTTACTACACCCTGGAAACCTTTGCCTTTTGAGGTGCTAGAAACAACAACTGTGTCTCCTTCTGCAAAATCTGTAAGATTTATAACATCACCTACTTTCAATGTTGGCTCCTCGTCTGTTCTGAATTCTCTTAAAAATCGAAAACTGCCAGTTTTCATGTGACCTTTCTCTGGTTTGTTTATGTTCTTATCTGCTTTTTCACCAAAACCAATTTGAACAGCATTATAACCATCAGTGGCAACTGTTTTCACTTGAGTAACAACCATAGGTCCTGATTGAAGGACTGTAACTGGGTGCACCAAACCTTTTTCATCAAAGATTTGGGTCATATTAACTTTTGTTCCTAGAATGAATTTCATATAAATTTGGAGACGATTTTCGGACAGTAATGAGAAAGTATCTTCCCAACATTGCCCTTCGCTAGTCCCCACAAAAAAGTCGCTTTAAGCGATTTGGCTATACTAGCAGATATCCATTTTTTATTCAAGTGTTTTAAAGATTAACAAAAAGACCCCACAACAGACGAGAGCGCGAGGCCTTTCTGTTGGCAGGGTCTACTACTTCACCTCAACTGACGAGGTCGGGGTCTCGGACTGGATCCTCTCCGCCTGAAGCTGGGTCTTGATGAGCTCCAGGATTCCCACAAGCTCCACTTCCGGGATGTTGGTGGTTCTCGAGAACTCACTCACATTCCCGATGATCCAACCCATTATCCCCGGGTTCTTCCTGATCAGAGCCTTGAGAATCCTATAGGAACTCAAGGCTTTGTGCATTTCGTCCATGGTGTCTCCTCCTTTCAATAAAATATCACCTAACTTCAGAAAGTCAACAATATCAAAAAACCACCCAATGGGTGGTTTTTGTTATAATTATTTATTATTTTTGACCTACATAATCTTCACATCAATGTTCACACCTGATGGGAGACTAAGGTTTGTCAGAGCTTCCATTATTTTAGGTGTAGGATTTAGAATATCAATAACTCTCTTATGTACTCTCATTTCAAATTGCTCTCTAGCATTTTTGTAAACGAAAGATGATCGGTTTACTGTATATTTCTTAATCTCTGTTGGAAGTGGAACTGGTCCCTCTATTTTTGCATCATAACGAAGAGCAGTATCTATGATTTGTTTTACTGACAAATCAAGGATTTTGTACTCGTAAGCTCTAACTCTGATTCGTAGTTTTGAAATAGCATCTGATTTAGGTGCTACCTTTCCCGCAGCTTTTGGAGCTTTCTTTGCAACTGTCTTTTTTACTGTGGCTTCTTTTGTTGTCATGTTGTATGAAGATACTAGCAGATAATGGTTTTTTGTTCAAGTTTTAGATATATACAAGAAGACCGCCACGAAGAACTAGTGTGGTCTTCTTGACGGTCAATTCGCAAGCTTCGTTCTCTTAACCTGAATCGCCTGTACAGATCTTCCGAGCCTGCTTGCGAGCTCACGATCTGTACAACTTCGATCTTGGATTGCCAGAATTTCATTCTGTGACCAAAATCTCCCCGAGTTAACTGCCCCCTTCCTGGTTTTTGCATAATTCCTGGCGCGGTCTCTTTTTCTTGTACCCGGATTTTTTTCATACCACACTTTGTTGTTTGGCAAGAAATCCCTCCTTTATTAATTTAAAGCACTTATACCAGATTTGTCAAATATAAGAACCACCTTTTATTCCTCCTTTAATAACTACCTAGTCTATAAAGTTAAGAACTGGTTTTGAATTTGATACGAGAATAGTATTATACAAAAATTCCAATTTTAAATGCAGTACCAGGTGGACAAGAAAAAACCGCGAGCCTTACAAAGATAAGGTGAGCGGCTTTTTTCGTAGTCCAAACGCAATGCATTAAAATTGGAATTTTTGTAGTTTAAGCGACGATTGAAGTCACAACTCCTGCACCAACTGTTTTACCTCCCTCTCGAATAGCAAATCTCTGGTTTTGTTCTAGAGCAACTGGGGCTACTAGTTTAACTTTGAATGTAACTGTATCTCCTGGCATAACCATCTCTACTCCCTCGTTTAGAGTCACATCTCCTGTAACGTCTGTAGTTCGGATGTAGAATTGTGGTTTGTAACCAGAGAAGAATGGAGTGTGTCTTCCTCCTTCCTCTTTCTTTAGGATGTAAACCTCAGCTGTAAACTCTGTGTGTGGAGTCACTGACTTTGGCTTTGCAAGAACTTGTCCTCTGTGGATGTCCTCTTTCTTAGCACCTCTTAGAAGGATACCTGCGTTGTCTCCAGCCTCTCCTTGTTGTAGAGACTTGTTGAACATTTCAATACCAGTAACTGTGTATTTTTGTGTATCTTTTAGACCAACACACTCAATTTCCTCTCCTACTTTCACAACACCTCTTTCAATTCTTCCTGTAACCACTGTTCCTCTTCCTTCAATTGAGAAGATGTCTTCAACTGGCATTAGGAATGGCTTATCTAGGTCTCTTTGTGGAACTGGGAAGTATGTGTCCAATGCTGTTGCAAGGTCCAAAACCTTCTTTGCCCATTCGTCATCATTGTTAGCTGATTCAAGTGCCTTTAGACCTGATCCTCTAATAATAGGTGCTCCTGCTCCGTCGAAACCTTGTTTTGTAAGGAGTTCTCGAACTTCCTCCTCAACTAGGTCAATAAGCTCAGCATCTGGAACCATGTCGCATTTGTTTAGGAATACGATGATTTTTGGTACTCCAACTTGCTTTGCTAGAAGAACGTGCTCTCTTGTTTGAGGCATCACACCGTCTGTAGCTGCTACCACTAGTACTGCACCGTCCATTTGAGCGGCACCAGTAATCATGTTTTTGATGTAGTCAGCGTGTCCAGGGGCATCTACGTGAGCATAGTGTCTTGTAGGTGTCTCATACTCGTTGTGAGAAAGAGCAATAGTAATTCCTCTTGCTTTTTCCTCTGGAGCTGAGTCAATTTGATCAACTCCTTTTAGTTTTGCTGAATATCCATTACCTGCTCTGTTAAGAACAGTTAGAATAGCTGCTGTTAATGTTGTCTTTCCATGGTCAACGTGACCAATTGTTCCCACGTTTACGTGAGGTTTGCTTCTATCAAAATCTGTCATAATAATTTTTAATTAAATTAATAATTTTTAAACAAGAACCTCTAAAAATTTAATGTTCGAGAAATCTAAACTTTTAGAACTTCTGCGTTTACTAATAAATAAAAGCATCGCAAAGCGACACTCAATCATAGTAGACAAAAAGAAAAAAATAGTCAAGCTTGGGCTTTTTGTTAAGCCGTAACTAGGAGATCTCGCTTTAGATTATTCCTTTCCTCTATCACTATTTGGTCAAATGTGGGTATCTTTGACTTAAGAAATGATAATACATCCTGAGGAGTTGAATTGTCGTTATCTAAAATAGAGTCAAATTCTTCTTGTTCCTTTTCAGACAAGATATCTAGAGCTCTAACTAAAATTGCCTGATATATCATCTTGCCCATCCTATCAACCACATCAGCCTGTTTATCTGGAGGAAGTGAACCAAGACCCCAGTCTTCTATGATATCTTTTGATAAAATATTATTCATAATTTTATTTTATTTGTAAAAATTTCTTCACATTTTTAAAAGCTCGCTCATATGCGTTATCATCAAGAAACCAACCCCCTTTTAAACCACTATCAAACTTTAGCTTTGGGCTCAAGACTGACCCTTTTACCTCCATTGAACCACTAGCTATCTCTTTTCCATTGAGCAAAACTTTCATTCCCATTGGATCATCTTTCAATCCTTGAACTATGTAGATCTTCCCGCCCTCAAACTCAACCGCAGTAGGACTTGATCCAATCTGATCAACTCTAGCGCTTTTTTCAAAAGCTTTTGCAAAGGCACTTCTCAAATCTTTATATTTTGCACCATCTTGAAATTTATCATCCAAGACCAATAATTTTCCGTTACCAAATGTCTGTTCGTGGGCTATGGTTTGGTCACCAAACTTGACTATTTTACTCTCCCCTTCGGCCAAAACCTCAACCACAGAATCATTGTGAGGAATTTGATAAACAACATTTGTTGGTCCTGAAGTATCTACTGTTGGTATTATTTTTGGTTCTTCTGGAATTGTTGCCTGTTCTACGGGTGCCATTCTAGAATCCCATTCAGGCACTTTTGCCTCTATTACTGCCGGATGATCGACATCAACAGGAACATCAGCCAATTTCTCTGCAATCAAAGTAGTATCTTGAGTTGGTACTACTGCTTCTTGGGGAGCTTGTTTTAAAGTATCTCTACCAATATGACTCAATGTTTCCTTTGTACCATCCACATGTTCAATTATCAACTGTCCATTATCATTCATTGAGAGCTTCTCTCCAACAAAACCCACGGCACTATCATTAACCTCTCCTGGTTTATATAATCCATAATCTTTTGCTATCTCAACTGTCGGCCTGTCTATTATGTTCTTTTTGATTTCTGGAGGAATATTATCACCGTACTGTTTTATAATATTTGCCTTGAGATTATGAATGTCTTGCAAGAATCCCTTTGAACTCAGCTCAACTTTTATGGAAGACTTTTCAAAAACAGCAGATGGTTTGGCAGTATCAATCGTATTTGCTACCGCTTCTTTATTTGGCAAAGCTGTTTCCAAACTCCCCGCTTGCATTGTTTTTGGTTTTATTACCCCATCAAATGGAGCTGAAACTTTTGTTTGTGTAATTTTTGGTTTGTTTGGTATTGATTCTGTATTACTTCCTCCAATTCCTACACCAGAAGACAGCGCTGACTCTGCAAGTCCTGTCAAAATACCAGCACCTGCACCAGCACCAACCATCACCATGGCTTTTTTTATTCTTTGATTGTTTTTTCTTTTCAATTCTTCTTCTCTGGCTTGCATGTAACCTGTCTCTCTTTGCTCAAAGGTCTTACCTGAAGACTCATCTGTATAATCTGAAATACTTTTTTCTTTGGCCTCTGTATTAATTTTATCTGTCCTCTTTCCATATATATTACCAGCAACCCTAGAACCAAAAGCTCCTCCTATACCCCTACCCAAACGAGTTCCTGCATATAGAGCGCCAGCGCCAAGACCAGCAGTTAAGCCGACTCCCGTACCTATGAGTATTGGAGCAACAGCCATACGTAAAGGAGCTGGAACTTTTGACCAGACCTTAAGTCCTTTGGCAGCCAATTCTTTTACCTTTTGTATCTTCTCATTATCCCCAGAAGACAATGAATCAATTTGCTCTTGTAATAAATTCCACTCTTGTTCTGCCTGTTCTAATAACTTTATTTTAATTTGACCCAACATCTCCGCTTCCTCTTCTGGAGTCAGGGGTGTACCACCCTGTTCTTTTTCTATAGCTTGAGTCTCAAAAACATCGATTATTTCGTCTTTTTTTATTTTTTTCTGACTAATGTATGCGGCCAAGGCTTCATCTAGATTATTTTGAGCTTCTTCCAAATCTATCTCTGTTGGAGATTTTTCTTTTGAACGTCCAGATAAAATTCCACCAGAAAGCAACCCTTCTAAAGAACCTTTTATTTTATTGTACTTACTATTTTTTTTGTTAAATTCTATTTTTGCTCGAGCATAATTTTCACGAGCCAAATCCAAATCAGTCTTAGCCTTTTCAACCGTCTCTGGGGCCAAATCAACCAACTTGTGTTCTGATTCTGTAACCACATCAGGTTCTGGAGTGGCCACTGGTTCAACTGAATCTAGTTTATCAACAGTCGCACCAGACATCTCTGCCGATAAATCATTTGTTTTTTCTATATTAGTCTCTGTTGGAACTGGATTGATTGCATCTTCTTTTTTTTGTATTGATTGCAACCATACAATCCTCTTTTCCTCATCTTCGATGTTACTTACCACCTCACGAGCAGAGCCAAAATTCTTACGTGCAATAAAAATACGAACCAAATCCTCCAGAGACTGATTTTGTTTGTTTTTATCTTTGATTTGTCTTGCATAACCGATAGCCTTAGTTAGATCCGATGACCATGTATTACCAAACAACGTTAGAAGTTCTTGATCAGAATCTGCAACCACATTATTCATACCTGTATCTATTACAGATATCTCTGGGTCTGATTCTGATTCATTTTTTGGTTCATCAATAAAACCAAGAGCCGTATTGTATTCTGATTCCGTTAAATAATGCAATGAATAGTACTTACCAAGTGCCTTTACCATTGACTTTCTAGGCATATTTTCCATGCTGTGTAATAAAGATCTTTTTGGCACCTTTTCAGATAAACCATTAATATAATCCACCAAACCCTTGGGCATAGGAAAAATCTCTTCCCTTTTTTCACCCTCTGGACTGGGTTGATTATTAATTACAGGCGCTGAAGGAGGAATTGCAGATAAGTCCAAATTGTCTGTTGGTTTTTGGGGAACTTCAGAAAAATCACGTATCCCAGAAGAAGGTTCTGGTTGAAGTTTTAATTCTTGTCCGGCCAAAAAATCTAGTGGATTTTTTGATGTATTTAGATGCAAATCTAGATCATCTATTCTTTCTGCAGGAGTTGCCATGCGTATATTATATCTTCTTTAAAATACTGACGCAATAAAAAATCTCGCATTTCTGCGAGATTTTTTATTTTTTATTTTCTACTTTCTACAATAGTCTTCTCAACGTTTGGTGGTACAACCTCGTAATGATCAAACTCCATCATCACACTTCCTCTACCCTGTGTCATAGAACGAATATCAGTAGTGTAACCAAACATTTCTGACAATGGAACTTTGGCATGAATAACTCTGAGCATTCCCCTCTCTTCCATTCCTTCAATTTGACCTCTCTTTCCTGAAAGTGATCCTGTAACATCACCCATGAACTGTTCTGGCATGATAGCATCAACTTTCATAATTGGTTCTAGAATAACTGGACGAGCTCTTTTGGCTGCGTCCTGGAACGCCTGTGAAGCTGCGATCTTGTAAGCGATTTCTGAAGAGTCCACATCGTGATATGAACCGAACGTAAGCTCACAAGAAACATTTACCATTTTGTACCCAGCAACAATTCCTCGGTCCATAGCCTCGTGAACACCCTTCTCAACTGCTGGAATAAACTCTTGAGGAATGACACCTCCTTTGATTGAATCAATAAACTCAAAATCTTCGTATCTCTTAACGTTCTTTGGAATTTTTGCCCCTTCTTCTATTTTTTCAAGAGGTTTGATTGTAAGTTTAACGTGACCATACTGACCCTTACCTCCAGTTTGCTTGATATATTTATGTTCTGCTTCTGCTGTACCCAAAATAGTCTCTCTGTATGCCACCTGTGGTTTACCAACATTAACCTCCACACTGAACTCTCTCTTCATACGATCAACCATAATCTCAAGGTGAAGCTCTCCCATTCCTGAAACTATAGTTTCTCCTGTTTCTGTGTTTGAAGAAACAACAAATGTTGGGTCTTCATCAGAAAGTTTTTTCAAAGCCATACCCATTTTCTCTTGATCTGCTTTTGTCTTTGGCTCAATACGTAAAGCAACCACGGGAGCCACAAATTTAATTGGGTCTAGAACTATTGGTTTGTTTTCATCACATAGAGTGTGTGATGTTTTTGCGGATTTCAATCCCACAGCCGCAGCAATCTCTCCAGCAAAAACTTTTTTTACCTCCTCTCTTTTGTCTGCCTGAAGCCTCACAATACGTCCAAGTCTTTCTTTCTCTCCTGTTGTTGAGTTATATATGTATGTTCCTGCTTCTATTGTTCCAGAATAAACACGGAAGAATGTAAGCTGACCAACGAAAGGATCGTTTTGCAATTTGAAAGCGAGTGCAGCAAAAGGTTCTTCATCAGAAGCATGTCTCACTGTTTCCTCACCTGTCTTTGGATCCAAACCTCTTACTGGAGGAATATCTAGAGGAGATGGTAAGTATTCTACAACCGCATCCAAAACAAGCTGGATTCCTTTGTTTTTCAATGCTGAACCGGCCATAACAGGAACAAGCTTTACTTCCAAACACGCTTTTCTAAGAGTTTTCTTCAACTCTTCTATAGTAGGCTCATTTCCATTTAGAAACATTTCCATTTGAGCATCATCTTGCTCTACAATCTTTTCAATAAGTTCTGCTCGGAATTTCTTTGCCTCGTCTAGATACTCTGCAGGAATTTCTGCCTCACGAATATTCATACCCATATTTCCCTCAAAGTAGTAGGCCTTCATTTTCAAAAGATCTATCACACCCTCAAATTTATCTTCCAAACCAATAGGAATTTGAAGTCTAACTGCATTTTTTGTAAGTCTGTCTAAAATAGATTCGTATGATCTCTCAAAAGACGCACCTGTTCGATCAAGTTTGTTTATTAGACAGATTCTAGGAACATTACCATCATCCGCGTATCTCCAGTTTGTTTCAGACTGAGGTTCCACACCAGCCACACCGTCAAACACAACAACCGCGCCGTCCAAAACTCGGAGACTTCTTTTCACTTCAGCTGTGAAGTCAATGTGCCCAGGAGTATCAATGATATTGAAACGATACTGTGGTTTACCGTCTTTTGGCATGTAAGTAGGATTCCAAAAACAAGTAATAGCAGCGGCGGTAATAGTAATACCTCGCTCTCTTTCCTGTTCCATCCAGTCAGTCACTGTCTCGCCTTCGTGTACCTCACCTATTTTGTGTGTCATTCCAGTATAGAAAAGCACACGTTCTGATGTAGTTGTCTTACCAGCATCAATGTGAGCAATAATACCGAAGTTTCTAACTCTCTCCAATGGATAATCGCGGTTCATAATAAAATAATAATTTAATAAATAAAAAAGCCCTAGGGCAATCACACAAAACTATATACTAAAAGAACTTCTGTTGCAATACAGATTAGACTGTGTTAGAAATGCCTTCAGGAGGTACCCAATGAAAGTGCTGAAAATGTTCGAGGTTGCTGAAGCATTGTTCCGAGTTGGTGGAGGTGAACACAGATTCCAACTCGGAATCCCCGTCACCGTCAAAAACACCAGTACGGGAGAAGAAATCAGAATCGTCGGAATTGAAGTCAACGAGACCTACAAGGATGTCGTGCATCTGTACGCCGAAAACAGCATCCAAGCTCTCAGCCCCGACAACTTCGAGATCGTCGGACCAGCGCCAGACGCCCAGTAGAACCAAGGCCCCGAGTAATTAGGGGCCTTTCGACTACATCAAAAAATATTTTACTTTTGTTTCAAGGCATTAACTTCTCTCTCTAGATCCTCTAGTCTTTCGTGATCAGATTTATGATGGATGAGAGCTTTTTGTATGAATGGCCAAATAAGAAGACCTATAATAACATCAAATATAATAATGAGCATAAGCTCAAAATACCAGTGAGCCGGATCTTTAACTAGATGTAGAAATTCCTCCATGCAAACATAATAATACTTTTGAGAGTTTTATACAAAAATCCAATGGTTGCCTTTTGGTTTTGTATATACTTACCCGTCAACCCACTGATGGACAGAAAAAAGTTTAGAATAAACAAGAAGAACTACGTGATATTTACGTAGTTCTCTTTGAGAAATGTACCAGGTGTTCAAGAAGCAGTGAAAGTCTTACGGGCACACCCGCAGCGTCAGCGATACCTGCAAGGTATCTGAGCTCGTCACCTGTAAGCGTTTGATCCGGCGCCAGAACTCGCTTCCCCAACTTTGAAAGAAAAGCCAGGCGATCGACTGGAACGCCAAGAACCTCAGCAACGTGCTCTAGGCGTTTCTTCGGTATGGGGCGCGTACCGTTCAGTACCTGCTCGTACATGAACGCAGAGAAACCAAGTAGTTTACCAAACTCTCCCTTAGTCTCACCGCGCTCAACTCTTTTTGCCTCAAGTAACTTCTCAATCTCACTCTTCATTGTTAGAACCCTCCTGCTCAAAAACTACCACAGCGACAAAAGCTGTCAAATTTTATGAGAACTTTTGAATAACCTCAAAATAAGCTAAAAAAGTTTTCACAATTTGAATGAAACCCGAGGCGGACAAGAAAAATGACCCGAGCCGTACTGTCGTACGGTGAAGGGTCATTTTTTCGTAGTCCAACAAAGGAGTTCGTCAAATTTGGAAACTTTTTACCAAGCAAAATGGGCAAAAGCTTTATTAGCCTCCGCCATCTTATGCGTATCCTCTCTCTTCTTAACTGCCTTACCTTCGTTTTTTGAAGCTAGTATTATTTCGTCAGCAAGTCTCTCTGCCATAGGAGCACCCTTTCCCTCTCTGGCTGCATCAATAATCCATTTCATTGATAGAAAAGATCGTCTTTCTGGTCTTACTTCCCTTGGGATTTGGTAGTTAGCACCACCAACGCGTCTACTTCTTACTTCTGTTAGAGGTCCTGTGTTTTTCAAAGCTGTATCAAACACCTCCATAACATCCTCTACTTTGGCCTTTTCTTTGACTGCCTCTAGTGCCTCATAAACAATTTTCTGAGCTGTAGCTTTTTGACCACGCAACATAACGTAGTTGATAAATTTACCAATTTTTTCTGAACCATATTCATGGTCTTTGCCTACTATATTTCTGTTTGTAACTTTTCTTCGCATGATTTATTTAAAATTATTTACCCTTTGGTTTCTTTACTCCGTATCTTGAGCGACCCTTTGCTCTCTTCTCTACTCCTGTTGCATCAAGCATGCCTCGTACTATTGTATATCTAACACCTACGTCCTTTACCTTTCCACCTCTGAGCAATACCACTGAGTGCTCCTGTAAGTTATGGCCCATTCCTGGAATATATGCTGTTACTTCAAGACCGTTTGTTAGACGAACTCTGGCGATTTTACGAATAGCTGAGTTTGGTTTCTTTGGAGTCTTGGTTGTAACTTTTGTACAAACACCTCTTTTGAAAGAAGATGGGTAATAAACCGGTCTGTTTGTAAGAGTATTGAATCCACGAGTTAAAGCAACGGCCTTTGGTTTTGGTCGAGGTTTGAATCTCTTTCTCTTAATTAATTGATTGATTGTTGACATTGCAGGGTTTACTCTAATATATCTAGTTAAAAAACGCAAGTAGTTAAGCCGTAATCCCTGTGATGAGAGAAAATTCCCAGAATACTAGAGGCAGAAGAAACTTCCACAGGAAAAATATAAAGAATATCAATATAAATGTGCCGTTTTCCTCTAGAAAATCACGGACATTCTGCATGTGGTATGGCAAAAATGAGAATAATATTTTTGAGCCATCCAAGGGTGGAATGGGAATAAGATTAAATGTTGCTAAAACCAGGTTTATTAGAACTATTATGAAAGAAATGTGCGTAAAAGCCTCTCCAAACTGGGCTGATATGCCAAAACGCATAATCAAACCAAAAAACAATGCTATACATATATTAGATAGTGGTCCTGCGACCGCAACTATAGCCTCGCCCCATTTTTGGTTTCTAAGGTTATATGGGTTAAAAGGAACTGGCTTTGCCCAGCCAATTATAAACCCCCCAAGAAAATAGGACATGGCTGGAAGTAAAAAGGATCCAAACCATTCTAAGTGTTTCAGAGGATTAAGAGTTAAACGCCCTTGAAATCTAGCCGTATTATCACCCTGTAGGTAGGCAGCATACCCGTGCGAAACTTCATGGATAACCACAGAAAATATCAATATTATTATGGAAAATATGAAATCTATTTGCATTTTGTATTTTATATGATAGCATAATCCAACGTATGGCTAAAGCATGTCCAATAACTAATAAGAGTTCTCAACTATCTGGTGGTTATTCAAACCGTACCCGTGCAACACAATTTAACCCAACAGGTATAAAGAGAAAATATGCAAACCTTCAAAAAAAGAGGGTTTACATTCCTGAACTCAAAAAAACAGTTAGCTTGACCCTTTCTGCTCGAGCAATCAAGACTATTCAAAAAAATGGCGCATTTGCCACTCTCAAGAAAGCCGGATTAATTTAATCCTGAAATTACTTTAAATAACAACGAGCGGCCGGTCTCTACACGATAGATCCCGGCCGTTATGATATGCGCCATATGATACTCTCCCTCACGATGCAGCTCGGTTTTTGTCTGGCGTTTCCTGTTCCCGCCAAACAACACGCCCACACTCTGGACAAGCCCATTTCTCCATGACCGGCCCAATACCAGTCAAGAAAGGTACGGGTTTGCCGTTGCGATCGAGCACACGCTCGAACTCCACATCACACTTTATGCAAGTTTTCTTGTCCATGGCACACCTCCTCTCCTAAAATAATTATACATTAAATAACAAACAGCTTCACCTTTTGGGCGAAGCTGTTCTAAGAAAAGAAAGATCGACGGACGAGACCTGCTCCTCCACAACGACTTCCACGAGATTGAAGTTTGAACACTCTTCTGGATTCGGGAGACTATCGATGTGGCGCCGAACTACCGCCTCCATCAATCTTTCTGAGTTAGCCTTGAACTCAAACTTCCCCACGACAAACTTCAGTGGAGAAAGAGAGTGAGCAGTCCTAACCCAAGTAAGTCTGTACTTATGAACCATATAACACCTCCAGATGGAACTCTACCAAAAACTTATTCTTATAACAACAATATTATTTACACCCACTCGTTGGCTCTCTCACTTTTTTATTTTTCAATATAAATTCTTTTCCATCTGATTCAAAATTTATTTGACCTATATTACATGTAACGAGAGTTTTTAATTTTTGTTTATCCAATATTTCTAGAACCTCTTTGTTTGGGTGACCATACATATTATTTGTCCCGGCTGATATGACCACCCACTCTGGAGAAACGGCTTTTACATATTCGTCACTTGAAGATGTTTTGGAACCATGATGTCCCGCCTTTAGAATAGAACTTGTTAGTTTCTCCGCGCCCAAACCTAAAAGATAGTGCTCTATATTAGACGTGGAATCCCCTTGGAGCAAAACACTCGTCTCGCCATAAACAAGTTTCATTACTATGGAACCATCATTTGGAGAAAGCCCCGAGACATCACGGTCCGGAAAAAATATTTCCAAATACACTCCCCCACCCAAGTCTATTATCTGACCGCGTCTCGCTATTATTTTTGGAATCTTTTTATCCTTAATTTCGTTTTCCAAAACTCCATATACACTATTTTTATTCGTTGTTCCCGGTTCAAGCACCACATCAGTTTTAAATCTTTTTAAAAGACCGATGAATCCTTCATAGTGATCTTTGTCTGGGTTTGTAACCACAAGCATATCTATATGCTTGTCGTACCAAGGTAAAACTTTAGAAATTTCTTTCATCAAATTGTTGTTTGGACCTCCGTCTACCAAAACCTGCATACCAGTTGGCGACTCTATAAAAATAGAGTCTCCCTGACCTATATCAAGAAAACTCACGGTCAAAATACCGTCACGATCTTCACGAATTACTACAAACCACAATGTTAAACTAACTAAAAGGAGGATTCCGAGCACATACCACCTCAAATGGGCACGAATATGAGATAGAATCCTTAACATATGATATATTATACACACAAATTAAGAGCCAAAATATAAAAACATGAAACCATTTGAAGAGAAAAAATTTAATATTGGTGAACTAAAAGGAATATCGGCCAAAACAATTGAGGAGCATTTGAAGCTTTATTCTGGATATGTAAAAAACTTAAACAACATCTTTACACAAATCGGCGAACTAATGTCTGACCCAACTAAAAACGCATTTCTTATAGGAGAACTACATCGACGCACTGGCTTTGAATTCAATGGTATGAGAAATCATGAAGTTTACTTTGATTTACTTGAGGGAGGTTCTCACCCACTTCCAGAAAATTCTAAATTTAAAAAACAAATGGAAACCCAGGCGCCGTCTGTTGAAGCGGCGATGGGAGGATTTAAAACTCTTGCAATGACTCGTGGTATCGGCTGGGCAATACTTTACTGGGACAAAGAGTCAGGACAACTCATTGCAACATGGGTTGATGAACAACACCTAGGACAACTTCAAGGATGCACACCAATCATCGCTCTAGACATGTGGGAACACTCATACGTTGCCGACTACCAACCAAGTGGAAAGAAACAATACGTAGAAGACTTCTTCAGCAATTTAAACTGGTCAAAAGTGGAGAAAAACTTTTTAAGTGCTATTTAATACTAGTTAGATTTTCTCCTAAAAAATAAATACAAAATCAAAACAACAATCAATATTATGGGTAAAATAATACCCGAAAGCTCCTTATCAAAAAGATAATTTAACAGGCCAGCTCCATTCCCTCCAAAACTCCCTCCCAAAAACCTCAAAATCCAATCTATTAGTAAAACAAGTACAATAAATATTACGAATAAAATTATTTTAGTTTTTTTGGTCATGTAAATATTTTAACATGAAAATAATAGCTAAATAAACCATAATTAAAACCCCAAAAGAAAATGCTGGTAGATTTAGTGCACCAAACGGAATACTTGCTCCGATGTGAACTATTGTGAGCTGATACCACAAAAGAATGTAGGTAAAAAATGCCGGAATAAAAGAAAGATAAATAGAGAATAGTCCCAAAACACCCGTTATAAATCCCAAAGACATTGTGAGTGGTATGGTACCCAAAATCAAAACGTTTACAGGTAGAGAAACCAGAGAAAGTACGCCCATATTGTAAATAAGGTATGGCAAAACTGTAATCTGGGTAGCTATGGTAGAAGAAACTATTTCTTGTAAGCCAAACCTTTCTGTTATCCAAGATAAATACGGGGTTATTTGGGGAGTAACAAAAATCAATCCAATAGTGGCCAAGACAGAAAGTTGGAAAGAAGGATCAAAAGCAAGCAAAAGCGGATTCGGAGCGAGCATCAAGACAATAGTAAAACCAAAGACTCTGCTGGCTTTGTAATCCCTATTAAATTTTTTGGCAAACAAGGCAACCAAAACCATGATGGCTGCCCTCCAGGCACTAGCCCCTCCCCCAGAAAGAATAGTAAACAAAATTATACTAACAGCTCCAAAACCAAAGGACATATTCTTTGGTAAAAATTTAAAAATCGCCATTATACTACTAGCCACAATAGCAATGTTGTAACCAGACAAAACAACAATATGAGAGACTCCTGTTTTTTGAAATTCTGTAAGTAGTTCTTTACCCAAACTTTGTTTCGTACCAAGGAGAAGCCCCGCAAGCAGACTAGACTCCGGCTCTGATAGTGCGTCATGGATAGAATCGGTGAATTTTCTTTTTGTTTTGAAAAGAAGTGTTTTAACAAAACTTCCGTGACCACTTGATACAAACTCCACATTTGTAAAGCGACTTGTATACCACACACCTCGCACACGAAGATACCCCTTATAGTCAAAAACTCTTCCATTGGTTTCAAATTCCCCTGGCTCCTCTAGCACAACTTTCGCCCTGACCTTATCTCCGTAAGAAAACTCTGGATATATTGGAACTGTTACTAATATTTTTTCTCGAACAGAAACAGTTGTCGTACCGTTCACTACACTTCTTACCCCGATAGTTAATTTGGTATTAGTTTCTCTAACATCTGGTTCACCGACAATTATTCCTTCTATATTTATTTGCTTTCCAACGTATTTATCTAACTGAGAATCGGTATACAAATCAGAAACCATAATTCTTCCAACACCACACAAAACTCCAAGCACAATAAATAAAATTATATTTAAAACCTTGCGACTATTTTCATCTACAAAATACCTGTATATAAAAAACAGTAGAACCAAACAAATCAAAGCAACAAAAAATCCGACGTTAATCGGAAAAATTGAACCCAGTGTTATGCCCCCTATGAATCCTAAGACCAGGGAGATCACCATATTATTCCGTAAATTCTTTTATTATTTCTTCCTCATCAGCAGGAGAAGTAGATTTTTTATAACGGGCCCCAGAAACCCCATTTACCCGTGCTTTGCAGTCATCCCAAGTTTTATGAACTTTTATCTCCCCATCTACCATACTTATATAAGAATAGGCTTTGCTTTTACTTTTTGTCTTACTCTTTGAATCTTTTGATTGTTTAATAGAAACATCAATTCCGTATCTTTCTTTAGATCCGTTATACAAAACAACAGGTGCCCTGTCAGCAAAAGAAGTAGCGATTACGTCACACCTTTCGTTCCCTGCCGTGCCAGAATGCCCTTTTATTAATTTCCAATCAATTATTTTGTGAGAAGTTAATTCAATTAATCTCTCCCACAAATCCTTATTTAAAACATCCTCCTTTTGTGATGTTTTCCATTTGTTTTTCTTCCAACCTTTGACCCAACGGGTTGCACCATTCAGAACATAAGCTGAATCAGTATATATGGTCATCTCCCTCTCAGACAAAACCGACTCCAAGGCAGATATAACAGCTGTGAGTTCCATGCGGTTGTTTGTCGTATGATCTTCTCTACCACCAAGTTCCATGGCTGAATCGTCAGTAATAACAATAGCACCCCATCCGCCAGGACCAGGATTGCCTCTCGCGCTACCATCTGTAAAAATAATCATTCATTGATTATACCAAATAACTTTTTATATACGAAAAACGGCGCCCTCTTTCGAGAACGCCGTGGAAGTATGGGGGTTGGTTTACGGCTGTATCCCCCGGGGTCGCCAGCCCTTAGCCTACGTGTGCGCCGGGTCTTCCAGCCCAACGACTGAATCTACCACGGTGGCATTATATTTTAACTCTTAGAAAGATCTTTGAATCCGGACATTTCGCTTATAAGCTGGCTGTTCCGGCAGGCCAAGGAGACTTGAGCCCTGATTCTCCCAACAGGTCATATTTCTGGCCTTATTTCTGCGACACCCCTTTCGGTTTGTCTTTCGGTTTATTTATCTTGTATAAGTATATCACAGTACTATATTTCTGTCAAGCGATTAAAATATGTCCACTATTCGGAGGCGGAGTTCTGGGAAATTACGAAATTGTGACTTTTCGAGAGTAGCAACTAAATTTATACTGTCCCCCACACCGAGAGGCACCATAAATTTGTCTGGTGTTGAAAAAAAAGCGATAGCTGTGACATCAGATCCTTTTGAGTTTCGGAATTTTAATTCCAAATGATTTTGTTCTTTGCCAAAAAGTTTTACGTTACTTATTTTTATATTTTCAAAAAGAAAAAGTGGTTTTGGATTATCTAAACCAAAAGGAGCAAATTTCTCTATTAGTCTATATGTATCCCAACTGACTTCATCCAAGGATAACTTTTTATCTACCAGGATATCTTCTATTAATTTATTCTCCTTCACCATTTCTAAAAAAGCTTCGTTCAACCTGTCCTCAAGTGTATGAATGTTTTCCTGCATAACAGAAAATCCACCTGCACCTTTGTGTCCACCATAGTCCACAAAAACATCTTTGACCTTTTCCATGAGACAAACAACATCTGTGTCTCCACCGGCGCGACACGAACCTTTTATGATTGTACTTCCATTACTCCCTTCCCTTCCCCAGAAAAAAACTGGACGATTGTGCTCATCAGAGAAACTGTTTGCAACGAGTCCTAAGAGACTAGGCTTCCATTCTGGATTTCCAAAAACTAAAACATTTTTCATTGTATCTCCTCTTTCTTCAATTCTTTTTTTTATCTCTTTGACCATACTTCCCACCAAACCTTTTCTCTCATCATTTTTATTATTCAAATGCTCAGCCAAAACTCCGGCTGACACTTCATCCGTAGTAGACATCAGAGAAAACGCGTCATGAGGAATACCCATTCTAGATGCTGCATTGATACGAGGGGTGATCATGAAAGCAATGTCATCCTCTGTTGCTGTTTGTTGGTTTATTTTAAGTAATGAAAAAAGTTTCTGCAGTCCAACTCGTGGACTTTTCTGCAAAACTTTTAATCCGTAAAAAGACAGGACTCTGTTCTCCCCAACGAGCGGTACCATATCAGAAAGAGTAGCGAGCCCCACCATATCGAGTAACCATTTTTCCTGACCTTCCTTCCAATTAAATTTTTCTGCAAAGTTTTTGGATTTTATTATTGCTTGTACAACTTTAAAAATAACCCCAGCACCACATAACATTTTTTCTGGATAATCACATCCTTTTTGTTTTGGATTTATTATGGCAAATGCTTTTGGTAATTTTTTTCCGGGAATATGATGATCGGTGATTATAACATCAATACCAAAACTATTGGCCAGATCAACTTGTGTAACATCAGTAATTCCACAATCAATAGTAATGATTAGTTTCACATTTTGAGAATTTAAATTCTCTATCGCTTCGTCATTCAAACCAAAACCCTCTTCGTTACGTAGCGGAATATAATTTACAAAATTATTGAAATTTATTTTTTTAAAGAAGTCGTGCAAAACAACAGCACCTGGAATTCCATCTGCATCATAATCACTATATATTCCAATTTTTTCATTTTCATTTATTGCCTTCAAGATTCTATTCACAACTTTTTTCATGTCCTTCAAAAGATAAGGGTCGTGAAGATGTAACAAATAATCAGGGTTGAGAAACTGTTCAGAACTCTCTATATCACTTATTCCCCGAGCACATAACATAGACCTTACAAGCGGATGATAAGGTTTCAAAGCCTCATCAACGTTCTGTGTAACAGGATTTCGTAAGGCATATTTTTTCATCCCGTTAGAGATAGGTCTCGCCATAGTTCGTACAATGATTACTACCGAAATTAATTTATAATATTATAATTACCACTTTGTTATTTCCCGTGAATCTCTAACGGGATTCATTTCATTAGTGTAACACACTAATATAGACATAAATAACAACAAATATGATAAAATATTGTCTATGGATCCCGTTAGAAGTCTCAGTGACTCTGATCACGGATTGCAACTTTTATAAACATTTTAATTCAATATTATGTTAACAAACACTGATACTTCTAACGGGACAAGCAATTGTATATTTTGCAAAATAGTGAAAGGAGATCTTCCTTCACATCGGGTTTATGAGGATGATAATTTTTTGGCATTTCTAGATATCAACCCTGAGTCTCCTGGACACACTTTAGTTATACCGAAAGAACACTACCGCTGGGTATGGGATGTTCCAAATGCCGGAGAGTATTTTGAAGTTACCAAGAAAATTGCACTGGCACAGAAAAAAGCTTTCAACACTGATTTGGTTATTTCTAGGGTTGTAGGAGAGGAAGTTCACCATGCACACATCTGGGTATTCCCTGCTTCTTTCAACAAAGGAGAATTTGAAAAGACGGCAGGTGACAAAAAAGACTTCGCTGGAAATGCAGAAAAAATAAAAAAGGAATTGCAAAACTAAATTGACTCAACTAGTTTTATTATTTCAATAAAATCTTTTGCTCTTAAACTTTCTCGTCCAACTAAGAGGCCCGAAACATTTCCATCACGAACAAGCGAGTCTGCGTTGACCCTATCAACATCTCCTCCATAAAGAATTTTCATGCTATCTGAAAAAGTTCCACACAAATCTTTCAAAACTTTTTTAATAAAAATAGAAGTCTCAAGTAGGTCCCTTGGGCTCATGGACTCCCTCGCTCCGATAGCCCACAAAGGTTCGTAAGCAATAATAACTTTGTCTAACATTTTTTTTGGAACATCTTTGAGTCCAGACACAATTTGCTGTTTTATGAAATTATAAAAATCTCCATTTTGATCTCTCATCTCCTCCCCTACACAAAGTATGGCCGTCATACCACCACCAACTACTGCTCTAACTTTTTTATTTATCAACTCATCACTCTCTCCCATTTTTCTTCTCTCTGAATGTCCGACAATCACATAGTCAACTTTGAAATCTGATAGCTCCGTGTAGCTCACTTCACCAGTGAAAGGTCCTTGTGACTCATAGTTTGCATTTTGAGCACCCAGAAAAAAATTAGAATCTGAAAGAGAAGTGAGGGGTGGTAGAAAAACAAAAGGAGGACAAACAACCACATCTGTTTTTTTCAGTTCTCGTGTTGCTCTCTTTACACTCTGCGCTAGTTTTTTTGCTTCATCCAAACTTTGTGGGTTCATCTTCCAATTTCCCACAACAAGCTTTTTAGATTTCTTCATCCCGTTAGAAATAGGAAAGCTTTTTGAAAAACCTTTCCATAGTTACTTAATAATAAATGTAAATGATTATGTTTCCCGTTATAACCAGCATCTCTCACAAAATAACAAAATGATTTCTAACGGGACAAGTCCTTACAATTATATCACAACAGTTTTTATACGAAAAAACCCGATACAGAGAATCTGTATCGAGTGTGTAGGTAGGGTGCCGAGGCACCCTACCTTGGATGTACTACCCACTGCCCAGGAACTAGCAAGCGGGCTTGCGAACCCCGAGAAAACGATCGTCCTTGTACCAGCTACCTCTCCACACACCAAGCCCTCGCAAAGAGGAGCAGAACTTGCTGAGATATGCCACACAAAGGTCAGTGTGGTCCCAGCAAAATGAGCCCAAAGCGACAATCACGAATTCTCGCTGGATGTGGGGATACTTCGACCCAAAATCCAGAAGTTCGTGGATGGTTGCCGGTCGGAATCCCAACCTGTCTATCTCCGAGATAGCCTCACTGCGCGAGATGAACCTGTTGAGGTGTATGAGCTCGGCGCTCACTTGCACTTCGCCAGTTCCCGTCTTGGGGAAATTCGCCTCGGTGATGCGAAAGTCAACCTTATCGTAATTTCCAGCCGCAACCATGTCGGCCACGGTAAGATTGTGGTTAACAACGAGTTCGTACACCATGGTATATCTCCTTGGCTCTGATAGCCGAAGTTGTTGTCAAACTGTTCTGAGTACTATTATACACCTAAATAGATAGAATGTCAAGGATTTTATGGTAAAAATGGCAAAAAAGACCTAAAATAGGCCATTTTGCTAAAACTTCCAAATTTGGATGAAATCCGACGTGAGAAATTAAAAAGGCGAAGAGCCTTACTGTCGTAAGGTGATGAGCATTTTTAATTTGGGAACGAGGAGTTCGCCAAATTTGGAAGTTTTACCTGATCTCGTCCCAGGAGACTATTTGGTATTGATCGGAAGTCAGTGGAAAACTCGGAGGCGGACCATACAACAAATTTGCATCATAAGTTATATTTCTAGTGTTATACCCAGTGCCATCTGTATAAGCAAAACCATAACGTATATTTGTACCTATCATTCCAAATAAAGTTATAGAATTTCTATCATAACCACTACCACAATTAGAAGAATAGTAATAACGACCAACACGACCATTTTGAGCGATAAGAGCAGCATCTATTCTCAAATCATTCAGACTTCCAAGTCCAGCATTGATGTTACCCTGAGCAATGAGAGAGATGACATCTTGACCGTCATAGTTTGTGTACAAAAGATTGTTGTTCACAGTAATACTTGGTCTGGTACTTGCATTGTCTGGAAATCTACCTGCAGCTAGAGTTACACGAGCAGTATTGATTTGTCCTTCTGCCCACACGTTATCCTCCACAAAAATTAATCCATTTGCAGGAATTGGATAATTACCAATAAGAGTTTGGTTACCACTTCCAGTAGTTCTTATCGTCCACGTCCCCCACCCTGATTGGTTTGCAGAGTTACTACAACCACTAGGAGCAGACATTAAGTTGTTAACTCTATAAACATCAAATGTGTCATTCGTCTTAAAAAGTATTCTATAACCCAAGGCACCAGAACCGGACAGATATCTCCCACTGGCTTGAGCATCACTTTTTATTTGAGCCAAATCTGTAGTCAACCCGACAAAATCTATTGCTGGAACCGGAAAAGATCTACCTATCATAAAAACATCTACACGACTAGCCACTCCGCTTGGAGGAGCTTCGGCAGCTCTGAACGTATCATTTACTCCACTTCCAGGTGGTGGATTTACATGTGTGTGTACTCCAAACTCCATATTTCCCGAATGGTCTGGATCGTCATAAACATCTTTTGCACTAGTAATAATATTATGAGCTATTCCATCAAAACGTATACCTCCATTTGAGTGTATCGGACCAAAAACTTCTGTTCCCTGACCAAAGCGCATGCTGTCATTTGCAGCGATAGCATATCTGGCAAAAGAAGGGATAGCCAACTGAACAACTATGGAACGAGAAATGGTTGGGTCCACCAATACCGTACCAGTTGATTTAATTCTAACCAAAGTAAAACCAGTGAGAGGAGGAGTGATTTCTAGAGTAAAGGCTCCTATAGCTACTCCATCTTTGTCATAAAAAGTATGTGTGTATGGACCAGGCAATCCTGTACCATCTTGATAATCATTTGGAGCGTGTGCTAAATGCCACCTATAATAATCAATTCCCGCCTCTGCTATCTGCAAAGCTTGTTCACGATAGACCCCTATTCTCGAAGCTTTGAGATTAACTCCAGCCCAACTAATAAGTGCACCTATCATTATTATAGAAATGACCCCAAAGAAAAAAGCTTGAAGTAGTAGAGAACCTGATTTTAAATTTCTAAATTTTCTATTCATAAAAAATATTTTACTAAAAACTATAGATTATCTTTGAGGTTACGTAAGTTAACTTGTGAACTAACTACCATCTCACCCGGTGAACGATTTGGATCTTTATCAATTATAACAGTAACTTTTACAAATCTTATGGATTGTATATCTATTGGATAAGTCATTGGTGGGGTATTACCTGTGTATGTATCTGTGTAGTATTGGAACAACGGTCTAGTAGAACTTGCCACAAAATCCGAAATCAAAGTCGTCAGCTGTTCATTTGCACTATTATATACAAGTGGATTTCCTGTGGGCGAAGTAACTCCTCTTTTTACTTCCCTACCACTTAAAAAATACCTGACTCTATCTTTCAATCCATCATTGTTAATATCACTATAAAACGTAATGCCTGTTGAACTAGCCAAATCAATAGAGTAACCACCTAGAGCAGACGGTCCCACCTCTCTCAGTTCTGTCACTACAACTTTCACAACATGCCTTGCATCTATTTGTGCATTAAGACCACCCTGCAAGGAATAGTTAAGGGAGAAAACATCTTTTTGAAATGTGCTTACAGTAACCGTTAGAAGGCTTATGATGGCCACACTTATCAAAAGCTCTGCAAGTGTAAAACCTCTGTTTTTATAATTTTTACTTATCATTTTTATAAATTAATTAGCTACCAACACCACCTCTGTTGCAGCCCACGCAGAATTCACATCCACAGGAACATCCTGGCTAACATAGCCCGTCTTTTCCAAATGTAGATTATAAGAACCAGATGACAAGCCGCTAAAATAAGTTTGTCCCGGCGGAGTACATGACGATGTGAAAGTAAAGAAAATATCAGAAATATTTGGTGTTGCGGTGTTAACTGCTGAATCCAAGAATAATTTGTATCTCAAATATCTGTTTCCATTATTGCTTGAGTGAATATTTTTGTTGGCAACAGAATAAAAGGTGCCAGGTGTACCATCGGGACCATTAAAATCCCAAGTACCACCATCATTATTTGTAGCTATTTGTATCCTGACATTTGGAGTTCCTGTATCTACGGGCTGATCTATTGGATTCCAATTTATTTGTTGAAAATTACTTTGCGATCCTGTATCAAAAGAAGAGGATGTTAAAACTCCACTAGAAACATAATCTCCAAATATTTTTTTCAACAAAACATCCCCTATTGGATCAAGCACTTCCAAGTTGCCGTCCGAAGCAAGATACATTGTTTCATTTGTGGATGTTGCTTGACCTCCTCCCCCAGACCAATCCGTCTGACCCAAAAATCCCTGACCAGTAACCCCAGTCTGATTGAAACCTGCTTTTGTTAAAGTTACAGAAACACCAGAAAGAGGAAGGTTTGTTGAAGCATCTTTTACGATAACCAGCAAAGTGTTTGGGTCTTTGGGAGCCACCATAAGCTGAACATTTTGAGTACTACCTGGAGTAACTCCAACAGGTATCAATGGGTTTGTTCCAATAATGTCATAAGCTGAATCTATTCCAGCAAAAGAATATGTGTCCCACTCAACATCATTTAAAACCATCTGACCGTTTCCATTTGTAGTTTTGTTTTGATTATATTTCAAAACATCTGGACTTGTACCTATAAGCTTGTTGCCTTTCAAAGAAAAGTCAAAAGAAGAAACTTGCCCACACGTATCAGTGATTGAAGATATATTGAATGTGCTCAACCTATCAATAACAAAACTCAATTGAGTAACTTGTTGCAAAACAACCGTTGCGTGTGGTTTTGAGGGATTTGGATTAGTTATTGATGCTACCAGAGTCTTGTCTGTAGAAAAACCTTGTTTACTAATGGTAATTTCGTATGCATTTATTCCTGGAGGAGCGTCAACCACCTGTAGCATACCACTATTGTTTGTAACATCATCAATTATAATCGGTGGAACAACCTGATTGTTTTCTATATGAACACTTGCACCCTCTACAGGATCTCCATTAGCATCGAACACCCTCACAAACAACGCTCCGTTGGTCGAGGCCGTCTCAAGATTTTTTGGAGAAACTCTGGTAGTTATTACCATTGGTACAAAATTTTTACAGCTCGTACAATTGACTTCTATCTCTACTATTTTTGAATCTGCTGGTGACAAATCATTTGGATTTCCACCCAGAGTACCATCAAATGGATCATCAAAATTTCTAACTGTTGTTAAAACTGTATATTGATATGTTTCTCTAGTTATACTCTCTGAATGAATCAAAACTCCAGATGGTATACCAGACACAACACCAACACTAGAGTAAGGAAGATTTCTGACTATTTCCAAACGTTCATTTATTAGACTTACTGCCTCTATTTTTGCTCGACTGGCCTGAACAACACCAAAAACACTCATGTAAGAATTGTAAACAGCAACTATAATGACCAAAAAAACAGCTACTCCTATGACAAGCTCTGCCAGAGAGAAACCTGTAGAAAATTTTTTGGAATTTAGATTTCTCTGATTTTTTAATATCATAAAATTTTCAATTTCTAATTGACCTAATTACTCTAATTTCTAAACGAATTCCGATTAGACCTATTTAATACGGTTAATAATTAGAAATTAGGTTAATTTTTTACAATGCATCTGCCAATGAATATGTTGGTCCCAACATTGAAATGGCAAAAAATCCTACCGCAACACCTATCACTATCATTATGAGTGGCTCTATAATAGAAGACATGTCTTTTGTCTTCTGATCCACTTCCTCCTCATAAAACACAGCTACACCCATAAGCATTTCGCCTATCTTTCCGGTCTCCTCACCCACAGCAACCATTTCTCCAACAAACAATGGATAAAGATCATTATGACTTCCCAGAACTGCGGAAATTTGATCACCCTTCTGGATTTTTTCTTGCATTTCATTCAAAACTTCTTTGTAATAAGAATTTTGTACAACATCTTTTGTAACTCCGAGAGCCACTACTACCTCTACACCGGAAGACAAAAGAGAAGAAAGTGTACGTGCCATACGAGCAGAGTTTATCTGTCTTACTATTTCACCAACAACAGGTAGATGCAAAAGAATTGAGTCCATAACTCTGTGTCCTTTTCTACTCCTGAAAAAAACTGTTACAAAAGAAACAAGCGCAAGAACACCAATAATGATAAATGAGAAATAATTTTTTAAGAAATCACTAATAGCTATGATAATGCGAGTAGATAAAGGAAGTTTTATGTTCAAACCAACAAAAGTAGCGGTGAGTGTAGGTACCATGTAAACAAGCATCAAAACTCCGATAACAATCATTAGAATAAATATAACTGTGGGATACATCATCGCCCCCTTTATTTTTTTTGTAAGTAGGTATGATTTCTCCATTTGTAAACCCACATTTTGTAAAGCAAAAGAAAGATTACCAGACTCCTCACCTGCACGAACCATAGAAACAAAGAGGGTTGAGAAAATTTTTGGATAATCCTTCATTGCATCACTAAATGTCACCCCTTTTGACAAAGAATCATATAGTCCACCCAAAACTTTTTTGAATGTACCTTTACCTTGCCTTTCTAGTATTGAAAGTGCACGTGTGATAGGAAGACCTGCCTCAATCATTTTTGAAAGATTTCTAGCAAAAACAATTTTATCGTGAGCTTTTACTCCACTTGAAAAAGGCATAGAAAAAGACAGAAAGGAAGGTTTCTTTTTTACCTCCTCGGCAAAAACCACCGTGCTACCATCTTGCTTCACAGTGTGATACAAAGAAAATTTATCTTGAGCCTCTGCTGTACCCTCAACTGTCCTACCCTCTCTGCTTATCGTTTTGTAATGAAATAGTGGCATGAAATAGTTTTTGTAAAAATTACTAGATGTAAAAGAGTAAAATAAATTTTAATTTATCTTAATTGTATCAAAAATAAATTTTTAATACATAAAAAATGTGTATAAAGTTTTTTAATTGCTTACGCAGTCTTTAAAATAAAGTATTAAATTCACAGAGTAGAAAGGAAAAAATTATACGAAAAAACACCCGACATGGAATCCATATCGAGTGTGGTAGAGACAGATGGGGGGTTGCCCCATCTGTCTCCTTGTCTTCAGGCGGGTAGAACGGCAGACACGTAGCAGGCGCTGCGGTCGTAGTCGAGCAAGTGCACGACACGTAACCAATTACCGCCGCGCCAGTAAAGGCACAGAACGCAACGGCGGCCGTAAGTGCTCTGAAGGACCGTACCGTCGAAGTAGATGAACCTCGCGTTGTTGTTGATCCTCTCCTTCCACGACTCGGGGATGAGGTCCTGGTTCTTCCAGAGCGTCATGAAGATGTTCGCATCCAAGCGGATGTGGCCCGACACCTTGAGACGCTTGAGGTTCTCCTCACCCGTGATGTGGGTCTCGCCGTCCTCGAGCATCCTGACGTGATGGACCTTGGTCAGGTCAAGCTCGGAGAGTGCCGTTGAACGGGTGTCAGTCTCAGCCTCGATGGCCGACCAGTCCCAACCGACCAACTCGGTGGGGCTGAAGGAACCACGGTTGATCGTGATGATCATGGTATTCTCCCTGTCTGCTCTGTGTAGACTGAATGTGATGAACTCTGGTTAACCCATTAGGCCAACCTTGATCTTGTGTAATTATATCATATTTGAATATTATTGTCAATGGTTTTTGCCTGTTTTCTGAGTAAAATACAAAAAAGACTTATTTTAAGCCATTTTTAAAAAATCCAAGGACTCCCCTTGGATTTTATTACAAAAAAACCACCGATATTCGGTAGTAAAATAAGCTACGTGGATTTTTGTCTGAGTTCAAGGCGGAATGAGAAAATGCGAGGAGATGTACATGTCGTACATTGACGAGAATTTTTGAAATTCCAACGCAGAAATCGGGCAAAAAGACCGTAGCTGTTACTCTGAAATAACGCGCAAGACCTCTTCGATAGTGGTCAAACCTTGAACCGCCTGGAAAACCCCATCCTCAAACATGGTCAACATCCCCTCCTTCTCCGCTATCTCCTGGATAGCATCTGCTGTTCCCGATTTCAAAATAACCTCCTTTATAGCTGGGGAAACTTTCATTATTTCGTGTATTCCAATACGACCAGAGTATCCCTCACCTGCCGGCACATCTTTCTTTAATCTCCAGAACGGTATCTCTGTCCAATCATCTGATTTATTTACAACTTTTTCCTCTTTTAGAGCCTTCAAGACTTTATCCAAGTTTACTGACTTACCCAATGTTTCAAGCTCTGCTTTTGTAAGAAAATATTTTTCTTTCTGATCTGTCAGTTTTCTAACAAGTCTCTGGGCAATAATAATATTTATTGTTGATACCAAAAGAAACGGCTCAACTTTCATGTCCATAAGACGAGGAATAGCCCCGGCAGCAGAGTTGGTGTGGAGAGTTGAAAGCACAACGTGACCAGTCAAAGCAGCGTTAACAGCCAATGCTGCCGTCTCGTTGTCACGAATTTCTCCCACCATAATAATATCTGGATCCTGACGCACTAGAGTACGAAGACCATTTGCGAAAGTAAAACCTATCTCGGGGCGGACTTGAGTTTGATTTATTCTCTTCATTTGATATTCTATCGGATCCTCGATGGTAGAAATGTTTACATCTGGAGTATTCAAAATATCCAAAACAGTATACAGCGTTGTTGTTTTTCCAGATCCCGTTGGACCTGTGGTTAAAATCATTCCTGTACTAGATTTCACCGCGTTATGTATTCTCTCTAGACCCTCTCCGTGAAAACACAATGCTTCCAAAGTAAATCCGGAAACATTATCACGAAGAAGTCTCATCACTATTTTTTCACCATAATATGTTGGCAAACTTGAAACACGAAAAGAAACCTTTTCTCCATCCGAATCTATTTTGAATCTTCCATCTTGGGGAAGTCTTTTCTCATCAAGCTTGAGGCTGGCCAGAACTTTTATACGAGCAGCTATACTACCAGCCATATTTTTTGGCAAAATCATGGCGTCGTGCAAGAGTCCATCCAAACGATATCTAACTAAAAGCTCTTTTTCTTGTGGTTCTATATGAATATCTGACGCATTTTGTAAAATCGCATGTTTCAAGAGAGTGTCCACTATACGAACAACAGGAACATCATCTGCAAGTCTCCTTAGATCCTCCTCACTTGCATTTCCCTCTGGATCATCAGAAATATTTTTTAAAGCAGTTGCATCTTGTTGTATCAAATCTCCGAATTCTGCTTTGAGAGATTTCTGGTATTGCAAAATAGCGCTCTTCATTGATTCTGCATCTGTAAGACGAGGAAGAATCTTCAATCCAACTTTCTTTTTTACGAAATCAATAGCTGTCAAATCCTCGGTATCAAGCATGGCCACCTCTAGAGACGAATCTGTTTTTTTGAAAGCTACAATATTGTGATTACGAGCGATAGGTTCTGGAATAAGAGAAAGAACATCAAAAGGAAGTTTTTCATTTTTTAAATCGACAAAAGGGATACCTAGAATGTAGGCTTGCATACGACGAAGATCATCTTCAGTCATTTTACCTTTGTTTACCAAAGCCTTGCCTATGCTTATTCCGGTTTCTTTTGTCTCCTTCTCTGCTATTTCCAAATCACTACGAGAAACCAGTCCTGAGTCCAAAATAAATTCTTTTAGTTGTGATTCTTCTATGTGCATAAGAGGATAATTATTAATTTCATTATATCAGAAAAAAGTATGACGTTATATAAAAATGTGTAAAAGTTCACTAATTTGTTAATAAATATTTCAGTTGATATAATCTCTGTTATGAAAAAATTAGAAATTGGAGGTACTTACAAACATTATAAAGGAACTCTTGTTAAGGTTTTGTGTGAAGCACTACACAGTGAAACATTAGAGCCGATGACAGTCTACATTCACCTAGAAGACGGTGGCACTTGGGCAAGACCCACCAAAATGTTTCTTGAAAGCACAATGGTAAATGGCAAAAAAACAGAAAGATTCAAGAAAATAAACCAAAAACTGATCATAAAGCCAAATAAAAAGAAGTAAAATTTGACAAACTAAGATGTATCATATATGATGATCCCATCGAAGTTCGCCACCCGGCGAACCTTCTTTTTTAAAAAATTATCAAAATAACAAACAATAATATGATGGATTTAAAGGTGATTAATTCAGTCCTAGCCCAACTAGAAGAAGAAAGGGGTATTCCTAGAGAAAAAATTCTAGAAGCTATTGAGCTGGCCCTAGCTACCGCCTACAAGAAAGAATACGGCAAAAAAGGCCAAATAGTAAGGTCTAAATTTGATGTGAATACAGGAAAAACTGAAATGTTTCAGGTCAAAATAGTTGTGGATGAAAGCACTGTGGTTATGGATGAGGATGAGCTTCCTACGGAAGTTAAAGAGGGTGAAGTAGAAAAGGATTTATACAACCCAGAACATCATATAATGATAGGAGATGCTCGAAGAATAAAGAAAGATGTGGTTCTTGGAGAAGAAATGATCTTCCCTCTCGAAGCACAGGATGATTACAGTAGAATAGCGGCTCAAACAGCAAAGCAGGTTATCATGCAAAAAATCCGTGAGGCAGAAAAAGTCTCTGTTTTGGCAGAATACGGAAAGAGAGAAGGAGAAATTGTGACAGGAACAGTACAAAGAATAGAAAGGGGTAATGTTTTTGTTGATATGGGTCGTGCTACAGGCCTTCTACCATACGAAGAACAAATTCCGGGAGAGAGATTTGGTCAAGGAGAGAGAATAAGAGCATACCTATACAGAGTAGAAGAGTCAGGAAAAGGCGTATTCTTAAGGCTTTCTAGATCACATCCTAAATTCCTAGAAAAACTTTTTGAAGCAGAAGCTCCTGAGATTGCAAATGGCACAGTATTAATAAAATCTGTTGCTCGTGAAGCAGGAAGTAGAACAAAAATAGCTGTTGGATCAACAGATCCACACATTGATCCTGTTGGATCTATGGTTGGACAAAGAGGAGTGAGAGTTTCTACTGTTATGTCAGAACTTGGAGGAGAAAAAATAGATATCATAGAATGGTCAGAAGATCCAAAGAAATTTATTGAGGATTCATTGTCACCAGCAAAAACTCTCTCAGTTACGCTCAATGAACAAGAAAAACAGGCAACCGTATTGGTTTCTGAAGAACAACAATCATTGGCCATTGGAAAGGGAGGTCAAAATGTACGCCTAGCAGCCAAACTAACTGGTTGGAAAATTGATATACAATCAACCTCTATCAAGACAGAGCCCGCAATTGAAGCTTTGAGTATTGAGGACGATGAACCAGAGGAAAGCATTGTATAAATAGATAAAATTGTCTATAGTAATCGTTATTATAAGTTATAAGTAAATAAAGTAATCTTAATAAAATGAACGACTATCTTATATTTGCCTTGGTAGCTTCGGTTATCGCTATTGTTTACGGCCTTTTTTTGGCAAGATCAATCATAAAAAAGAGCGCTGGAAACGACAGAATGCAAGAAATTGCCAAAGCAATTCAAGAGGGAGCGAGCGCATATTTAAACAGACAATATAAAACTATAGGGGTAATAGCTGTAGTTTTGTTTGTTGTTATAGGTTTCATTCCTAAACTTGGCTGGATTATGGCCATAGGGTTCCTTGTTGGAGCCATACTATCAGCTGTAGCTGGATATGTGGGAATGAATGTTTCTGTAAGAGCAAACGTTAGAACTGCGGAGTCAGCACGAAGCGGAATAAAGGAAGCTTTATCTCTTGCTTTTAAAGGAGGTACGGTGACAGGACTACTTGTTGTAGGACTAGCACTACTTGGTGTTACTGCTTTTTACGCAATAACAAAAAATGTACCAGCTTTGGTGGGCTTGGGTTTTGGTGCTTCTCTTATTTCAGTATTTGCAAGACTTGGAGGTGGTATCTTTACCAAAGCAGCTGATGTTGGTGCTGATCTAGTGGGAAAGCTTGAAGCTGGAATTCCAGAAGATGACCCTAGAAACCCTGGTGTTATTGCCGATAACGTCGGAGACAACGTTGGGGACTGTGCTGGTATGGCCGCTGACTTGTTTGAAACATACGCAGTTACTTCGGTTGCAGCAATGTTGCTGGGATCACTTTTATTTGCTGGATTTGAAAATGCAGTTATTTATCCCCTAGTTATAGGTGGAATGGCTATATTTGCTTCTATTATCGGTACATGGTTTGTGAGACTTGGAAAAACCCAAAATATTATGGGTGCTCTGTACAAAGGCCTTGTAGCAGCTGGTGTTATTGCTGCTGTAGCATTCTATCCTGTCACAAAATTACTCATGGAAAACAACGGCAAGTTTGCAGTTGTTGATCTGTTTATTTGTTCTCTAGTTGGTTTGTTTGTTACTGGTGCATTAGTTGTTATTACAGAATACTTTACATCAACAAAATATAAACCAGTTAAATCAATCGCAGAAGCATCTGTTTCTGGACACGGAACTAATGTTATTCAAGGTCTAGCCATCTCAATGAAATCAACGGCTTGGCCTTTAATTACAATAGTTTTAGGAATTCTTGTTAGTTACTACTTTGGAGGACTTTATGGAATCGCTATAGCAGCTATGTCTATGCTATCAATGACAGGTATTATAGTTGCTATTGATGCATATGGCCCTATTACAGACAACGCAGGAGGAATCGCAGAAATGTCAGAACTTCCAAAAGAAGTCCGCGACGTCACAGATCCTCTGGACGCTGTTGGAAACACAACAAAAGCAGTAACAAAAGGCTATGCTATCGGTTCTGCAGGATTGGCTTCTCTAGTTCTATTTGCTTCTTATACAGAGGAAATAGTCAAGGCTGGCAAAAGCATCTCTTTTGATTTAAGCAATCCTTATGTAATTGTTGGTTTGTTTATTGGAGGATTATTACCTTATTATTTCGGCGCACTTTGTATGGAAGCCGTAGGAAAAACAGCCGGAAAAGTTGTTGAGGAAATAAGGCGACAATTCAGAGAAATACCAGGCATAATGCAAGGTACTGCAAAACCAGATTACGCAAAAGCTGTTTCTATCATCACAGGAGCCGCTATAAAACAAATGATAGTTCCCGCTCTTATTCCTGTTCTTGCGCCACTTTTGGTTGCATTTGTATTTGGAAAAGAAAACGGGTTGGTTGTTCTTGGTGGATTACTTGTTGGCTCTATAATCACAGGATTATTCGTGGCTATATCTATGACATCAGGTGGAGGAGCTTGGGATAATGCAAAGAAATACATAGAACTTGGTAATCACGGTGGAAAAGGCAGTGAAGCTCATAAGGCTGCTGTTACTGGAGACACTGTTGGTGACCCCTACAAAGATACAGCGGGTCCAGCAATGAACCCTATGATTAAGATATTGAATATTGTAGCTTTGATCATCGTCGCCCTAATGGCATAAACAAAATTTCCACATTTGAAAGAGAGAAACTCGGTTTTACTTGCCGAGTTTTTTTCTATATAATTAAGTTTGGTAAAAACTTATTAGTAACTACTAAAACCAATGAGAAAATTAACTTTAAATATATTACTAGCATTATTAGTTCTTGGAACAAGTGCAACTGCCTATGCAATTTCAGATGATGGCAGTGCATCTTCTACTACCGGCGTAGTTTGTACTCAGGAATTAAGACAATGTCCCGATGGATCTTTTGTGGGCAGAAGAGGACCAAGGTGTGAATTCACAAAATGTCCTTTTGCTACCACAACAGAAGTTCAAAAAATTAAGAATGTACTAGAAACCAAAAAAGAAGATCAGGAGAGAGAAAGAAACGAATTAAGAGAAAAAATGGAAGCAAGACTAGCCAGCTCAAGTGCAAACAGAGCTGAAAAGAAAGAGATGATTAAAAATAAGATAGAAGACAGGCTAGCCAGCTCAAGTGAGAGAAGAGAGGAAAGAAGAGAAGAGGTTAAGGATAGAATAGAGGCAAAAATGGCTAGTACATCAGCCTACAGACTAGAAAAAAGATTTGAAAAAATAGCAAAAAATTACCTAAAAGAAGTTGTTAGACTTGAACAAATATTGAGTAGAGTTGTTACAAGAATAGAAAAAGTAAAATCACTAGGAGGAAATACTGTCGAAGCTGAAAAATATGTAGAGGAAGCAAGAACCCATCTGTCAGAAGCTAGAAAAACGTATGATGTTCTAAAAACCATTGCAACGAATGCAGATAACAATGCTACTACAACAAAAGAAATGATAACGAGTATGAAAAACTCAGGCAAAACCGTAGAGGAACACTTGAGACTTGCACACAAAGCTCTGCAAAAAACAGTTGGTAGTTTGAGAGGTGTTTCTCAATTAAATAACGCCTCATCCACTCCAACATCAAATTAATCATTTAATAAAATAAAATATGGAACCACAAATACAACCACAAATGCAGCCTCAAGAAAATAAGTCATCAATTGGATCTATAATAGGAACAATTATAATAATTGCCATAATAATACTTGGCGGACTATATTTCTGGGGTAAAAGAATAGAAGAATCAAAAGTACAAGATGATTTACTAATGCAATCTGCAACAACATCAGAAGAAGTTGTTCCTGAAAATGTAAGTACTTCTGATGACGTAAATTCTATAGAAGCCGATCTAAATGCCACAGCAGATTTTGGAGGGCTGGGTGCAGAATTAGAATAATTTATCTTTCGCACAATCTTATGACAAAAACACCCAAAAGGGTGTTTTTGCTTGCAAACATACGCTCGACAATATAGACTAACAAACGATATGACAAAACAACAAAAAAACTATACGGATATAAAAATTAATCCCCTTCCAGAAAGAGAGGTGGAGATAATTGGTTCTATTACCGCAGAAAAAATGTCCACAATGAGAGAAAAGGCTTTGGCCAAACTTAAAGAGAATTTGGAGCTTCCGGGGTTTAGAAAAGGTAACGCACCAGACAATTTAGTGGCACAGAAAGTTGGAGAGATGAGACTCCTAGAAGAGGCAGCTGAAATAGCATTGTCAGAAGAGTATCCAAATATTCTAGACGAACACAAAATAGATGCTATTGGAAGACCAGAAATAATGATAACCAAAATCGGCCTTGGAAACCCTCTGGAATTTAAGATAAAAACTTATATTATGCCTGATGTAAAACTTGGTGATTACAAAAAAATAGCAACGAAAGAAGTTGCCAAGAAAACAAAAAAACCGGAAGTTACCGACCAAGAAGTCGACGGTGTCATAAAGAATATCCAAAAAAACATTGCTCATGAAAAAATGCATGCTGATATGGGTCTAGATGAGCACACACACAGCCATACAGAAATAAAAGATGATGATCTTCCAGAGGTTAATGACGAGTTCGCAAAAATGATAGGTGGTTTCAAAGGTGTTGCCGACATGAAAGAAAAAATCAAAGAAAACATTATCCACGAAAAAGAATTAAAAGAGAAAGACAAGAAAAGAACAGAAATTCTTGAGGCAATAATGGAAAGTTCAACAATTGACCTACCTAAAATAATAATAGATGGAGAACTTGAAAAAATGACGGCTCAATTCAAAGATGATATAGCAAGGGCAGGTGTGGCTTACGAAGATTATCTGAAACACATAAAGAAAACTGAGGACGATTTAAAAGCTGAGTGGAAAGAGACAGCTGTGAAACGAGCAAAATCTCAAATTATTTTGAATAACATTGCAAAAGAGGAGGGTATAACTCCCGAGGAAGAGGAAGTTAAGAAAGAAATGGAGCATATTCTGTCACACTATAAAGATGCGGAACGTTTCAGAGTAAGAATGTATGTTGAAACATTTCTTATGAACGAAATGGTATTCAAGTTTCTAGAAACACTAAAGTAAAAACAAACTAGAAACAGCGATAGCGGCAGTTTCGGCCCGGAGAATTTGTGAACCAAGAGAAACTACAGACATATTGTACTGCTTGAATAATTTTAATTCTTTATCACTGAATCCCCCCTCTGGTCCAACAAACAAAGCAAATGATACTTCTTTTGTACTATCTCTGTATTGTTTAAAAGAAACACCCATTGGATGAAAAACTATTTTCTCCTGTGGCAGAACGCCACTCGGTAATAAATCTGAAAGATTTGTTATTGGATGAACCGTCATGATATCTCCCCTGCCAGACTGCTCTGATGCCTCCACGGCTATTTTTTGCATTCTGTCCATATTTAATTTTCTTTTCTCTGAGTGCTCACAAATAACAGGAACAATATGATTTACTCCAAGTTCACTTGCTTTCTGTACAGCTAATTCAAAATTATCTTTTTTTATAAGCGCCATACACAACCAAATATTTTTTCTAGAATTTCCATCTGGAGTTTGTGTCTTTTTTATAACAGAAACTGTCGCACCTAAATTACGCAAAGATGTAAGGATGCATAGATAATCTATTCCAGATCCATCAAAAAGGATAACTTGACTACCAACATTGTAACGAAAAACACTTCGCCATTGGTGAACAAGATCTCTGTCTGTAACATCAAACGTTTCTCCAGAGATTGGTGTTTTTATGTAGAATCTATGAAGCCTCATACGGAAACAATACCAGAAATGTGAAGCGTTGACAATAATTAATATGTACTTTATATTTGTTTTTGGAGGACCTATGGAAAAGGGTTACAGAACTATGCGATGTGGAGGTTGTGCCGCGACGCTGAAAATCCCGGTGTCACAGAAAGACTACGGCAGAACCCTGCAAGTCAGATGCCCAGGGTGCCTGGCGGTTGGCCGTGTTCACATCCCCGCACCAGCACCTTCCACAACACCATCTTTTGAAGAAATCTTGAACGATTTCTTCAGTAAAAACAGCAAGACGCCGTTCTGAGCAAAACTCGCCTGGGTCCCACACTAGTGGGACCCAGTACTTTATACATACAGTTTTACAATTTTGGAATTCCTGTTATACTCATGGAATGTTAATACCAACAGTTATAGAGAAATCACAATTCGGTGAGCGAGCATATGACATTTACTCGCGACTTTTGCGTGAAAATATTATATTTCTTGGAGGACCTATAGATGATGACACTGCAAATATTGTCATTGCCCAAATGCTTTTCCTTCAATCAGAGGATTCAAAAAAAGATATCCGCTTATATATAAACTCACCCGGTGGATACACACATTCAGGTTTGGCTATCCTGGACACCATGAACCATATAAAAAACGACATTTCTACTGTTTGTGTGGGAATTGCTGCTTCAATGGCTTCTGTCATTCTATCAGCAGGAACAAAAGGTAAGAGGTTTATACTTCCGAACTCAGAGGTTATGATTCACCAGCCACATGGAGGAGCAGAAGGTCAAGCTTCAGATATTGAAATATCTGCTAAACACATACTTAAAACGAGAGAAACCTTAAACAAAATACTAGCAAAAAACACAGGCAAACCATTATCCCAAATAGAAAAGGATGTAGACAGAGACTTTTTTATGTCAGCGGAAGAAGCTAAAAAATACGGAATAATAGATAAAATTCTTTAATCAAAACAAGGTTTAGATACAGTTAAGGCCCAGTACACAATATTCTGTGTACTGGGCCTTTTGGGCTGGGGAGCCCGGAACTTCTAGGCGCTCGCGTGGAGGCTGACCAGCCCGGCGCGGGCGAACGCGGCCGCGAGGGGGTTGAACGCCTCGCGCGGGACGATGAACGTGATGGTCGTCTTGACGACCTTGGCCTGCTTCTTGCAGCCGTGCACCTTGTTGTCCGAAACGAACTGCCCGCAGGAAGCGCAACGCTTGGTCATGGAAACCTCCCGAGGCCGTAGTTAGCCATTCCTTTGGCATCACTCGACCGTTCTGTGTATATCTTATCATACTATACTTCTTTTGTCAAGCGATTTTATGCTTCCCCTGGACAATTCCCCACAATAGATATATAGTGTAGATATTATTTAAATTTAATTAAATAACTGGTTGTTTTTGTTTTTCTGTCTATACTTCCGTTTATTAACCGAATTCTTATGCAAATTTTAGAGATAAAAACTTTTCACATGATCCTTACAGACTCCATATTGAATAAACTCTATATTTAGAAAAGCGAAAGCGGCTGTTATCCGCAAAATATGTCATTAAAAATAGTAATGTTGCTACTGTCAGTAGCATCACTGGTATCGATAGTAATCGGCTACTATTTGCGTCTCATTGTTTCCTTGGGTCAAAAAGGCTCAATGGAACTTGATCTCAAGAAGATGATGCTTGAGGCAAAGGACAAGGAGAAAGCAATAATAGACGAGGCCGAGAAAAAAGCAGAAGAAATTCTTAGAATTGCGAGAGCCGAGATAAAGCAAAAAGAAGAAGATAATAGGAAAACAGAAGAAAGACTTATCAAAAAAGATGAGCTACTTTTGAGTAGACAAACAGATATTGATAAGGAAGTAGAAGAAATAAAGAAAAGAATAGAAGAAATAAAGGCCATAAGAGAAAAAACTGAACAAATAGAAGAAGAGAAAAAAGCAGAATTGAGCAAAATAGCAAAACTTTCTCCGGAAGAAGCAAAAGAGGAAATATTAAAAACAGTAGAAAAAGAAAATGAGGAAGATATTTTGGTACGCATAAAGAAATTGGAAATAGAGGGACAGGAAAGATATGAAGAAAAAGCAAAAGAAATTTTGGCAACATCCATTCAAAGACTCTCTAATTCCGTATCTTCTGACATGCTTACAACCCACGTTACTATTCCAAACGATGAAATAAAAGGAAAAGTAATTGGAAAAGAAGGTAGAAATATAAAGGCTTTTGAGAGATGCACGGGAGTTGAAGTTATTGTTGATGATACTCCTGGATCAATAACAATTTCTTCTTTTGATCCTGTTCGTAGACAAGTAGCAAAAACTGCTCTAGAAAAACTAATTGCCGATGGGCGTATTCAACCTGCAAAGATAGAAGAAATGGTACAAAAATCCGAACAAGAAATCGCAAAAATCATCAAAGATAAAGGTGAGGAAGCGGTTTATGAAACTGGTGTTTTGGGCCTTGATCCTAGAATAGTCTCTATATTAGGAAGGTTGCATTTCCGAACAAGCTACGGACAAAACGTACTAGCCCATTCAGTAGAAATGGCTCACATAGCAGGAATGCTTGCTGAGGAAATCGGAGCTAATGTCCAGGTGGCAAAAGCCGGCGCATTGGTACATGATATCGGAAAAGCCTTGGACCATGAGGTTGTTGGAACACACGTAGAAATAGGAAGGAGAATTCTTCAGAAATTTGGTGCAGACGAAAACATAATAAAAGCAATGCAAGCACATCATGAAGAATATCCTTATGAAACTCTAGAATCTATGATTGTTCAATCAGCAGATGCTATATCAGGAGGACGACCAGGAGCAAGAAGGGACAGTGTAGAAAACTACTTGAAACGCCTAAAAGATCTAGAAGCTGTGGCTAGTTCGTTTAAGGGTGTTGAAAAATCATACGCTTTGCAAGCAGGACGCGAAATAAGAATTTTTGTCACACCAAATGAAATAACCGATCTAGAAGCCAAAAAAATGGCTAGAGATATAGCTGTTAAGATAGAAAGTGAACTAAAATACCCTGGAGAAATAAAGGTGACCGTAATTCGAGAATCACGAACTATTGAGTTCGCGAGGTAGCTTGATTAAATCTCTTTCTCACCAACGAGATTTAGTACTACTCAACCATCTCCACCCATTCAAAACCACAATAACCTTGTCGAAGTTGTGTTTTTTGGGAGACCCCGCAGTGCCTCTAGCTGGTGTTGTCACAGACCCCGAGTGAAACGAGGAGCTCTTGACAACTAGAGGCCGAGGACTGGCCTTAAAAATTCGCTGGAATTTTTAAGGTTGCTCCAAAAAGATACAACAAGAAAAAGGTTCTTGTGGTTTTTTAAACAACTATTTTAATCCACAGTCAATATATTGCTTTAAAAAAGCCTTGTAGTATACTGCTATTTATAGTAGATAGTTAGAACTAGCTTTTTGGTGGTTCTAAAAATAAAAAATTATTAGCGAATTTAATTAATTATTATGAATAAAGCATCAATTGTAGACGCAGTACATGAGAAACTAGGTGGTACAAAAGTTCAAGCAGAGGAAGTTGTTGATTTGATGGTAGATTCTATAGTTGGAACTCTAAAAAAGGGTGGTGAGGTTTCAATTGCAGGTCTAGGAATCTTCTCAACAAAAACTCGAGCAGCAAGACAAGCTCGAAACCCAAGAACAGGAGAAACAATTTCTGTTCCGTCTATGAAAGTTCCTAAATTTAGAGCAGCTAAAGCCCTAAAAGAAGCAGTTAAGTAATATTTAAATATTATTTGCGCAATTCAAAAAACACCCTCTCGGGTGTTTTTTGATTATTTTAATTTTTTAGCAAGCTCTGCTGGAGAAGAAACTATTTCTCGAAAAAAAACGTGTCTACATAATTCTTTATCATCTCCACTCAAAGCATAGATTGGTTTACCTAACGCAATGGCATACCCTATTTCTAAGGTGGTACTATTACCAGAATATCCATCTTTATTATACACAAAAACAACATCTGCCATTTTAATTTTATAAAAATGATCGTGACTAAGACCAAGTGCAATAAATTTTTGGTAGTCCGAAGACAATTTTTCCCACTCATCTTGTCCAGAATGTAGAAAAGGTTCATACACAACAACACCTAATTTTCTTAAGCGTTTAGAGAATTCTCTTATTTCTGGTTTAAAACGTCGGCTGCCACACATTACAACTGTTTTCATATTAATGTAATATATCAGATACTTTAAAAAATTGAAAAGTCGAAGCCCAGATAATTTACTCGCCGTCGCGAGTAAATTTCTGTTGGCCTCACACCAAACTCAAATTCAAAATACGGGAGATGTCTCACTCCTGGGAAACCCTCGGTTTTCCCAATCCTTCCTCCACGGGAAACTCCCGTTTCCCGACCCCTT
>CAYVNM010000003.1:0-5871 GCA_964453075.1 uncultured Candidatus Saccharibacteria bacterium
TTTGCGTCTCTTAAAATTGAGAATGGTCAAAGACTGATAAAAATAATTGATGCCTACCTATCAGCTTCAATGCTTTCTATCATTACTTTAGTGGCATTGTCTGAAAGCCTTTCTTGGTTGAAACTAGTTTTTTATCCTCTTATAGCAATTTTTATTTTGCTAATGAATTATGTGAGCAACGAACACGAAACTAGAAAAGAAGCACGAGAAACGGCAGACTACACTCTTATGGAAATGATACATAGAGATAATGTATTTAATTTTGTGATGATAGTTATTGCGATTGTTTTTTACATAACTTCACTCTTTATTCCAGCTTTGGCACATAACTTCGTTACAGTCTGGCTCTTTAGTGCTATTGATTGGATTAACAACCTGCCAATAATCGGATTTTTGATTGGTATAGGAGGAATTATCTTTGTTCTCAAAGTCGCTTTCTATGGCTTGTTGTTTTCAGGTGGCACACTATTTTCTATATTTAGTAAAAAAACAAATGGATAATCCACTTAACAATCTTTATAAAAATAAGGAATATGGGTGGTTTTTCTTCTATATTATTGTTGAGGTCAGTGCTTCAATGTATGGCGGGGCATTAGGGGCAATAATATCTTTTCTTATGGTTGCTGGATTATACAAGACAGTTAAAAATAATAATTATTCTGTAGGAAAGAAAAGCACAATTGCAATTTTGTATATATTAGCTGGGATTGCAATTTTTTGGCTTGTCGCCTATCTTCTAGCTTTTACCATAACTAAAATTTGGGGAGAAAGAGCATTAGACTCCGTAAATCCTGAATTCAGAGAAGCACAATCACGAATCTTATCTAACGAAACTTTTAAAGAAAATTCTACATCAACCTCTGTTAGCTCAACTACACCTGTAAATACTGTAATAATAGATAAAAATCTTGAAAAAGTTAGTTATGTAGACTCTGAATATAAATTCGGTATCAACTATCCTAAAGGGTGGATAATAAATACGGATTCTGTAGATACTACTGTAGAGTTTAATACACCACGAAATGATGAGGTTGCTATAGTCACAGTCACCGCTGAAAAAGTAAACGGATATGATTTACAGACTTATTCAAAGCTTGTTATCCAAGGATTTTACAGTTCTCAACAAGGAGCTAATAAAAACCTTAAAATTATTTCTGAAGGTAACACTACTCTAGCTGGAAAATCTGCTTATAAATTTGAAACGACTTTTGATTATGTGAATGGGTCTGATGTTTATCCTTTTCATGGATACTATGTCGTCTTAGTAGATAATAATATGGGTTATGTTCTCTTTGTTTCTACTTTTGAAAATCTTTGGAGTAAATATAAAGAGACATTCAATGCTTCAGTGGCATCTTTTAAATTACCTAATTAATCTAATTAAATGAACCCTGAAAATGATACTAAACCTAACGTTATTAAAGGAACTGGTCTAGCATTGTTAATGGGGACTGTTCTGAATTATATCCTTCCTTTTACTTATAATGGTGATTTGGTATCAAAACCTATGTTTACTACAGGAAACCCTTACCTCATTATTCCTTACACAATACTGATAATGATTGCTGGAGGTGCAGTAGTAAAAAGAGATGTTGCTAATAGTGGTAAAGTTTTAATTGATAAGCCCAAAAACATAACAAAAACTATTTTGAGGTCAATTTTAGAAATCCTTTTTGGAATTATATTTATACTTATAGTGCCATTAATTCTATTTATGTGGTTACTTTGGGGCATAAAACTTCCAATGAAAGTTATTTTCGTTTTCCTTATTTTATATGCAATTACCTTTATACATTTGGTTAAAAAGTTCTATTGGTCTCGTAATTATACCTCTTATTAATAATTATGAACTCAATAGATTTGGCTAAATTATGGGAGATAGTGTGGTCAATTCTGGCTATTGGATTTGGTGCATATGGAGTATTTTTTACAGAGAAATCCATTAAAAATAACACTAACCGTTTTAGAAAGTTATATGAAAAAACTCACTTTCCACTTTTTAAATCTATGGCTAGGGATTACGATAGCACTTCTCAACGAATGGTAACTGTATTGGTTGGGGTGATATTTATAATAGTAGGTATTTTAAACCTCATAAAATATGCTTAAAATTCTTACTTATTTTTCTGGTTCGTTGCTTGTATTGAGTATTTTTGGAATACGCTTTGAATATCCAATTTTTAATTACATAACCATTCTAATTTGTTTCTTATCTTTATGGTCTGTTCCTTATTTACTTTTTAAATGGAAGATAAGTAATGTGTTTCTAAATATCACTAAAATGGTTGTGGCGATATTAATTTCAGTGATTGCATTAGGAACAATAATTCCTATATTCTTTATTTCTTTGGATATATACTCTCTTGCAACGGATTGGAATGGGGTTGATAAAAGCAAAGAAGAAATTAGAAGACTTCCAATGAAAGACAGTGATGTTGTAGTTTATTTAACAAACGGAGGAGCAACGACTGATTTTGGAACTTTAATTCAGGAGGAAAGGAAGCTTGGTCTAGGTCTTAAAAAAATATCTATTATAGATGGTATTTATCACACAAATGATATTGAAATTGAAAAAGCTAGTGAGAACAGTATATTAATTAGAAAAATACATTTTACAGACTTTGGCAGATATAAAGATGAATATTACGAAGAAGGTGGCACTTTAAAGGATGGAGATGTAATTAAAATCTAATATATGGAATTTAATAAAAAACTTAAAATTGCAAAAATCCTTCTGATAGTTAGTGAGGTTCTTATTCTTGCAAATCGTCTGTTGCGTAATTTTTATCTAAACCAAGATATTGATTATGTGCGTATCATTTTGAACTTCTTGTTCTTATTTTTAATTCTTTACTTATTAAAAAGATACAAGGAGAAGTTTTCTCACGGTATGGCAATAATGTGGCTAATACGAGCAGTTACATTCCCACTTATGGACTTTTGGTTTAGTCGGGCAGTTCCTTATACCATTCAGAATACATATTTTCAAATTGGTCTTATTTTATCTCTAGTAACCCTTTTGGTCGGTGTATATGCTATTTATCTCTTTATTATTCTATATAAAAATACAACAGTAATAATTCCTGGTTCTTGGAAAAAGATGTACTCGCCATCCAAAAAGTATGTTTTGATAACTAGTAAATACAAACATAAAGAATGGATTTTATCTAAGGGAACAATTTATCAAGCAGATAACGAAAAGCTACTTTTTAATTTCGTAAGAAATCACAACTCTTTCCCTTTCGCTTTTGTGGAGGGACATAAAAACGGACACGACTACTTAATTTGTGGCGAGGATTACCAAGGTCAGACAATACTAGAGTTAGATACTCAGAAACGAGCAGACTACTTACCTAAAGGATATAAAAAAGGAGTAGGTTTTTGTTGGATTGATATTTATCCATCTAAAGAGAAGGATGTACTTGCTGTAGAAGGATGCTACTGGGCTTGTCCAACAGACCAGAGATTTATTGATTTTTCTGACCCAATGAACCTACCATACCAAGTATTAAGTGTATTCTCGGATGTTCAAGAAAATAAAGGGGTAAAAGGTGATTGGTCTTCTGATAAGGGAGTAGAAATAACATATATGGAAAATGAGGAAGTGAAAAAAACTGTAACTTGGAAAAGACCTGCGAATACCGATATCGCCAGATACTGGTTCAAAGAGGTTGCTGACACTAAGTCAGACTCTTATTTTTTTCCTGACATATTAGTTCAGGCAGAACTAGCTTTTAAGAAGTTGTCTGCAAAAGAAATTGATTTGTTAAAGAGTGAAAACCTGATTCCATCTCAATTGCTTTCCAATTAAGAGTTCTGAATTTGTCCACGATAGGGAGGGAGAATAATAGTTGGCTTTATGTTTTTATCTGCTACAATTTAACTATGTCAAATTATTTCGATAAAGATTTTTTCAAATTTCTATTTAGTTTTTTGGCTGTAATTATAATTAGTTTAATTATTATCATAAGCATAAAAATTTATTCATTGTAATTTGTTTTATTGCTCATAAATGAAAAAATGGAAGAATAAAAACGACTCTCTCAGACTGTTGATTATTCATCTATGCGGGTATAACATTTAAATATAACACCCGGTTGCGGGTGGAGGAGGTAAAGGTGAGCATGTTGCGCTTGAACGAACCGGCGGTTTTGCCGGACGGGAAGGGGGATTCCAACTACGCTCTGACCGCGGTCATCATCGTCATCTTGGGTGTTGGACTAGCATTTCTGTGGTTCTAACATCCTCCAGCCCATGTCCAGAGAGAACAAAATCTCTCTGGACATTGGGTTTTCTTTTTTACAAATTACAACACACTTTATTTTATCCAAGGGGAGTCCTTGGATGAGGGGTGGTTGAGGGGAGGGGGGAAAAGTAATATAATTGGGTCATATCATTAACTTTAAAAAAATGTCTGAATTTGAACGACCATCATATGTTTCTGATACAGGTAAAAAAGATGAGAATGTAGTAGCTTCTCTCATTGAGGCTTCTGAGATGAAAATACAGGCTCTAGAGAGGAAAATGCAGAGCGTGCCTAGTGCTGCAGTGGCTAGTGTTGAGGCGCAAATAAAAGCAGAAATGAAAAGACTGGACGATCTAAGATCTGGTTTGGATAAGGACAAGACCAATAACTAATAGTTTGACATTCTGGTTATTTTAATATAGTCTATAACCCATAAGGTCAAAGACAGCAGATGCTCTAAAGAGCTTAATTTTCTGCCGAGACTGGAGCAACACAATATGTTGTTTCTACTCTTCCGACCTTTTGGTCGTTTTTTATTAATCAAAAATAGAACTTCCAAATTTGGCGAACTCCTTTGTTGGACTTCAAAAAATGATTCTCACCTTACCACCAAGTAAGGCTCGAATAATTTTTATCGTCCGCCTCGGATTTCATTCAAATTTGTAAATTCTAATAAATATCAAATGGCGATATCAAAAGAAAAGAAAGTTGAGATTCTTTCCAAACTAAAAAAGATTGTAAAGGATTCAGCGTCAGTTGTATTCATAAACTTTCACTCGCTTCCTGTGGTGGAATCATCCGCTGTAAGGAAATCTCTTAGGGAGAAAGGGGTGGGATATACTGTTGCAAAAAAAACCTTGACCAAAAAAGTTTTTTCAGAAGCTGGTTTGGAAGGGGTAATGCCAGAATTACCAGGTGAACTTGGAATTGTATATGGTACGGATCCTATTGAGGGAGCTCGTGAAGTATATGAATTTCAAAAGAAACTTGATAAAAAGATAAGTATTTTGGGTGGAGTATTTGAGGGTAAATTTATGTCTCAAAGCGAGATGCTTACTATCTCACAAATCCCAGGACTCAAAACACTACAGGCTCAATTTGTTAATCTCATAAATTCTCCAATACAAGGATTTGTAATGGCATTAAACGAGATTGCAAAAAAGAAGCAATAAAATTATTAAACTTAAAAATATTATTATGGACGAAACAACAAACACAGCTCCGGTAGTAGCCGAAGCAAAAGCAGAAGAAAAGACAGTTGCTACACCATCAAAATTTAAAGCAGTGGTAGAGGCAATTGAGAAAATGTCAGTACTTGATTTGCATGAATTGGTAAAACACCTAGAAGAGAAATTTGGTGTTTCTGCAGCAGCTGTTGCAGTAGCAGCTCCTGCAGGAGGTGCAGCAGCTGGTGGTGCAGGTGATGACCAATCAGCATTCAATGTTGAGCTTACAGATGGAGGTGCAACAAAGATAGCAGTTATCAAGGTTGTAAAGGAGGCTCTAGGTCTAGGACTTAAGGAAGCAAAGGATCTAGTTGATGCCGCTCCTAGTATGCTAAAGGAGGGAATGAAGAAGGAAGATGCTGATAAGCTAAAGAAACAATTGGAAGAAGCTGGTGCAAA
>CAYVNM010000003.1:5971-31352 GCA_964453075.1 uncultured Candidatus Saccharibacteria bacterium
TGAAGAAGGAAGATGCTGATAAGCTAAAGAAACAATTGGAAGAAGCTGGTGCAAAGGTGACTTTGAAATAGATTAATTACGATAGGTACGAGAAAAGCCGACAGCTACAAACTGTCGGCTTTTTCTATCTGGGCCACCTGCCAAGGGTGAAGCGATACAGATAGGTGAAGAACTTGATGGTCTCCTGTGCATATTCCCTCAGTGTGAAGTGATGGTCAGCCAAGACAAACTCTTTGTCACGGTGTTCTGGGGCCAAAAACCACCAGCACAGTAGTACTCGGGGCATGTGACCAAGGTTTGTGCTGATGATTACATGTTGGTTGGTTGGTATGTTGTTTGTTGCCGACAGCGTTTCGCCGTAGGTGCCCCAGGTTAGTCTAACAACTCGGCTTCTGCACCCACGAGACTCAACGTACTCCGCCATCTGGTTGGCGATGGAGACGGAGATGTCGTCGATTGGACGACTGACTGACTTCTTGGAGAATCCAGCGGACAGAATGAACAGACATTCTGAACGAGGTATTCCCATCTGATCCACGGCCTTTATTATGGCGTCGCATCTTGCGGTGCTGCCTCCTACCTGTCCCGCCTTAGGCCGGTCGTACGCGTAAGGTACGCAGTATGTAGTCACAGTGGACCTCCGAAGAAAATAGTGTAACTTTCTGTTGTAAAAGTCAATTATCGCTTTTATACGCAAAGTTGTCTATAATGGGCACGTATGGAAACACTAGCAAAACTTTTTGGGAATGAAACAAAGGTAAAAATGATGAAACTTTTTCTCTTTAATCCAGAGAGAATTTTTGATGTTGCGGATATAGGAGATCGAGTAAAAGCTGAGTCATCCAAGGTGAGAAGGGAGGTGAATGTTTTGGAAAAGATAGGGTTGGTAAAAAGACGGGCAGGAAGCAAGAAAAGATCTAATGGGCACGGATTTGTTTTGGATGCTAATTTCTCTTATCTTTCTCCACTTCAAAATTTTTTGATAAATACTGAGCCACTACATCCAAAAGAGATAATAAAAAAAGTAACAAAGTTGGGATCAATCAAGCTTATTATCATAGCTGGAGTCTTTATTCAAGAGTTTGAGAGTAGAGTTGATCTCCTGATAGTTGGGGATAGTATCAAGAAAGGTCAATTAGAAAACACCATAAAGATACTAGAATCAGAAATAGGCAAGGAACTAAAATACGCTTGTTTTTCTACAGAAGACTTTAAATATCGTCTAAGCATGTGTGACAAGCTTACTCGGGATATCTTGGATTATCCACATAAAAAGATACTAAATAAGCTTGGCATCATATAAAGGGCATTGTATAATAGGTGTATTACTCATTTAATATATTTATTATGATTTTAGACACATGGAGTGAGGTTCTAAATAATTCTTTCCAAAGTCTTTGGGCAGGAGTTATTGGTTTTATTCCAAACCTTATCGTTGCATTTGTTATCTTGTGCATCGGTTGGGCAGTAGGAGCAATTGTCGCAAAAGGCATAGCTCATTTTATGAAGATGATCAAATTCGACGAAGCTTTGCAAAAAGCTGGTTTTGAAGATTTGGTTAGAAAATCTGGACTCAATTTGAATTCAGGACACTTTTTAGGTGGAATCGTGAAATATTTCATCATCATAGTATTCTTGATAGCAAGCTTCGATGTTCTAGGTTTGGATCAAGTTACAGCTTTCCTACAGCAAATAGTGATCGGATACCTACCACAACTAATAATAGCAGTACTCATATTGCTAGTTGGAGGTGTTGTTGGTGATTTGCTAGCGAGAGTTGTTACGGCTTCGGCTCGTACAGCCAACCTTCATCAAGCAAATCTTCTAGGAGTTGTGTCAAAATGGGGAGTTTGGATATTTGCTATCCTAGTTGCCCTATCACAAATGGGTATAGCTGGGGCATTTATTCAGACGCTCTTTACTGGTCTAGTTGTTGCTCTGTCTTTGGCCTTCGGACTTTCATTTGGTCTAGGTGGACAACGTGCTGCAGAAGAAGCAATCAAGAAAGTTTCGGAAAGCATTTCTTCACACCACTAAAATTATTACTAGAGTGTTTTCTAGACAAAAAACTCCCTTTTGGGGAGTTTTTTGTTGCTTCATATTAAACGGGCGTAATGTATAATATATTAATGAAGTCTTTAATTGTCTATATGAAGGTTTTAATGATAGTAAGTTTGTTTTTTTTAATAACTCCAAATTCGTTATTAAAAGCTGTGGGTCCTCATGATTATTTTGATGCGTTGGTTGCAAGGCCTGATTTTTGGAAGGGGTATAGTTTGCGTCCACAGACAGGAGAACCAATTACAAGTCCTTATTATGAGAAGCAGTTACTAAGAAGAGCTGATGGTGGGTATGCAGCAAGCAATTCCGCTGGTTTATGGATTACTTATGACAGAACAAATGATTTTGATCCTCATGCTCAAGATGCGGCCAAAGTAGTTATTCCAGCATTTTCTTCTATTTCATCATCAATAGTGTTAGCTAGTGATATAGATTCTACAACTGAGCAATTTTATCTGACAGGTGATAACTCTTCTTACAATAGTGATGGTAGGACTATAATGATAGATTCAGAAAAAATGACCGTCTTTGATCCAGACGGTTCTGGACCTTTACAGGCTTTTAATAGGACCACTTTTTTGTTGAATGTTAAGCGTGGGCAAAATGGAACAGCAGCTGCTAGTCACTCCGCAGGTGTTGGTTTGAGAATGTCCACTAACACTGTGCCAAATGCTGTTAGGTTACCCTTGGGCACATCAGATGGGCATACATATCTTTTTACCTGGGATGGTTACTGGACGGACTCATACTTAAATAGTGGGTTATCAAATCATAAAGCTTTTAATTTTATCTCAAAAGGCATCTGGCTTGAACCAAACACAAGTTTTGCTGGTGGAATTGGGGATGCCAAAGTCGCTGGTTTTAGTCAGACAGATTCTGTAGCAGCTTTTCAGACAAGAAGTTATCATCCAATAGGTGGTGGTAGTGATTGGTCATCAACTGGCGGTAATATGGCCGGTCCTGGAGTAACTGCTACAGAACCTCTTAGTCCACAGCTTGCAAAATTTGTGTATAAACCAAATCGATGGGTTAGGTTTTGGTATTTGATAGAACAACGTGCTAACGACTACGATTACGTAAGTGCATGGATTGCTGACGAAAATAATGATCCGGTTCAGATGTACAATCATTTACCAATATCTGTTAGAACGAATTCTAGCCCAGCAAATTCTATTGAGGAATTTTATCTAGAATTTAATACTTCAACAGAGGATTATACAAGGGGTAACGATAGGGATTTTGTCTCTTATGTTCGTAATTTAGCAGTGTTGATTGACCCACCTGCAAACATATCACCCCTCTTGGTTAGGCCGGGTAATTCTGTTGCGATAATTGACAATACTCCACCTATTATATCTGAGGTGTCTGTTTCGAACATCACATCTACAGGGGCAACCATTACCTGGTCAACTAATGAGATTTCTTCTTCTAACATTCAGTATGGCTTGACTACAGGTTATGGTCTTTCAAAGTCATCTACAGGCACAACAATGCATTCAGTTACATTAACTGGATTATTACCAGGCACTGTATATTATTTTTATACTCGAGCTACAGATAGTAGTGGGAATAGTGTTTCTTCTATTAACCAAACATTCACAACTGTAGCGGCAGGTGGAACACCAACTCCAGATCCAACTCCTACACCACCTACAGGGTCTTCAACTACTGCAGTTCTTAATTCCAATACATCAACAAATGGAAATTCACCACATACTGTAACTTTGTCTAATGTAACTTCTGGCAATACCATAATAGTGGGTTTGTCTCAAACATCTAGTGCAATAAGAACCTATGCTGTCACGGATAATCAGGGCAATGTGTACACACCAGTTGTTTCCACCCTGAGTACAGGGAGTCCGCGATTTGGTCAGATATTTATGGCCCGAAATGTGGTTGGAGGTTCAAATGTAACAATCACAGCAACAACTAATTGTTGTGTATCTTTGAATATTGCTGCTCTTGAAATCGGAAAGATTACGGGGGTGGATACAACTGGAGTAAGTAACGAGACAGTAGTTACAAGTTCCCACACTTGTTCATCTCCGGGAATAAATACCTCTAGTGAAGCATTTATTTTTTGTGTGGGAACATTAACTGCGGATGGGGGTACTATAACTCCTGGTAGTGGATATACCAAATTAGGTAGTTATGGTCAGACAATGTTTCAATATAAAACATCATCTACTCAATTAACATCTGAAACAGGGAACTGGATTTCGTCTGTTGCAAGGTTGGGTCCAGAAATTTTTGCTTCATTTAAATTAGATTCTTCTATACCTCAAGACACCACCCCACCAACAATCCAGAACCTCTCAATCTCTGGTGTCACACAAACAGGTGCAACCATCACATGGACAACAAATGAATCAAGTACAGGATCCATACAGTACGGTCTAACAACAGGATATGGTTCAACACTAAACTCCTCTGGAACAACCTCACACACAGTAACTCTGACAGGACTTCTACCTAACACTACATACAACTATCACATAACAGTGAGAGACTCTGCTAACAATACAACCACATCCACCAATCAAACATTTGCAACACTAACATCTACACAAACTACACCACCTACTACACCTGTTACACCACCAACAACTGGAGGTGGAGGTGGAACACCCACAGTCACACCAGTATCATCTGGTGGTGGAGGAGGAGGTGGAGGATCACCCCAAACCCCAACAATCCCATTAGAGACCACGGTTTCTTCGAAACCTGTCTCTAACGGGACAGGCACCACCATCCCAGGACCCAACATCACACGTACACTCACAGTAGGAAGTAAAGGAGATGATGTATCATTACTGCAAGCATATCTAATACACAAAGGATACATGCCAACAGGTAGAGCTGATGGTAACTTCGGATTCCTCACAAGAGATGCTGTACAACGTTACCAATGTGCTACTCTCCAAATCTGTTCTGGAAGCAGTACAACCAATGGATATGGACTAGTGGGATCCAAAACAAGAGCTGCACTTCTAGGTACACCAACAACCATCCCATTAGAGACCACGGTTTCTTCGAAACCTGTCTCTAACGGGACAGGCAACATCAAACTAACTCGTACACTATCATTTGGTATGAGAGGTACAGACGTAACCACTCTACAGACCTTCCTCATATCCAAAGGATATCTCACAGGTGCTAGTGCTACAGGATACTTTGGATCACTAACCCGCCAAGCTGTACAGAAATTCCAATGTGACAAACTACGTATCTGCTCTGGTTCTACCACCACCAATGGATATGGTGTAGTAGGACCTAAGACAAGGGGGGGAGATGGGGAGGTAGGGGCTTGGTTTTACGTCCACTTTCATGCTTTAATGTAGTCTATGCAGAATATTAGAAATTTCAGTATTATTGCCCACATAGATCATGGTAAATCAACCTTAGCAGATAGAATGCTTGAGATAACAGGTACCATAGAGAAAAGAAAAATGCAGGATCAGGTTCTTGACTCCATGGAACTTGAGCGTGAAAGAGGAATAACCATAAAAATGCAGCCAGTCCGTATGAATTATCTTCATGATGGAAAATCATACGTTCTGAATCTGATAGATACTCCGGGGCATATAGACTTTTATTATGAGGTTTCTCGAGCACTGAAAGCTGTTGAAGGTTCTATACTTTTAGTTGACTCCACTCAAGGTGTTCAAGCTCAAACACTGACTACTCTAAATATGGCTCGTGAGGCCGGGCTCAAGATAATACCAGTACTTTCTAAGATTGATTCTCCTTTGGCCAGAGTTAATGATGTGAGAGAAGAAGTAGTAAAACTTTTAGACTGTAAGCAAGAAGATATTCTGGAGGTCTCTGGTAAAACCGGAGAAGGTGTTGAGAATTTGCTTAGAGAAATTATAAAAAAGATTCCATCTCCAGAACAAAGTGACAGTAAAAATTTTCAGTCGTTAATATTTGATTTTAAGTACTCAACTCACCGAGGAGTAATTGTTTTTGTGCGGGTAATGAGTGGAGAAGTCAGAAGAAATACACCTCTTATTTTTAAAATTGCTAAAGAAAATTTTAATTCAATAGAGGTAGGTATATTTTCCCCAGACGAAAAACCTGTTGATGTTTTATCTGCTGGAGAGATTGGCTATATTGTAACAGGAATAAAACAACCAGGAATTGCTTCTGTGGGTGATACAGTAGCTGTACAGGGTGACACTCTTCCTCCACTTCATGGCTACATGTTACCCCGTCCTGTTGTTTGGGCTTCTATTTATCCAGAAAGCCAAGACGATTTCATTTTACTGAAACAATCTTTGGGTAAACTTAAATTATCAGATTCTTCATATACATACGAAGAAGAATCCTCGGGTGCGCTTGGTCGGGGTTTTAGGTGTGGTTTTTTGGGAATGCTCCATTTGGAAATTATATCGGAAAGACTTCATCGTGAATTTAATCTGGAACTTGTTGTCACGATGCCAACCATTACATATGAAGTGACGTATAAAATCGGACCAAAGCAAGGTAAGACAGAAACTATATATTCACCATCTTTTTTTCCAGATGAAGGCCTCTTGTCTAAAATAAGAGAACCTTGGGTGCATTGTACAATTATTACTCCAGCTTCAAAACTTAGTAACATAATGCCACTTTTGTATGAGCACGAGGCTGAACTCGGTGAATCAGAAAACTTTGGAGATGATAGAACAAAACTATCTTTAAAGATGCCACTAAGGGAACTTATGAGAAATTTTTTTGATAAATTGAAAAGTGCATCAAGTGGTTTTGCTTCTATCTCCTATGAAATAGAAGGTATGAGAGACGCTAATGTTGTACGTATGGACATTTTAGTTGCGGACGAGGTTTTACCTGCTTTCTCAAGGGTCGTGTCTAGAAGAATAGTTGAACAAGAAGCAGAAAGTGCAGTTGAGAAACTTCACGCAATACTTCCTCGTCAAATGTTCGTTATGAAGATTCAAGCAAAAGCTTTGGGCAGGATAATCTCAAGTAGGACAGTATCGGCATATAGTAAGGATGTGACACAGCACATGTATGGGGGAGATATCACGCGTAAAATGAAACTTCGTGAGAAGCAAAAAAAAGGTAAAAAGAAAATGAAAGAGAGAGGCCGTGGTTCGGTAGATATCCCTCATGATGTCTTTTTGAAGATGATGAGAAATTAGTATTTTAAAAAATCCCTTTCTCACCTTGACGGAACCATGCTCAGGGCCTGCGGATGCTCTGAAAAGATTTTGGTTCAACGAGATTTTTAAAACTCAGTGATTTATTGCAAAATGGGTGAGTCCAATAGCTATAGCATCAAATTCGTCATCAGATTTGGTTTTTGATGTTACAACAATTAGTTTTCGGACCATGTCTATCATTTGCTTTTTTTCACTTCTGCCGTATCCAGTGATAGCAATTTTGACTTCATTGGGCGTGTATTCAAAAATCTGGAGTCCAAGAGAACTTCCGGTGTATAGTATTACTCCTCGAGATTCTGCTACAAGCAGTGCAGTTTTCTGGTTGCCACTGAAGAATAGTTTTTCCGTTGCGAGTTTTTCTGGTTTGTATTTTTTGATTATTTCTTTAATTCGGTTTCCTATTAGGGTTAGTCTATCGTGATGGGGAAGTTTTGCTGATGTTTTAAAACATTCAGAGAATATCAAATTCTCTTTTTTGTTTTTTTCCTTTTCTATAACGGCCACTCCCAGACGCTCATAGCCAGGGTCGATTGAAATGATTTTCATGTTTGTATTTTACCACAGTCGGAGCCGAGTAGTTTTTTCAAGACATTGCGCAGTCAATTAGAAAACAACGACGAAATGCGCCAGCACGAAGCACTGTTTGAGGAAGTTGTAATCAACGACGAGTTTGCGAGAGTGCCAGCATTGAGGAAGATTGTTTTCTTGATTGACGAGCATAGCAAAAGCCCAACAGGGCTTTATGCGTGTTTTGAAAAAACTATTCGGCGTTAGTATACACATCCTGCACCTCATCATTTTCTTCTAGATCATCAATAAGTTCTCCTAATTTTTCACCATCCTCCTCTGTCAGTGGAATTGTAGATTGGGCTACCCAACCACTTCCAGGTGTATGCATAAAGGCCCAAGTTGCAGAACCAATACCAGCTAAAGAATATCCGTGTCTACTTAGAATGGCTTTTACCTCCTGAGCTGCCTTATTGTGGTTATCGGTAAGAACATCTATAACAAGTGCGCACCCACCAGGACCGTATGCTTCATAAGTAATAGCTTCCATGGCCGTGCCTCCTTCAGAAAATTTTTTAATAGCTCTTTCAATATTGTCATTTGGAACATTTGCGGCCTTCGCTCTTTCAATTGCAGATTTTAATCCAGGAGAAGAAGTGTTTCCTCCAGCCTTTTTTGCTTCTACGGTTATTAGTTTTACCATTTTTCCGTAAATTTTACTTTTCTGAGCATCTGTTTTTTCTTTTTGTCTTTTAATCTTTGACCATTTGTTGTGTCCGGACATAGTTTTAATTGATTATTGTTTTATAATAAATTTCCTCTGTTTGGTGGTGTTAATCCCAGGTGTTCATATCCAGAATTAGTAACTGTTCTTCCTCTAGGTGTCCTATCTAAGAAACCAAGTTGTATAAGGTATGGTTCGTTGAATTCTTCTATAGTGGCTTGTTCTTCTGACATAGCTGCTGCCAGAGTATTGAGTCCTACAGGTCCTCCTGCAAATTTATTTATAATAGTATGTAATATATCTCTGTCTGCAGGGGACAATCCAACCCCATCTATTCCGAGAAGTTTCAGTGCTTTATCTACGGATTCTTGTGTAAGACTGGTTTTATTTACTTGGGCAAAATCCCTACAACGTTTAAGGAAGTAGTTTGCTGTGCGAGGAGTGTATCTACTGCGTTTTGCTATTTCTGAAGAAGCGTCTTTTTCTAGTTCTATTCCTAAGATTTTTGCAGAACGGTGTAAGATTTTTTGAATTTCTTCATTTGTATAGAATTCTAGTTTGAATATTCCTCCAGAAAATCTAGAACGAAGAGGGGATGATATCATTGCTATTCTTGTGGTGGCGCCAATGAGTGTAAAAGGCGGAAGTTCTAGTTGGATAGTGCGTGCGGATGGTCCTTTTCCTATAATAATATCCAATGAGCCTGACTCCATGGCTGGATACAAAACCTCTTCGATAGTTTTGTTTAGACGATGGATCTCATCTATAAAAAGAATGTCGCCAGCAGTAAGATTTGTTAATATTGAAGCAAGATCACCCACCTTCTCAATGGCTGGGCCAGAGGTAACTTTCATTTGAGCATTTATCTCTTTTGATATGAGATGTGCCAGAGTAGTTTTTCCGAGTCCTGGCGGGCCATAAAATAATATATGTTCTGGAGGATGATTTCTTTCTTTGGCCGCGGTGAGTAGTATTTTTAGATTGTTTTTTATGTTTGTTTGGCCGACATAATCATCCCATCTAGATGGGCGCAGTGTGGTGTCCAAGAAAAGACTATCTTTTTCTCCAATAATACCCAAATCACTGTCTGTTTCTTCCTGTTTTTTTGCTGTTTTTTTCTTGTTGCTAATCATATACAATATATTATATACTATCTCTGATTAGGGAAGGGTATTTAAACTATTAGGATACGAGCTTGACACAAAAAGTTTTTTGTGATAGACTTCTCGGTGATTCAAAGGTTTGAAAAAAGAGAGCAAAAAATAAAAAATTTCAGGTTTTTTCGGCTCCAAAATATAAATCTCTAAGCAACTAAGCGTTTACGTTTACGAGTCTTTCTACGAGGACATTCTGGGTATTACTTTGTGTAATATTCTGGAATTATCCTTTGTGAAATACTTAGCTTTTGGTTTGATTATTAAAAGTGTTGCTTAGAGATTTATGCTTTGGAACTCTTCCGCCATGTTGGCGGATTTTTTGTTCGGAAATTAAATCTCTCTGTTACTAAGTATAGTGAGTAAGGTACTTTTCGCAAGTATTTTTGTCATTACAACCTCAAAAATTTCTTGTGGCAAACTCTAAGTAAATTTTTTGTAGATACTATTCTTTCTCTATGTCAACTACTCTTTGAAGTTCTTCCATTGTAGTTATTCCTTGTAGAACTTTAATTATACCGTCTTGGTTTAATGTCAAAAGATTCTGGTATAATGCCGCCTTTTTTATCTCTCTTTCGCTTGGATTTTCTCTAACAACTAATTCTATATTCTCGTCCATGACTATAGCTTCATGAATTCCTATTCTACTTTTGAATCCTGTCATGTTGCATTTTTCACAACCAACTGATTCAAAGTAGTGTTTCATATCTAGACCTTCCAGGTAGGATTTGTCAGAAATAGAGTCTAATGTTTTTTCTATATTCAATTTATCTTCATCTTTTATTTCCACTTGTTTTTTACAGTTAGGGCAAAGTTTTCTGACCAGTCTTTGTGCCATAGCAAGATTTATTGCCGAAGAAATTATTTTTGGGTTCACTCCTAGGTCAATCAAGCGAGGGAAGGTACCAGCAGCATTGTTGGTGTGAAGAGTTGAAAACACCAGATGGCCTGTTAGAGCAGAGTTTATGGCTATTTCAGCGGTTTCATTGTCTCTAATTTCACCAACCATAATAACATCTGGATCTTGTCTCAAGGCGCTTCGAAGACCCTCGGCAAAACCATAATTTTTCTTTTCGTCGGTTTGTGTTTGGACCACTCCAGGTAGGTGGTACTCAATAGGGTTTTCTATGGTGATTATTTTTACCTCTGGGGTATGGATTTTTTTCAACAAAGCATATAGTGTAGTGGTTTTTCCAGATCCCGTTGGGCCAGTTATAAGCATCATACCGTTGGGTTTTTTGATTTCATGAAATATAACATCTAAAAGTCTGGGATTTATACCGAGCTCTCCTAGGGGTACCGATATTGAGTTTGGATTAAGTACTCTCAAAACTATTGATTCGCTATATGCACCAGGCAGAAGAGAAGTTCTAATTTCTATTTCATCTTCATTTATTTTTATACTAAAACGACCATCTTGTGCACCAGTTACATTCAACTTGAGATTGGAAACAAGTTTTATTCTGGATAAGAGCAGTTTGTAAGTGGCCAAATCAAACTCTAGAATATCAGTCAGCATTCCATCCAAACGATATCTCAACCTAACGTATTCTTCCTCTGGTTCGAGATGTACATCTGAAGAATTTGTAGCGATCGCACCAGCCAGAATGATCTCCATGATTCTGGATATACGATAACTCTTCTTCATCTGCAGAACTTCTCCTATCAAATTTTGAACATCAGGTATGGTGTGAACCTGAGAAAGGAATTCAGTTATTTGTTCATTGGAAATATCCAAAGCTCCAGACTTTGTTTCAAAGGAATAAGATAGGTCTTTATACCTATCCCAAACCTTATTTAGGCTAGCGTGTGAGATCATGAATAGTTCTATGGTATAGCCTTTACTCTTTAGTTTATTTAGAGCCTCTACTGTCTTTGGGTTTTGGGGGGATAAAGCTCCTATACTCAAAACTTTATCTACGTCGTTGAAAACCGCTATCTGGGCTTCACGAGTTTCTGTTTCTGTTATGACTCGTAGTGCATCTATATTTATTGGTGTTACAGATAGATCAAGATAGGGGATGCCATACTTGGACGACAGGGTTTTTGCCAGATCTTCCTCTTCTTGTTTTCGCAGATCTTCTACTCTTTTATTTTGTTTGTCTTCGTCAAATAAAACCATACAAATATAATAACATAACTTTTTCAAGACATGTATAAGTATATTACTCTCATCATTGACAGAAATACTAAAAGGGTGTATAATTATAGTAGGAGGTGCCTATGCGCACACTGAAGTTCCTCGTCATGATTGTGGTCGCCGTGTTGGCGACTGGTTGCGCCACTCGTTCGGCGACCGTGGTGTCGGCCCCTGCGAAACCCTTGACCATCGAGGAAGAGGTTGAGCAAGTTCGGACCCGAGAGAGCATCATTCGGCTTCGTGCCGAGGAGATCCGCCTGAAGAAGCGGATCGAAGAAGCCCAGAAGGAACTCCGCAAGGTGGAGACTCCTGAAGAGCGTCAGGCTCGGAAGGAGCTGGAGCGAGAGGAGAGAGGGTCCGCCAAGCTCGCCAAGGCCTCTGCAGAAATTTTGCAGTGGGCCAACATTACTGGGTGTGAATCCGGAACTGTCGCGGTCAACCCGTCGGCCGTTCGGCCGGGCTGGCTCGATCGCCAGAACGTCATGGTGTCGGTGCGTATCATCAATACCACCCCACTCACGTACAACATCGAAACTCCATCGCGGGGTATCGGTCTGGCTGTGAGAGGGCTTTGTCCGGGGGGTTCGGTCACTCTGGCCTTTGCCAGGGATATGCTCACTGATTCTGCGCAAGTGAGCATCGCGCTCATCGCAATCTCTGAGCCTTCAGCGGGCCAAGGGGTGGTGACCGAGGAGCGTCGCTTGACGCTCAATGCGAGCAACGTGAACAACAACCGAGTCAGGTCAGAGATCTGGAGACTGACTCGTCGCCGGTGAGGTGATGGCATAGCGTGGTCACCTCCGTGCTGTCGGGGAGGAAAGGTTAGAGCCTTTCCTCCACGGCAGTTTTTTTGTGTAAAAAATGTTAGTATATCTTCTATGAAATTTATTTCCAAAAACCTTGAAGATACACAGAAGTTTGCTGGTGACTTTATTCAAAACCTTACACCAAAAACTAACGGCGCTACTGTTGTTGGTTTGTATGGAAATTTGGGTGCAGGAAAAACTACTTTGACTCAGTCTATTGCTAGAGTTCTTGGTGTGGGTGAGACAGTAACCAGCCCCACATTTGTTATAGAAAAAATATATGAATTGGCTGGTCAAAAATTTACTCATCTTATACATATTGATGCTTATAGAATAGAAAAATCAGAAGAATTGTTGCGTCTAGGCTGGCAAGAGATTGTTTCAGATTCTCAAAACTTGATATTGATTGAGTGGCCAGAAAAAGTTTCTGATATTATGCCAAAACACATAAAAGTGGTACTCAAAACTATTGAAGATGAGACTTCCAGAGAAATAGAGGTGGTTTTTTAGAAAATGGTATAATTGACTCATAGCTCATTATGTCTAAATCTAAAACCAAAAAAACGTTAGTTTTGTTAGATGTGCATGCAATATTACACAGGGCTTATCATGCGCTTCCAGAATTTGAATCAAGCAAAGGGGAACCGACTGGGGCTTTATATGGACTCTGTACGATGCTCATAAAGATAACAAAAGATTTGAAACCAGATTATGTCGTGGCTTGCTATGATTTGCCAGAACCAACGGTGAGACACGAAGCCTATGGTGATTACAAAGCCGGTCGCAAAAAGACAGACGATAATTTGGTTGTTCAGCTTGAGAGGTCTAAAGATATTTTCAAGGCAATGAATATTCCAATGTATTCTTCTCCTGGTTTTGAGGCGGATGACATGCTCGGTACTATAGTAGAAACTCTAAAGAAAAATTCTGATCTTGATATTGTTATTGCTTCTGGAGATATGGACACTATGCAACTAATAGATGGAGACAGAGTTCGTGTTTATACTTTGAAAAAAGGAATCAAAGATACAATTATTTATAATGAGAAAGCTGTATTGGAGAGATGGGGATTTGGTCCAAAAAATCTTACTGACTACAAAGGTCTTCGAGGTGATCCGTCTGACAATATAGTGGGTATTGCTGGTATAGGAGAGAAAACTGCGGAGGAACTTATTAAAAAATTTGGTTCAATTGAGGAAATTTATAAAAAATTAAAAAAAGACGAAAAAGTTTTTATAGATGCTGGAATCAAGAAAAGAGTAATAGAGCTTTTGAAAAGTGGCGAGGAAGAAGCACTTTTTTCAAAAATGTTGGCGACAATTCGCACAGATGCTCCGATCTATTTTCTTTTGCCTGAGAAAGTTTGGCGTGATGATGTTGATATGAAAAAAGTTCAAGAACTATTTGGACTTTTTGAATTTAGAACACTTGGTCAAAAATTTGCTGAGAGTCTGTCTTTAGATATGCCAGAAAAGTTAGTAGTCGAGGCCAGCTCGGAGGATGTTTTTGAAGCAGGACTTTTGCTTTGGATTATAGATTCAAACAAAACAAATCCTTCATTAGAGGATATTTTATCTTATACCCACACTGACAACATAAAAGATGCAAGAAAGGTTTTGGAACAAATCATAAAAGATCAGAACTTGAATTTTATCTTTGATAACATAGAGAAACCACTTGTTCCTATTGTAAAAGAAATGAAAGAAGTTGGTATAAAGGTGGATACAGAAAGACTAAAAGAATTATCAAAAAAATATCACACCGAGCTTTCTAATTTGGAGAAGAAAATATGGAAAATAGTGGGGGAGGAATTTAATATAAACTCACCAAAGCAACTTGGCGAAATGCTGTTTGTCAAAATGGGACTTAAGGCAAAGAACCAAAAGAAAACTGCTAGTGGTGGTTTTTCCACAAAAGAATCAGAGTTAGAAAAACTAAAAGAAGAGAATCCAGTTGCCGGACTTGTCCTGGAATATCGGGAACTGGCTAAGCTTTTGGGTACATATATAGACACGATTCCTCTTCAAGTTGATAAGGATAATAGGCTTCATGCAGATTTTCTACAGATGGGTGCTACAACTGGCAGAATGGCTTCCGGAAATCCGAACTTGCAAAATATTCCAAATAAAACTGATTTAGGGCGTGAGATTCGCAAGTCTTTTATAGCTGAGAATGGGTATAAACTTGTTTCTTTTGATTACTCCCAGATAGAGTTGCGTATAGCAGCTTTTTTGTCACAAGATGAAAAACTGATTGATATTTTTAAAAAAGGTCAGGATGTTCACACGGCAGTAGCCAGCGAGGTTTTTGGAGTTACGCCAGACAAGATAACAAAAGAGATGAGGGTTAAAGCCAAAACCATAAATTTTGGAGTCATGTATGGTATGGGGGTGATGGCTTTGAAACAAAATATAGGTACTACAAAAGAAGATGCACAAAAATTCTTAGATGAATATTTTAGTAAATTTTCCGGTTTAGCAGAATATTTGCAAAAAATAAAAAGAGAGACTGCTCAAAAAGGATTTACTGAGACATTTTTTGGTCGTAGGAGATATTTTCCAGAAATCAATTCAAGACTTCCATTCATGAAGGCTTCAGCTGAAAGAATGGCAATAAATGCTCCCATACAAGGAACAGAAGCAGATGTTATAAAACTAGCTATGATACAAATAGACAAGTTTTTGATCAGTAAAAATTTAAAAAAGGATGTGAGACTTTTGCTTCAAGTACATGACGAGCTGGTTTATGAAGTAAAAGAAAACATTATAGAGTCTATTGCCCCAGAAATAAAAAAAATAATGGAAAGTATAATTGATCCAAAAAAGGTTTATGGTGTCGTTTGTGTTGCTAACGCTGAGGCTGGAGATAACTGGGCGGAGACAGAAGAAATAAAATAATATGTTGAATTTTAAAGAAAGACTTTTGGCTATAACAGATATAGAAACGACAGGAGACAATCCTGTTGTTCATGAAATCATAGAAATAGGTTTGGTTTTATGTAGACCAGATAGTTTTGAAATAGTTGATCGTTTAAATATAAAAATAAAACCAAACCATATAGAAAAGGCCGTCCCTGCAGCATTAGAGAGAAATGGGTATAAAGAAGAAAATTGGAAAGATGGGGTAACTCTGGGTGAGGCTATGAAGATTTATTCAGAAAAAACCTGTGATGCGGTTTTTTATGCTTACAATGTCACTTTTGATTGGGGTTTTATAAATGAGGCTTTTAGGCAAACCGATTTTAAGAATAACATGGATTATCATCGTTTTGATATTATGTCTATGGTTTTTGGAAAATATAAAAAAGATATGGACAGTGTGTCATTAAATTCAGCTTCAAAGATTTTGGGTATTCCAGAAGAACCTATGCCACACAATGCTTTAAATGGTGCTATGCAGGCATATATGGTTTTAAAAAAAATATGATTTATTTTTTATACGGAACAGATACTCATAAAGCTCGTAGAAAAATGCATGATATATTGCAAAGTCTTTCTACTAAAAGACCAAACTCGGAAATTTTCAAATTAAATACAGAAAATTGGAATGCAGCACAATTAAGTGAATTAGTAGAATCTATTGGTTTATTTGATCAAAAATACATAGTAGTTTTGGATTTTCTTTTTGGAAACAAGGAAGCCAAGGAAAGTATTTTGGAAAATATAAACAAAATGCAAAGTGCAGAACATTGGTTTCTAATACTTGATGGTAAGGTAGACGCTTTGACTGCTAAAAAAATAGAAAAAGTTTCTTATAAGACCCAACAATTTGAATTGGCAGAGAAAAAGAAGGAATCACCTATCATTTTTTCTATTGCAGATAAACTTTTGAATAGAGACAAAAAAAGGTTGTGGGTATCGTTTGTAGATTTGATAAGACAGGGTATACCTGCAGAGGAGATACATGGGGTGTTTTTTTGGGCAATTAAAAATATGATTATCGCTAGTAGGGTAAAGAGTCAAAGAGAATCAGGACTAGCACCTTTTTCCTATAGCAAAGCTTTGTCCGGTAGCAGAAATTATAAAAGCGAAGAATTGGAAAGGATGTCATCTGGTCTTGTGGGCATGACACACAGAGTGAGGCAAGGTGAGGGTGATCTTGAGATTATGATGGAAAAGTGGATTTTAGAAAGTTAAATTTATTTTATATGTCAAAAAGATTTAACATCACACTTTTAATATTAGTCATTGTCGGTTTCATGGGTTTTTTGTTTTTGAAAAATGATTCAGTTGATACTGATGGTATAGCTGACAAAAAAATAGGTGGAAGCAATTTAAAAAATTATGAATCAGAAATATACAAATTTTCATTTGATTATCCAGATAAGTTTATAGTAAATGATGTATCAACAAATGGTGTAGATAATAAGGTTACGTTTGAATCTGTAGAACCAGGACAAGGTTTTCAAATAACCATATTACCTTTTGATGAGTCCGGTCCACTTACAGAAGATCGTATAAAAAAAGATTTACCTGGACTAGCAATATTAGAACCTGTGAAAAGTGTGATGAATGGTGTTGATGTGCTTCAATTCAATTCAGTGGATGAAAGTGTGGGAAATACATTTGAAGTTTGGTTTGTTTATTCTGGTAGTTTATATCAAATACAAACCTATAGGAATTTTAATAAAGAACTATTGGATATTTTAAATAGTTGGATATTTAAATAAGTATTTTTTGTGTGTTAAAATATCTCTATGCTTAAGAAGATTTTGGTTTTTGTATTTATTGTAGCCTTCCCTTTTGTGGCTCATGCTGGGGTCATTATAAAAACCCCAACTTCTCTTGGTTTGTCTTCTGGTCTGGTATTACACTGGACTTTTGACGGTACTGATATTTATGGAACGAGTGCACGGGATAAGTCGGGGAGTGGGAACCACGGAACAATCACGGCACCGCAAACAACATCGGGTAAAATAGGGCAGGCCCTAGAGTCTGGCAAAAATGCAGTAAATAGTAGTGTAATTAAAAGCTCATTTACTAACATATCAAGCTACCCAATTACAATCGCAGCTTGGACTATGGCAACTGGCAATAATGGCTCGATAAGGTCAGCAGTCACAGTTGGCACTACTGGTGACCCTTATTTTGGCATAGGCTGGGCTAGTACAAATGGTACGGTGACAATAGCGGATTTAACAGGGGGAGGACCCAGAAAGACAGGATCTGTTATTGGGAATAATAAATGGGTTCACATGGTTGGTGTTTTTAACAGTGCTACTGATCGTAAACTATATATAAATGGAGTTCTTGATGTGTCGGATACCGTTGCCGGTGCTACTAACCCAGCTTCTGTAAATGAAGTAAGGGCTATGTATGGTGGTGGTACGGCATATATGAAAGTGGATGATGTACGTGTTTACAATAGAGCATTATCAGATGATGAAATTTCACGTCTTTATAATCTAGGTGCTTCAAGTAAAATTAAAACTCCAGTTTCTCCAGCAACATCTGGACTTGTAACACACTGGACTTTTGATGGTACTGATATTTATGGAACCAGTGCACAGGATAAGTCGGGAAGTGGGAACCACGGAACAATCACTAGCCCACAAATAATTTTAGGTAAATTTGGACAAGGTTTGCGTTCTGGTTTAAACGGTACTGGTAGTTATATTACAAAAACATCTTACTCAAGTATTTCTGGGTATCCTTTTACTCTTTCTGTGTGGTCATATCCAAACGGGAACAATGGTTCATATAGAGCGGCTCTATCTCTCGAAGTTAATGCGAGTGTTGGGGCGGGAATAGGCTGGGCAGGTAATCCATCTTGGGTGCGTTTGTGGGGTGTCGGTACAGAGCTGGTTGACCAGGTAATGGATGGTCCAGCAGGGACCGTGGGCAAATGGAGTCACATTGTTGGTGTGTTTAATAGTTCGACGGATCGCAAACTATATGTAGATGGAGTTTTGATTAATACAGACACAGATGCCATGACATTGGGTACTCCTACTGCTCTGTATGTTTTTCGTGGTAGTACGGCACCTATGATGGCTGCGGATGATGTTCGTGTTTATAATCGAGCTCTTTCAGGTGAAGAAGTTTTGCAATTATATAACATGGGTAATGCAAATAAAATTAAAACCTCAACAACCTCTGTTGGTTCTGGTCTCGCTGGTTATTGGACTTTCGATGGTGCCGATACTTACTGGAGTTCTGCTACTGCTGGAACAGTTACAGACAAGTCAGGAAATGGTAGAGCGGGAACAATGACTAATATGTCGAGGTCAATTTCTCCTTCAATAGGTAAAATAGGACAGGCTCTGAATTTTGATGGTGCAGATGATTATGTTGAGGCGATTTCCTCGGCTGTGTCTTTTCCTGTAACTCTTGTTGCTTGGTTTAGACCACAAACAATAAATTCAAATGTTATTTTATCACATAATTCTAGTCTTAATAATGGCTATAGAATAGGTATATCCAGTAGTGACAAACCAACTTTTACCTTAGGAAGTGTCGCAGATTATCCATGCAGCACCTTTTCTAGTTTAACTTCTGGTAAATGGTATTTTCTTGCTGTAACAGTTACTGGTAACGGTGGAACCAGAACTTGTTATTTTGCTCCTGCTGGAGAAAAAATACAAATAGATCCGGCAACTGCTATAGGTACTATGAGTGGAACGCCAAATAGAATTACAATAGGCAGGAGAGGGGATAGTAATGGTTATTTTAATGGAAAAATAGATGATGTTCGTTTGTACGATAGGGTACTTTCTCAATCGGAAATTGAAAAAATATATTCTGCAGGTAGGTGATTTTTATACCAGAAAAGTCGCACAGAAAGACTTTTCTGGCGACTTGCTTAGTCGTACGGCGACAACCCATCGTACCACAGGGAGGTGTTCACCTGCCTGTACTGTCCGAAGTTGCAATGTTCGCACTGGCGAATCTCGAACCAGTATGGATCGACACCGTCGGTTGTGAAGTACGAGTCGTACCTCAGGCCGAGACGGGTACAGCTCGGGCACATCTTCAGTCGGGCGTGCAGTCCGATGAACAGAAGTGTGGTGATGTATAGAACTACAACGTACCAAGGAAGGGGCTCCGTGTACATATGTTTACCTCCAAAAAAAGATTACTCCGGTTTTTTGTTAAAGTAAAGCGTAACCGCCGGGTCTCTTTTGAGACACGGCGGTGGGTGGTGGGCAGGGGTGGTGCTAGTAGCCCCCGTAGTTCTCATCCATCTCTTGAAGGTCCATTCGGAAGAACCACATTGTGGTGAGAATGACGATGGCGACAATCAGGCAGACAAGTCCAAAGCAGAATTGAGTCACAGATCTCGCTCTTTGACGAAATCCCATTGTGGTCCTCCTGGGTCAAAAGTTACGGTTCTGTGTTTATTAAATTATATTTTTTTGAAATAGTCAACTTAAAAAGTTTTGAGAGGGTTTTCTTTTAAAATATTTTCCACTTCTTCAAAACCAATAGGGAATGCGTAATTATATCTTGCAGGTAGTGCAAAGATGTATTTGCTGTTTCGTCCCAATTCACTTGGTCCTATGGGCGCAGCCCCAACAGCCAGATTTTCTTTTAAGATTGAGTCCCACTGCTCTGGGGTAAATATCATTATTGGTATATCCTGTCTTGGAATTTCATTGGTCCATGCTGGATGTCGAATTAATATTTTTGGACCTTCAGTTTTTGTAGAGTTATCTAGGTAAGTGCCTTCCCATTTTTCTGATACGACAGAATACCCAATCCATGATTGAGGTAGGTCAAAAGTGAAACCGTATTCTATGTTTTTGTATTGTACTGAAACAGGGAGTGTCTCTGTGGGTTTTTTGGTAAGTGTGGAATAGATTAGTACGGCTAGAATTATTAGAATTAAACCTACGATTATTATTTTTAAGTTTTTTGGCGTCATAAGGGAAGTATAGCATGGGAGAAGTGGGTGGGGGGTTGCTGTGTTGTGGTATAATTTAATTAATGAAAAAAGTTATTATTTATGTTGTTGGTGGTATTGTGGTGGGCGGTTTCTTTTTGGTTTTGTATGTTTTTAATCACTCTGCTTTATCTGAAAAAATATCAGAATCAAAAAATTATGAAGCTAATTCATCAACCACTCCTTCTGTTAAAGATGGGCATAGTTTAGATATGCAAAAAGTTACTGCCGAAGAGAAACTTTATTACATAAATTACACTTCATCACCCGTAGACGAAATTGTTGTTTTTAGTACCAAGACTATGGCCACCTCATCTTTTATTAGATTATCTAGCCCTACTTTTGTTGAATTTGATAAGAGTAAGAGATATTTATTGTATAACGATTATTTTAGTGGAGAAGTTGACGCTACTTTGTATGCCTATGACTTTAAAAACAAAGAAACAATTCCTTTGTACACTGGTGCAAATGCAGATCTATATAATTTTTCTCCGGATGGTAGGTATATTATCGTTGATACCGGGTGTTGCCCGGGTGACAGGGGAAGGGTTTTTATAAACCTGGATAATAAAAAAATAGTAGAATTTGGTGGAAAGGAAGCAATTTGGTCTCCCGACAGTGTTAAATGTGCTGTATCAAACGGTACCGTTGATATAGATTCTTTGGGGTGGGATGAAACCAATGATTCTATTTACATTGTGTATCCAGATGAGGCCACAACCACCGATAAGTTAGTATTAAAAGCTGATCATAAAGTCTCATATTTTCCCGTATCGTGGGCAGATAACAATAATTTGATATATGCAAAGTTTGAATACAAAGAGCCGTTTCCTTCAGATGCGTGGTCCTACCCCAATCAATGGGAATTGGAGTCGAAACATTGGCAGGAGGTATATAACACTCCAGTAGTGTCTTACTGGAAAATTGATGTAAATACTATGGAAAGTGTCTCTATCACTGAACCAGAACCAGTTAAATACAAAAATATAAAAGAAGATGTTTTAGTTCCTTCTAATTCTGGTGTTTGGAATGCGGTTTTTCAGTATATAGATTCAAAATACTTATCTAAAAAACTATATGTAGTAAGAAAAGATGGTTTGCGTATTGATCTGGGAGAGACTGGTGGTGCTGCATGGGGATTGTAATATTTTTTAATTCTGGTTTCTTGATGTCAGGGCGGAATCTTCCGCGAGTAAAAATTTGCCGTCGCAAATTTTTCTCGTGTCCGCAGCTCGCGACCCAGTTTAGTAACTGGGTACCCCGCTCCACTTTTCGATTCCTGCTCACAAAACTTCGTTTTGTTCGGGGCACAAATAAAAAATCCCCATCACAGGGATTTTTTATTTGTGCGCCCGGCAGGAATCGAACCTGCGACCATCTCCTTAAAAGGGAGCTGCTCTACCGACTGAGCTACGGGCGCATAAATCTTTGAGTAATCAAACTGCTTTGATTTCTCAAAGACTTATGCGAGCCGGAGACATGTTTTTTCACCAGAAAAAACGGTCGAGGCAGGGTCGTGGAAACTTTGTTTTGACGAAAACAAGGTTATCCCTGACCATTTGATCACTATCAAAATATATCAGAAAAATAAACAAAGTCCAGTTTTATAATGGTCTATCAAAGGCGGGAATTCCAGGGCCTAGAACTAAGAGAGATATCAAAATTACTAAAGATAACATGTACAAAGTTTTTTTGTCTTTCGATACAGATCCATCTTTGTTTTCTATGTAAAAATCAAAAATTACTACCAGAATTCCTAGTATGGCTCCTATCTGTGTATATATACCCATAAAGGTGAGTGCTCCAGGAACAAGGTATGCCAAAAATACTGGATCGGTTTTTTTACCATACCTATCCCAACCCATAGAAATAATAGTCAAACCTATTGCAACTCTTAGTAAAAATACTCCAAATATTCCTAGAAATAATATTTGAGGAAAGGTTAAAAGTGGATGCATTTAGATATTGTACGTGTTTTTTAAATTCCAATCAATATGCTATAGTCCACGTTATGAAAAACAGGGAGGTGTTTGTTTTGTTACATAATATCCGCAGTGTTCACAATGTGGGTTCCATTTTTAGGACTTCAGATGCGTTGGGAATAGATAAAATATATTTATCTGGTTTTACACCAACACCAAAGGATAGATTTGGTAGAAATAGAAAAGATGTCTCAAAAGTAGCTCTCGGAGCAGAAAAAACCATACCTTGGGAATATTTAAATGATCCAAAAAAAATAATAAATACTTTAAAAAATGATGATTTTAAAATAATAGGATTGGAGCAGTCTGAAAATTCGCAGGATTACAAAAAGGTAAAATTAACGGACAAGATCTTATTTATTGTTGGTAATGAGGTGGAAGGAATAGAAAAAAACATTTTAAAACTTTGTGACCTGGTCGCAGAAATACCAATGAAAGGGGACAAGGAATCCCTCAATGTTTCGGTAGCTTTTGGAGTTGCTTTATTCAGAATTTTGAATATTTAGTATTGAATAGTGTCTACTACTTTACCTGAGCTGTCATACAAAACAATAGTTTCTTTCCTTGTCTTCCATAGACTACTACCACGTTTTAAATAGACCCTCCATTCTTTTTTGTAGAAATCACTGTCGTTCTTGTGAGTGTTAACACAAGATGCATAATTTATCTTTTGATATATGAAGTTGGTGCATTCGTAACTCCAGCTTGAGGGGAGTGGTTTTGTTTGGATTCTACACTGACTCATTGAATTGATGTAGTCAAAGCAAGCATCGTTTATGGCCAATTTTGGAATAGAAGACATATCCTCATTTTTTGGTCTAGGGCAGTCATTTCTAAGATATGGTACAAAGGTTTGGAATTGTCCTAGGTAACCTGAGCACTTGTTTGTTTTAAAACTTGCTCCATTGGGCGATATTCCAGTAACAAGATAAACCACATCTCCAGCATTTAAATAAATATTATCTTCTGTATTCATCATTCCGGTAAAAAATAGGTATGTACCTTTGGGAATTGAAACTTGTACGCCAGAATTTATGCTTTTTAAAATCCATCCAGTTACGGGTATTGTTGTGGTGGCCCTACTGCTTACTTTTATGGTTATATATTCTTTGCTTGGATCGGTTGATCTGCTAACACTCGAAATACTTACTATATCTTTGTACTGGCTTTGGGTTTTTTTGTCTTCTTCGGCCTGTATTTGTTTCTTCAGTTTTTCTATCTCATTTTCAATTCTTTGAGTTTCTTTTTGAACATTTACTTCTTTTTGTGTTGTTGGTTTTTTGCCGCTAGATAGAAAACCACCAGAGTTGTTTGAGTTTTTAGTCCCGCCAAATAAGGCAATGGCTATTATTCCAAATAGTATCAAGATTCCTATTGAGTTGTCTTTTCCCATAACAATATTTTACAACAAAACAAATAAAAATACTTTATTTCTGGTGGATATTGCAGAAGTGACTACTTCTACCTCCTATTATCTTTCTTGTGATTATACCTTTACAGCCTCTTTTTAGGCACAATTCCTTTGTTCTTCTATAGACTTTATGTGCATTTTGAAAGTTGCCCTTTTGTCCATAGATATTTCTATAATCAGACATCGAGTCTCCACCCATTTTTATAGATGAAAATAAAATCTTTTTTGTCGCTTCCCACATACTCTTCATTTCTTTTTTTGTCAGACTAGAAGGGGTTCTTTCTGGGTGCACATTAGCTGTCCACAGTATTTCATCAGAATATATATTGCCAATTCCTGCAATAATCGATTGATCCATCAAAACCGTTTTTATTTTTCCAGTATATTTTTTTAATATTTGGTCTCTGAATACTTCAAAGGTTAAATCGGGTATTGGTTCTGGTCCAATGTTTACTAAATCTATAATGTCGTTTATTTTGTCTGTTTCAAAAAATATTACCTTTGCAAATTTACGCATATCAGAGAAAGCTAAATGTTTTCCGTTGGATAGGGTGAATATCAAATGAATAAATTTATTAAACGGATCTGATAAGAACTCTTCTTTGCTTATCCATTTGTCTTTTTCTAAAAAATATTTTCCATACAGGAGGTGCCCCGTCATTTTCATGTGAATTAAAATCGTTTTGTTGTTGGAAAGGTGAATAAGTACATTTTTTCCTCTACGCTCAGCGCTTTTTACTTTTTCACCAATTATTTCTTTTTTGAATCTATCAAAATAATTCTTGTTTTTTATGTTGTCCTTGCGTCTGTTTTTTGTACGCAAGAAATAATCAGACCATATGTCTTTTATTGTGAGTTTTGGTAGAACTTCGTTTAGTCCATTTACAGTTGTTGTGACTTCTGGTAATTCCGGCATTGTTTTTAAATATGTTTTTGAGGTCAGGATAATAGCTTCAGTGCTTTCTTGATTTTTTCACTGGTATCAGGTGTGTCAGAGACCTTTTTCAAAGCTTCGCGAGCCTCTCTTTCTCCAAAACCCAAAGATTTTAAGGCTTCTAGTGTGTCTACATCACTAGAGTTTGAATGACTTATATCTCCAGATAGGTCTTGTATTTTATCTTTGAGTTCAACAACTATTTTTTCTGCGTTTTTCTTTCCAACCCCTGATACCTTTATTAGATGACTGATATCGCCCGTTGATATCGCATGTTTCAGGTTGGGGATAGTGGCAATAGTCAAGATTCCCATTGCAGATTTTGGTCCTATGCCGGATACAGATATGAGTAATTCAAAAAAATCTAATTCTTCTTTTGTCCTAAAACCAAATAGGTCTAGAGCATTTTCTCTTACAGCTAAATATGTCCAAAACTCAACTTCTTTTTGTTTCAAATTCTCCAGGATGGCTGTATTTGTATATATTTTATAGCCAACCCCTGATATATCTAAAATCACAGATTTTAAATCCTGACTTATAATAGTTCCTCTTAAATATCCAATCATGGTCATATAATACTCTATTTGGACAACTAGTAGAAGCCGTCCATTTGGGT
>CAYVNM010000003.1:31452-81058 GCA_964453075.1 uncultured Candidatus Saccharibacteria bacterium
ATCATGGTCATATAATACTCTATTTGGACAACTAGTAGAAGCCGTCCATTTGGGTTGTAGTTGATTTATTATAGGTTTTATTATAGGATGTTCGACATGCCTATAACACAATCAGCTAAAAAAGCCCTAAGAAACTCAAAGAGAAAGAGGGGTTTTAATATTGCTAAAAAAGAGCTTTTAAACAAAGCTGTAAAGAAAGTTAAAAAACTAGTTTCTGAGAAGAAAAATAAAGAAGCTATGGCTCTCATGCCTGAGGTTCAGAAGATAATAGATAAGTCTGTAAAAACAGGGTTACTCAAGAAAAACACAGGAGCAAGAAAGAAGTCAAGAATAGTATCAATGATAAAGAAAGCCTAAGTCAAAAAAACACCAGAGATGGTGTTTTTTGATAGGAGGTTATGGTCAGGGTAATCTTTTTCACTTTTAATTTTCCGACAAAAATCAAAAGTGGAAACAAGGGCTTCCGACACAAGAGTGTCCCCGCACTATTGCTTCAAAGCACAAAAACCGTCTTCGTGTTTTTTACTGTGCTCCCGCCAGGAATCGAACCTGGATCGCCAGCTTCGCAGGCCGACATTCTATCCATTAAACTACGAGAGCAGTAGTAATGACATTATCACAAAAATATTAGAAGCCAAAGTACAAAAGTACTTTTTCTAAGAAAGGCTCGGTGTGTTCTTCTTCTTGGAGATATTTCAATAAGAATGTGCGAATTTTTTCTGGTTCTGTTTCGTCTATCAATACCACTATAAAAGGCATTAATATTTTTTTTGATTTCAAGAGTATCCTAGGATTGGAGTCTCTGGTTTCAATCCAAAATGATTCAAGATTTCTATAAGGAAAGTGGTCTCTTCCCACAACTACTCCAAGATTATTTATTTCCACATCAACTACTTCTGGTTTTCTAGAAGCAAAGAGAGATAGGGTAAACGAGGACACAATTATAAGAATGGCAAATATAACATTGTTTAATATTATAGATATAATCGCTATAGATATTGTTATAATTGCCACTATCCAATACCAGTCAGAGTTTTTTTCTGTGTGTAGATATTCTATAGTTCTCCAGGAAATTTTTTCCATGATCTTAATAAGATTTAAAGTTTAGATTTTCACTTGATATATGCATTTTTTTGTAAAAATTCAGGTCAGGATTAATGTTTTTTGAGTTAAACATAATCTGCTCCATTCCTTCCCAAAGCAGGAACCAAGCAGCTGGTTCTAGAAAAACTATTAGGAAAGATAAAAACAAGTTTTTTGTTGGATCTTCAAATACAATGAGGGTAGCAGCTATCATAGAAATAACGCCCATGAAGACCATAAAAAAACTTGTTTTCATTAAGTGTTTTTTTTCGTCTAAGAGTAGGTGATAGTGTCTTTTGAAGTGAGCGGCCAATCGTTCTTTTATTATTGATTCATTTGTTTCATCTCTTTCTGCTTCGGGTGCATGTAGTATTAATTCAATCTCTCCCTCTTTTTTATCACTAGTTGCGCGTTTTATTTCATCAAGAAAATCAACAGACAGGGCTCTTTTTGAATAGGGTCTTATATCAAAATCAGAAAATATGTCATCGTACTGTTCTAATTTTAAATTAATTTCTGACATTTCTTTTGTTAGAGTATTTTCATTTTTCATATACTATTAATAATACAGCTTTTATAAAACTTTGAAAGACACCTGATTGCACTGTTCTCCTCTCGCAAAATCAAAACCACCCATTGTGGGTGGTTAGATTTTGCGGAGGAGGAGAGATTCGAACTCTCGACACCTTGCGGCGTACCCGTTTTCAAGACGGGCGCACTAGACCAACTATGCGACTCCTCCGTATTTGTGGTGCTTGTGCAATACTGACATATTTCGGCAATATTTTCAACTTTTTAAACAAAACAAAAAACCACTCAGATTGAGTCCAAGTGGCTTTTGTTTTGTTTATTAATCTTTTTATTGCACTAGGTTGTTATCTTTTTTTCCGACAAAGAAAAAATAGATGATTTCTAACAAACCTAGGGTGTTGACGATAAGCAAAATAACAAACCATGGTTTGCTTCCTAGACGAGCTGCTTTCCATAGGGCCAAACCCTTCCAAACTAAAGACCATGCTATTAATACAACCAAAACCCATGGGGCAACATTGCCCCACGCTTCAACTTGTGGTTGTGCAAGTAATTTTGATATTGTTTCCATGGTCTGATTTTATCAAATTTTTTGTTATATGACAATTTTTGTTATACACTGTCTATATGAGGTATTTGGGTATTGATTTTGGTTCAAAAAGAGTCGGATTGGCCATCTCTGACGAAGAAGGCAATTTTGCTTTTCCTTTAAAAGTTTTAGAAAACTCGGAATCTATTGTTCGGGATATAATAGATATTTGTAGAGAAAATAATATAGGTGAAATAGTGGTGGGGGAATCTAGAGATTTTTCTCAAAAGGAAAACAAAATAATGGAAGAGATAAAACCGTTCGTAGAAAGATTGAAAGAAGATTCTGGTTTGATAGTAAACATGCATCCAGAGTTCCTGACTTCCCAAGAGGCAGAAAGATTACAAGGGAAAAATGATATGCACGATGCCTCAGCTGCCGCTATAATATTAAAAAGTTTTTTGGATTTAAAAAATAATAAAAACTAAACATTCAAATGACAATATCAATAGATGATTTCAAAAAAATAGAAATAAAAATAGGACACATTTTATCTGCAGAAAAAATAGAGGGAACAGATAAGCTATTGAAGCTATCCGTTGATTTTGGTGAAGAGAATCCACGACAAATAGTTTCTGGTATAGCCATACATTTTCCAGTGCTAGAAGACCTGGTTGGAAAAAAATGTGCTTTTGCTACAAATCTAGAACCTAGGGTTATTAAAAATTTCGAAAGTCAGGGTATGATTTTGGCAGTAAGTGGTGATAACTTCTTTTCTCTATTAGAAACATCAAAAGATGTTCCTCCTGGTAGTACTACACGATAATTATATTTGGAATTATTTAAATTGTGATATAATTTAGGTAATGATTTTTAAAAATGTATCTAAGATTTTTCCGACTCCAAAGTTTTTGGATATTCCTTATGCTGGATTAGCCATTTCTGATTCTTCTGTACACTGCATTCAATTCGGTTCAAAAAATAATTCTCTTTATATTGAAAAATATACAGAGAGGCCTATTCCTGCTGGTGTTGTGGTATCAGGACAGATATACAACAAAGAAGCGCTTATAGAAATACTGAAAACTTTGAAAAAAGATTTGAAATTAAATTACGTAAAGGTCTCTCTTCCTGAAGAAAAAGCCTATTTGTTTACAGCTAAAATTCCTAGAGTCAAACAAAAAGAACTTAGGAGTGCAATAGAATCAAAGATCGAGGAAAATGTTCCCGTTCCTCCAAACGAATTATTGTTTGATTACAAATTAATAGATGTGAGTCAGCCAAATTATTTTATTGTGGCAGTGTCCAATTTACCCATAAGTCTTGTTGACTTATATGTTGAAATTTTTGATAAGGTTGGTTTGCCTCTTCTTTCTTTGGAGATAGAATCTCAGGCTGTGGTGAGAGCTTTGATACCAAAAGAAAACCAAAAAGATTCTGGTACGGTTCTTATTGTTAATTTTGGTTTGGAAAAAGTTGGTCTGTATGTTGCTGTTGATAGATTAGTTAATTTCACATCGACTATCCCAATGAAAGGGGAAGCATCTAAAGGTCCGGATTTTCTTTCTCATGAAATACATAAACTCTATATGTATTGGCATACGCTCAAACAAAATGTTAACAAACCAAATAAAAAAATAAATAAAATTATAATATGTGGAGATGGTTTTAGTGAGGACATAGTTTCTTATTTGTCAGTAAACAATCACACACCAACAGTTTTAGGCAATGCCTGGACAAACACATTTGATTTTAATAAGAATGTTCCGGCAATTCCTTTTGAGGATTCCTTGAAATATGTGACCGCTATAGGCCTGGCTTTGCCATCTGAGATTTTAATACAAGAATAAAGTTATGTTTAATTTGTTACCAAATTCACTGAAAGAAAAGATAAGATCGGAATACTACATTCGATTGTACGTAGTTATTTTTCTGGCTATTTTTATTGTTCAAATATCATTTTTAATATTTTTGTCTCCAACTTGGTTTGTTTCTCTAAATAAAGAAAAGGAAATTATTTCTCAGTCAGAAAAGGCTAACAAGGCTTCCTTGGATTTAAAGGTTGATGCTGTTAATTCTCAAATAAACATAATAAATAATAAATTAGGAATCATAAATTCTACACTAGAATATCCCAGAGCCATTCCTGTGATTGACGAAGTTCTTTCTAAAAAGACTGATAATATAGTTATAAAAGAACTTCTGTATGAGGTTTCTAGTGAAAAAACTGGCTTAATCACATTGACAGGCAATAGTGCAACAAGGGATTCGCTGGTAGCTTTTGTAAAAGATCTTGAAGAATCAGAAATGCTTAAGGATGTTGATTTGCCTATATCAAATCTTACCAAAGAAAAAAACCTTGATTTTTCTTTGAAGATTTCAGTTGAAATACAAAAAAATGAGTAATATAAAGTCACTAAAAATAATACTAGGAATACTTTGTGTGCTGGTTCTGGCGGTTTTTGTTTCCTATTATTTTGTATATAGAGAGATTAGATTTAGAGATGAAACATACCAGAATCTTTTGAAGGATCTTTCTTTGCAGGATACAAAACAAGATTATTTAATTTCTACACAAAAAACTGTAGATGGGTTGGTTTTGGATATAAACCAAATAAATAATTCTATAATTTCAAAAGATGGAGAAGTAGAGTTTATAGAGAGTTTGGAAGCAATGGCAAAGGAAAGTGGTCTATCTATAGAGATAGATTCTTTGTCCTTGGAAAACAACGAAAAACTGTCTCCAGATTCAATTGATATTCTTAGTGTAAAAGCGAGAACACGTGGTTCTTGGGCGGCGAATTATCTCTTTCTTTCCAGATTAGAGTCATTTCCTTTTAAAGTTAAGATCAATAAATTTGGTCTATCCAATTCTGTAGCAGAGGTTGTTTCGGGTAAAAGAATAGTGAAGACCAGTGTTTGGCAAAGTGTTTTTGAAATAGATGTATTAAAATATAAATAAAATGAAAGATATACTGCCCAAAATAAAGTCGTTTTATAAGAGTGTTGTTACAAAAAAAGAAACTTATAAAAGACATGGAATAGTTCCTGCCCATCACTGGTCTTTGATAGTAATTATAAGTTCATTTTTCTTTTGTGTATTAGGTTTGTTTGGTTATTACGTTTTTTATCTGATAAAAAATGATAGACTTTTTACAGTTAAAGAAAACGCAGGTTTCAGGGAGATACGAATAAATAGGCCACTTTTAAAAAAGACAATAGATGATATTAATGCCAGAGAAGAGTATACAAACAACCTTAGAATAAGTGGTGTGAAGACCAGCGATCCTTCGTTTTAGAGAGGGGGAATCGACCCTTACAGGGTCAGTATCTTTAGGCAAGGTAATCTTTTTTAATACATGGACGGAATCTTACTCCGGCACAATACAGCAGGAATCTTTCATTACATGAACGGAATCTTCCGCGAGTAAAAATTTGCCGTCGCAAATTTTTCTCGTGTCCGCAGCTCGCGACCCAGTTTAGTAACTGGGTACCCGCTCCGCTTTTCGATTCCTGCTCACAAAACTTCGTTTTGTTCGAGAGCACAATTAAAAATAACCGCAAAAGCGGTTATTTTTAATTGTGCTCTCGGCAGGAATCGAACCTACATCAAAGCCTTAGAAGAGCTCTGTTCTATCCATTGAACTACGAGAGCGATAACAACAGACTAGCATAAAATTGAAATAAGGAAAATAAGGGGCAGGAGAATCTCTTTTTAAATTTTGATTTTTCGTCAAAAATCAAAATTTAAAACGCAGATTAGCGACACTTGCTGGTGCAAGCGTAGACCGCTAATCTGTTCGAGTCCTGGCACAAGACTCCGTCTTTGTGCGCGATACAGGACTCGAACCTATGACCTTCCCGGTGTAAACGGGTTGCTCTACCAACTGAGCTAATCGCGCGATGAGTACAGTCTATAGGAAAATAAGTTTTACTTCAAGCTGTGCCTAGGAAAGATGGTTACGATGTTGTATTATTGACAAAATGAGTACAGAAATAAAAATACCAAATTGTGTGGGGATTATTATGGATGGAAACAGAAGATGGGCTAAAAATAAGGGAATGCCTGCTCTTAAAGGACATCATGCTGGAGGGGAAACTTTGAAAAAAGTAGTTGGATTTGCAAAAGAAATTGGAATTAAGCACATAATTTTTTATACTTTTTCAACCGAGAATTGGAAACGTTCTCCCGAAGAAGTTTCTTATCTTATTGGTCTCATTGTAGAGTTTTTAAAAAGTGAACTAGATTACTTTGATAAGGAAGGTGGGGTTTTGCATTATGCTGGAGACCTATCTCGTTTCTCTTCTGATTTGCGAAAAATACTAGAAGAAGCAAAAGAAAAAACTTCTAAAAATAATGGTCCACATGTTTATTTTGCTCTTAATTACGGTGGAAGGCAGGAAATATTGTCTGCTGTGAAAAAAATAGTTTCTGAGAACCCAAAACTAGAGGATATTACTGAAGAGTATTTTTCAAGACATCTAGACACTTTTCCAATGCCAGATCCAGATATCATTATTCGTACATCAGGGGAGATGAGGTTGTCTGGTTTTCTGCCATGGCAGGGTGTATATAGTGAATTATTCTTTACAAAAACTTTGTGGCCTGATTTTTCTAAAGAAGAATTCTTGCAGATAGTTGAGGAGTATTCAAACAGAGATCGTCGTATGGGTAAATAATGTAATATGAATATAGAAATTTTGTATGAAGATGATGATGTGGTGGCTGTAAATAAACCGGCAGGTCTTGTTGTGCATAGTGATGGCAAAACAGATGAACAGAGTTTGGTTGATTGGGTTGTGCAAAAATACCCAGAGATAAAAAATGTCGGCGAACCAGGCAGGAATGCTGATGGCGAAATTATTATGAGGCCAGGAATTGTACACAGATTAGATAGAGATACCTCAGGTGTCATGCTTGTTGCCAAAACTAAGGATTCTTTTGAATCGTTAAAAAAACAATTTCAGAATCATGAAGTTAAAAAAACTTATCATGCTTTTGTTTTTGGGGAAATGAAATCAGAAAAAGGTACTGTAGACAGACCTATAGGCAGGAGTTCACAGGATTTTCGTATGTGGTCAGCCCAAAGGGGCGCTAGGGGAGAAATGAGGGAAGCTGTGACAGATTACAAAGTTTTGTTGAAAGGGTCAGGATATTCTTTTGTGGAAATTAGTCCAAAGACCGGTAGAACGCACCAGATTAGAGTGCATTTCAAAGCTATCAACTATCCACTTGTTGCCGATTCTATGTATGCACCAAAGCGTGAAAATACTCTAGGTTTCAATAGGCAAGCGTTACATTCGTATAGAGTTGAGTTTAAAGATCTCAACGGGGGTTCTCATGAAGTTGTAGCTCCATATCCGGAAGATTTTACTTATGCCCTAGGTTTGTTGCAAAACCAGTAGTCCTGTGGTAGATTGCTTCTATTATGGCAGATGCAAAAACAGACAAAATACAATCTCCGGTGAAAATAGCCGAAAGGAAATCTCTTGATATAAAGTCAGGGGATACAGTTCGTGTTTGGCAAAAAATAAAAGAAAAAGATAAAACGAGACTACAGGCTTTTGAAGGTCTTATAATTTCTGTAAAACACGGCAAGGAGGCAGGCGCTACTTTTACGGTTAGACGTGTGGCTTCTGGTGTGGGTGTTGAAAAAATATTCCCTCTATATTCACCAATGATAGATTCTATAGAAACAATAAAAAGATCAAAAGTTAGAAGAGCAAAACTTTATCATATACGAGATAAGGCAGCCAAAGAGATTCGTCGACAAATGAGAAATATCCGTGCGTTACCGGATAATGCTCCAAGTGCAGAAGAAGTGGTAGAAGAAGCGGTAGCAGAGACTCCAGCAGAATAATAAAAACAAAAAACACTCCACTCGGAGTGTTTTTTGATATTGAAAAAAAGCCAGAATTTTCATATACTGCATTGGTTGAATATGCGCGAGTGGCGAAATTAGCAGACGCACTACCATGAGGTGGTAGCGCCGTAAGGTGTGCAGGTGCAAGTCCTGTCTCGCGCACCAAAATAAATGACAATAGAGGCGATTTTGTTTGACTATTGATATTTATGATGATATGGTTTGTTTAGAAACAGACACTCTCCGTGTTCTGTACGGACTTTGAAAGAGGTGGAAAATGAAGAGGTTCGTCGGATTGGTCATCGTTGTTTTGTTGTTTGGGTGTGAAGTTTACGCCCAAGGGGTCACTAGGGAAGTCTGGGTTGGTAAGACCCTGGCTAACCCCGGGGACCTTATTACTAACCCGAACATTCTAGGTGCTCCTACGACAACTGAGACACTGACTACCGGCAAGTTCTCTTCTACAAACGTTCAAGGGCCATTTGTGGCTCGGTACACGGCACAGCTCAACGTACCAGTCACCGGGAATTACCCATTTTTCTTTACAGCAAGCGGGGAGTCGGCGGTGTGGATCAACACCACAACCAACTTCTCAAAGCTGACTGCTGGAATGGGGCTTCTTGGTAGTGTGCTCTTGTCAACGCCAGTGAAGATTACCGAGTGGAGTAAGTATGCTGGCCAAAAGTCAGCAAAGATTTCACTCGTCAAGGGTAGCGCTTACTTTCTCCAAGCAATTCAAGTGGAGAAAGAGACTGATAATGTGAATCATCTTGCTGTGGGGTGGCAACTTGCGACTGGTCTTTTTGAGAGGCCGATCCCAAGCAGTCGTCTCATAGCGGTAGTACCGGACTACACGATCCCGACAATAGCCATAACGTCCATTGCTTTCGGACAGGTTGTGGCGGGTCAGACGACTGTCATTGCTACTGCTTCAGATCCAACGAAGGTAGCAGGAGTTCAGTTCCAGGTGGATGATGTCAATCAAGGTTCGGAGATTGTGGCTCCACCATTTTTCTTCAACCTGGATACAACAAAGCTTACCAACGGATACCATGTAGTGACTCTTGTTGCTCGTGGTGTCAACGGTAGCTTGACTACGACTTCTGTCGTGGTTAGTGTTGCAAATGTTGTTGGCACCAGTCCACTACCTCCTGCGGGTACAGTGATAGTTAATCCGAAGATGGTTGAATTTGAGCCGTCGTTAGCACATTTCAGTCTGGCTCCGGACGGCACCTCGATCGTTTCCGGTTACCAGATGGGGTTCTATGCTATCGGTTCAAGTCAGCCTGTGATTTACTGGAGTTTCGGTAAGCCGGCACCTCAGGCTGATGGGAGAATTAGGTATGATTTCTCCAATCAACCCTACTCTTTCATGACTCCCATGGGGACCTATGAGGCCAGGGTGGTTGCAGTAGGTTCTAAAGGGGAGAAGTGGATGAGTGATCCATCAAACCCATTTTCCATTGTTCGCTAGTTCACACAAGGTTGCCGGGGGGATTCGTCCCCCTGGTGATTTTTTTAATAAAAAATCTGATCTGATATAATCAGTAAATGCTTTATACAAAGAGGGGGGACGATGGTACAACCAAAACATTTAGTTGTGACCAGAGAGTTTTAAAAAGCTCTGCCATCGCTGAGGCGTTGGGGGCTGTGGATGAAATAAATTCTTTTTTAGGAATTTGTAAAATAAAGTCTGTAGAAAAAAAATTTATTTTTAATGGCCAAAATATTAGCGAGATAGTTCATGGAATCCAAGAAACACTTTTCATTATCCAAGCAGAGCTTGCTGGAGCTGATAAAAAAGTAGGAGAAGAAAAAGTTTTAGAACTTGAGAAAATAATAAATGAGATAGAGACAACAATGCCCCCTATTAAAACATTTTTTATTTCTGGAGGAACAGAATTGGGTGTTACTTTTGATGTTGCACGTACAATAGCACGCAGGGCCGAAAGGAGGGTGGTGGGGGTTTTGGAAGAAGGACATAGACCTATTGGGGATAACACAAAAAAATACTTAAATCGTTTGTCCAGTATTCTTTACGCCCTTGCTAGACTTTCTAACCACTTGTCTGGTATTGTAGAAATACCTCCAAGTTATAAGTAATTTTGTTGGAGATGATGGTGGCTATGGTGTAGCGGTAGCACGCGAGCTTGTGGAGCTCTCTGTCTGGGTTCAACTCCCAGTAGCCACCCAAATAACGAAGTGATTTTTTAAGTGGCTGAATAAGTGCCGGGGGCACTTATGTCGGGAGTTGAAGCCCGATTGAGATATTTTGTGAGCCTGCGAAACAAAATATCCAATTGGGGTACTGACCCTGTAAGGGTCAAATCTCCCAGTAGCCACCCCAAAAAATAACGAAGCCAATTTTTGTGTGGTTTTTGTTATATCTATTTATCCACACTTGACTTGTACCCCCAGGGGGTATAGTATTACGTTTATGAAAAACATGGATTCAGCAAAACAGAAACTTCTACGTCGCCTAAAAATAATAGAGGGACAGATTAGGGGTCTTCAAGAAATGATAGATAATAATGTTTATTGTATAGATATTATCACTCAGACATCAGCTGTTAAAAAAGCATTGTCTTCAGTGGAGGATGCCCTAATGGAAGATCATTTGGGTACCTGTTTGATAGAGCAGATTAAAGAGGGAAAAAATAAAGAAAGAAAGGCTACAGAAGAAATATTGAAAGTTTATAAGCTAAAGAGAAAATAGTTTACGTACCCAGAGAAAGGATTCAAAATTCTTTCCCTGGGCAGGTGAAACCAATTTCCCAGGAGGAAGGAGTTCTTTATGAAGCACTGGATGATTCCAGCCGTGGCTCACTGCAAGGAGGGTTGCAGTAGATAGCCCTCACCACACAAGTGAGGGCGGACCCCTTAGAGCTCGGACCCCCCGTCGGCGAGGCGTTCCTTGCCGACGGGTTTCTTTTTATTTTTTTTGATTGATATAATTATATTATGCAAAGTAAGGTTACATACAAATTTTATATTCAAGGAATGCACTGCAAATCTTGTGCATTGTTTATACAACAAGAACTTTCAGATTTATCTTATGTAAATAGGGTCATAGTGGATGTTAGTGCTAGTACAGTAGAAGTGACAGGGGATTTTGAAGGTATTCCACAAGAGGAATTGGCAAAGGATTTCTCGGTAATGTTTCTGGATAGAGGATACTCTTTTTTTATTGATAAAAAAGAAGATAATAAAAATTGGTCAGATTTCAAAATTGCAGTACCTGTTGCTCTAGTTTTTGTAGTTATATTTTTGTTATTACAAAAAACAGGATTGGTTAGTGTTGTGAACTCTAGTAATGTGACTTTTGGGACAGCTTTTGTTTTAGGACTTGTGGCCTCAATATCTTCTTGTGCTGCTGTGGTGGGAGGTCTCGTGTTGTCTATGTCTGCGACATTTGCAAAGGAGGGGGATAAAATCAAACCCCAATTATTTTTTCATTCTGGTCGCATGATTTCTTTTTTTATTTTTGGTGGTGTGATAGGTGTTATTGGCTCAGCATTTACTTTGAGTAGCACCATGTCTTTTATTCTAAGTTTTATAATAGGTTTAGTAATGCTTCTTCTTGGAATAAATCTTTTGGGTATTTTTGATTTTACCAAAAAACTACAACCATCAATGCCGAAATTTATTTCCAAACACGCCTTGGGAGTTTCTAGGTGGAATCATAGATTAACACCGTTTTTAGTTGGGGCTGTTACCTTTTTCTTGCCTTGTGGTTTTACACAATCAATGCAAGTCTATACTCTTTCTACTGGTGCTTTTTTGCAGGGAGGTTTGACTATGTTTGTTTTTGCCTTGGGTACTTTGCCTGCTCTTGCTTTAATTAGTTTTAGTTCTTTAGGTTTTATTAATAATTCAAAATCAGGAATATTTTTTAGATCGGCCGGTATTATCGTGATATTTTTTGCTGTTTTCAATTTACTTAATAGTTTGGTGGTTATAGGATTATTACCACCTATTTTTCATTTTTAATGAGTAATAATATGAAATCTATTCTAGTTTCCATTTTTATATCTTTATCTTTGATTGTCGGAGTTGTTATACTCAGCAAAAATACTTCCCAAACAGAAAATGTTTTAGTTAACAATGTGAGTGTGGTTGAGGGTGTTCAGTTTATAGATCTAACTGCTAAGGCTGGTTACTCTCCTAGAAAAAGTGTGGCTAAAGCTGGAATCCCGACAGTTCTTCGTGTTAACACAAACGGAACATTTGATTGTTCTTCTATAGTTAGAATTCCTAGCATGGATCTTTCAAAAAATTTAGCTCTGGCTGGTGTTACTGAAATACCACTTGGTAGTCCTTCTGTTGGGGTTTTGAAAGGCACTTGTGGTATGGGGATGTATCCCTTTGAAATAGATTTTCAAATTTGATTTTTGGTTGACTACTACTGTTTATAATGATATTACTAATTTCGGAAAAGGTATAAAATCAGAATTCTCGGTTTCAGGAGAACCAAATATGACCGAAAAGGAAATGCGAGAGAAGGTTCGTGAGTTGGTAGAGATCGTTCCGGTTGCCGATCTCGATGATATCCTGAGAACCATCACGGTTTCGGCCAGAAAGAATGGCTCGGTAGCGAAACCTCCACCTTCTTCTTTTGTTCGTACACCGATCTCGGTTCTTCGTTGGGAGAGGACTCTCAAGCTTGGGGAAGTTGCCAAGGGAAAGAATTTCGGCAACGAGGGCTCGCGTATCACAATCGAAGGTTGGAGCGAGAACTTTCGGTGTGGGTTCCTGTCAGATGGCCGAAGTCTCCCAATCTATCCTGGTGGGACAGTCAGCATGTACGCGCTTCGAGAGAGGGCAACTCTCGAAGAAGTGTGCGTTGGATTGGGGGGAGATCTTCAGACCTCACTTTCCGAAATCTGGATGACACTTCTACAAGATGTGTCGTTGGGATTTCAGAAGTTGACGTTCTTTTCACCAGATATCTTTGGCATGATCAGAGAAGTTTCTGCTGTCAGGTACAGGGCCGGATGGTTCTTGCTTTCCAGTGAAACTCCTCTTCGTGTCAGTGATGTGCCAGTGATCAATTCAAGGTGGGCTCTGCCACGATTAAGAAAGGTCGTGGTTTTGGAGGAGGGACAGGTAGTTGTCTCAAGGAAATATCCTCCCAGCGTTTTGCCTCCACTTCGTTGACAGTTTTAACCCCTCCCAGATCGTATGATCTAGGAGGGGTTCGTTTTTTAATTCTTCTTATTTTGTTAGTTGTTGTATAATTGTTTTTATGAAGGAAGATTTTTCAATAAAAAATATTTTAGTTACAGAAAAAATAGAAGATTATGAACTTTTGGATAGTGGTGGAAGTGAAAAACTAGAAAAATATGGTGAATTTGTGCTTCGTAGGCCAGATTTACAAGCTATATGGGAAAAGTCGCTAGGGGAAAAGGAGTGGGAAAAAAATGAGGCTTTTTTTGTTAGATCGGGCACAGCGGGTAAATGGAAAAAAACAAAAACTATGGGTGATGTTTGGAATGTTTCTTTGAATGATTTGGTTTTTCAGTTACAACTTTTACCTTCCAAACATTTAGGAGTGTTTCCAGAACAGGCTGTTCAATGGGAATGGTTACAAGAAAAAATATCCAAAGAAAATCAAAAAGTTAAAGTTTTAAATCTGTTTGGATATACAGGAGGAGCAAGTCTGGCTTGCGCTAAAGCTGGAGCTGATGTTTGTCATGTTGACTCTTCAAGGTTTGCGGTAGATTTGGCAAACACCAATATGAAATTATCTGGTTTAGAAAAAACAAAAATTAGATTTATAGTTGATGATGTAAGAAAATTTGTAGAAAGAGAAATAAAAAGAGGGGTGAAGTATGATGTCGTTTTGCTTGATCCGCCTGTCTATGGCAAGGGAGCAAAAAAAGAAGTTTGGAAGATTGAAGAAGATTTGTTGCCGTTTTTGCATAGAGTTAAACAAGTGCTTTCAGATAGCCCTGTTGCGATTGTGCTAAATGGATATGCCTCGGTGTATTCAAGTGTTACATACAGACAGTTGCTTGAGACTATTACTAATGATTTAAAGGGAAATATTTCTGATGGTGAACTGGCTATAAAAGAATCTTCTGGTGGCCGGCTTTTAACTAGTGGTATTTTTGCTAGATGGGAAAAATATGAATAGTATAGATAATTTTGTGCAAAATTATTTTACTCATGGTCGTACTCCTGGTATGACTGATTTTATGTATGTAGTAACTAGTTTTTTTGACGTGACTACTGTTGTGAGTGCGTTGAGATTTATTTTTGTTGTTTTGATCGTGGCTTTTCTAATATGTAAATTTAGGAATATAAGATATAGTTTTTTGTTTGTGCTGACTATTTTTGTGGGGGGAATTATTACTTATTTTTTGAAGATATTTTTTGATGTTAGCCGTCCGTCTATGGCAGTAATATCTGTCCTGGGCCAAAGTTTTCCAAGTTATCATGCGGTGGCAGCTACAATATTTTTTTTGATGCTCATTTATATTTTTGATGATTATTTTAAAAAGCCCTACAAATATGTATTTAATTTTGTTTGTATATTTGGGATTTTTTTGATAGCTGGAAGTCGGGTTTATTTAGGTGTACATTGGGTAAGTGATGTTTTTTGGGGAATTATCCTGGGTGTAGGCATCTCATATATTGCCGTTCAAATATTTAGGTATTTTTTTGATAAATAAAATGATTTTACTTTCTGGAAAAGAGACTCGAGATTTTTTAAAAAAACAGCTTTTAGAAGAGGTTGGTGGTTTATTAATTAAACCCAAGTTAGTCATATTTCAAATAGGTGATAATGAAGAATCTAATGTTTACATAAAACAGAAAAAGATTTTTGGTGAGAGTTTGGGGATCGAGGTTGTACACAAAAAATTTCCAGATGATGTCGGTGAAGATGAATTAATTAATAATATAGAAGCATATAATCAAAATGAAAAAATATCAGGGATTATTTTTCAGTTACCAGTACCAAAAAATATTAATCTTCACAAAATATTAAATACTATAGACTACAGAAAAGATGTAGATGGTTTGGGTTTTATACAACAAGGCAAATTCTATAGTGGTGATAAGGACGCAATAATACCAGCTACAGCTAGAGGAGTGATGTCCTTGTTTGATTATTACAAAATTGATCTTAGATCAAAAAACGTTGTAGTTATAGGTAGGTCAAATCTTGTTGGAAGACCAATAGCACAAATGTGTCTAAATAGAAATGCTACAGTTACAGTCTGCCATTCAAAAACAGACAATATTAAAAACATAACAAAGACGGCTGATGTTATTATTGTTGCTTGTGGAGTTTTGGGTATGGTGGACTCCTCATATGTTAGGGAAGGTCAAGTAATTATAGATGTTGGTATACATAAAACCATTACGGGTCTCAGAGGTGATGTTGTATTTGATGATGTAAAAAACATGGTTTCAGCTATATCACCGGTTCCTGGTGGAGTGGGGCCATTAACTGTGGTTTCTTTATTCCAGAATTTACTAGATGCACAAAAAAGCCAAAATGTGCTAAAATAGGTCGCAGTTATTAATTAACTAGAATATTATGAATCAATTATTTGATACTAATTTAGATAGTCTACAAAAGAAGAGATTTTTCAACGTTTTGATAACCACAATTGTAATTTTAGCAGTTTTTCTTGGTGTAAAAGCCTTGAGTGCTGTAAAGGAATACTCTTATATAGGTGGGGGCGTTTATCCTGCAAATACGATAACAGTTTCTGGAACAGGGGAGGTTTTTTCAATTCCTGATACAGGATCGTTTTCTTTTTCAGTAAATGAAGAAGGTAAAACAGTAAAAGAGGCTCAAGAAAAATCTAGTAAAAAAATGAACGCTATTCTAGATGCTTTGAAAGAAATGGGTGTTGAAGATAAAGATGTAAAAACAATAGGTTATAATTCTGGTCCTAAATATGAATGGAGACAGGCTTCTTGTCCTACATCATCTTCTGATCTGGGTATGCCGGTGTACTGTCCTCCAGGTAAAAGTATTTTAACTGGTTATGAGGTTAACCAAACAGTATCTGTAAAGGTTAGAAAGACAGAAGACGCTGGAGATGTGCTAACAAAAGTTGGTGGTTTGGGAGCAACCAATATAAGTGGTCTTGATTTTGTAGTTGATGATACTGATGCTGCCAAGGCAGAAGCTAGAGAATTAGCAATAGCTGATGCTAAAGAAAAAGCAAAAGCTCTGGCAAAGGCTTTGGACATAAAATTGGTAAGAATAGTAAGTTTTAATGATTCCAGCGATTACCCTCCAATGTATTACGCAATGGATTCTATGAGTAGTGTAAAGGCAATGGGGGCTGGTGAGGCAGCTGTATCTCCAAGACTTCCTGTGGGGGAAAACAAGACTGTTTCAAATGTTACAATAACTTACGAGGTTAAATAGGAGGGTATTTATCGGGTGTATTTTAGTGGATGTTGACTTGTGGGGCGATAGAGAGTATTATATCTCTAAATCCCCAGACGGGGTTTTTTAATAGGGAGAAAACACAATAATCTCTCTGATATAAAAATATGAGCTTAATTACTTACCTAAAAGATACACAAGGAGAATTAAAACATGTTAGCTGGCCCACTCGTAACCAAACGATAGCTTTTACTATAGTAGTTGTTTTGATTTCAGTTTTTGTTTCATTCTTTCTTGGTTTTTTTGACTATATCTTTGAATTGATTCTAAAGAAATTTGTAATTTAATTTATTATGTCAAAACAGCAAACAAATGGTACAAGAAATTGGTATGTGGTTCATACCTATGCCGGATATGAAAACGCAGTTATGCGTAATTTAAAACAGCGCATAGAATCTCTAGGTATGGAGGACAAAATATTCAATGTTATTGTTCCGACAGAAAAGAAAATTAAAATAAAAGGTGGTAAGAGGGTAGAAGAGGAAGAAAAGATATATCCAGGTTATATTCTTGTAGATATGATAGTTACTGAGGATTCCTGGTTTGTCGTTAGAAATACACCTCGTGTAACAGGTTTTGTTGGTTCTGGAATTTATCCTGTACCAATAGATCCAAAAGAAGCAGAGGATTTATTCCGACGTATGGATGCCCACACAGTTAGACATAAAATAGATTTATCTTTGAACGATGCTGTTACTATTGTTGATGGTCCATTTAAGGATCTTGATGGTAAGGTAAATGAAGTTGATGAGGAGAGAGGCAAGGTTAAGGTTTTGGTGGCTATGTTTGGCCGAGAGACACCAGTGGAACTAGATTTTCTTCAGGTAAAGAAAATCTAGTTCAGAGACTTTCAAATCTGGCGAACTCCTCGTTCCCAGTTTGAAAATGCTCATCACCTTACGACAGTAAGGCTCCTCGAATTTTCAAACTCTCACGTCGGATTTCATCTAGATTTGAAAGTCTTGGAATGCTGAGAAAGTTGAATTTTTTAAGGAATTGTTGTATATTAGGTCATCTCGCGCTTCTCGGGAATTAACGTAAAAATAAAAAAATGGCAAAGAAAATAACAAAAAAACTGAAATTAGTAATAGCTGCGGGTAAGGCAACTCCAGCCCCTCCAGTAGGTCCTGCTCTAGGTCAGGCCGGTATAAACATAGGTGAGTTTGTAAAACAGTTCAATGATGCCACAGCAAAGATGGTGGGCGATGTTGTGCCTGTAGATATATCAGTTTACGAGGACAGAACATTCTCTTTTGTATTGAAAACTCCTCCAGCATCAAATCTTATCTTGAAAGCTTTAGGTAAGGAAAAAGGTTCTGGAAAAAATGCAGTTTCAAAAATTGGAAGCATAACAAAAGCACAACTTAAAGAAATCGCTGAAAAGAAAATGCCAGACCTAAACGCTAATGATGTTGAAGCCGCAATGAAGATTATTGCAGGTACAGCTCGAAGCATGGGGGTGGACGTGAAATAGAGAACGTCCACCGGCCGGAGGCTGTCGAGCCGAGGCGGGCTCGCGCAAGTTTTCAGTAGAAAATTATGCGTGAGTTGATGTGAAATAAGCAACATCAACGGACCTCGAGCTTTTTTTAGTCAAAATGCGAAAGGTGTACTGCTCCTGTAAGGAGTTGATGTAAAATAGATAAAGTAAATCAAAATTTAAAACAAAAAAAGATACTTTAGTAAAGTATCTTTTTTTGTTTATTGTGATACTACTAAACCAGAAGTTCTTCTCACGTATTCCAAAAAAGGAGGGCAGAAATGCCTACATTGAAGACAATTCTCGAGGCAAGACACAAGGTCCAAGACAAGTACATCCAGAGTTATGAAGATTTGGGAGCGGTTGTTCGGCTCCTGAAAGAGAGTGGTTTTAGGATCACTCTCACTCAGGGTGTCTACGACATGTTCCATGTCGGTCACGGTAGGTACTTGGCAGAAGCGAGTAGCTGTGGTGATGTTCTTATCGTTGGTGTCGACTCAGATGAGCTGACTCGGTCCATGAAGGGTCCAGATCGACCGTTCGACACTTTCGACCAGAGGATCGAAGTGTTGGCAATGCTGTCTTTTGTTCACATCATTGCAAGACGTGACGAGGGTCAGCACATGTACGATCTTATCAAGTTGGTTCGGCCTGACGTTCTGGTTATGTCAAAAACGACTAGGTCGTTCACGGACCAGGACAGCGAGGCTCTGCAGGAGTTCTGTGGAGAAATCAAGCACTTGGAAGCCAAGGCGGCAACCTCCACCACAGCGAAGCTTCGTCGCCTGAAGATTGACGGAGCAAGGGAGCTGGCAGATAAGGTTAAGGGGAAACTCGAAATCTTTTCTGCCGAAATCGTGGATCTCATGCAGGAGTCACTCAAAGGAGAAGGGGATGAGTAGTAGTCTCATCGCGTACATTCCAACTTTGAACCAGAGACACATCGACTGGTTCAAGGTGAGGAAGCCAGGGGATCTATACCTCATCTCGCAAGAGATGGCGGAGAGTCTGCTGCCTAGACTGTCTCGTAACATGTCCGCTTTGCCGACAGAGATGGTCCAACAGTTCGTTCGAGAAACAAAACTCGTTCGAAACGTCGGCATCTTTGATCCAGAGATGCGCTCATTGTCTTGGAGTCCGTGGGTTTTGCCGGATGAAGACGTGTCGCATCTTCTGTCGGAAAAGTACCTTCGTCCTAATCATGTGAAGGTTGAGTACGACATGATTTGGGCCAGGTGGGACATGAAGGCTGTGGAGAGTAAGCAGCCGATTATCTCTGGTGTATCGATCAGTTCCTCAGATTTGGACAAATGGAGGATGAAGTGGGCAACCGCGGAGTCCGCAAAGAGTCCAGATTGGTGGCGTCAGATCGGAGCTGTTGTGGTTGGTGCTGGAGGTGAAACTCTGGCAATAGCGCACAACACACACCTGCCGAACGAGTACGAGACTTACGTGTTTGGTGATCCGCGGCTCAACGTGGATGCTGGACAGAAGGGGAAGTATTGTGCACTGCATGCTGAGCGAGCAGTTATTGCTTTGTGTGCGAGACGAGGGCTACCTCTTCAGGGGTCATCTCTCTACGTGACTACGTTTCCCTGTGAAGACTGCGCTCGCGAGATTGTTTTCGCGGGTGTGACGCAAGTGTTCTTTCGTGATGGATACTCTGTTTTGAACGCGCAGGAAGTTTTGCGTTCAAATGGAGTGGAGATCATCCAAGTAGTACAAAACCCCGAGTCCGCGTAAGCGGGCCCGGGGTTTAATCGTTCACTCTACTTTTTCTTGTAGCCGAGAGTGACCATGAGCCACTCTGTGTTCTCTGTCTTTCTCTCGCCGACAAGAAAGTGAAAGTGTAGGTGATCCAGGGTGGCTCCTGTTAAGGCCATATCACCAGATCTTGCAAAGACAGAGAAACCCTTGACATCGAGCTCTTTTTCAAGCCAACCGATTGCGTCAAAGAGGTTCAACTGGTCATCTGGCGATAGATCGGTCAGTCTGGTAATGTGAGACGTTGGTACGATGAGGTAGTGATGGGTACTACCATGATAGGGAAAATCATTCGCTACAATGAACCATTTCTGGTTCCTGTAGGTGACCGGGGCTGTGTGTTTCTTGGTTATGTCTCCACAGAAGTGACACTCACCTTTCTTTTCCAACTCTTTCATTCTGCGGAGCTGCTCAATGTGCCGAGCATTGTCCATTTTCATTTTTGCCACAGGTTTTCCTCCAGAATCATTTTTACCATTTTACACAAAAAAAACAAGCCACCTCCCACGAATGGGTGCGACTTGTTTAAGAAAACAAAAGAACGGTTGCTTAGGTTGTGACCGGGATCCCCACAACCCCTGGATGAGGATTGTAGTCACTAATTTCAAAGTGCTCCGGCCTGAACTCGAAGAGGTCAGTGATCTTTCTGCCTTCTCTGGTCAGGTGAAGACTAGGGAACACCCTCGGCTCCCTCTTGAGCATATCCCACATTGGATCTACCTGATCCTCGTACACCTGCGCGTCGTGTGTCGCGTGGATGTACATATGGGGTTCGTTTCCAGTGACGTGAGCGATCATGATCGTGAGCGCTGCGTACTGAATGATGTTCGACGGAACGCCGATGGGGAAGTCCGCTGAGCGCTGATCCATGCGAAGGGTCAACTTACCATTGATCACGGTGATCTGGATCCATCCATGACAAGGCGCGACCACGACCTGTCTTTGCAAGCCACTGTGCCCTAGTGCGTACTGCGGAATCCATGGACTAATAACATGGGTTCTGATGGACGGGTATTCCTTCATCTGTTTAACCAGGTGTTCGAACTGGTTAAACGATCCACCGTCAATCATGGGGAAGTCGTGGAAGGCGGCTCCATAGGAGCCTGGCCCGAGGTCTCCTGGCGGGAGACCAAATTGTGCGCATTTCTCAGGGGTAGCCCACTGCTTGCCCCACCAATCGCACCCCCACTTGGCTAGTTCCTCTCCGGTGCGGGCACCGTTGATGAAGGCCAGGAGTTCTGCGATGGGTTTTCTCCAGAACCCGATTTTCCGTTCAGTGATGATCGGAAAACCGTTGGCTAAGAGAAAGAACATAGGGGACAGAGTGAGGAGAGTGTAGGTACCCATGGTTTGAAATGGGTTCTTGGTGTATTCTCCGTTCTCCAAGATTTTTCCAAGACTTTCCCTGTATTGGGTGTCCGGGGTGCGTTCACTCACAGGCAGGTATTTTGGTTCCATTACTCTTCCTCTCAAAGAGCTCTTGTGAATTCGTGAATCGAGAAGGAGTATTGATTCTTCTCGTCCGCTTCGTGGTGTGCGATCACGCACTCTTTCCACCCATCACCAATATTCGGGAAGAAAGCGTTCCCACTTTCTATGGTGACGTCGACTTTTGTTACAAGTAAACGTCGGGTGTGTGGCAGGAACAGTTTATATATCTCTGCCCCTCCAATTATGACAACCTCCCAAGCGATTGATGTTTGCAGAACCTCTTCCATGGAATGCATCACAATACATCCCGGGGCTTCAAAATTCATGTCTCTAGTCAGGACGATGTTTGCTCGGCCAGGTAGAGGCTTGAATTTTGTGGGTAGGGAGTCATATGTCTTTCGACCCATGACTACTGCTTTTCCCATGGTGCTATCCGCGAAGTGTTTCATGTCGGCAGACAGACGCCAAGGTATTTTGCCGTTTTTCCCTATCACACCTTTCTCGTCGGTTGCGACAATCATCACTATTTTCATCAGAGGTCTCCATTTCTAAGGCGATATTAACCTTTATAAACAGTGTGGTCAATGCTATGATGCAGAAACAAATGAAAGATAAACAAATTGAAAAATTAATAGTAAGTGAGAAAAAAAGACAAAAAGGGGTTATAAACCTTATCGCCTCTGAAAACTATGTTTCAGAAGATGTTATGAAGGCCCTGGGTTCGGAGTTAACTAACAAATATGCAGAAGGATATTCAGCGGCTCGGTATTATGGGGGAAATGAATTTGTGGATAAAATAGAGAATCTTTGTAAAGAAAGAGCGTTGAAACTTTTTGGTTTAACCTCTAACAAATGGCACGTAAATGTCCAAGCGCTTTCTGGCTCTCCGGCAAATGTTGCGGTGTACTTAGGGCTCGTTCCAGTCAGCGGAAAAATTATGGGAATGAATCTGCAAGATGGGGGACACTTAACTCATGGGTACAAAGTCTCAATCACAGGTAAAGTTTGGCAACAAGTTCCTTTTGGAGTTGATAGTAAAACCGAAACTATTGATTATGTAGAGATAAAAAAATTAGCAGAAAAAGAAAAACCAAATATTATTGTTGCTGGATTTACTGCCTATCCAAGAATAGTTGATTTCAAAAAATTTAGAGATATAGCAGATAGTGTGGGGGCGTATCTCATGGTTGATATGTCGCATTTCGCAGGACTGGTTGCTGGTGGTGTTTATCCTACACCCTTTAAATATGCTGATGTGGTTACTACGACTACACACAAAACTTTGCGTGGTCCACGTTCGGCAATGATTTTCTCAAAAATTGATGATAGAGAAATTTACAAAAAGATAGATAAAGCAGTTTTCCCTGGACTACAAGGAGGTCCGCACCTAAACCAAATTGCTGCTATAGCGGTAACGCTAAAAGAGGCAGATACTCCAGCTTTCAAAAAATATGCAGGTCAGATATTGAAAAATGCAAAAGCATTGTCGGATGAATTACAAAAACTTGGTTGGAGAATTGTTTCTGGAGGTACAGACAGTCATTTGATTTTGATGGATACTTGGATGGACGGGAAGGGAATTGGAGGCAAGGAAGCTGGAGATAGACTGGAAGCGGGTGGAATAATAGTTAATAAAAACACAATACCTGGAGACACTAGATCCCCAATGGATCCATCAGGAATCAGACTCGGCACAGCTGCTGAAACTACCAGAGGCAAAAAAGAAAAAGACTTTGTAAAAATCGCCCAAAAAATAGATAAAATTTTAAAGGTAAGTAAGTAAACCTTCTTCAAAAAACCAGGGGTGAGTGGTATGATTGGTCTATGGAACTAAAAGTAAAAAAACTAAGTCCTGATGCTGTACTGCCTAGCTACGCACATTCTTTTGATGCTGGGATGGATATGTACTGCAATGAAACCGTGACTCTCTTGCCCGGACAAATTTCTAAGATAAAAAGTGGTATCTCAATAGAAATACCAGATGGTTTCGTTGGACTTTGTTGGGACAAGAGTGGCTTATCTATGAATCATGGAATAAAAATGTTGGGTGGAGTTATTGACTCTGGTTACAGAGGGGAGATAACATACGGTGCTATTAATTTAGGAAAGGAGCCTTATACATTTGAAAAAGGTCACAAAGTTTTACAGATGCTTATACAAAAAGTTGAAAAAGTGGATGTGGTAGAAGTAGAGGAACTTTCTGGCTCAGATCGGGGAGAAAAAGGTTTTGGAAGTACAGGAAAGTAAGGTAATTTTTACATGTTTATAAATATACGGTTTGTGCTATTATGATTTTCATATGACTTTGCACGACACAGTAAAAAAATGGCTTAAAGACTCTCTCTCTGTAGAGGCAGATTTTGTTTTGGAATATCCTTCAGACTTAAGTCACGGTGATTTTGCTACAAACGTTGCCATGGTTATGGCTCAAAAAGAGAAAACCAATCCCAGAGATTTGGCAGAGAAGTACGTTCTTATCTTGCAAAAAAATAAAATAGACGAAGTCTCGGGAGTAGAAATGGCCGGACCGGGTTTTATAAACATAAATATTGATTCAAAAGTTTTTTCTTCCTCCATAGACAAGATAAACAAAGCTGGAGATACGTTCGGAGAAAACAAACATTATACAGGTTCAAGATTTTTAATAGAACATACTCAACCAAATCCTTTTAAGGAATTTCATATTGGTCACATGATGAACAATGTCATTGGGGAATCTGTCGCTAGACTTATTGAAAATCAAGGAAATGAAGTTGTTAGAGCTTCTTATCATGGAGATGTTGGTTTGCATGTGGCCAAAGCTATTTGGGGCATTATAAATCTTGGGATTGGTACAAATGTAGATGTTAAGACATTAGGACAAGCCTATTCTCTTGGTGCCAAAATGTACGAGAGTGATGAATTAGTCAAAGCAGAAATTATAGAAATAAACAAAAAGGTTTATGATGGATCAGATGATGAGATAAATAATTTATATAAAACTGGAAGACAGGTTTCGTTGGATTATTTTGAAAAAATGTACGAGCGTTTAGGTAATAAATTTGATTTTCATTTTTATGAAAGCGAATCAGCTCCTGTTGGAAAAAAAATAGTAGAAGAGTTTTTGGACAAGGGTGTTTTTGAAAAAAGTGAAGGGGCTGTTATATTTCCAGGTGAAAAATTTGGTCTACACACTAGGGTTTTTCTCAATTCTGATGGCTTACCGACATATGAGGCAAAAGAGATCGGCTTGATGCAAATAAAGAGAGATAAATGTTATCCGTTTAATTTATCCATTACTGTTACAGCAAATGAGCAGGATGCATTCTTCAAAGTTACAGAAAAAGCGTTAGAGCAAGTTTTTCCAGATTTGTCCGGAAAAGTTTTTCACCTATCGCACGGCATGCTCAAGTTGCCTTCTGGCAAAATGTCCTCTAGAACTGGCGACATTTTGACAGCGGAATGGATTATAAATAGCTTAAAAAATGGAGCAAAAGAAAAAATTAAGGAACCTCTAATGTCGGATGAGGAAAAGGATCTGGTGGGAGAGATTGTCGCTTTAGGGGCTTTGAAGTTTTCTATTTTAAGACAGGCTATAGGAGGTGATATTGTTTTTGATATAAACAAAGCCCTCTCTCTTGAGGGTGATTCTGGTCCATATTTACAATATGCTACTGTAAGAGCTGGGGCGGTTTTGAGAAAAGCTAAAGAAGTTGTAAACATTTCCTCTGTGGAGCCAGTTGGATGGCAGACTACTTTAATTGAAAAACTTCTTGAGAGATTTCCTTCTGTTTTAGAAAGATCTGCGGTGGAATACGCTCCACATTATTTGGTCACATATCTAACCAATCTTGCTTCTGAATTTAATTCTTTTTATGCAAAAGAAAAGATAATTGATTCAGAAAATAAAAACTCATCATATAGACTGGCAATAGTTAGAGCTTTTGTTTCTGTTATGACATCAGGATTGCACTTATTAGGCATTTCTGTTCCAGACAGAATGTAGTATTCTAAAGTGTCAAAGATTCCCTTTGACATTATAATAAAAAACCACCCGGGGTATTTTTGTGCTCTGAAGTTGCTTTTTTGCTGGGGGGGGTAAAATTAGGTTATTAATATCTAATTTAAAAACATGAGTGAAGAAGGATACAAACCAAGTGCCGAAGAAGTAGCTGCCAATCAAAAATCCAGAACATTATCTGATGCTGAATTAATAAAATTTGGTGCAGAGTATGTTCCAAATGAAGATGGTAACAATCCCAGATTAGAGGTTACTAGTGATCAATGGAAAAACAGAGAATATGAAATGAATTCAGAAAATGAACCTAAGCGCCAAGAAATAATTAAAAGAAATGAAAAAATTGATTTTCAGTCACTTGTTCAATCTACTCCAGAGCTAAAAGATAAAATAGATTGTATTGATATAGAAAAAGAAAACAAAAATTTTTTAATTAGACTTAAAGACTTTCCAACTATTGGAATTATAGTTTCGGAAGTTGATCATGGAGGAGATCAAACCAGGTTGCATTTCAATTATGTTGATGAAAATGCACCAATGAGGACTGTATATAAGGAGGTTGTTTCACCGGTTCCGGGAGATTTGATAAGGAATAAGGACGGATCCTCCATTCTAAGAAGTTTTCAAGATAATTCAAAAAACGATGAATATTTTAGAAAAGCAACAGAGATTGTGGGGGTTTTGGAAAAAATTTGTGCTGAAAATGGTATCACTACTCTTGCAATTCGCCAGGGTAATGCTTGGGAGGATTGGAAATTACCTAAGCCGCATGGCATAGAAATTGTAGATGCGAGGTATGAAGATGTTTTCACTGATACACTAGGAATGCCAGATTACGTATATGATGATTTAGGGGGTAGTTCTGAAAGATTCGGATATGATGCAAAAAAACCATATCCGACTTTTGATTGGCATCGAGAAAATTAAATGATTGGATTGGGGGTGAGGATAATCATAAACCCGTCAACCTGCCAGGTTGACGGGTTTCTCCGTATCTATAAATGTTTTTGAAAAAAGCCGTGAAAGTGCTAGTATATTCCTATGGCTGAAAATGAAAAACTAACAAAAAGTGAGGTAGCAGAAAAAGAGGAAAAAATACTGGATTTTTGGGATAAGAATGGAATTTTCAAAAAGACCTTAGAAAAAGATGCCCCAGAAGGAGATTTTGTGTTTTTCGATGGACCTCCTTTTGCTACAGGATTACCACATTATGGGCATATACTTCCTGGAACTATAAAAGATATTATTCCTCGTTATCAAACAATGAGAGGTAAGCGAGTTTCTCGTAGATGGGGGTGGGATTGTCACGGACTTCCTGTTGAAAATCTAATTGAAAAAGAATTGTCTCTTGCAAGCAAGAAAGATATTGAAACTTATGGAATAGAAAATTTTAACAAATATGCTAGAGATATAGTTTTTAGATACGCAGATGAATGGAAAAAAATAATTCCTAGAAGTGGTAGGTGGGTAGACATGGAAAACGATTATAGAACTATGGATGCTACCTATACCGAGTCTGTTTGGTGGGCCTTTAAGACTTTATATGGCAAAGGTCTGATTTATCAAGGTTTCAAATCGATGCTTCTCTGTCCAAGATGCGAAACGACACTTTCAAATTTTGAGGTAAACCAAGGTTACAAAGATATTACTGATATTTCAGTTACAGTAGAGTTGGAGCTTTTGGATAAACCTAGGACTTATCTTTTGGCTTGGACAACTACACCTTGGACTTTGCCTGGAAATGTGGCTTTGGCTGTAAATCCAGATATGGAATATGTAGAAGTTTCAGGTAGCGAAGAAGGCAATACTTATATACTTTTGAAATCCAGAGTAGAGGCTGTTTTTGGAAAAGATTTTAAAATCTTAAGAAGTGTAGATCCCAAAGAAATTATAGGTAAAAAATACAAACCTCTTTTTAATTATTATGACAATGACAAATTAGAAAAAATAGAAAATGCTTGGAAAGTGTATCCTGGCAATTTTGTAACTTCTGAGGACGGTACTGGAATAGTTCACATAGCTCCTGCCTTTGGTGATGATGATATGAACTTGGGTAAGGAAAATGATCTTCCTTTTATTCAGCATGTTAATCGTGACGGAACTTTTAAAGTAGAAGTACTGGATTTTGCTGGGCAAAAAGTAAAACCAATAGAAGATCACCAAAAAACCGATGTTGAAATAATAAAATATTTAGCCAAACAAGGAACTTTGTTTTCAAAAGAAAAAATAGTTCACTCTTATCCCCATTGTTGGCGATGTAACACACCTCTCTTGAATTACGCTACCACTTCTTGGTTTATAAAAGTTACAGATTTAAAAGATCGCTTACTTGATATAAACAGAGATATATCTTGGACACCGGATGATATTAGAGATGGTAGGTTTGGTAAATGGCTTGAGGGTGCAAGGGATTGGGCCATTTCTCGTTCTAGATATTGGGGTGCACCACTACCGGTATGGGAGAAAGAATCGGGAGAAAGGTTGGTCGTTGGATCAATAGAAGAATTGAAAAAATATATAAAAAAGAGAAACAATTATTTTTTGGTTAGACATGGTGGAACAGAGAGTAATTTAACTGGAAAAGTATCTTCTCTTAAAGAAAACACAGATGGATTGACTTCTGAAGGAAAGGAACAGGTTAGAAATAATGCAACACAATTAAAGGATAAAAAAATTGATTTAATTTTTGCTTCTCCATTTTTGAGAGTAAAGGAAACCGTGGAAATTATTTGTTCAGAGATTGATTATTCTGGGGAGGTTATTTTTGATGATCGGTTAGGAGAGGTGTTTTATGGTAAGGAATGGGAGGGTAAAACCTGGTCTGAATATGCAAGAACCTTTCCTGTGTTATCAGAGAGATTTTATAAGAGGAACAGCTCAGCAGAGAATTTTGAGGATGTTCGTCGTAGAGTCATGGAATTTTTGTATGAAATAAATGAAAAGTATGAAGGTAAAAATATAGTTATTGTCGGACACGGAGGACCATTATCATTACTAGATTTGTCTGCTTCTGGGAAATCTGTTAAAGAGATGAGCACTAGTTATCGAGACGACATGTTTTACAATGCAGAAATAAGAGAAGTTGATTTCAGGTCTCTACCTCATAATGAAAATTATGATTTAGACTTACACCGACCTTATATAGATAATATTGTGTTGATTGATGAAGATGGCAACAAATTAAAAAGAGTTCCAGAAGTTTTTGATTGTTGGCTAGAATCAGGTTCTATGTCTTTTGCTCAATATCATTATCCTTTTGAAAATAAAGAAAATTTTGAGAAGGAAGGATCAATCTTTCCAGCAGATTTTATTGCCGAAGGCCTGGATCAAACACGGGGATGGTTTTATACATTACTCGTTTTGTCTACGGGTCTTTTTGGAAAGTCTCCTTATAAACATGTTGTAGTCAATGGTCTTGTTTTAGCAGAGGATGGAAGGAAGATGAGTAAGAGTCTAAATAACTATCCTGATCTTATGGAGATAGTTAATAAGTATGGCGCTGATTCTTTGCGTTACTATCTTGTGTCTTCTCCTTTGGTTAAAGCAGAAGATTTTAATTTTTCAGAAAAAGGTGTTGATGAGATATATAAAAAATTGGTACAAAAAACATATAATGTTTTGTCGTTTTATGAAATGTATCCGTCAGAAAAAGTTGGAGAGCCGAAGGAATCCATTTTGGATAGGTGGATTTTGGCACGCCTTTCAGAGCTTACAGAGACAATAACAACTTTTTTGGACAAGTACGAATTGGATAGGGCATCTAGACCAATCTTGGATTTTGTGGATGATTTGTCTACTTGGTATCTGAGACGATCAAGGGATAGGTTCAAGTCTGATAATGCCGAGGATCGTTTTAGTGCCTCATATTACACAGCTCTTGTTTTAAGAGAGTTTTCAAAAGTTGTAGCTCCGTTTGTGCCATTTATGGCTGAGGAAGTTTATCGTAGGGCTGGGGGAGAAAAAGAGAGTGTGCATCTTGAGGACTGGCCGGGTGTTGAAAAAGTAGATTCAAAAATAATCGAAGATATGCAAAAAGTTAGAGATGTTGTCACGGGAGCTCTTGAGCTTCGTCAGAAGGCTGGACACAAGGTTCGCCAACCATTAGCGACCTTGACTATACCCGATGCTTTCTCTGAAGATTTGCTGGCTATAGTTTCTGATGAGGTTAATGTAAAAGAGGTTAAGATTGGTGGTAAAGAAATAAAATTAGACACGAACATAACTCCTGAATTAAAAGACGAGGGATTTGTTCGTGATCTTATCAGGGCTATTCAAGATGCCAGAAAAAAGGAAAGTTTGAGTCCTGTGGATAAAATTGAGTTAGTAGTAAATACAGACAGACAATCGATTCTAGAGACCTATTTGGATATGATTAAAGCACCAACCCAGATCACAAAGATAAATTACTCAGAAAATACCAATGACTACTCGGTAGACGGGAGTAGTACAACCTTCTCTATTGTAAAATAGTGGGATATCACATATATACAACTGACGGAATAATTTTAAAGAGGTCGGCATTTGGTGAAGCCAATATACTTTTACATATTCTAACTCTGGATTTTGGTTTGATTTTAGCTTCTGCAAGATCTGCAAGATTAGCCACCTCTAAACTAAGACCTGCTTTGCAGGAGTATTCATTAGTAAATATTTCTTGTATAAAAGGTAGGAATGGTTGGAAAATTACAAATGTTTTAGAAAAAAAGAACTTTTATTTTTGTAATAAAATCTATCAACACAGAATCTTGTCTCAAATTTCTCTGGTGTTACAAAAAATGATTCCAGGTGAATCTCCTCATCAGGAAATATTTAGTACTACCAAGAACGCCTTTGACTTTCTAGAATCTTTACAGGACGAAGAATCTAAAAATTTAGAAATTCTTTTGGTTTTGCGTATATTGTTTTTGCTTGGATATGTCGGTGACATTGATTATGCAAGATACTTTTTGATGGACACAAAAAAATACGATAAAGAAATACTTGAGCGGGTAGAAAAAGATAAAAATAATTTAATTTCACTTATAAATAAAGCTCTAAAAGAGAGCCAGCTATAATTATGCGTTTTGTGTTTTTTTTGATAAGATGATATGTAAGAAAATAATCTATAGGTTAAATCTAAAAATATGGAATTTGAAAAAAGTAGTATAGAGCGTCTAAAAAGAACATTGTACTCTAGAAATGAGGACATTGTGCCAAAAGAAAAAAGAACCCCAGTGTCAGGAAGGGAAATTGATGTTCCAAAAGACTGGGGCGCGAAACCATCACTTGATATTTCTGGAGAAACCATGATTAAACACAACAACACATTTTTTAATAAATTTTTACTAGGATCCGTGGCGTTTTTTCTAGTAGCTCTAGGTGTGGCTGTTTTTATATTTTTTGGAGGGATGAATATGATTTCATCTAACAATTTGGATATAAAAATAGTAGCTCCAAGTTCTGTAGCCTCTGGGGAAGAGTTAGTTATGGGTCTTTCTATATTAAACAGTAATCGTACAGATTTGGAACAAGTAGAATTTTTTATAACTTATCCAGAAGGAGCGTCTTCTCTAGGGGATAGTGAACCACTGTCTCGTGAAAAAATAGATATGGGTACAATTCCTAGTGGTCAGAGCAAGGACCACACAGTACGCGCACTGCTTTATGGAGAAAAAGAATCCATAAAATCATTTAATTTTAGAATAGAATATAAAGTAAAAGGTTCAAATGCTACATTTTCTAAAGAGAAAACTTATGAAGTTATTATAAATTCTTCTCCGATCATATTAAATGTCTCTTTTCCAAAGGAAATTAATTCAGGTCAAGACTTAACTTTTACTATTGATTTGATTTCAAATTCAAGCGTGGTTTTAAGGAATTCTCTGATAAAAATAGAATATCCATACGGTTTTACTTATAAAGATTCAAACATAAAGCCATTGAGAGATAATTCGGTATGGAATCTCGGGGATTTAAAAAACGGAGATAAAAAAACACTATCAATAACTGGGATATTAGTCGGTCAGAACTTAGAAGATAGAACATTTAATATATCAGCAGGAACACCAAATACAGGAGAAGTCTCAGATTTTGATGTGCCTTTGGCTACAAATATGGCCACTGTGGGTATAAGGAAAACATTTTTTGATCTTTCTGTTTCATCTGATACCATATCTTCTTTTGGAAGAGTTTCGGTAGTAAGTATCAAATGGCAGAACATTTTGCCAGACAAAGTATTAAATACAAAAATTTCTGCAACTATTTCTGGAAGTGTTTTTGATAGAACAAGTGTTAGGCCAAATAATGGGGGTTTCTTTAGATCTACTGATGATACAATACTTTGGGATAAAAACAGTACTCAAAACCTAGCCTTGTTTTCTCCAGGGGATTCAGGAGAGGTTTCTTTCTCTTTTTATTCTTTAGCAAATTCAATACAGACTAGAACAATAAAGAACCCTCATATTGATGTTTTGGTAAAAATAGTAGGTGACAGATCTGGTTCAGATACAAGCACGATTTCTTCAGAAGGGAAAATAATGATAAAGTTTCCATCGGTTTTGACTTTCACCGCCAAAAGCTTTCGTGGTGTGGGGCCATTTAGCAACACAGGTCCAATCCCTCCAAAAGCTGACAAAGAGTCTACATATACAATAAACTGGACAATTACAAATGCTAATAATGATTTAAAGGATGCTGTGGTGACAGCCGTGCTACCAGCAGGTGTTGAATGGAAAAATGAAATATCTCCAATTAACGAAAGAATAAGTTATAATCCAGAAACCAGAATTGTAACTTGGAATATAGGAAATATATCTCTGGGTACTGGTTTTACTTACTCACCAAAAGAAGTTTCTTTTAAGGTGGGGATAGTTCCAAGTGTCATTCAAATTAATAATATTCCAGATTTAGTTACACGATTAAAAATATCTGCAATGGATACATACACTGAAACCCAGATAGTTTCGGAAGTGCAACCTGTTACTACACAGTATTCTGATCCTACTTACAAAAATAGCGATGCCATGGTGGTGGAGTAGCAACGAAATAGTATTTGGGTTAATATAGGATATTATGGCTGAAAACAAGAATGAATTGATGGAAAAAATAGTGTCGCTTTGTAAAAGGCGAGGATTTGTCTTTCAAGGATCAGAAATATATGGTGGGTTAGCTGGTGTATATGATTTTGGTCCAAGAGGGGTTGAGTTGCTGAACAATATAAAACGTTCTTGGTGGAAAGCTAATGTTTACGACAAGGAGAATTATTATGGTTTAGATGCTGGAATGTTTAAACACCCTCGTACTTGGGAGGCTAGTGGACACGTTGGAGGGTTTTCCGATCCTCTTGCTGAATGTAAAAATTGTAACACTCGTATACGTGTAGATAAAGAATTGGCAAAGATTGGAGTTGTTGCAGATGAAAAAATGTCTGAGCAATCAATAAATGAACTTTTTGATTCAAACCGAGATAAAATAAAATGTCCAACTTGTGGCAAAAAAGAATTTACTAATGTTCGTGCCTTCAATCTTTTGGTGAAAAGTAATCTGGGTGATTTTACTTCAAATGGCAATGAGCCGGTGTATCTTCCTGGGGAAGCATGTCAGGGTATTTATCTTGACTATAAGAACATTGTAAATAGCATGAATCCAAAAATTCCTTTCGGAATTTCTCAGATAGGAAAAGCATTTAGGAATGAGATATCTCCCCGTAATTTTCTATTTAGGACACGTGAATTTGAACAAGCGGACACGCAGTTTTTTGTTCGTCCAAATGAAAACAAGGAAGCTTATGAAACTATAAAAAAGGACAGGTGGAATTGGTATTTGTCTCTAGGTATAAATGAGAAAAAACTGCGTTTTAAACAACATGAGAATTTAGTTTTTTATGCAAAAGATGCCTGGGATATTGAATATGAATTTCCAACAGGCTTTGATGAATTGGAGGGGATTCATGATAGAACAGACTATGATTTGTCACAGCATATGAAATTTTCTAATGTTGATCTTAATTATATAGATCAAGAAACAAATGAAAGGTATATACCTTGGATTCTTGAAACCTCAATGGGTTTGGGCAGAGTTTTTCTCGCTATCTTGTGTGATGCCTATTATGAGGATCAAATGGAGGGTGAGAGCAGGGTCGTATTAAAACTTGCTCCTCATCTGGCTCCAGTCAAAGTAGCTGTGTTTCCTCTGCTTAAAAACAAACCAGAATTAGTTGATAAAGCTAAAGAAGTTTACAAAAACTTGAAAAAAGAATTTGATACTGTGGTTTTTGATGATAATGGAAATATAGGAAAAAGGTATCGTCGTCAGGATGAGATAGGTACACCATTTTGCGTGACAGTAGATTTTGAAACAATAGAGAAGGGTGAAGGTGTTACAGTCAGAGATCGTGATACAGGAAAGCAAGAAAGAGTTTCTCTGGATAACCTGGCCTCTTATCTAAAGTCAAAAATGTAATTTTTACAAAACTAATTTCAGGTGTTATTATTGGCCTATGGAACACAGGGAACAGAGTATAAGTATAAGCCTAGGCACAATAGTAAAATCTGTATTAGTGGTGTTATTTTTTGCATTACTTTTTGTTCTAAAAGATTTAGTTCTTGTTTTGTTGATGTCTATAGTTGTTGCTTCCGCTGTAGAGCCTGGAACACAATGGTTTGTTAGGAGAAGAGTACCACGTTTATTTGCTGTGATATTTATATATGTGGCTATTGCTGTGTGTTTTGCTGGAGTTATATTTTTTCTATTCTTGCCTCTACTATCTGAATCTAGCGATTTTTTGAGAAATTTTCCTACATATTTTAATGCGGTTAATTTGACTGACACATTGAACAATAATGGGTTCCTTAGTTCAAGTTCTCTTTCTAGTTTTACAAATAGTATAAATCTTGAGGAGGTCGTTTCTCAGATAAATCATATTACCGGAAGTGTTACCTCCAATACCGTTGGTACAGTAGCTTCTTTCTTTGGTGGACTCATGTCTTTTTTCTTGATTGTTGTTTTGTCTTTTTATTTGGCGGTAGAAGAAGATGGTGTGGGCAAGTTTCTAAAAGCTATTACCACAATTAAACATGAAAAATATGTGATATCTCTATGGAAAAGATCCCAAAGAAAAATAGGCTTGTGGATGCAAGGCCAGCTAGTCTTGGCTATAGTTGTCGGGACTCTAGTTTATTTAGGTTTATTAATATTTAGTGTTCCAAATGCTCTGTTGCTAGCTTTTTTGGCTGCAGCTTTTGAAATTATTCCTTTATTTGGTCCAATTTTGGCTTCTATACCCGCTATAGCTATAGGTTTTGTAAATGGAGGGATTCCTCTTGCCATCATGGTTGTCGGTCTTTATATAATAATCCAACAGTTTGAAAATCAACTTATCTATCCTTTGGTTGTTAAAAAGGTGGTCGGGGTGTCTCCAGTAGTTTCTATAATTGCTCTTGCGGTTGGGTGGCAACTTGCTGGTCTAACTGGTCTTATCCTTTCTGTTCCTATTGCGGCTGTCATAATTGAATTGTTTGATGATTTTGAAAAAGATAAAATCGAAAAATACGAGAGAATGAATATGCAGGGTTAATTATTTCCAATTGCCAAATCGAATGAAAAAACTTTTTTATATTACTACGACTTTACCATACGTTAATTCTGAACCACATATTGGCTTTGCCATGGAAATTATTCGCGCAGATATTATTGCTCGAGTAAAAAATCTTCAAGGTTATGATGTGTTTTTTAATACTGGCACTGATGAACATGGGGCAAAAATATATGAGAATGCATTAGCGAAATATCTAACTCCTCAAGAGTATGTAGACGGTGCCGTTCTAAAGTTTAAAGAATTATCATTCTTATTAAATTTGGCAACAAACATTACAGGCATAAGATACAATTTTATTCGTACTACAGATGAAGATCATTTGAAATCTGCTCAATCTTTTTGGGAAAAGTGCTTGTCTTCTGGTGATATATACAAAAAGAATTATAAAATAAAATACTGTGTTGGGTGTGAGTTAGAAAAAACTGACTCAGAATTGGTTGATGGTAAATGTCCTCTTCACACCAATCGAGAAATAGAAATACGAGAAGAAGAAAATTATTTTTTTAAGTTCTCTAAATATCAAAAAACTCTTTTGGATTTATATGAGTCTAAACCAAATTTTGTGGTACCCGACTTTCGTCAGAACGAAATTAAAAAATTCGTGGAAAGAGGGCTTGAAGATTTTAGTATTTCAAGATTGAAATCAAAAATGCCTTGGGGTGTTTCTGTTCCAAATGATTTAGAACATGCTATGTATGTTTGGTTTGATGCTCTAGTGAATTATATTTCTGCAATAGGCTGGCCACACAACATGGAGGATTTTCAGAAGTGGTGGGTGGATACGGGAGGGGTTGTTCAATATGCGGGCAAAGATAATCTTCGTCAACAGTCGGCTATGTGGCAGGCTATGCTAGCTTCGGCGGGGCTACCTTTTTCTAAACAAATTGTCATAGATGGTTTTATAAATGCTGAAGGGGGAGTGAAGATGAGTAAAAGTCTGGGAAATACTGTGACTCCAGGGGAAATGGTTTCAGAATATGGCGCGGATGCTTTGAGATATTATATGGCTCGGGAAATTATGCCGTTTGAAGATGGGGTTTTTACTAAGGATAGATTCAAGGATGCTTATAATGCAAATTTAGCTAATGGTTTAGGAAATTTGGTATCAAGGGTAATGAAAATGGCAGAAGCCAATTTGGATGGTCCAATTGAGGTGCCTGAGTGGGAAGATATGTCAAAATATTTTTCGTTTTTTGATACTTATGAAATAAATAAAGCCACAGATTTTATTTGGGAGGAAATAGGTAAAATGGATTTGTTTATACAAGAAAACCAACCATTCAAACTGATCAAAACTGATAGGGCAGAAGGGCAGAAAATGATATCAGATCTAGTCTTAAGACTTTATTCGATAGCTCGAATGTTAAATCCCATAATGCCGGAGACTTCTGGAAAGATAAAAGAATTGGTAAAAAACAACAAAAATCCAGAAACCCCACTTTTTATCCGTAAAGACTAAATTTTTATTTTTAAGACTCGATAAACGGTTAACAAAAAATAAGGTAATATTAAAAAGAAAAAATACTCCTCCAGTGGTAATAGTCCTATTTTTATGCCAGTCAGATTATTATAGTCAAAATACCAGTGTCCAGAGGCTACTGCGTATGAATCCCAAATTGTCCCAATGATAAAGAATATTATGATTATAGTGAATCTTTCTTTTTTTGATGAAAAAAGATGAATCTCGTACTTATTTTCTAGGTAGAGACTTACCATCAGTAATAGTGCTAATATAGTGAGATAACCCATAAATAAATTATAACACAAATATGTTTGAATATTTTGATATACATTCTCATCTCAATCTTCCAGATTTTGATTTGGATAGAGAAGAACAAATAGCAAAAATGAAGGAGCAAAAAATAGGTACCACCATGATTGGTGTTGATTTTGATTCCTCGAATAAATTATTAGACTTGGCCAAGAGCCATGAAAACTTGTTTGCTTGTGTGGGACAACATCCCGACGACCTAATTCCTGACTCAGTTTTTGACGAACGTCTTGGTGTTTTGGCAAACAATAAAAAAACAGTTGCGATAGGAGAGTGTGGATTGGATTATTTTCGACTGAACTCTGTGTCTGGTGGAGATGGTATGAAGTTGATTCAAAAAACTGTATTTGAGTATCATATAGATTTGGCTTTGATGGTTGATAAACCATTGATGCTCCATGTGCGCCCCAGCAAAGGTACAATGGATGCCTATTTAGATACACTGGATATATTAGAGCACCACGCAAAGCTTTCTGGGAATAAATTAAAGGGAAATGCACATTTTTTTGCTGGGGATAAAAATATTTTAAAAAGGTTTCTCAATATAGGTTTTACAGTCTCTTTTACAGGTGTGCTTACTTTTACCAAAGATTATGACGAGTTGGTGAGATACACACCTTTGGATATGATTATGGCTGAGACAGATGCTCCCTTTGTCGCTCCGGTGCCGTATAGGGGCCAGAGGAACTCTCCATTGTACGTTCCAGAAGTAATCAAGAAAATAGCTGAGTTAAAAGCCCATAGTTTCAAAGGTGTAAGGGAGGTTTTAATGGCTAATGTTTTGAGAAATTTCCCTCAAATACCTGCTATTGCTTCCTAGGCCCAATTGTGATACTCTGACACTCATGGAAAAAGATATTAATAAACAGGAGGTAGTTACGGACAACGATACATTAACTGTATATGAGGTTTCGTATTTACTCCTTCCATCCCTTGCTGTAGAGCAAGTTCCTGCTAAAGTAGCGTCCTTAAAAGGGGTACTAACTTCTGCAGGTGGTCAAGTGATATCTGATGAGAACCCAGTTCTCATTGACCTCGCTTATCCAATGACAAAGGTTGTTCAAACCGTTCGCCACAAGTGCACAATGGGGTACTTTGGTTGGGTTAAGTTTGAGATAACAAAAGAAGGGATCGGAAGTGTAAAGAAAAATCTAGATATGGATAATGAAGTTCTCCGTTACATTATTATAAAAACAGTTCGTGAGAATACTCTTTTGACAGGAAAGATGAAATTAAAGTCAGAAGATAAAGTTAAAAAAGAAGATGAGGAAGTTTTGACGGATGTATCGTTGGTCGAGAAAGAATCTACACCAGAAGAACTTGATAAGAGTATTGATGATCTTGTGATAGCTTAATAGCATAATATTAAATACCATGTATTTAAATAAAGCGATTATCATAGGGAATTTAACTAGAGACCCTGAGATTAGAGCTATTCCTTCAGGGGTAAAAGTTGCAAGTTTTTCAGTTGCCACGAACAGGGTTTGGAAGGATAAAAACGGTGTAAAACAAGAAAACGTTGATTATCATAATGTTGTGGTTTTTGGTAGACAAGCAGAGATTTGTGGTCAGTACTTGAAAAAAGGAGGCTCAGTTTTGGTTGAAGGTAGGATGCAAACACGGAGTTGGGATGATGCAGGTGGTGTAAAGAAATATCGCACTGAAGTTATCGCAGATCGTATACAGTTTGGTCCGAGGAGAGATGTTCCTGCGGGACATAGTGATGCTCCAGTTCCAGCAGAAGAAGATCACAAGAAAGCTCTAGACACTATAGAGTACCCAGAAGAAGAGATTAATCCCGAAGATATTCCTTTCTAATAAATAAATAAAAACAAAAAAATGAAAAAGTGTTACTTTACTGAAAACAATATAAAATATATAGACTACAAGGATGTGGATTTGCTAAAAAAATTCCTTAATCCTCACGCCCGTATAATTTCTCGAAAGAGAACAGGGGTGGCAGCAAAGCATCAGAGGAATTTGGCTTTGGCTATAAAACGCGCTCGCTTTATGGGCCTCCTACCATTTGTTTCAAGATAAAAACAAAAAGCCACCCAAACGGGTGGTTTTTTGTTCTCTGAAAATAGGGGATTAAAAATTAGCGCCACCAACACGCTCTGCATATTCTCCAGTTTCCGAATTTATTCTTATTATCTCTCCTTCTTTTATAAACATTGGTACCTGGACATCTGCTCCAGTCTCTACTTTTACTATTTTTGAACCACCTTGAGCGGTATTTCCTTTAACCGCAGGATGCGCCTCTGTAACTTTCAATTCCACTTTTATAGGCATATCTACTCCTATTATTTGTTCTCCGAACTTCATTATTTTTATTACAGAATTGGTTTTTAGAAAATCTCCTCTTTTTCCTATAGTGTCTTCTGGTAGAGAAAATCTTTTTGATGGATCGTTTGGCTCACAAAACCAGAACTCTCCTCTGTTTTTGTATAAATATTTTGCATCACTTTTATCTATCTCTGCTTCTTCTACTTTTTCAGATACGTGGAAAGATTGCTCGGTAACTTTGCCTGTAATTAAGTTTTTTAATTTTGTGGCGTTAACAGGTTTTCTTTGTTGTTTTCTGAAAACGTGAGAGGTGAGTACCTCCCATGGTTCATCATTAAAAACAATATATTTTCTTTCTTTTATTTCGTCGTATTCAAGCATTGCCATACAATTTGGGGGCACCACGAGTTTTTAACTCTGATACAATGTTAACTATTAAGTATTTACAACTTTCAAAATATAGCTTATTTAAGCCAAAAAAGCTACATTGACTTTTACCCAAATTAGGTGTATAATTGTACTTGGGAGGACTGGGAATGACCACAGAACAAATGATTGAGAAGTTGGCATCGTTCTTCGAAGATAGTACTGGAGCTGAACAGCTTACCAGGAAACATCTGGTTGACGGCGGAATTCTCAGTTGTTTTGGGGCAGTTATTCCGCTCGTTGATTTTATGGGCATGCATCATTATATGTACCAGAAAAGAGTTGCCTGTGGAACCCCACACGACTTGGACATTCTCAAGTTCAGTTTGGGTTACTGGTCTGGTAGCCACGGTACACCAGCCTCAACCAGTGAGAAGCCCAATCTGGATGCGTATGACAAGAAGAGGTTGGAGCCGGCCTATGTGTATAGGCCAAAATAACCGGCCAGCGGAGAACCGTCTCGCGCTGAGCCGGTTTTCTGCATTAAAAAAGCTACATTGACTTTTACCCAATTTGGGTGTATAATAGTATGTAGGAGGGTTAGGGCATGAAGCGAAAAATCCTGATTGTTCATCATCACTCGCAGTCAGAGGGAGATCTTCAGGAGAAGGTGAACTGCGCAGTTCGTGATTGTGGTAGTGGCTGGGAGATTGTGTCGGCCACAACTGCAGTTGCGATGTGTCATTCGCACAGTCACCACATCTACGTCCAGTGGGTTGTCACTGTCGTTATTGAGAAGGAGTAACACCGGCCAGCGGAGAATCGTCTCGCGCTGAGCCGGTTTTCTGCATAAAAAATTTAAACTAGTTGGATCGAGACGAGAGATTTTTACTCTCCTTCTTCTGCACTATCATTTTCAGTTTTGGTGGGGGTCGCCACTGTTGAACCACCATTTTTGTGAAGTTCGGCAACTATTTCTTTCAAGATTGAATCTGCTATTTTTTTATTGGCTTTATCTTTCAAAAACTGTCGTGTGGAATCATATCCGCGACCAAGTTTAGTGTCGCCGTATGAGTATGATGTTCCTGATTTCTGGATTATTCTCATTTTCTCTCCGAGAGCAATGAGCTCACCCTCGCGAGAAATACCCTCGTTGTACATTAGGTCAAACTCTGTTTGCTTGAATGGAGCGGCTACTTTATTTTTTACTACTTTTACTCTGATGCGTCCTCCCATTATTTCTTCACCTTTTTTGATTTGAGCTATGCGACGAATATCTATTCTGACTGATGTGTAAAATTTCAAAGCCTTTCCACCTGGAGTTGTCTCGGGATTTCCAAACATAACACCGATTTGCATTCTGATTTGGTTTATAAAAATAACTAGTGTTTTTGACTTGGCTACTATAGCTGTCAGTTTGCGTAGAGCCTGTGACATGAGGCGAGCTTGCTTACCAACATGGTGAGCACCCATGTCTCCCTCTATCTCGTCTTTAGGTGTCAGAGCGGCGACAGAGTCCACCACAACCACATCTATCTTACCTGAACGAACGAGGGATTCCACAATCTCAAGAGCCTGCTCTCCATTGTCTGGCTGAGAAATAAGAAGCTGGTCAATTTTAACGCCAAGTCTCTGGGAGTATTCTGGATCCATGGCATGTTCAGCATCTATGAATGCACATATTCCACCTTTTTTCTGGGCCTCAGCGATAACATGAAGTGACAGGGTAGTTTTGCCTGAGCTTTCTGGTCCAAATATTTCTATTATTCTTCCACGAGGGAGACCGCCAACTCCGAGAGCGGCATCGAGACCGATGGAGCCGGTTGATATGGCGTTCACATCTACATGTGGCTTGTCACCGAGCATCATTATTGAGTCATCACCAAATTTTGTTCTGATTTCTCGTAGGGTATTTTCAACATTCACTTTTCCAATCTCTCCTTTCTCCTCTTTCTTTTCCTTTTTTTTCATCATAAATTTTAAAAGTTTATTAAAATTTCGTTGAAGTCGTATCTTTTTTAGGAACTCCGGAGCCGACGGGCGAGGACTTGAGAGATTTTTCACCAGGAAAGTCGCGTGCTCTAAAAAAGATATGGCGAGAAAGAAATTTTAATTCTAATAATTAATAATAATTCCTATTCCTTAAGTATAAGTTCCAGAGTTTTCTCTGTGTATTTCTTGAACTTATCTGTTGCATCTAGCTTAATTATATTATACCCAGGTGACAGGAGCAATTTCTCTTTAAAATAACCTTCCTGGTCAGTGAATATCTTCCTGCCATTTAGATTTAAATGGGCAGTGTTACGAGCTTTACCCTCTATTTCTATAAGAGTTTGGTTGTAGGTAGCTCCATTTTGGGGTGTGTAGACCTCTATAACAGGCCCCACGATTAACTTCTGGGCTTGAAATAGAGAATACCCAACAATAACAATTCCCAAGAGGGAAATGGTTCCAATTCTCAATATTGATTTAGCGCTCCTATTCATTGTTGTGTGTCGTCACTTGAGCTTGTGTCTGAATCAGAGTTGCCACCCAATATTTCACGAGGTTTTGCTCCAGAACCCGGACCTATAACACCTCTTTCCTCTAGCATATCTATGAGGCGTGCTGCTCTCGCGTATCCAACACCTAGTTTGCGCTGTAGGTATGATGTAGAGGCCTTACCTGCTTCTAGGACTGTCTGTCTAGCATCTTCGTATAGATCGTCATCAGCCTCCATCTTGTCATCATCCATAGTTGCTTCAAATATATTGTTTTTCTGATTGTCTCCTGTAATGTTTATTTCACTAGGTATTTCATTCGCATAACTGTCTATCAGGTATTTAACAACGGCCTTAGTTTCGCTTTCTGATATATAGGCAGATTGAATACGCTGAGGTTGGGACATTTCTCCAGAGAGATAAAGCATATCACCAGCACCAAGAAGCTTCTCTGCACCACCCATATCCAATATTGTTCTGGAATCAATCTGTGATGCTACTTGGAGGGCTATACGAGAAGGAATGTTGGCTTTGATAAGTCCTGTAATAACATTAACACTAGGTCTCTGGGTAGAAAGTATAAGATGGATACCCACAGCACGACTCATTTGGGCTAGTCTGACAATTGCCGCTTCTAGTTCTCTAGGATATGCCTGCATAATATCTGCAAGTTCGTCTATAACCACTACTATATAAGGCATTGTCTCTATCGGTTTGTCATCCTCATCAACCTTTTTGTTTTTTCTTTTCTTTAGCTCTGGTTCAACAACATTTTTGTGATAAGAAGAAATATTTTGTAGTCCTTCGGCCTGTAGAACATCATATCTTCTATCCATTTCTTTGGCTGCCCATTTTAGGGCCAAAATAGTTTTCTTGGCATCTGTAATAACAGGCGTTAAGAGGTGTGGAATTTTATTATATAGAGTGAGCTCGACACGCTTTGGGTCAATCATAATAAACTTCAAGTTGTCTGGAGAGTTTCTGTACAACATAGAAGTGATTATTGTGTGTATAGTCACGGATTTTCCTGATCCTGTGGCACCGGCTATGAGTAGGTGTGGAGCCTTGGCCAAATTACCAAAATAAGACATTCCAGAAATTCCCTTACCAAGAGATATTAGTAGAGGTTTGTCGGAGTTTTGGAATTCATTTGAAGCTAGTAGTGTACCGAGACCAACAGTTGTTTTTGTGCTGTTTGGTATTTCAATACCTACTAGAGATTTACCAGGGATAGGAGCCTCTATTCTGATTGGGTGTGCAGCAAGTGCTAGTGACAGGTCATTTTGTAACCCCACGATTCTTGAAAGTTTTATTCCTTCTGCTGGTTTCAAGGCGTACCTAGTAATAGAAGGTCCTATTGATATTTCATCCATTTCTACGTTTATACCAAAGTTTTGAAGAGTCCTTTTTATTATGTTTGAATTGGCTTTGATATCTCCTACGCCAGGCTTACCTTTGTCTTGTTCCAAAAGTGATATTGGTGGCGGAACAAATTCTTTTCCATTTAGAAGTAGGGGACTGATACCGAACTCATCTTTTTTTTCTTCTGGTGTCAGAGGTTTTTTTGGCTGTATTTTTTCTTCCGTTTTCTCTAGTTCTTTTTGGTCGGATTCGCTCAAAAGTTTACCGTTGGAAGAAATAATAACTTCAGGACCTTCATCCTCAGTGCCTGGGACTATTTCTCTTTTTGAAAACAAAGATTTCAAGAAAGTAAATCTTATTGGGGCATCAAATATTGTTATAAGTGAAATAACTATGAGAGCGAGGAGTATTATTACACTTACATATGTATCAAACATTCCAGTGAGTGGTTCCGAAATAAAACCACCAACAACACCTCCACTAGCGGACAGAATATTAATCAGAGATAATGCAGATATGAAGAATAGAATGCCTCCTACTGTATGGGTCAAAGCCAGTTTTTTTTGCAATGATCTAAAGAAGGAAACACACAATATAAAGAACAATATAGGTAGCAAATAATAACCAATTCCAAATAAATAATGAAATAGTTTATAAGCACCCGCACCAACTCTGCCACCTTTGGCTATTGGTCCAGAGGACAATACTAGGAATACAGCCATAACAAAAAAAACTACGGCAGCGATGGCATTAAGGGTCTCTTTTTGTAAATAACTTTCTTGAGGCTCTTCTTTGGGTTCTTTTTTCTTTTTTTCTTTCTTGGGTTCCTTTTTATTTTTACCGAACATATACATGTATTTTATCAGAATTACTATATTAAATCCAAAGTTGATAATTTTATTTGTTACAACAAACAAAAGACACGATGTCTATTGTCAGCATGTCTTTTACAGGTGTATAATAGACACGCTTGACTTCTTTAAAGACAGGTGGTATTATATAGGACAATATAAAGACATTGTGTAAAATACATTGAATATTAAGGACATTTTAATAAGACTACGTATGGAACCAAACAACAAAATATCTACAGAAGTAAAACAAAATATACCAGACCCTGTATCATTTTTTGATGTAAATAATGATTTTGTTTTGGCATACAAAAAGACAGAAAAACTAGCTTCTGCGGTCTATATGGTTTCCGGATTGTTTTCCGATAATGAACCAATCAAGTGGACTCTAAGAAAAAAAGTTGGAGAACTTTTGTCCTTTATTCTCACATACAAAGATACTCCAGAAGTCAGTAGAGCGGATTTTGTTTATAACACAAAGACCAGATCACTAGAACTCATATCTTTACTTGAAGTTTCTGTGCGTGGTGGCCTAATGTCTCAGATGAATTTTTCTATTTTGAAACAAGAGTTTATGAATTTGGTATCCATTTTAGATAGTGCAAACTCTTTGTCAGAAGGTGGTATAAACGAGGGGCTACATAAAACATTCTTTGAGGTAAATAATGGCCAATTATTAGACCAAAAAAATATTCTAACAACAGGAGAAAAATTTTACAAAAAAACAGAGACAGAGACCATTGGACACAGCATGTCTTTTAATGAAATAAGGGACAAAAACGCAGTTGTCATAGGTGATAATGTTAAGAAAACAAACAGACAAAACATCATACTTGGTTTGATAAAGAAAAAGAAAGAACTAACTATCAAAGACATTGCTCTTGTTATCAAAGATTGTAGTGAAAAAACCATACAAAGGGAGCTGAATTCTTTTATTGCTTCGGGTATCCTAAAAAGGGCCGGCGTTAGGCGTTGGAGCAAGTATTCTCTAGTGTAGGTTGTAGGTTGACTTTTGACCACCTTTTGTGCAATACTTGCCTGGTGGATACTGGCTATTTTAGCAGTTATCCACACGCTCTAATTTGAAAGTTAGGGCAGGAGATATATAATAAGTTTTATGTACGGCATTTTATTGTGCTGTGCAAATATACATATATATTTCTTGAGATTTCAGAACGAATAAGTACTTTGACAAAAACATATGGATTTCAAAAGCATGACTTCGAATCGTGCTTTCAGACGAACTTTTTCCACAACGAAAGAAAGATAGAAAATCGGTCTAAATTTTACCATCTACTTTTTTGTCTTGTGTCGAATCGCTCGGCTCTGCCACCATGTGGAGATGTGAGCGAAATATAAGATGAAAAATTAGTAGGCAGGATGTGTCGCGAATGTGGCATGTCATCATTATCAATTAGTTAATCGTTTTCAATAATCGTTCTCCAAAATTTTTATTAGTAAACGGAGAAGATTATTTTATTAAAAACATATATATGAATTTAACAAAATCAAGAACTGCAAAGTTTGTTGCTGGTATTGCAGGTTTTGCTATGGCGCTTTCATTTGTAGTAACACCAGTTACAACAAGTGCAGCTACAGTAGCTGAACTTCAAGCAATGATTGCATCATTGTCAGCACAGCTTGCAGCATTGAGTGGAACACCTGCAACAACAGGCTATACATTCAATACAAACTTAACGTTGGGTAGTAAAGGTACAGACGTTATGAATCTTCAAAAGGTTCTTAACATGAGTGCTGATACAAAGGTAGCTTCTACAGGTGCTGGTTCTCCAGGTATGGAGACATCAACATTTGGACCTATGACAAAAGCAGCAGTTGTGAAATTCCAAGTTAAATATGGAATCACACCAGCAGCTGGTTACGTAGGTGCTATCACAAGAGCAAAACTTAACTCAATGGGTGGAACAACAACAGGTGGTACAACCACAACTACTCCAGGTAATCCACAAGGTGGATCTATGGTAGTTTCAGCTGGTTCACAACCTTCAAACTCATTGGCACCAGAAAGTGCAGCTAGAGTTCCTTTCACATCATTTACAATCCAAGCAGGATCAAGTGATGTAACAGTGAATTCAGTTACAGTTGAGAGAGTTGGTCTTGCACAAGATGCAGTCTTCTCAGGCGTTGTTCTTCTAAAGAATGATGGTACACAAGTTGGTATCGCAAAGACACTTAACTCAAACCACCAAGCAATGGTAGGTGAGCCTTATGTTGTTAAAGCAGGTACTACAGAGACTTTCACAGTCGCTGGTAACATGTCTTCAACACTTGATACATACGCAGGACAAGTTGCAGGCCTAAACGTAGTTGCTGTTAACACATCAGCTACAGTTACAGGTTCACTTCCTATAATGGGAGCACAACACACAGTTAATGCTTCTCTTACACTAGGAACAGCTCAAATGACTGAATCATCTTTCGATCCAGATTCATCATCAAACAGAGAGATTGGAACAACAGCATTCAAATTTGCTGGTGTTAGAGTAACAGCTGGTTCAGCTGAGCAAGTAAGATTGCACTCAATAAGATGGAATCAAACAGGTTCAGCATCTTCACAAGATCTTGCTAACGTAAAGATCTATGTAGATGGTACAGCTTATGACACTGTTGTTTCTTCTGATGGCAAATACTATTCTGCTAATTTCCCAGGAGGACTACTTATAGACAAAGGTCTTTCAAAGGATGTCTATCTACAGGGTGATATAGTAGGTACAGGTGCAGCAGGAAGAACAGTTAAGTTCGATATCTATAAATCAACTGACATTTACTTGTCAGGTGTAACTTATGGATACGGCATAACACCAACACAGAGTCAAAACGGAACAGCTTCTGATTCAACATCAGAATTTACATCAGGAACACCATTCTTCGATGGTTCCAAGGTTACAGTTACTGGAGGTTCAGCTACTGCTATCCAGAAAGCAACATCAGTTTCTGCTCAAAACATTGCAGTAAATGTTCCTAACCAAGTACTTGGAGGATTCACTACAGACATAAAGGGTGAACCTATAACAGTTCAGTCAATGACATTCTCAGTTGCTACATCAGGTTCAATTGGAGGTGCGCTTACAAACGTAACTCTTGTTGATCAAAATGGTGCAGTAGTTGCAGGTCCAGTTGATACAGGTTATACATCTGGAGCAACACAGACAATTACATTCACTGATTCAGTTACACTTCCAGTAGGATTGAGAACTTATACTCTTAAGGGTAAAGTTGCTTCAGGTGCAGCAAATGGTGCTACAATCACTATTTCAACTACACCATCAAGCTGGACAAACATAACTGGTCAGACAACAGGTAATACAATTACATTGACAAATGGTAACTTCTCTATGAACACAATGACTGTGAAGTCAGCTGCATTAGCTGTTTCAGTTTCTGCAACTCCTTCAGCTCAGTCAATTGTTTCTGGAGCACAAGGTTTCACATTTGCTAATGTTCAATTCGATGCATCACAATCTGGTGAAGATGTAAGATTCTCATCTGTACCTCTTTACTATGACGGTGCAAACAATGCAGCAGCAGCAGCAGCAAGCAAATTGACATCATGTCAATTGTTTGACGGTGCAACAGCATTGAACACAGGTTCAAATGTTGTTAATCCTTCAGCAACTGCTACAACATCTGCAGTTACATCAACATTCACATTTGATCAACAGCTTACAGTCACAAAAGGATCTGTTAAGACTCTTGCTCTAAAATGTAATGTTTCAAGTGCAGCAGACAACAACTCAGTATTCCAGTGGGGTATTGATGCTTCACCATCAATATCAGTGACAGGAGTAACTTCTGGAAATGATGTTTCAGAAACAGTTACTTCTTCAAACGGTCAAGCAATGACAGTAGCAGCTGGGTATCTAACGATAACTACAGATGCTTCATCACCTTCATACGCAATTGCTGCGGCTGGAACAACAGGTAATGTTGCTGGTGTATTCAAGATTAGAGCTACAAACGAAAGTGTTAACCTAAACAAGATTGGCTTGAAGCTAACAAACACAGCTTCATCATCAGCTTCTGATTTGATTGCTGTTACAATCTGGGATGGTGCAACACAAGTTGGATCAGCTGTATTTACAGGTGCAAACACTGTAGCTACATCTACATTCAGCTCACCAGTAGTTCTTACAAAGGACACAGACAAGGTTCTTACAATTAAAGCTGACTTGGCTGCTATCGGTTCTTCACAACCAGGTACACAAGGTCACTTGATTGCAGTTGATGTGAACGCATCTGACACAACAGGTACAGAAGGTACAGGAGTTGGTTCAGGTAACACAATCAACCTAGCAACATCAGGATCAACAGCTTCAACAGCAGTGTCAGGATTGAGACTATTCAAGTCATTCCCTACACTAAACAAAGTTGTTGTTCCTACAAACACACTAAACAACGGTGAACAAAAACTTCTAAGATTCTCAGTTACAGCTAACTCAGCTGGAGATGTAGGAATCTACAAGTTCACAGTACGCCTAGCTACAACAACAGCTACTGTAACCGGAGTTAATGTGAGAGCATTTACTGATTCAGCATTCTCAACACCAGTTTCTGGTTTGACATCTGACGGTTCAATGCTTGCAACAGCTCTTACTGGTACAGATTGGGCTTCATCAGCAACTGATTTGAACATCACTGCTCAAACATCTGCTGCAGCTTCAACAACAATCCAGATACCAGCTGGTGCTACAAGATACTTTGAGGTTGTTGGTACAGTAGCAGGAGCAACAACAGGTGCTTCTGTTCAGACACAACTTCAAGGAGATGCTGCTTACCCATCATTTGCTTCAACATTTATGGGAAGTCAGTCAACAGTTGACGCTGATACTAACGATGACTTTATCTGGTCTCCAAACGCTACAACTACATCAGGTGGTTGGGCAAATGATTGGACAAACGGATACGGAGTAGTTGGTCTACCAGCAGCTAACATGTCAGCAGAAGTTCTATCTAAATAATATTTAGGTACGTACTGAAGCTAGCATAAGCTAAACAAAAAACCGCCTCGAAAGGGGCGGTTTTTTGTTGTCCAAAAATATGATAGTATGTTTCGTATGACAGAATTAACAAAAATACAAAAAATAATTATTAGTGCTGTGGTGGTAGCTATACTTTTAGCTATTTACATAGCTTTTGACAGAAAATCTAATATTAAGAAGGTAGACAACACAGAAACAACTTCTGTATCCACATCAACTGATTCCACAGGTAATATAAACGCACAAGGTACTGGAAGCTATACAATAAAACAAATTTCAGTAGATACTATAGATGAAATACCAAAACCAATACCTGATTTAAACAGAGTCTCTGTTTCAGCTACTGGTGCTATAGTGCTTCCAGAAGTAAAATCAGCTGCAGAACAGAAGATAAAGATGCTTCAAGCAAAACTAAAAGAGAATCCAGCGTATATTGAAGCCTGGATTGATCTAGGAACTTATCAGAAAATGGCAGGGGATTATGATGGGGCGGTTATCTCATGGAAATACGCAAGCAGACTTTCTCCTACTGATTATATTTCTCTAGGAAATCTTGGAAATATCTACGCATATTTTCTAAAGGACAACGGCCAAGCAGAGGTATACTACAAACAAGCAATCTCTAAAGACCCTAAACAAGTTTATCTATACATACAACTAGCAGAGGTGTACAGAGATGTATTCAAAGATTTAGACAAGGCTAGGGCTATAATAGACCAAGGATTGTCCAAGGTTCCAAATGATCAAAGTCTGGTTGAAATGAAAAATCTATTAAAATAACAAAAAGTCCCCGCAAGGGGATTTTTTGAAATATAATTAGTTTT
>CAYVNM010000004.1:0-17553 GCA_964453075.1 uncultured Candidatus Saccharibacteria bacterium
GTTTGTCAAATTTTTATATACAAAAAAATCGGCAGGAACCCGTGGTGGGAACCTGTCGACATGTGTGAACGAAAGAACGGTTGTCGTGGTGTTACGTGCGACGACGGAAGTGACGAGCGACGCTGACCAGGCCGAAGCCGAAGAGGGCGAGCGACGCTGGCTCGGGGACGTTGCTCGATGTGTAGGTGATGTCGTCGAACATCACGCCATTGGAACCAGCAACGCTTGCCGAGTTCCGGAACAGGATCCTGTCGACGGTGACCGGCGACGGTCCGTACGTCGGGAACCCATCCTTGAAGAAATCTTCCCAGCCGACGCCTGTGAAGAGCAGAACGTTGTTGAGGTATACCTTCCACTCGTCGTTGTTGAGACCTGCGTTGAACTTCCGGGTGTACCTGAGATCGTAGACCTGGTTTGCGTTCAGAGCAGTTGGACCCGTTTGGACGAAGTTCGTTCCATCGTAGTCGAACATGCTCAGACTCCAGCCACCACCATTGGCGTTGGTTACGCTTGGTGTGCTGTAGTTGATGCGGAGCCAGTCCATTCGCTGACCAGTGCCGTTGTCGGTGGACAGGGTCACGCCGTCGCCGTTGGCTTGGGTTGCCATCGGCATGAACTTCATCGAAGCCTCGAAGAAGTTCATAGCCGCTGTTTCGCCGGCAGCTTGCGAGAGGGCCGGGGAGAACGGCTGATCGCCGAATGACCCTTGGCCAAACTGGGAGTTCACCACCCAGCTCTGGGCGCCCGAGATCGGATTGACGTTGGTCACGGCCTGCTGGTAGGCAGGGTTGGTCACCTGCCAGCCACCCTCGCCGTTGGCGATGGCGCCCAGGTTGTACGTCGGTGCCTCGAAGTTGATCGACAGGGTGTCGGCGTTGGTGGTAACCGTGACCGCCAACAAGGCGATCATGAGCGACAGTGCGACAATCATCTTTCGCATTCTTCTCTTCTCCTCAAAGAACAAACCTGGGGACATCCCGAGGTAGACACCAAGATAATACATTTTAGATGTTGTGTCAAATAATTTGTTTCTTTTTTATTTATAATAGATAATGATTAGATGGGTTTATAAATTTACTTATACAAATGATAAAAAATATAATTTTAAGTGTAATTGTAATAGGTTTGCTTGTCTTTGGAGGGTATTTTTTGTTTTTAAGAGACAACACCAAGACAGATGAATTGGCTTTGGTTCAAATGGCTATGAGTACAACAGAAATCAATAGTACAGTGGCCACCACATCAGAAATTATTAATAAAAAATCAAACATGATCACAATAGAAACAAATTATGGAAAAATAGTTTTTGAAACTTATAACGAAGATGCACCAAAAACAGTTGAAAATTTTGTTACCTTGGCTAATAAAGGTTTTTACAATAACCTGACTTTTCATAGAGTAATAAAAGGTTTTATGATTCAAGGTGGTGACCCAAATGGTAATGGTACGGGTGGTCCCGGGTACAAATTTGATGATGAGCTCAACCCAAACACATCGTCCTATAAAGCTGGATATAAAAAAGGAGTAGTTGCTATGGCAAATGCAGGTCCAAATACAAATGGTAGCCAATTTTTTATAATGACAGAGGATTATCCGTTACCAAATAGCTATACTATTTTTGGTAAGGTTGTTTCTGGTCAGGATGTTGTTGATGCAATAGCCAATGTGCAAACCGGGGCTAATGATAGGCCCGTTAATCCTGTTGTTATGAAATCAGTTACAGTAAATTAGCTCCTATTGACTTTTCAGCACAAAAGGTGATATAATAGTACCAATGTAAGTTTCTCGTAGGTTTTCGTAGCGCATTAATTTGTTAGCTTGAGAGTTGAGAGAGCTAGTCGCCTTACAGCTTAAAAATAAAGACTAGGGAAAATATAATGGCAAAGAAGTTGTATGTCGGAGGTATTTCATATTCTACTAATGATAGTGGATTGAAAGATGCTTTCGCACAAGTAGGAGAAGTTGTTTCTGCTACAATTATTATGGATAAAATGACAGGCCGATCAAAAGGATTTGGTTTCGTCGAAATGGCTACTGATGCAGAAGCAGAGGCTGCTATCCAAAAGTGGAATGGTCAAGAACTAGATGGCCGAAAACTTACAGTAAATGAGGCACGACCTATGGAGCCAAGAGCTCCTAGAACTGGAGGTTTTGATCGTGGAAATGATCGAGGTGGCAGAACTTGGTAATCTAATATTTCATTTTAAACAAAAAACCACCGAAAGGTGGTTTTTTGTTTGTCGCTATTTTTCCATTAAAAATACTGTATAATGTAGTCATGAAATTTGTAAAAAATAGACCAACCTTAATTTTTTATGTTTTTTTATTGGCTCAGGTTTTTTTTAGAACGTCTCTTGCTCAAACCCCCCCTTCATCTGAACCGCTTTTGCAAAAAAGCAATCTTACTTACTTAGGAGCTTTTAGGGTTCCTAATGTTAGTTCTGGATATGGTTTTGATTATGCCGTTACTGGACTTGCCTTCAATCCAACAAACAATTCTTTATTTATTAATAATCACTCATATGACCAGAGAACTGCAGAAATTAGCATACCTTCAGTTATTAGTACTGGGACAAAATTGACCGACTTGTCTATGTCTACTTTTTTACAAAATCTTACAGATATAACAGAAGGACATCGTAGTGATATTGGTGTTAACAGAGTGACTGTTAATACCTCCGGAGTTAATATTGGCGGTTTAATGGTTTATAACGGCAAACTTATAGGGACTTCCTATGGTTATTATGATGCTGGTTATATAGTTGCCCTTTCTCATTTTAAGTCCAATCTTGATTTTTCTAACACTGGTTTTTCTGGTATGTATAAAGTCGGGTCCCTAAATCCTGGATTTTATGGCGGATATATGACTAAAATACCGACTCAGTGGCAAACTCTTTTGGGTGGACCGGCTCTCACTGGTAATTGTTGTCTTTCAATTATAGGAAGAACTTCTCTTGGTCCGGCAGCTTCTGTTTTTGATCCAGACAAAATAGGTGTAGTTGATCCTGTTCCTGCCACCACAGTTGTTGGTTATCCAATAGATCACCCAACTTTAGGAACCTACGGTGATCAAAGCTCCAGCGTTCTTTATAATGGTTCCATGGGAATCGTTGGTGTGGTTTTTCCCGAAGGTTCTCGTAGCGTGCTTTTCTTTGGACAAAGAGGTGCTGGTAAATTTTGTTATGGTGCTGGAACTACGGATCCAGCTCTTGATAGGAAACCATTGCCAGAGTATCCAAACGGTGAAGTTATCTATTGTTATGATCCTGTTAATCCAAATAAAGGGGGACACTCATACCCGTACGTTTATGAGGTTTTTGCATATGATGCCAATGATTTGGTTTTAGCAAAAAATGGATCTAAAAATTACTGGGATGTTCTTCCATATTCACACTGGACTTTGGACGATATACCTCTATCTGTTGGTTATATAACTTTGCAGGGGGCGACTTATGATCCATCTACACAGAGAATATACGTTTCTCAGTCTTATGGTGAAAGGGCATATTCTGATGCGGGTCCTTATAATGCAAAGGTTTTGATACATGTATATCAAATCAACAATATGGCTTCTGGTAGTTCAGATACAACACCCCCATCTGTTAGTATTTCTTATCCAGCATCCAGTGCGTCTGTTAGTAATTCCATAAACATCACTGCAACTGCTAGTGATAATGTTGGGGTTTCAGGGGTTCAGTTTAAAGTGGATGGATCAAATGTTGGTTCTGAAGATCTTGTTTCTCCATATTCAGTAAGTTGGGATTCAACTTCTGCTTCCAATGGTACACATACAATAACAGCGGTAGCTCGTGATGGTGCTGGCAACATAACGACCTCCGGAATAGTCAGTATAACAGTCAATAATTCAACAATTGATACTGTGCCCCCCACGATTTCCATAAGTTCACCCACAAATAATTCAACAGTCACAGGTTCTGTTGTCATTACTGCAGATGCCGGTGATAATGTTGGGGTTTCAGGGGTTCAGTTTAAAGTGGATGGATCAAATGTTGGTTCTGAAGATCTTGTTTCTCCATATTCAGTAAGTTGGGATTCAACTTTTGCTTCCAATGGTACACATACAATAACAGCGGTAGCCAGGGATTCTTCCAACAACACCAAGTTGTCATCAATAGTAAGTATATCTACAAATAATACATCTACCTCAACCACACCCACAGGTGTTTCTATTGCTACTGATAATTTTAATCGTGCAGATGCAAACAATCTTGGATCCAACTGGACTAAGGTTTTTGGTGGAAACCAGAGTCTAAATTTTGGTGTAGCAGGCATTAAATCTAATAAGGCGTATTCAGATGGTGTGACCTATGGTTTTTCTGTTGTTCATTGGAATGCAAATAGTTTTAATAATGATCAATACTCACAGTTTGTATTAGGAGCAAAACCATCACCAAATACATATGCCAATGATGCATTTGCGGCTGTTAGGGTTAGTGGTGTGCCAAATGCTCCAGCTAAAGGTATTGGGTATTTAGGTTGGTCAGATGGTCAAATTTATAAGCTCAATGTAGAAAATACCTCTGTAAAACTAGCTAATGGTGATGGTGGTGGAAAGGCGGGTGATATTATCAAACTCACTGCGGTTGGTAACACTATAACCTTGTATAGGAATGGTGTACAAATTTCTTCTGTTCAGGATAACTCATACAGCTCTGGTTCACCAGGAATTGGTTGGTATTGGTATGGTTATGCTCCAACTATAGACGATTGGGAAGGTGGAAATGTTACTCCCCAAGACACCACACCACCAACAATCCAGAACCTCTCAGTCTCAAACATCACACAAGGAGGTGCAACCATCACATGGACAACAAATGAATCAAGTACAGGATCTGTACAGTATGGTCTAACCACAGGATATGGTTCAACACTAAACTCCTCTGGAACAACCTCACACACAGTAACTCTGACAGGACTTCTACCTAACACAACATACAACTATCACATAACAGTGAGAGACTCTGCCAACAACACAACTACATCCACCAATCAAACATTTGCAACTCTAACATCTACACAAACTACACCACCACCTACTACACCCGTTACACCACCAACAACTGGAGGAGGTGGAACACCTACAGTCACACCAGTATCATCTGGAGGTGGAGGAGGATCACCCCAAACCCCAACAACCCCACAACCTACTGTACCAACAACTCCTACACCACAGACACCAACGGTTACGAGACCCAACATCACACGTACACTCACAGTAGGAAGTAAAGGAGATGATGTAACACAGCTACAAACCTACCTCAAAGCTCTAGGTTACTTACCAACAGGTAGAGCTGATGGTAACTTCGGATTCCTCACAAGAGATGCTGTACAACGTTACCAATGTGCTACTCTCCAAATCTGTTCTGGCTCTACCACTACCAATGGATATGGACTAGTGGGATCCAAAACAAGAGCTGCACTTCTTGGTACACCAACAACCACAACCACTCCTACTACAACAACCACAACCAAACTAAACATCACACGTACACTATCATTTGGTATGAGAGGTACAGACGTAACCACTCTACAGACCTTCCTCATATCTAAAGGATATCTCACAGGTGCTAGTGCTACAGGATACTTTGGTTCCCTCACCAGACAAGCTGTACAGAAATTCCAATGTGACAAACTACGCATATGTTCTGGTTCCTCCACTACAGGCTATGGTGTAGTAGGACCTAAGACAAGGGGGGAGATGGTTAAATAAAACTTATGTTTTCTCAAAAAAATTTTGTTTTTTTCATAATTTCAGTACTTTTTCTGGGTTCTCTTATTGTTTTGAATAAGAATAATGAGGTAAATGCTGTTGTTTTGGCTAATAAAACTTATTCTGTGGAAATAGCTGATACAAATACAGAAAGACAACGTGGATTATCACTACATACACCTCTTTTGGAGAACCAAGGTATGCTTTTTGTTTTCAATCAAGATGATTTTCATGGTTTTTGGATGAAAGACATGTTGTTTCCAATAGATATACTTTGGATTGATTCTAATTTAAAAGTGGTGCACATAGAAAAACACGTTTCTCCAGAGACTTTTCCAAAAGTTTTTTACCCAACATCAAAAAGTAGATACGTTTTAGAAATTTCTTCTGGTCAAGTAGACAAAAGCAATATTAAAATAGGTGAACTGGTTAAATTTTTAAAAAAATAACTCAAAAAATGTTTATTTGTAGGCATTTGAAGAGGGTATTCTTTACAATGTGGTGTTTCTATTATGTGGGACTTGAAAGATTGAGTTATCCACTTTTTTTTGTCGGATATTAGAGTACAATAATGTAACAAAATGCTAATTTTTTGAGAAATTTTGGTCATTTTGTAGTTTTTTTATCAAAAAATTTTTAATTTTTAATAAATTATGCCAAAAGATACAAAAAAAGTCGTAAAATCAGAAAAAAAAGAAGAGAAGAAAACTGGTTTGATAAAAAGTGTTGAAAAAAGAAACGGCGAAGTAGTATCTTTTGATGTGAAGCGCATATCCTCAGCAGTCTACAAGGCTATGATAGCTGCTAATGAGGGTTCGGAGGAGGAGGCAGACATGGTTGCAAACAAAGTTTTTGCTGATTTGGTTAGGATATCAAAAAAACATCCAAATTTTGTTCCAACAGTTGAGGGAATTCAAAATTCAGTGGAAAAAGAACTGATGTTGTCAGAGTATGTGGCCACGGCAAAAGCTTATATTTTATATCGTAGTGAAAGAAACAAATTAAGATATAAAGGTGTTGAGGTTCCAGAGAGAGTCAAGAGACTTGCTCAAGATTCAAAGAAGTATTTCAAAAATTCTCTTGGTGAATTTATTTACTACAGAACATATTCAAAATGGATTCCAGAAGAAAACAGACGTGAGACTTGGATAGAGACCGTAGATAGGTATATGGGTTTTATGAAAGAGAATCTTGGAAAAAAACTCAAAGATTCTGAGTTCAAAGAAGTGCGTGAAGCGATCTTAAAACAAGAAGCTATGCCATCAATGAGACTTCTTCAGTTTTCAGGTCCTGCTGCGAGAGCTACAAATGTTGCCGCATACAACTGCTCCTATGTTGCTCCAGAGAAGTTTCAAGATTTTGCAGAGGTAATGTACATATCTATGTGTGGTACTGGTGCTGGGTGGTCTGTTGAGAGTGAGAATATTCAAAAACTTCCACAAATAAAAAGACAAACAGGTAAGAAATTACCAACTCACGTGATTCTTGATAGTAAGGAAGGTTGGTGTGATGCATTGACCCTAGGAATGGAAACTTGGGCAAATGGTATGGATATCAGTTTTGATTTTTCACAATTGCGTCCAGCAGGAGCAAGACTAAAAACTATGGGTGGTAAATCTTCTGGACCTGAACCATTGAGGCAGCTTCTAAGTTTTACAAGGACAAAAATGTTAGCAAGACAAGGTAGAAGATTAGAAAATATAGATGCTCACGATATATTGTGTAAAATTGGAGAGATAGTTGTTTCTGGAGGTGTCAGAAGAAGTGCTATGATTTCTCTTTCTGATTTATCAGACATAAATATTCGTGATGCTAAGAAGGGTCAGTTCTGGATGACAGAACCACAACGATCTCTTGCAAATAACTCTGCAGTTTATGAAAACAAACCAACAAACGCTGAATTTATGGAAGAGTGGCTTGCTTTGATGAAGTCCGGTTCAGGTGAAAGAGGAATATATAATAGAGGCGGATTGGTGCATACGCTTCCTGAGAGAAGATTGGCTCAGTTTAAGGGTGGTGAAGTTCCAAAATGGGGAGGAAATCCTTGTGGAGAAATAATACTTCAATCAAAACAATTCTGTAATCTGTCAGAGATAGTAGCTAGAGCAGAGGATACAGAAGCAAGTCTTATGAGAAAAATGAGGATAGCAACAATTCTAGGTACATATCAGGCAACACTGACACATTTTCCATATCTTTCAAAAGAATGGACAGATAATTGTAAAAAGGAGGCTCTTCTAGGGGTTTCTATCACAGGTCAGTGGGATAGCCCTGCAGTAAGAAAGCCAGAGATGATGAAGAAACTCAGGAATGAAGCAATAAAGATAAACAAGATTTATGCAAAAAAGTTCGGGATTAATCAGTCAACATGTATTACTTGTGTAAAACCATCCGGAAATCTTTCACAAACAGTTGATTCTTCTTCTGGTATACACCCAAGACACTCGGCATTTTATATAAGAAGAGTAAGAATTGCGGCTACAGATGCACTATTTAGAATGCTCAAAGATCAAGGTGTGCCTTTCCATCCAGAAGTTGGACAAACAATGGAAAATGCAACAACATATGTTCTGGATTTTCCAGTCAAAGCTCCAGATCGATCAGTATTCAAGGATGACCAGACTGCTATACAACAATTGGAGTATTGGAAAATGGTTAAAGAGAATTTTACAGAACACAATCCATCAACAACGATTTCAGTGGGAGAAGATGAGTGGATAGAAGTAGCCAATTGGGTTTATAAAAATTGGGATATAGTGGGAGGACTATCATTCTTGCCTAGAGACAGTCATGTATATCAATTAGCCCCTTATGAAACTATAGACGAAAAAACATACAAGGAAATGCTAAAGCGTTTTGAAAATATAGACTTCTCAAAAATAGTTACATACGAAGCAACAGATGAATTGAACCAAAAGGCAGAGCTTGCTTGTGTGGGTGGGGTTTGTACCATTGATGACATTGTTGTTCAATCAGATTCTAAAGCATAGCAAGCTTCCAAATCTGGCGAACTCCTCGTTCCCAGTTTGAAAATGCTCGTCACCTTACTACAGTAAGGCTCCTCGAATTTTCAAACTCTCACGTCGGATTTCATCCAGATTGTGAAAGCTTAAAGAAAAACACACCGAGGATGGTGTGTTTTTCTTTTGGTCTCTGTTATAATTAATTTGGTAATATGAAAATTTATATAGGCTCAGATCATGCTGGTTTTGAAATGAAAAGAGGATTAATCTCTCATTTGGTTGAGAGTGGTTTTGAAGTCTACGACTGTGGCCCAAAAGAATATGTTCACAATGATGATTATCCAGACTATATATCCATAGTAGCTAAGTGTGTTGCGTATGAAGAAGGTTCGATGGGGATTGTTCTGGGGTGGTCTGGTCAGGGTGAGGCAATCGTAGCCAACCGTTTCCCAGGTATTAGGTGTGCAGTATTTTATGGGGGACCAAAACATATATTAACTTTGACACGTGAACACAATGACGCAAATATTTTGTCTCTCGGTGCGCATTTTATTACAACGCAGGAGGCGGCTCAGGCGGTGGATATGTGGCTCAATACAAAGTTTTCAAATGATGAAAGACATATTAGAAGAATAAAAAAGATAGAAAATTTATGATACAAATTGTACCAGCTATAATTCCACATACAAAAGAACAACTAGAAGAGGAAATAAAAAGAGTTAAGAAATTTGCTCCAAAAGTACAGGTAGATATTACTGATGGTATTTTTGTTCCTACTAAAACCTGGCCATATAACGGTCGTGATGTAGATTTTTTTGATAAATTAAAAAGAGAGGAGGAGGGTTGGCCAGAATGGGAAGATGTTGAGTTTGAAGTTCACTTGATGATAGAGAGTCCAGAATATTCTGTTTTAGATTGGATAAAAACAGGCGCTTCTACCATTGTGGCACATATAGAAGCTACGGATAATTTCCAAGAAGTGATAGACCTTTGTCGAGAGAGTATGGTTTCTATTGGAGTGGCTATAAAACCATCAACAGATATTTCTTTGTTGGAACCTTTTGTTCATCAGGTAGATTTTATTCAGTGTATGGGAAGTGATTTGCTCGGGAAACATGGGGTTGCTCTGGAAGATAAATCTATTTCTCAAATAAAAACTTTGCACGGACTTTATCCAGAGCATATAATTGCAATAGATATTGGAGTAAACGAAGAAACCATGGGCAAGTTAATTTCTGCTGGAGTTACAAAATTTATTTCTGGAGGCCTTATTTTGAATGCTGAAAATCCAGAAGAGGAATATGAAAGATTGAAATCAATTAGTTAATTATAAAATATATGCAAAATAATTTAACAGATGAAAAAATAAAGTTGCTGGAGGAAAAGGCTAGAGACATAAGAGTTTCTGTTATAGAAATGCTTGTTTCTGCTGGATCTGGACATTCTGCTGGATCACTTGGTATGGCAGATGTATTTACGGCTTTATATTTTTCAGTTTTGAAGCATGACCCGAAAGTGCCATCATGGCCTGGTAGGGACAGGGTTATTTTATCAAATGGACACATTGTTCCTGTCTTGTACGCGACAATGGCCCACGCTGGATATTTTCCTGTAAAAGAACTTTTGACTTTGCGTAAATTCGGATCGAGACTTCAAGGTCACCCACACAGAGAATTTCTAGATATGATGGAGACAAGTTCTGGTCCATTGGGTTCTGGAATTTCACAAGCGGTCGGAATGGCTTTGGCTGAAAGAATCAATAAAGGTAAATCCTCAGATAAATTCTTCTACTGCATGACGGGCGATGGTGAACTTGATGAGGGTCAAAATTGGGAAGCGATGATGCTGGCAAGTAAAGAAAGACTGGGTAATCTTATAGTAATAGTGGATAGAAATAATATTCAAATAGACGGATATACAGAAGATGTTATGCCTTTGGAAAATCTAGCGCACAAGTTTGAAAGTTTTGGTTTTCATGTAGAAGAAATAGATGGGCATAATTTTGGTGAAATAATTGCAAGTATTGGTAGAGCTCAAGCTGTTTTTGATGGTCCAAGCGTTATCATCGCTCATACTATTCCTGGAAAAGGAGTTTCATTCATGGAAAGAGATTTCAAATGGCACGGTAATGCTCCGGGCACTGAGATAGCAGGTGAGCCACCAAAGGATGAGCAAGAGAAAATAGCTTTGAAAGAGTTGCATTCTCTTGGGGGACAGATAGACAGCCAGCATAGTTAAAACCTCTAAATTTAGCCAATCTCATCGTCTAAAATAAAAAACAATTCCCTCAATGTACGACATGTACACCTCTGGAATTGTTTTTTATTTTATACGCGACCTTGTCTTAAATTTTGAGGTTTTAATAAAAGATAGAATTTGACTGGCTTTTTAAATTTGTGTACTGTTTTTCTGGGAGGTGATGACTCATGTCCTCAAAGCGTTGCAATCGCAGGAAGCCGGAAGAGAAGAGGCGGAGAGAAGAGCTCGCCAGGAAGGCTGAGGAAAACTGGCGTCGGAAGAACGGCATCACCAATCGTTGTGTTGAGTCGCACAACGGACATAACGACAAGAAGTAGAGCCAAAGGGCGGGGGATAAACTATCCCCCAGCTCTTTTTTTTTGTATAATTAATTCATGATAAATAATTCTCAAAAATTAAATCCAAAATTATTTGATAAAGATGTGGAGCAAGTCCCTATTCGTAAAGGTTTTGGTGAAGGTTTATTAAAAGCCGGTGAGGAAGATCAAGATGTTGTAGGTCTTTCCGCTGATCTTACAGAATCCACACAAATGCATTTGTTTCGTGATAAATTTCCAGAAAGATTTATAGAAGTAGGTATTGCAGAACAAAATTTGGCTTCTGTTGCTTCTGGTATGTCAGCTATGGGCAAGATTCCTTTTATAAGTAGTTTTGCTGCTTTCTCTCCTGGTAGAAACTGGGAGCAAATTCGTACAACAATATGTTACAACAATCGTCCTGTTGTTGTAGCAGGCTCTCATGCAGGGTTTAGTGATGGTTCGGATGGTGGCACTCATCAGGCTCTGGAAGACATGGCTATCATGAGAGTTGTCCCAAATATGACAGTCATTTCGCCGTGTGACTTCATAGAAGCAAAAAAGGCAGCCATTGCATCTGCAAAATATGGTAAGCCAGTTTATATTCGTTTGCTTCGAGAAAAGACTCCAGTCATAACAACAGAAGACACTCCTTTTGAGATAGGAAAGGCCGGGCTTTATTATGGAGACCAAGAAGAGAAAGCTGATGTGGGTATTGTAGCTACTGGGTCTCTTGTCTATCGTGCTTTGAAAGTGGCTGAACTCCTAAAGAAAGAAAATATCTCAGCTAAAGTTTTGAATGTTGCTACAATCAAACCTATAGATACAGAATCTCTGGTTTCTTTGGCAAAAACCTGTGGAGCTATAGTTACAGTAGAAGAGCATCAAATATTTGGTGGATTTGGTTCGGCTGTGGCAGAGGCACTCGTAGTCAGTTTCCCAGTACCAATGGAGTTTGTGGGGGTTAAAGATAAATTTGGCCAGTCTGGAACACCAAATGAACTACTTGAACATTACGAAGTAGATGAAAAGAACATTTTAAGTGCAGCAAAAAGAGTTATTGGTAGGAAAGGTTAATATTGACTTTTTGTTGTAAAAGTACATAATCGTGGCAGAAATTGAGACACGGTCTCATGGTACCAGATGGTCTGGTGCTACTGAATTGAGGTGTTGTATGATGAGTGCGCGTATTTTTCTTGGTGGGCTTCTTTGGGCCGTTGTTGCTGGGATGGTCCTCATGTGGATGGGTGAAGTGGTTACTGGCAAAGCCTTGATCATCATCCTGATGTCTGCTTTGTTCGGTGCTTTCTGGGGGTACCATTTCCATACTGTCCACCAGATGAAGGTAATAATCAAGGAGTACGAGAAACACCGAAGATTCATCAGCACGTTCATCTCTGACGTCACTGTTCGTGAGAGAGTCAGTGATGTTTTGGAGGGGGCTGCCAGTGAGTGGGATTCTATACTGCAGAAAAAGAGGATTCTCGAACAGCAGGGCCTGCAGGGATACAGACAACACTATGGTGACTTTGGAACTATCCTTGGTTACCAACAACTGGAAGCTGAGATTCGTTTGCAGTTGGGTAATGCTTTTACCAGATTCAACAACATGTACGAAGAGGCGAGGGAAGCACCCTATATCCTTGATCTCAGGGGTAACAAACCCGAATCCTACCTAGGCAGGTAGATGATCCAATATCTTCCTGCCAAGCCCCGCGCACAGCAACGTGCGCGGGGTGTTTCGCTTTATTTTTTTTAATTTATCTTATTTAGTTTGTATTCAGCAGGAGCTTTGTTTAAAAATTCTAATAGTTTTTCTTGCGATAGTAATCCCTTTTGTGATCCGACATATTGAACAACAGATTGTGAGTTTATGGGTCCCCAAGTCAAAGCTTCTTCTAGATTTTTTCCTAAAGCCAAAGCTGATACTATGGTTGAGGCATATGAATCTCCAGCACCGGTGCGCTCTACAGGTGTGTGGGGATATATTGGCATAAACCACATGCTGTTACTTCTTGTATCATATGCATAAGCTCCATCTATTCCATCAGTAATAACTACAATTTTTGGTCCAAAAGAAGCAAGTTTCTGAAGTAGGGTAGGCAGGTCACGACTCTCTTCACCAAGTATTCTTTGAGATTCCTCTACGTTGCAGAAAAATATCTCTGTGTTTTTATAAATTCTCTCTAAGGCTCCAATTCCGATTTTCATTTGGAAAGTGCCTGGTTGGAAAGCTAGTTTTGTTTCGGGGTTTTTTTCTATGAAATCAGCGACTTCATTATGAAAAGCTAAAGAATTTTCTCCCATAGAACTAAAATAAATCCATCGTGGTGCTGGGATACCATCTAGACTATATTGAAAAGTTTCGTGTCTAACTAGGATTGTACGATCAACGTCATACCATAGAATATAGTGATAGTTTGTGTGTTTGCCGTTTTCTACTCTTACGTATTCTGTACTAACATTGTTTCTTTCTAGTTCAGCTACGCAATCTTTTCCATTTTGGTCATCACCTATATATGTAAGTACTGCTGAATTGAGTCCGAGTCTTCCCGCTGATACTGCTGCATTTGGGCCGTTACCCACAGCGTTACAGATATCTACCGACTCATAGGGAACTTTGTCTCCAAAACGAAATGATAATTTACAGTTCTGATGGTCTATATCACAACTTACTTCGGCATCTTTTAATTTTATAAAAGCATCAATAGTGATATCTCCGATTGCTAGAAGATCTATTTGTTTGTTATTCATACGCATTATTATATAATAGTCTATATGAAAACACTAAAGGAATGTGTAAAAGAGGCAGAGGATAAAAAATTAGCTATTGGTCATTTTAATATTTCTAATTTGGAGGCTCTGTGGGGAGTATTTCACGCGGCGCAGGCTTTGAATGTACCAGTAATAATCGGTGTTGCTGAGGGGGAGAGGGATTTTGTGGGAGTGAAACAAGCGGTAGCTTTGGTAAAAAGTTTGCGAGAAGAATTTGATTACCCTATTTACATTAATGCTGATCATACACATTCTTTTGAGAGGGTAAAAGAAGCTATAGATGCAGGATTTGATTCTGTTATCTATGATGGGGCTGATTTGTCTTTTGAAGAAAATGTAAAGATAACAAAACAATGTGTGGATTATGCGAGAAGTGTCGGTACTGGAGTTTTAATAGAAGGTGAGCTCGGATTCATCGGTGCGTCCTCCAAAGTCTTGGATGAAATTCCAGAAGGAGTGGGTTTGGATGATAAGTCTCTGACTGATCCAGCAAAGGCCAAAGAGTTCGTAGAGAAAACAGGTGTGGATATGCTTGCCCCAGCAGTTGGAAACTTCCACGGCATGCTTCGAGGGGGAGTTGATCCAAAACTAAACATTGAAAGAATAAAGGAAATCATGGATGCTGTCGGTGTTCCACTTGTGTTGCATGGGGGGTCCGGTAATTCAGAAGATGATTTCAAACAGGCTATTGCAAATGGTGTTTCAATAGTGCACATCAACACAGAAATACGTCTGGCTTACAAAAAGGGATTGATGCTCGGTCTTTCCGAAAACCCTGATGAGGTAGCACCATACAAATATCTAAAATCAGCAGTTAAGGCTGTTCAAGAGGTGGTAGATAAAAAACTAAGGTTGTTTAATAATCTCTAGATCATTAATAGGGTTGATTTATTTTAAAATATCGGATACACTAGCCGAATGACAAATTTAAATGCAGAGTTGAGAGATGGATCTCAAAACAATAATGCTTTGAGAGCAAAGGGTAAAATACCTGCAGTTTTTTATGGTAAAAAAACAGTCTCTACTCCAATAACAATAGAAAGAAAGGATTTTATTAAAGTTTGGAATACAGTCGGTGAGTCTGGAGTGGTAACTATTAAGACTCCAAAGGGTACAGTTGATGCACTGATAAATGAGGTGGATATTGATCCAGTTACAGACACGCCACGACATGCTGATTTTTATGTGTTTGAAAAAGGAAAGAAAATTGAGGTTGAAGTTCCACTTGAATTCGTGGGTGTTTCACCGGCGGTTAAGGATTTGGGGGGAACTCTAGTAAAAACTCTTCACGAAATAAAGGTTTCTGCAGACCCTCAACATATTCCTCATCATATTGAGGTAGATATTTCCTCACTTGTTGATTTTCATAGTCAGATTTTGGCTTCTCAAATAGTATTGCCTACAGGTGTGGCTTTGGTTGAGTTACCAGAGGAAGTTGTAGCTACAGCTGCAGCTCCAAAGGAAGATGAACCAGAAGAATCAGCACCAGTTGATCTATCATCTATTGAGGTAGAAAAGAAAGGTAAGAAAGATGAAGAAGGTGCCGGAGAGACTACTCCAGAAGCATAAAATAACTTACAAAAAATAACCCTTTAGTGTATAATTAAACTTATGACTAAAGGGTTATTTTTGTTGCTAAATAAGCGATTTTTACTTACTTCAGCTTTTCTGATTTTTGCTTTTTCTGTGTTTTTTAATTCAACAATTCTTTTGGCCATAACGCAAGAAGAGCAGGAAGCCATATGGCGGGCGGAGCTTGAGCAGACAGAAAAAGATATTGCTAAGTGGCAATCAATACTAAACAGCACAAAGGCCAATACAGCATCTCTACAACAAGAGGCGGCTGTTCTTAATGCCAAAATAAAACAGGCACAAGCTTTGATCAAACAAAGAAATATAGCCATAGAAAAACTTGGTAAGGATATAAACAAGAAGGTCACAAAAATAGGAGAACTTGAAAACAAAATTGAAAAAGGTCACGAATCTTTGGCTCAACTGATAAGAAAAACAAATGAGATAGATGAGTTTTCTTTACCAGAAGTAATGCTTGGTAACAAAGATATATCAGAATTTTTTGCCGACGTTGATTCGTTTCAAACAATAAAAAAGGAATTGCAGGATTTATTTGTTGAAATAAGAGAGACAAAAGAAATTACAGAAAAAGAAAAGCTTGCTCTAGACAAAAAGAAAGCGGAAGAAATAGATACAAAGGCGGCAGTAGAAGCTCAGAAAAAGGAGGTAGAAAAAAATGAAAAGGAAAAACAATATTTAATACAAGTTAACAAAACTCAGGAGAAAACATACGCACAGGTTTTGGCAGAAAGACAAGCAAAAGCAGCAGAAATTAGAGCAAAACTCTTCAAACTTGCTGGTGGTAGCGCAGCCATTCCATTTGGTACGGCTTTGACCTATGCACAAAATGCATCAGCTAAAACAGGTGTTTCTCCAGCTTTTGTCTTGGCTATTTTGACCCAAGAAAGTAGTCTCGGAGCAAATGTTGGTAAATGTTATCTAACAGATGTTACTACCGGAGCTGGAGTTAATATAACCACCGGTAAAATCTGGACGAATCTTATGAAACCGACTCGTGATGTCCAACCATTTTTGGATATAACAGGTAGACTAGGTTTTGATCCTCTAAAAACAGTTGTTTCCTGTCCTATAGCAGGGGTCGGTGGATACGGAGGAGCGATGGGACCTGCCCAGTTTATTGCTTCTACTTGGAAAATTTTTGAAGACAGATTAAAAGATACTTTAGGACATGATGCTAATCCTTGGGTGGCAGAGGATGCGTTCATGGCATCAGCAATGTATCTAGGTGATCTAGGTGCTGGTTCTGGTACATACAGTGGGGAGATAAAAGCAGCATGTAAATACTATGGAAGTGGAGGAACAACCTGTTCATACGGAAGAAGTGTTATGAAATTGAAGGAGGGGATACAGGCGGATATAGATTATCTTCTCCAATACGGCGTCTCCAGGAGATAAACTTTCAAATTTGGCGAACTCCTTTGTTGGACTTCAAAAAATAACCCTCACCGTACGACAAGTACGGTGAGGGTTATTTTTTTCGTCCGCCTCGGATTTCATCCAAATTATGAAAGTTTAAAAAAGACTTAATTATAGCCATATTTTGGCGTTGGGCGGGATGAAATTTATTTTTTTACTAAATTTACTTGACTTATTTTGTGAGGTGTGATACGATGTAGGAGTAGTACCTTAGCGCAGTTAGAAGAGTGACGAAGACGAAGAGCAAGTCAACTTCGGCCGCACGCCCGAGGCGTGCAAGGAGGGCCGACACATGGCGACGCACGGACACGGGCCGCCGACGATGGTGGCGACTGCCCCACGAGCCAGGGGGCACATTGTGATTTGCACGACAACTTCGGCGACGGGCACGACGGCCTAGCGCGACGACGAGAGCGCCGGCCACGGGCAACACGACCGGGAGGGGTTTACACAACCCTCTCGGTCTTTTCTATTATCTAAAATTCGTTCTTGCAAAAAATGGCTGATTTTGGTAGAGTAT
>CAYVNM010000004.1:17653-59664 GCA_964453075.1 uncultured Candidatus Saccharibacteria bacterium
ATGAAAAAAGACATACATCCGCAAAATTATAGACCAGTGCTATTTATAGACAACTCAAACAAAGCTGAGTTTGTTATTTCGTCTACAGTAGCAACTACAGAAACTGGCAAAGCAAAGGATGGAAAGGAATATCCTATTTATAGACTTGAAATTTCAAGTGCTTCACATCCTTTTTACACAGGGAATGAGAAGACTCTGGATTCTGCTGGAAGAGTGGAGAAATTCCGAGCAAAACAAGCAAAGGTTGTTAAAAAATAAAGATTTAAAACAAAAAAAGCGAAAAAGGTCGCTTTTTTTGCTATACTGAAATCAACATTTATGGACTTAGACAAATATCTACAAAACAATAAAACATCTTATCTTGCTGAAACTTACAAAAAACTTGAGAAGGAAGAAATTTCTACAAGAGAGATGATAGAGGGTGATCCATCACTTGCTGATTTGGCGCATGCTGAATTGAAAGATTTAGAGATACAAAAAGAAGCCATAATGAAGCAAATGGAAGAAATCTTGAAAGAGGATGAGAAAGAAGAAGAGTTTCCAAACGAAATAATATTGGAAGTAAGAGCAGGTGCTGGTGGAGAGGAGGCGTCACTTTTTGCTGAGGAATTGGCCCAGATGTATAACAAATACGCAGAAAACCAAGGTTGGTCAGTGCATCCTATAGATGAGTCCAGGAGTGCAGTAGGTGGTTACAAGGAAGCATCTTTTGAAATAAGAGGTAAGGGGGTTTATAAAGATTTGAGATTTGAAACTGGTGTTCATAGAGTACAAAGAATTCCAGCCACAGAGAAGATGGGTAGGGTACACACATCCACCGCGACTGTTGCTGTTCTTCCTGTACGCAAGAAAACCACAGTAGATATAAAACCAGCAGATATTGAAATAGAAACATCAAGGTCCGGAGGCGCGGGTGGGCAGAATGTGAACAAGGTGGAAACAGCTGTCAGAATAATTCACAAACCAACAGGCATAGATGTGCGTTCAACCGCAGAGAGAAGTCAGCTCAAAAACCGTGAGAGAGCCATGTCTATTTTGACTGCTAAATTGCAGATGTTAAAAGATGAAGAAGAGGCCAAAAAGTATTCAGCGGATAGGAAGAATCAAGTGGGCACAGCTGATAGGTCAGAGAAAATCAGAACATATAATATTTTGCAGGATCGCATAACAGACCATCGTATAAAACAGTCGTGGCATAACATAGAGAAAATAATGGCAGGTGAAATAAGTCCAGTTTTGGAGGCAATGGCTAGCTATAATGGGCAAGAAGTGGAGGGGAGTGACGAGGAGTAAAGTGTAAAATGTTTTGCTAATAAATTTTCAGAGCAACCTTAAAAATTCCAGCAGAATTTTTAAGGCCAGTCCTCACCCTCCATCCGTCAAGAGCCCTTCGGATAACCTCAGGGTCATTGACGGAACCGTGCTGGAGGGTTGCGGGGTCTCTGAAAAATTATTAGCAAAACATTTACTAGATGCACGAGATTTTTAGAAAAACGGCCTGTTTTAGGTCTTTTTTGTTGTTTTTGAGTTAAAAAACTTGACATATATAGTAAAAAGGTGTATAGTTCAAAGAGGACTAGCTATTCACTTGGGGATGGTCTCCAGTGTGGTATAGCTAGGTCAGGAGCCCACATGACTTCTGCAATCGCCTTCCGTGCACCCGCTGAAGTGGATCACGATATCCAGGTCAGTGGCTACACCTGCTTTCCTGAATCGAGGTGGAGAGAAGCAATTCTCTTCTATCTCTTCGGGATGTGGGGCAACCGTGAGCGCGTGGCGTATCGCCCGAAGATCTCTTTCGGCGATATCACGTTGCGACTCGGGGACGGCGAGTACTACGCGTACGGACACGCGCAAGTACCCGAGAACATCCCGCCGCTCGACAGCAACGACCTGGTGGAAACATCGGGTGAGCAAGCTGAGGTCGAGGTTGCGTTGGTCCGCTTCGTGAAAGATGAGCGGATCAGACAGCTTCGTCTTCGCCTGCCGTTGGTGTCGGACGACGTCGCGACCCTCGTCCTTTGGAAGAAGGCGAGACGGGGCGAGTACGGCTACGCGGGCATCGGTCTCCCATACTCATGGGGAACCAAGGGCCCGTGGTGGACGCGCGAGGAGTTCGAGCGCGGACTCTAAGGTCTTCGGACAGCCACCTTTGAGAGCTGTCCATTCACGGGCGCCGGTCAACATGACGGCGCCCTTTTTCGTATACGGATAAGTGGTTGCAAGATATTTGCCTTTCTGATAGGATGTATTTCACATATGACAGACAAAACAAACGCCGCAAACATCACTTTGAAGACAGATAACAGCGTGGTAGACGCTCTTTTTTCTGTTGGGGCACACTTTGGCTTTATAAAATCTAGACGACACCCAAGTACAAAACCTTTCATTTTTGGGGTTAAAAACAAAATTGAGATTTTTGACCTAGAAAAGACAAGTCAGTCTTTGAACAAGGCACTAGAATTTGTTCAAGATCTTGGTTCTAGAAACGCAAAAATCCTATTTGTTAGTGGTAAGAACGAGGCAAAATCTGCTATTACTTTGACCGCTGAAAGTATCAATATGCCATACGTGGCTGGTAGATTTATTGGTGGTACTTTGACCAATTTTCCAGAAATTCGTAAAAGAGTAGAAAAGCTTGAATCCCTTGTGTCACAAAAAGAAAAAGGTGAACTTGTTAAATATACAAAGAAAGAAAGACTACTTATTGATCGTGAAATAAATAGATTGAGAGAGTTTTTCTTTGGTTTGAGCGTTATGAAGAATCTTCCAGCAGCTCTGTTTGTAGTAGATAGCAAGAAAGAGTCTATAGCAGTAAAAGAAGCAAAGATGATGGGAATTCCAGTTATCAGTTTGTCTGGTACAGACAACAACCTAAATGAAGTAGATTTTCCAATTCCAGGCAATGATGCAAGTCGAACAAGTATAGAATTTTTCCTACACAAGATAGCGGAAGGCTACAAAGCTGGTCAAATGAAGAAACCAGCAACAGCTTAATCTGAATTTCTCGGAAATCTACCTAGAGGGTTTGGTGTGTTTTACTCAGGTTTAATGTTATTATAATTATATTAAAGTTAATTTAACTAGATAAAAATATGACGGGAAACTCTAATGAAATAACAACAGAACTTATAAAACAATTGCGTGATAAGACAGGTATATCTGTTATGCAGTGTAAAAAAGCCTTGGATGAGACTGGTGGTGATATGGAGAAAGCAATAATGCTTTTGCAAAAGAAAAGTGCTGATATTGCAAGTTCAAAACAAGACAGAACTCTTAATTCAGGAGTGGTTGCCTCTTATATACATGCTACAGGAAGTGTTGGAACTATGGTGGAGTTGCTTTGCGAAACTGACTTTGTGGCTAACAATGAAGAATTTAAAAAAATAGCTAGAGATATCGCTATGCATGTTACAGCTACAAATCCACAATTTTTGAAAATGGAGGATATAGATGAACATGCAATGGGACTAGCAAAAGAAATGTTTACTAAAGAAGTCGAGGGTAAGCCTGAGGATATGAAGGCAAAGATCTTGGAAGGAAAACTAGCGGCTTATTGGGGTGAAAGAGTTCTTTTGACTCAGGTATTTATAAAGAATCCGGAGTTGACCATAACAAATCTACTACAATCAGCAGTTCAAAAATTTGGTGAAAAAATTGAAATCGGAAGATTTGTGCGTTTCTCAATTGCGGAATAAATAAAAATTTTATTTATGACAACGACAATCACGCTTTTCTTAATATCCATGTTTGTATTGGCGGGCTTGATAGGGTCAAAAATCTTTGAGATAAAGGTCAGGAGGATAGATTTTCTGGTCAATTTATTTATAAAAGGCGATAAACTAATACATCGTTTAGGTGATATTCTTATATTTAAATACAATCGATACAAAAAAATTCTCAATATATTTATTTTTGATTTCTTACCTTCTTATCTGTATGAGTTATTGGTCAAAATGAAGGATTATGTGGCAAAGAAGTACTATAATGCTGGAGATAGTATAAGAGGTAGAAGGATTTTGAAAAGTAATGGTTCAGTATCGTCTTTCTTAGAACAATTATCAGAAGATAAGACGGTTGAAAAAAAATCTTAGAGATGTTATATTTGTCCGGTGCCTTTTAGAAGTTTGGAGTTTATATTGCCACCTTAGCTCAGTTGGTAGAGCAATGCTTTTGTAAAGCATGGGTCGTCAGTTCAAGTCTGACAGGTGGCTCCAAAAAAATCCCCGCTATGTAGCGGGGATTTTTTGAGTCAACTGTCAGACGTAGTCTGCAGGTGAGGTTGGGTTGGGACCCGACCGTAAAACCTTGGCACGTTTTTTCAGAGCGTAGCGAATAAACAAAACGGACAAGGTGTACTGTTCCTGTAAGGAAGCGAAAAATCCCCGCTATGTAGCGGGGATTTTTCTGTTAGAAATTTAATTATTTGAATTTATTACTGTTTTTTATTAGTGCTTGTGGCGGTGGTTGTGGTGGCTTCTCTGGATACTTTCAGAGATTTTAGTTCTGGTACAGCTTTTTCTAGATCCTCTATACTCTGGAAACCATAATATATTTTGTCTTTTATTATGAGTGCAGGTAATTTGTTTTCTACTTTATTTATAGAAATAAGGGTTTTTATTGCAGATAAGTCCATATTATAATCGAAGGAGTATATGCGTAATTCTGGGTAAGTTTCTCGCAACTTAGTGAGTACATAACCCTCTCTTTCACAATTGTCACAATCATCATTTGTTGAGTAGAAGTATATTATAGATAATGGATTTCTCTTGCACTTATCGTTTATCCTGTTCATTAGGAGGTAGTCTTTTATTTCTAGAAGAGAATAGTACTTTTTCAAAGTTTGTACTTCTGGATCATTGGCTCCTCTCTGACCTTCTGTGTATGATAATTTTTCTTCTAGGTTTGCTAGCTCTGTGGACAGGGTTCCTGTGCCAATATCTTTACAAAGTGATTCCTCAAGAAGAGAAAATTGTGTTTCTGAGGACAATATGTCTATAGATATCTTATCCTGTATATTCCTAATTTCCTCCATTCTTTTTTGACTAAAGTAGTTGCTCAAAAAAATAGCAGTTGAAAAGATAATTGCTGTAATAATGAAAGAATATAGGTATTTTCTTGAACTAATTTTTCTAGGTTCCATAAAATTTGTTTTATCTCCAGGAGGCTTTAACACCGAATATTGCATTATACGCTGCTTTTCCAATCCATAGAGGAGCTATAAACATATACAATGTCATGAAAAAAATCAAATCTACACCTAGATCTAATTTTCCTTCGGATACTTTCTTTGAAATGAGTATCATCAGGATGGTGCCTATGGTGGTAACAACTCCTATGAGTGCTATAAGTTCAGTGTTTAGGTAAAACCAGTCAAAATTAAAACCACTCCAGTTAAAGTTTAGTCCAATAGTTTTGATTTCTAGGTACTTGCCCAATATCATTTTTACAAAGCTTATAATAGATAAAGAGGTAACAGTAAGTATGGATAATACGGATATTGCAGCCATTGGCAGTATAAATATTCCAAGATTCCCATATTTTCTTTTAAAGAACATTTCTTTGTAGTCTGTAGCGTTCTTAATAAATCCATAGGACCATCTGACACGCTGTTTTAGAAGTTTACGTAATGTATCTGGGGGAACAGTATAAACTATGGCATTGTGTGCATGCGTTATATTGTAGCCATTCTTCTGCATGCGTAGAGCTATTTCTATATCCTCTGTGTTGTGTGCGTGTCTGTATCCACCAAGATTTTTAAAAACTTTTGTACGGAATATAGAAAATGGACCAGGGGTTATATATACAGCTTGCATGTAATGAAACATTTTTCTGGTAAAAATACCGAATCCATATTCAACTTTTTGAAGTAATTGAAGAGGTCCTTTTGGTTGCCAGAGTTTTATGGATGGGGCTACGGCCATTGTTTCTTTGTTTTCAAATTGTTTTACTATGTGTTTTAGAGCATCTTTGTGTACATAAGAATCAGCATCAAGACAACCTACTAATTCACTAGAAAGTTTTGAGATACCAAAATTAAGTGCAGTATATTTACCACCATTTGGTTTGGTATAAACTTCTATTTGAGGATTGTTTTTAAATTTTTGTATTCTTTCCCAGGTTTTGTCTGTAGAACCATCGTCTACAATCATTATTTTGAGTTTATTTTTTGGATAATCCAAAGAGAGCAACGAATGTATTGTTTTTGAAACAGTGTTTTCTTCATTCCAGCAGGGAACTATGACAGTGACAGAAGGATATCTTTTTATTCCTAGACGAATAAGACCAGCTTCTTTTGCAATATCCAGCCTGTTTTCAAAGTATGTAATTAGCAAAAAAACCTCAAAATTGAGTGAGATAAATAAAAATATGTATGCTATTGAATTTGTTATATCAGGCATATGTTTTCAAATGCTATTAGCGCACGGTTGCTCCGTATATTCTAGAAGTTTCAACTTCAAGTTTTTTATGTAGAGAATCAACTTCTGTAGACTGTAGGGTTCTTTCTGTTGATCTATAAGTAATACGATAAGCATAACTTACCATATCTTTACCAAATTTTTCTGCGTTTTCATATTTGTCCAAGAGTGACACTTCTTCAATTAAGTTTGGAGCTATTTCTCTAACTAAATCAAAATAATCGTTTACCACAAAGTCGTTTTTTACTACAAAAGAAATATCTCTGACTATCGGTGGGTATTTACTTACCTCAATGAACTTGTTACCGAGTTTGAGCTGTTTTTTAACCCTCTCATCCTCTGACCACAATAGTCTTATGTCTGGTAGTTCCATGCTGATTATTGCCAATCTTTCTAATCCGAATCCAAAAGCCCAGCCATTATATTTTGTGGAGTCTACTCCTAGTTTTTCCAAGACTCCAGGTTGTACAACACCTGCCCCCAAAACCTCTATCCACTTACCATCTTTGTCTATTTCCATTTCTATACTCTGGTTGGTGTAGGGGAATGTGTCATCATTGAATCTGAATTTTATATCTTGTCCAAAAACAGATTTTGCAACTTCCTCCAAGACATTTCGCAGGTCTTCCTGTGTAATGACATGATTTTCTGTTTTGCATAAATATAAACCATCAATCTGGTGGAATATATTCATGTGGTTTCTGTCTATTTCATCTTTGCGGTAAACTTTGCCGTGGGATAGTACTCCTACAGGTTCTCCCTTTTCTATTTTTTCTCTTATTTCTTTCAGGGCCAGGTAGTAATACCACATTACCGTACAGTGAGTCCTAAGAATGTTTTTATCATCTACATAATATGTATCAGATTTACTTCTTGCTGGATGGTTTGCGGGAAAATTAAACAAATCAAAAGTGATTTCTGCCGTTACAACTTCTGGGACTTTTATCAGATCAAAATTTCTTAGTATGGGAATATTTGTCACTCTTTCTATCATCTCGTAAAGAGGACTCTCTTTTGTTCTAGAGAGGTCTTTCATGGCCAAATAATGTTTCATTCTCAGTGCCTCGGTATCACTTCTGGAAAAAAGATTTTCCAACAGCTTTTCTTGTTCGTCTAGGGGTGTCTCGAATATATTGCGAGAAAGTGACGGATCATTATACAGGTTGTCCATAGTATTTGTCATAATCCCTAGTGTATTGGAAAATGGTTAAAAATTCAAGTAAAACAACAAAAAAGCACTAGCATTTAACTGGGCTTTTTGCTATAATAGAGTACGCATGACGAAGGAAAAACCAGTGAAAAACACAGGTAAAAAGGATAGTTACGGGGCAGATGCAATCACCATTCTAGAGGGTCTAGAACCAGTTAGGAAGCGACCTGGTATGTACATAGGTACAACAGGACTTGATGGACTACATCACCTTATAACAGAAATTTTTGATAACTCTCGAGATGAGGCGATGGGTGGTTTTGCTGATCATATAGAGGTAACTCTTTTGCCTGGAAACAGAATAAGAGTGGTAGACAATGGTAGAGGTATTCCTGTAGACATTCATAAACAAACAAAGGTTTCAGCACTAGAAACCATCATGACCACTCTTCACGCAGGAGGTAAGTTTGGAGGTGAAGATGGTGGTTATAAGGTTTCAGGTGGTCTGCATGGAGTTGGAGCATCGGTTGTAAACGCCCTTTCTATTTATTGTAAGGTGGTTGTTCACAAAGATGGAGGTGTCTATATGCAGGAGTATTCTCAAGGAAAGAAAAAGGCTCCTGTAAAAAAAATTGGAACTACTAAGGAAAAAGGAACCATTTCTGTTTTTGAGCCAGATCCAGCGATTTTTCCGGTAATAGAGTTTAGTGCAGAAAGAGTTATTGATCATTTGAGACAGCAGGCATACCTAGTCAAAGGCCTTCGTATTACTGTAAATGACGCAAGTAAATATGAAGGTAAAATAAAAGAGGACGAGGCTTTTTATTTGAGTGATTTAGGCTTGGAAATTCCATCAATGACTTTTTATTTTGAAGGGGGGTTGTTGTCTCTAGTTAGATTTTACAACAGCATACAAAAACCAATTCACAAAAATGTTTTTTATGTAGAAAAAAAGATAAATGAATATGAGTCGGTAGAAGTGTCTTTACAGTATGTAGATGATATCTCTTGTAGACTCTTGGCTTTTGCAAATAATATAAATACACCAGAGGGCGGTACACATGTTACTGGTTTCAAGACTGCCTTAACTAGAACATTAAATACTTATGGAAGAAAAAATAATTTAATAAAAGAAACTGAAGACAATTTTACCGGTGATGATGTCTTGGAAGGATTGACTGCGGTAGTTTCAGTGAAGTTAAGAGAAATTCAGTTTGAGGGTCAAACAAAGGCAAAATTAGGCTCTGTTGAGGCTCAAGGCTCAGTGAACACTGTTTTTTCTGAAGCTTTCACTTATTTCCTAGAAGAAAATCCAGACGATGCAAAGGCTATAATAAACAAAGTGGTTTTGGCTCTCAAGGCTCGTAAGGCGGCAAAGGCAGCAAAAGACTCCGTGCTTCGTAAGGGCGCTTTGGAGGGGATGACTCTTCCTGGAAAACTAGCTGACTGTCAATCAAAAAGTGCAGAAGATTCAGAATTGTTTATTGTGGAGGGAGATTCTGCGGGCGGTACTGCCAAATCAGGACGAGATAGAAGAACTCAAGCCATTCTACCACTCAGAGGTAAAATACTTAATATTGAAAGAGCTAGACTTGATAGATTACTTGAATCAGAGCAGATTAGGAATTTGGTTATAGCTCTGGGTACTGCTATTGGTGATACTTTTGATATAGAAAAATTAAGATATCACAAAATAATCATAGCAACAGATGCCGATGTTGATGGTGCCCATATTCGTACTCTTATTTTGACATTGTTATACAGATATTTCAGACCTCTTATAGATGGTGGGTTTATATACATAGCACAACCTCCACTTTATAAAATAAAAATGGGAAAGGAAATTCACTATGTTTATACTGAGGCTGAAATGGAAATTTTCAAAAAGAAAAATGGTTTGGATAATGTAAAAACAGAAGATATTACTCTTGCAGACAACGAGCAAATAGAAACCGAAGAAGAAGAGACAGAAGAGGATACGGATTCCGCCGGAGGCAACAAAAAAAATAAGGCAGGAGCTACGACAGAGAAAAAATCTACAAAAATTCACATTCAACGTTACAAAGGTCTTGGAGAAATGAACTCCGAGGAGTTGTGGGAGACTACAATGGATCCAGCAAGAAGAATCATAAAGCAGGTTACTATAGAAGATACTCAATCGGCTGATAAGGTTTTTGATGTGCTCATGGGTACTGATGTGCCGTCGAGGAAGTCCTTCATACAATCAAACGCCACAAAAGCAAACTTAGATATTTAAAAAACACCCATATGGGTGTTTTTTAAATATCTAAGTTTATTTTTCTGTTTCTGATTCAGGTTCTGGGCTGTGTTCCGTATGGTGTACGTGATGTGTTTCAGGTCTTTTTGGAACAACAAGTGCTGCAATTACGTAACCAATAATTGCAGGAAATAGGGCGGTCATGACTGCTATCAAAATATATAGGAGTCTCAGTATAGTTGGATCTATATCAAAATATTCTCCAATTCCACCAAGGACCCCTGCGAAAATTTTATCTTCATTACTTTTATATAGTCTTTTTTTCATCATGATTATTTTTTATTAGCAATTTCTTGTAATAGTTTTGACACAAGCTCCTCTCTTGATATTTGACCAAGTTGTCCATGATCACGTGATTCAAGAGTTACTTTGTCAGCTTCTATTTCTTTATCACCTATAACTACCCAATAAGGTATTTTTTGGTTTTTTGCGTCACGAACTTTTCCTCCAAGGTTTGAATCTGCGTCATCTAGTTCAGCACGAATATTTTTTTCTTTTAACAAATTAAAAACTTGTTTTGCATATTCATTATGGTTTGTTCTAACAGGTATAATTTTAACTTGAACAGGGGACAGCCAAAGAGGGAAGTTTCCTGCATAGTGCTCTATGAGAAAAGCCATTATTCTTTCTATTGCCCCTATTGACGATCTGTGAACAACAACTGCCTGTTTTTTTGTTCCGTCTTCTGCAATGTAGGATAGCTGAAATCTTTCTGGCATACAAAAATCATACTGAACAGTAAAGGCGGTATCTTCTTTACCATTCACATTTTTCATTTGTATATCAACTTTTGGTCCATAAAATGCCGCTTCTCCCGGTGCTTCTACGAAGCCACAACCTCTAGATTGTAGGTGCTTTCTCAAAAGATCTTCACCTATATCCCAAGCTGAGTCATTTTTATAGTATTTTTCGGAGTTTGCTCTATCTCCCAAAGAAAGTCTATATGAGAAGTTTTCTCCATGTTTCAAACCAAAAACACCAGCTACATATTCTATTAGATCTAAAGCTTTTCCTATTTCGGAAACAGCTTGTTCAGGGGATGCACATATTATATGGGCATCTGCTAAACAAAAAGATCTGACGCGTAGGAGTCCTGATAGTTCTCCAGACTGTTCGTACCTATATAGTTGTGCCAATTCAGCAATTCTCATTGGCAGTTCCTTGTATGTGTGAGGTCCTCTTAAATAAAGTTCAAAATGATGTGGGCAAGTCATTGGGCGTAGCATGAATTCATCTTCATCTATTTTTATAGGTGCATACATGGAGTCTTTGTAGTGTGGGTAGTGTCCAGATTTTCTATATAGATCAAGTTTTGCAATGTCAGGAGTTCTAACATGTAGATATCCACGCTTTATTTCTTCGTCTACGATAAATCTTTCTAACTCACGTCTTATCGTTGCACCTTTTGGTGTGAAGAGGGGAAGACCTTTGCCGACAGTTTCAGAAAAATAAAACAGATCAAGATCGGCACCTAGTTTTTTGTGGTCTCTTTTTTTAGCCTCTTCTCTTTGAAGTAAGTAAGCATCCAAATCCTCCTTTGTTTCAAAAGCAAGACCATAAATACGAGTTAGCATTTTATTTTTTTCATCTCCTCTCCAGTAAGCTCCAGCGACCCTGTCTAGTTTCCAGGAGTCCATCGGAATTACACTCATATCATCTACGTGTCCTCCACGACATAGGTCAACAAAGTCACCAGATTTATATGTTGTTATTTGCTCTCCCTTTTCTTTTATACCTTCTATCAGTTCAAGTTTGTATGGGTTACCCGCAAAAATATTTTTAGCTTCTTCATAAGAAACATCTGTGCCAACAAAACCTTTCCATGATTTGGCGTGTTTTCGCATCACATTTTCTATTTTCTCAAAGTCTTTTTCTGACACAGGTGATTTGAATTCAAAGTCATAGTAAAATCCAGTATCAATAGAAGGTCCCAAAGTGACCAATGTGTCTGGATATAATTCTAATATAGCTGAGGCCAATAAATGGGCAAGTGAGTGACGTGCCTTATCTAATTTGTCGTTTGTCATGATGCTTATAGCATATCACTATTTATATATTTTTGTATATTTGGTGATATTGACGGTATTGCTTTTAAGTAATATAAATGGGTCAGAGGAGAGGACACATGCCCGGATTTAATTACGCAATTGATGGTTCTGGTAATCTGAGCGAAGAGTGGTTCAAGAACCACTCCAATAAGAACTGTGGGGAGTGCAAGGGAGAAGGGGTGATCACTTGGCAGATTGATCAGGGTCAGTCCATGGTCACTGCTTGTCCCAGCTGTTTTCCCAAGAATCAGCACATGAAGGAGGCGCGTGACCACTTCAATCGATGTGCCAAACACATTCCGTGGTAGCAGGTTCTAATAAGGGGTTGGTCAACATGACCAGCCCCTCGTCGTATACGAAATGAAAGTGTGATTTTGGAGACCCCGCAGTGCTTCCAGCATGGTGTCGTCAATGACCTGAATGAAATGAAGGCTCTTGACGACTGGAAGCCGAGGACAGGCCCTAAGAAATTCGCTGGAATTTATTAGGGTAGCTTCAAAATCACACTTTCATGAAGTTTTTATTCCATAAGCTTTACCTTATCTATCAAAATACTTTTTCCGGCATTTCTTGTGGAGAATGTGCCTTTTATAACAATACAACTTTCAGGGATTAAGATATCTTGAAATTCTTCAAAAATTTTTGGGAAAGCTACAGCTTCTATGGAATCCGTGAGATCTGCAATCTTGAGGAAAACCATTTTGTCTCCATTTTTAGTTATTACAGTTCGTACTTCTTCTATTATTCCACCCACAACAATCGGGGTCTTTTCCTTGGCTGTTTCTTTTATTTTTTTTATATTAGTTTCTTTGTTTTCTAGTTTGTTTTTGTAACTATCCAATGGATGTCCAGAAATATAGAGACCCAAAAGTTCTTTTTCCCATACAAGTTGATCTGTAGGATTCCACTCAGGTGCGACTATAAGAGTAATATCAGCGGCTTCTGTTGTCTCCATAAGTCCAGAGAAAAGTGAATCTTGGTCGTTCTCTTTGGTTCTCTCTTCTTTGTTGAAGGTTAATAGTCGTTCTAGATTATGTAACAAAGTTCCTCTACTCTCATCTTTTTTTATTAGGGAGTCCATGGCACCCGCTTTTATTAGTGATTCTAGGGATTTTTTGTTTAAATTCTTATCCTTAATTCTTCTTAAGAAATCCGTTAGAGATGCAAATTTACCACCCACCTTTCTTTCTTTAATTATAGAGGTGGCGATGCCTTCACCAAAATTTTTTATTGTTGTTAGTCCAAAACGAATAGAATCCTTTGTATTAGACTGTGTATTATTAATTACTGTTTTTACAACGGTGAATCCTTCAAAAGATTCATTTACATCTGGTGGTAGAACCGAGATGCCCATTCTTTTACACTCTCCAATTATTTCAGCAATTTTTTCTACATCTCCAGATTCTGCTGTTAGTACCGCTGACATATATATGGCAGGGAAGTTGGCTTTCATGTATGCCGTTTGATAGGCGACTTTACCATAACTTGCAGCGTGTGCTTTGTTGAATCCATATCCCTGGAATGGTTCAAAGAGGTTCCACAATTCCTCTGCTTTTTTCTCGGTCATACCACCGTGTTTCTGACACCCTTCCACGAATTTTATATGTTGTTTTGCCATTTCCTCTGGGATTTTTTTACCTACAGCTTTTCGGAATTTATCGACTTCTCCCCAAGTGTAACCAGCTACTTCAATAGCAGTCATTAAAAGATCATCTTGGTAAACAAGCACTCCAAATGTTCTGTCCAAAAAGTTTTTCATTTTTGGGTGTAGGTATGTCGTTGGACTTTTTCCGTGTTTTCGCGCGATGTATTCGTGAATGTTGTTCATTGGGCCCGGGCGGTATAGAGCCACCATAACGTTGATGTCGTAAATAACTGTCGGTTTCAGTTCCATCAAAGCATGTGTCATTCCTTCTCCGTTCAATTGAAATAAACCAATGGTTTCTCCACGAGCTAACATCTCAAAAGTTTTCTTGTCATCCACTGGTACATTTTCTATGTCTATTTTTATACCTTCCAGTATTTCTGTCAGTTTTACCGCGTCAGCTAGTATGGATAGATTTCTAATACCAAGAAAATCAAATTTCAAAAGACCCACACCATCTTCCCCGACATCATTCATGTCATATTGCGTGATTATTTTATTGTCGCCTTTTGTATCGTATTGTAGGGGTACATAATCAGTAAGAGGTGTGGGGGATATGACAACCCCTGCAGCGTGTACGGAAATGTGTCTTGCACAACCTTCTATTTTTTTAGCCATGTCAATAATTTTTTTGACATCCGCTTCCGAGTTGTACATTGCTTTTAACTCAGGGGTTTCTTTAAGAGCTTTATCAATTGTCATAGGGAATCCCTGGGCTCCCATTGGTATGAGTTTGGCAATTGAATCTCCGACACCATATGGAAAGCCAAGAGCTCTTGTGACGTCTCTGACGGCTCCACGTGCAGCCATTGTTCCAAAAGTACCTATTTGTGCCACTTTGTCTTCTCCGTATTTGTGGCGGGCATAATCAATCATTTCATCTCTTCTGTTGTCGGCGTAATCCATATCGATATCGGGAGCGGATGGTCTTTCTGGATTTAAAAATCTTTCAAAAGGTAGATTATACAAGAGTGGATCCACATTTGTAATACGAGACAAATATGTCACAAGTGAACCAGCGACCGATCCTCTGATAGTGGTTAGTATGCCGTGATCATGAGCATAGTGTAGCAGGTCAGATACAACCAAAAAGTATGGAGCATACCCTTTATCTTTTATGATTTGTAATTCATATTCCATACGTTCCATAATTTCTGGAGTTTTTTGAAGCCCTCTCTTGGCTATACCTTCCTCTGTGATACGTCTCAGTTCTTCATCGTAAGATAATCCACTCTCGACTATATAATTTGGTAGAAACCATTTACCAATTGAAATTTCCACATTACATCTGTCGGCAATTTTTTCGTTGTTTTCAAGTGCTTCTGGTAAATGCTTGAAATACTTTGCTGCTTGTTTTTGGTTTATAAAAGAAAAATCATCATCTCCTTCTTCTATTTTTTCATCATTTTGTGATTGTATAGCGATCAAAGTTTCTCTGGCCGGCCTATCTTCTTTATTTATGTAGTAGACATCGTGAGCTGCCACCAAGGGAGTATTTGTTTCCTTTGCAAATTTTATTAGTTTCACCATGTTTTCCTCATGGTCTTTTATTTCAGGATGGTGAGTTATTTCTATGAAAAAGTTTGGGTCTCCTGCTGTGTTATTTCCAAATGTTTTTTTGTACCACTCCAATCTTTCTTTAGCTTGATCCAGGTTGGAGAGTTGTATGGATTTTAGAATATCACTGGAAAAAGACGGAGCTATGGCAATAAGTCCTTCATGGTATTTTTCTAGGAGTTCGCGATCTATTCGTGGTTTGTAATAAAAACCTTCGAGATGTGCAAGCGTGACTAATTTTATCAAGTTTTTGTAGCCCTTTTCATTTTCTGCAAGTAGAACAAGTCGATATCTTTCCTTGTCTATTCCTGATTGTTTGTCTAGACGACTTCTATAGGCCACATAGGCATCAATTCCTATTATTGGTTTTATTTCTTTTTTCTTACATGATTTATAGAACTCAATAGCACCATATAGGTTACAGTTGTCAGTCAGAGCTAGGGCCGTCATGTCATTTTTTTTCGCTTCGGCAATCAGAGCGTCAATTTTAGGTAACGCATTGAGTAGGGAGTAGTGACTATGGGTGTGTAGGTGGACGAATTTGGAAGACATGAGATGATTATAACATGAAAAAAATAGTGGGAATCGATGAGGTTGGCAGAGGGCCTTTGGCGGGCCCCGTGACAGTTTGTGTGGTTTCTTGCGATGAGAAAATTTACAACAAATTAAAAAAAGACAAAAACCTTCCTCCTTTAGGCAAAGATAGCAAAAAACTAACCCCTGCTTTACGAGAACAATATTACAACACACTTAAAAAAATCCAAGGGGAGTCCTTGGATAAGTTTGGGTATGTTGTGGTTAGTGTTTCAAATAAGGAGATTGATAAAAGAGGGATTTCTTTTTGTATTGGGAAGGCGATAGGTCGGGGAATCAAAAAACTTAATTTAAACCCTAAACAGAGTGAAGTGTTGCTTGATGGAGGGTTGAAAGCTCCACAGGAATTTTTAAAACAAAAAACAATAATAAAAGGTGATGAAAAGGAGAAAATAATTGCTTGGGCTTCTATATTGGCGAAGGTTTCAAGAGATAATTTTATGTGTAGAGTGGTAAAAAAACATTCTCAATATGGGTTTGAAATTCACAAGGGGTATGGAACAAAAAAACATAGAGAGTTAATAAAAAAATACGGATTGTCTGAGATTCACAGGAAGACTTTTTGTAAAAATTTTTAGTTATCCCTTGACAGAGTAAAGTTTTAGATATATCAAGTTAATTTGAAATGTTCTTTGTATCTTGCGGTAGGCCTTTTGGGCCAAACCATAGAGGGTTATTACCCAGGAAGGAATAAGATGAGTTACGACGAAGATCTCCTCCGAGAGCTCGGAGAGGTGTTGGAACAGGGAGGTGCTCTTGTTAGTCACATCAAACTTCTGATCCGTTCGCCCGGTACAGTTCGTGGCTTGATCAGTGTTCTCGATGGAGAGTCGAAAATCGTTGAGGAGCTGGCAGCCAAACCTATTCCTACAAGGAGCTGGTTTTTGTCTCTACCAGAGATGGTGTCAGAGGGATGTTCTGGGGTCGAGATGGTTAACAGGCTTCGTGGTGATGGTTACCACGTTGGTCATGTGGCCAAGAGTGTCATGCGTAGCCCTGATTTTAAGGTCTCTGCTGCTGGTGTGACATATCGGCCAGTGGTTGTTGACGGCGCGAATTTCTCTGATACTCAGCGCATCTCCAAGAATGTCATCAGGGTGGCAACCGAGGAACTAGGGCTCTTGGTTCCACCTGCCGAGCTGGCGGCCCTTCTTCGGCGATTGGTCATTCCAACCGATCACGAAAGATTGGGTTTCCGATGGATTGTGGTTATGCACAACTTGATCAATGATTCATCGGGGTATCCATGTCGTCTTGGCTTGGCTCAGAACGGTAATACTCCGGCACTGAACCCGTATCCAGGGAACGACTCTCGAGAGTGGTTGTCTAATACCGGGTTTGTTTTCCTGAAAAAGGAACCCGTACTTCCTTCCCACTAGAGTTCACAAGGCCTGGGACAGTTGGCTCGCAAGAGCTTTCTGGTTCCAGGCCAGCGCCCGACATTAGTCGGGCTTTTCTAATAGTTGATTTTTTTTGAGCTTTAATGTAGTGTATCTCGTATGGTTGTAAGAATGCGTCATACAAAAAGTCAAAGAAACAGAACTCGATCTCACCATCGTTTGTCTTCTCCTGCTGTTACAGTGGATAAAAATACGAATGTTCCACATTTGCGACACAGAGCATCTCTAGTTACTGGTCAATACAAAGGCCGTGTTGTTATTGATATGCAAGCAAAGATCGCAAAAAAGGCAAAGAGAGAGAAAGAAAATAAAAAAGAGGGAAGATAGAAGTTTTCAGACTTTGTTTAATTTTGAAATAAGTTTTATACTATAATTATAGTATGGCAAACAGGCACCTTTCTAGATCTATCGTATTACAAACACTCTTTGAGTGGGATTTTGCTTCTAAGGATTCAGGTGATGTTACAGAAATTTTTAAACGTAATGTAAGAGAATTTGCTCCGGGTCACGGAGATTTTTCTTTTATGGAGAATTTACTTTCTGGAGTTTTGGAAAAGCAAAAGGACATAGATTTAATAATAGAAAAAGCTGCCCCAGATTGGCCTATAGACAAAATAAGTATTATAGACAGAAACATACTTAGGATAGGTTTGTATGAACTACTTTTTTCTGATAAATCTGAGGTTCCACCAAAGGTTGCAATAAACGAGGCAATAGAGTTGTCAAAGGCTTTTGGTGGCGAAACATCTAGTAAGTTTGTTAACGGTGTTTTGGGTGCTGTATACAAGGAGCTTGGAGAGCCTGGTAAGGATGAGACTTCCAAGGATAAAAAGAAGGTACAATCTAGCATGAATGTTCCTATTCAGAACCTTGGGGGCGCTGTTGTTTATGCAAAAGATGGAGAGGATATCTATTTAGCCTTAGTGCATGATGTATTTGGGCATTGGACTTTGTCTAAAGGCAAGATCGGAGATAGTGAAGAAACAAAAGATGAAAGTGTTGAAGATGGTACAAAAAGAGAAATAAAAGAGGAGCTGGGATTGGATATAGATATTAAGGAGAAATTAGGAGAAAATGAATACCCAACATACCACCCAGAAAAAGGTAAAATAAAAAAACACGTTACCTATTTCTTGGCCGAATCAAAATATCAAGAACTTCATCCGGAGGCTAAGGGTGGTTTGGATGATGCACAATGGTTCAAGTTGGCTGATATAATTGACTTAAATTTTTATAATGATATCCTGCCGATAGTTACCAAAGCAATAAACATACTTCTAAAGAAGTAAATATCAAAAACTATGGACAAGGATTTTGCAGAATTTCAAAAAAATGCAAATCTCGTATTCAAAGATACGAGTCTTTTACGACAGGCTTTTATCCATCGTTCTTATATAAACGAAAATAAACAATCCGGTCTTTCTCACAACGAGAGGCTAGAGTTTTTGGGTGATGCAGTTTTGGAATTAGTTATTACAGATTACTTATATAAAAAATATACAGAAAAAGCAGAGGGTGAGCTTACTGCCTACAGGTCAGCACTAGTCAATGCAGACACGTGTGCCGGCATAGCTATTGATCTCAATATGGGAGAGTATCTCTTGCTATCAAAAGGTGAGAGCAAGGATGTTGGTCGTGCAAGGCAGTATATTTTGGCTAATGCGCTAGAGGCTTTGATAGGTGCAATTTATCTTGATCAAGGATATGACTCTGCTAAGAGTTTTATAGAAAAAAACTTTACTCCAAAAATAGAAGATATAATTTCTGCTAAAAGCTTTATAGATAGTAAGAGCTTATTTCAAGAAAAGGCACAGGAATTCGATGGTGTAACTCCTTCTTATAAAACCATTAAAGAAGCAGGTCCTGATCATGAGAAGAAATTTACCGTTGGTGTTTATGTTGGGAAAGATCTAATGGCTACAGGTGAAGGGGAATCAAAGCAAGAGGCTGAACAAAATGCAGCCAAAGAAGCGCTCAAGACTCGTGGTTGGAATTAATTTTGTGAAAAATTAGGATAAAAACACATTGTATTATGTGTTTTTCATTTATTCAAAAAACTTTGTTATACTTTGGAGGTAAAATATATGTATCTCAAATCTATTGAATTGAATGGTTTCAAGAGTTTTGCTAAAAAAAGCGAACTCAATTTTACGTCAAAAATATCAGCAATTGTGGGTCCAAATGGTTCTGGAAAATCTAATGTTGCGGAATCTTTTAGTTTTGTCTTGGGTGAACAATCAATCAAGTCTCTTCGTGGTAAAAAAGGGGAGGATTTGATATGGAATGGTTCAGGAGATTTACCCAGGGCCAATAGAGCAAGTGTAAAAATAGTTTTTGATAATAGTAGCAAGTTTTTGCCCATAGATTATGAAACCGTGACAATAGAACGTGTAGTTCTTCGTGACGGTGTCAATGAATATCTTATCAATGGTTCGCAGGTGAGACTGCGAGATGTTGTAGAACTTTTGGCTTCTGCTCATATTGGTTCTTCTGGACATCATATTATTTCGCAAGGTGAGGCAGACAGGATTCTCAATGCCAATATTAAAGAAAGGAAATCAATGATTGAAGATGCATTGGGCTTAAAAATGTATCAATATAAAAAACAAGAAAGTGAAAAAAAACTTATTAAGACTAAAGAAAATATAGCTCAGACACAGTCTCTTCGTAGAGAGATTATGCCTCATATAAGGTTCTTAAAGAAACAAGTAGAAAAAGTTCAAAAGAGCATAGAGCTAAAAGAGGAATTGCAAAAAGAGGCTTTGGAATATTGTAAGAGAGAGGATGAATATATAAACAAAACAACCAATAGGATTTTGGATGAAAAGAAGCCATTACTTGTAAAGGAAAAAGAATTAGAAAATGAATTATCCGAAGCTAAAGCAATACTTGAAGGTGCAAAACACAAGGATGCTACATCTGAGGAGTTGATTACCTTGGAAAAAGACTTACATGAAGTTAGAAATGAAAAAGACAATCTATTTAGAGAAGTGGGTAAATTGGATGGAGAAGTTTCCTCGCTAGTTAGAATGGTTAAAAAACAAGAAGAGTTTGCCTTTTCTCTAGAACACAAAACAGTAAATCTTGTTGATGTAGAAAATTTATCTTTACAAATAGAGAGAAAGATTAAAGAAGCAAAAGAAGTGGGTGACATAGAAACCATTATCAAAGCTCTAGACGATGTAGGAGAACTCCTATCTGGTTTTATAGATAAAAACAAAGAAAAGGTTGATAACTCTCTTCTCACAGAAGCAAACAAGGATATAGAAAATTTAAAAGAATCAAAGAAAAAAATAGAAGAATCTCTAGAGAAAGTAAAGTTTAGAGAAAAAGAACTTTCTGATAAATATTCTGAATTACAAAATAAAATAGAAAAGGAAAAAGATTCAAATCGTGATGCAGAAAAAGCTGTTTTTAGGGTTATGGCGGAGTCTCAGGAGGTTCGTTCAAAACTACATAGTCTGATTTCTGAAGAAGAAACCCTTCGTTTAATAAAGGAGGATTTTAAGAGAGAGTTGACAGAACTTGGTATGATGCTTGGCACGCACGTATTACAGTTTCAAAAAATTTCTACAGACAGCTTATCGGATGAACCAAGGGGTGTACAAGAAGAAAGACGAAGAAAGATAGAAAAAATAAAGATAAGGCTAGAAGATGCTGGTGGTGCCGGTGGGGCAGATGTTTTGAAAGAATACACTGAGGCTAGTGAAAGAGACGCATTTCTTGAAAAAGAACTTACTGATCTGGAAAAGTCAGCAGGGTCTCTAACAGAACTTATAGCAGATTTGGATATGAGACTTTCTACAGAGTTTAAAAGTGGAGTTGAAAAAATAAATGCTCAATTCAAAGAGTATTTTGCTGTGATGTTTGGAGGGGGGGAAGCCAGACTTTCTGTGGTTGCCCCAACCAGACGCAAGAAGAAAGATATTGATGATTTGTTGCAAACAGATGATGAGTTGGTTGAAACTATCGAGGAAGATACAGAAGAAGGGATAGATATTGAAGTTAATTTGCCTAAGAAAAAAGTAAAAGGTTTGATGATGCTTTCTGGTGGTGAAAGAGCATTAACTTCTATTGCTCTTCTGTTTGCTATTTCTCAGGTTAATCCTCCACCGTTTATTATTTTGGATGAAACAGATGCTGCGTTAGATGAGGCAAACTCCAAAAAATACGGTGATATGATAGAAAATCTTTCAAAATATTCCCAATTGATTTTGATAACTCACAATAGAGAAACAATGTCTCGAGCAGGAATTCTTTATGGAGTGACTATGGGAATGGGTGGTGGTTCTAAGTTGTTATCAGTTGCTTTTGATGAGGCGGTAACCATAGCAAAGTAAAACTTCTAAATTTGGAGGTTTTATATTCTCGCGAACGAGGCTTACACGAATAAGAGTTGGTGTGTGGATAAAATGAAGTGGGCGACGCTTGTGGCGTCGCCCGTGGGGGATCTAGGCAGCAACCTGCCATGTGACCTTGCGGAACACTCGAGGTGGGTAGTGTCGAACTTCACCGTGCAAGCCCGTGATTGGTGGGCCGTTCGGTGAATCTCGAGAAAGTACGAGCTCTCCCTTGTCGTCAATTTCCACAACATAGGGAAACCCGTAGAGAGGGGCAAGTCCCAGCAGTCCCAACTGCTGGACCCTGTCCCCGCGGTTGAACACTTCTGATTGGATTTCCATACCCATTCCACTGCCTCCCTTTTTTTGGTGATCAATCTCTCTTTACTATACAACACTATTTAGTAAAAAGAAATAGCTTAGTTAATTAACTTATAATCCAAAACTCTTTTTTCTATATCAGCTGAAACAACCTTAAATCGCAAAGAATCTCCTAGGGTAAACTTTCTTCCCGTCTTTTCTCCTTTTAGAGAATAATTTTTTTCATCTAAAGTATAAAAGTCGTCTCCGATGTCTCGTATTTTTACCATACCCTCACATTTTGTTTCTTTTTCTTCAATGTATATACCCCAGTCAGTAACTCCTGTTATTGTTCCATCAAATTCTTCATCAATGTGCTCTGACATGTATTCTACTTGTTTGTATTTTATACTTGCTCTTTCAGCATCTGAAGCTTTTTTCTCTAGTTCGGAAGAAGCCAAACAAATACTTTCAAACTTCTGGTACTCGTCTTGCTCAATTTTTCCACCTTTTAACTCCCTTTCAAGAAATCTGTGTACTAAAAGGTCTGGATATCTGCGTATCGGGGAAGTGAAATGTGTGTAATATGTAAAAGCTAAACCAAAATGACCAATATTTTTTGTAGAATAAACAGCCTTGGCCATACTACGAATAGTAGCTGTTTTTATTAGCTCTTCATTTGGTGTGCCTTCTACTTGTTTTAATAAATTATTTATATCTTTTGATGTTACTTTCCCTTCCTTATTTTTCAAGTCAAAACCAAGAGCTTTTAGAAATATAGAAAGATTTTCTATTCTTTCTGGGTCGGGATTGGCATGTATTCTATAAACTGATTGGGAACCTTTTTTTCTTATATCTTTGTTTTGAGACATGAATATAAACTTGGCTACCGCCTTGTTGGCCAAAAGCATATATTCTTCTACTAGTTTATGAGTTGCCAATCTTGTTTTTTTATAAACTCTAATTGGTTTTCCGTCCTTATTTAGTTCAAATTTTACCTCTTCAGTTTCAAAATTAATTGCTCCAGCATTAAATTTTTTCTTCTCTAGTTTTTGGGCAATATCTTTTAGTTTGCGGAGTTCTGTTTGGTATGGACCATTTTTTTTGCCGTCTATTACATCCTGGGCCTCTTCGTATGAAAATCTTTTGTCACTATGAATTATGGTTCGTCCAAACCATTCTTCCAAAACTTCTCCATCTCCAGTTATCTTGAATATGGCTGAAAATGTAAACTTGTCTTCGTTTGGATTTAGAGAACACAGATCATTGGATAGTATCTCAGGAAGCATTGGTATAGTACGGTCTACAAGATAAACCGACAGACCTCTTTTTTCTGATTCATGATCAAGCCTAGTTCCTGGTGTTACAAAATAAGAAACGTCTGCTATGTGAACCCCAACCTCGTATTGGTTATTTCCCAAATCTTGAAAAGAAATAGCGTCGTCAAAATCTTTCGCATCAGCAGGGTCAATAGTCATAGTGGTTACACCCCTCATGTCTTTTCGATTTCTTATTTCTGTCTCAAAGTGATTTTTGTATTCTTTTTTTATTTTTTCAGCTTCTTTTTCTACCTCTGAAGGAAATTCAATACGAAAACCTTTTTCTAATACAATAGATTCCATTTCTGTATTATTTTCACCCTTTTGACCTATTATTTTTACTAGCTCACCTTCAGGATATTCTGAATCCCAATCAATGATTTTTACTAAAACCTTGTTACCTATAGAAACTTTTATATTTTTTGGCAAGAAAATATCAACATACAATCTCTTGTCATCAGGAACAACAAATGTTTTTCCATCATGTCGATCTATTACTCCCACAAATTCTTTTTTGGACCTGGTGATGATTTTTGTGACTTTGCCTTGAGGTCGATTTCTGATTTTTTCACCAGTTAAGGAAATTTCCACTATGTCTCCTGGGAATGCCCTATTTATGTATTGTGGTTGTATTTCTATGCTATTTTTGTCACTTGTACCAACTTGTTTTCCCTGTATGGTGGTGGGTATGTCAAAAAAACCAACACCTTTTGTGTTGATGCTTATGGGGCCTATTAGGGTCTTATTTGTTGTCTGTTTTTTCACCCGGGTATTATAACATAGTTGACCCTTTTATAGTATTCTGTTAGTATAGCCAGCATGTTAAAGATAAGACTACAGAGGGTGGGAAGAAAACACGAACCAACATTTCGTTTGGTTTTGACTGACTCAAAAAACTCTACAAAAAGCGGAAGATATCTAGAAAATCTAGGAAGTTATGATTCAAGACACGGAGAAGATGCAAACTTCAAAGCAGACAGAATAAAACACTGGATGTCACAAGGAGCTCAAGTTTCCGCTACTGTTCACAACATGCTTGTAAGTAAGAAACTTATTGAGGGAAAGAAAATAAACGTCCTTCCTTTGAAGAAAGCTATAGTTAAGGAAGTGGCTCCTGATACTGTGGTTGCAGAACCTGTTACTGTCGAAGAAAAAGTGGTAGAAACACCAGCACCTGTTGTGTCGGCTGAGGATGCTCCAGCAGAGGTTGTGGTTGAAGCTGTAGAGACAGAAAAAACAGCATAATAAAAGAGAATAGTCAGTCTTGTGGTGGATTTTCAGTACTAAGGTAACCTAACTCTTTAAGGGGGTACTGGAGTTCACCACAAGATTGACTATTTTTAGTTTTCGTTGATATAATAATACGGTATCCTTTTACAATTAATCGATAGAATTCATTATGGAACAAGACGTAAAATTTTTGGATTTTGTAGTCAAAGCATTAGTTGAGCACCCAGAAGATGTAAAAATAGTTCGAACAGTAGATGAAATGGGTGTCCTTATGAACCTAGATGTTCACAAGGATGATATGGGTAAAATAATTGGACGAGAAGGTAATACAGCAAAGGCTATAAGAACTTTGCTAAGAGTTGTGGGAATGAAGAACAACTCAAGAGTAAATTTGAAAATTAACGAACCAGCAGGGGGTATGCCAGAGGTTAAGGCGGGAGCGACAAAGTCCTTAGATGACGCAATGGCAGACCTAAAAATCTAATTTTGGCGAATTTCTGCGTTGCTAGTTTTGTTTGTTCCGCGCGCAGTATTGTTATACAGCTTGGTCACAAGCAAAACGTCGCGCCTTGAACTTCATCCAAAATTATCTTTTAGGATTTTGAAGATAGGGTTTTTAAATTTGATAAATAAAAACAAAACTCCTTTTTGGGAGTTTTGTTTTTGACATATAGATTTGTTTGGATTATTCTCTTGTCAGAAGTGGAGCATCTTTAAACCAATCGACATATCTTTTCTTGGAGGTCTGAAATGCAAAAGTATGAGACTGTTCCGGTACTTGTAGAGGCTCAGCAGTTTCTCTTAGACAGGAGTGGTTCGACCACTCCGTTTGGTATTGGTCAATGCGAATGCTACTGTGATGCTATGGATGGACGTGTTTGTCCTCAACATGGCGACTTTAGGGCACGTCTTTACGCTACAGATTTCGGAAGAGGGAATCCAGTAAGTGTCGGAGACTGGGTGGTACGTTATCCGAATGGTCTTGAGATGGTACACAGTCCTGAGGAGTTCGGACGTCTGTATCGCAAGGTCATCGGATGATAGAGATCTGGCCAGAAAACCAGTACCAGTGTAAGGGAGACTCGCAAGTCTCCCTTTTTGTATGTACTAGAGATTAGATTTGTGTTATAAACAATAAGTGAATTTTCATATTATTACTCTTTTTCCAGGAGCTTTTGATTCATATCTAAATGAGTCTATAATTTCGCGTGCCATAGAAGATAAAAAAATCAAAGTGGAGTTTTATAATCCTAGAGATTACTCTGATGACAAATGGAAAAGAGTGGATCAAAAACCATATAGTGGTGGTCCTGGAATGGTTATACAGGCCTTACCTACGGCAAAAGCAATAGAAAAGGCACTGACAAAGATAAAGAGGAATAAAAAAGCCAAGACTAAGATAATTTTCTTTTCTCCAGGTGGTAAACAGTTTACGACAACCTATGCAAAAAATGTTGCCAAAAAATACACAGATATTATTTTTGTGTGCGGTAGATATGAAGGTATAGATGCTAGGGTAAAGAAAATATTCAAAATGGAGGATGTTTCCGTGGGCGATTTTGTTTTGACAGGAGGCGAGCTACCAGCTATGTTGGTTCTTGATTGTGTTTCAAGGCAGATAGAGGGCGTACTAGGCAATTTCTCTTCCTTAGAGGAGTCTAGAGTCTCAAGTCACGATGTCTATACCAGGCCTGAGGTTTTTGAGTATAAGGGTAAAAAATACAAAGTTCCAAAAGTCTTGTTATCAGGAAATCATGCAGAGATAGAGAAGTGGAAGAAAGGTAAATAAATTAGCTTGCGTAACCAGCCATAGCCATTGTGAAGGCTATCAATACAAACAAATAACCAGAAATTATAACAGTGAGTGGTGTATCTAGTAATAGAACTTTTACATAAGCTTCTTTTTCTTTGTGTTCTTTTACAAGGTAAAAAATTAAAAAAGATATAAAAGCAAGAATTACCGGTGACCAGGTGTCAATAGAATAATCGGAAGTGCCTATTATAAGAACAAAAAATAGAATTATACCAAATGCTATACTTATTAAGTTTATAAACGATAAGAAATTTGTAAAGGATTTCATAAGTATAGTATATAACATCTATTCATCGTTTGTCATTTTGGTCTTAATTGTTAGAATGCTTGTATGTTACAACAGGAGGCTCTTGATATTTTAAAGATGGGTAAAAACGTTTTTTTAACCGGTCCTGCAGGGAGCGGTAAAACCCATGTGCTTAATTCATATATTGAATATCTTAAGTCTCATGCTGTGGACGTAGCTGTTACAGCATCTACAGGCATTGCAGCAACACACTTGGGAGGGATGACGATACATTCATGGTCTGGTATTGGTGTTCGCGACACTTTAACTGATTATGATATAGACGAGCTCATGCAGAGATCATATCTATATAAAAGATTCGATAGAACAAAAGTTTTAATAATAGATGAGGTTTCGATGCTTCATCACTACAGACTAGATTTGATTGATTGGATTTGTCGCCAGATGAAGCATAATGAAAAACCATTTGGTGGGATGCAAGTGGTTTTGTGCGGAGATTTTTTTCAACTTCCCCCTGTAACACGAGGAGGTCTAATTGAATCGGAGTTTGCTTATAAAGCTGATTCTTGGCAGGATGCCAAACTCACTATTTGTTATTTGTCCGAACAGCATCGTCAGAAAGATAATATCTATCTTTCTATTTTAAATCAGATTCGTCAGAACAATGTTAATACAAATACTATTGAGCTTTTGAAATCTCGTCTTAACAAGGATCCAGAGTCTGGCAGAGAATTCACTCGTTTATATACACACAACATAGATGTTGATATTGTTAACAAAAGACACCTAGATTTAATAGATGCCGAAAAAAAGGAGTATAAAATGAGTTCTAAGGGTTCAAAAAATTTGACAGAAACTTTGAAAAAAAGTTGTTTGTCACCTGAAACTTTGGAGTTAAAAAGGGGGGCAAGAGTAATGTTCACAAAAAACCACATGGAGGGTGGTTATGTAAACGGAACTTTGGGTTTTGTTGTTGATTTTAATTCTTTTGGAGATCCGGTTATTGAAACAAATAATGGTATGAAGTTTTCTGTTACTCCCCAGTCCTGGAAAATTGAAGAAGAAGGTAAGGTTAAAGCAGAGATATCTCAACTTCCGTTGCGTCTTGCCTGGGCTATAACAGTGCACAAAAGTCAGGGAATGTCTCTAGATGCTATGGAGGTAGATCTGTCCAAATCTTTTGTATCTGGTATGGGTTATGTGGCCCTTTCAAGGGTTCGTTCGCTAGGAGGAATGAAACTCCTAGGTTTTAATGACATGTCTCTTGAGGTTGATAGCGAAGTGCTGGAAAAAGATAGAGAGTTTCAAAAGATGTCTGAATCTGCCCGCAGGGTTCTAGCTGATATGAGCAACGAAGAAGTTTTAGAAAAACAAAAACAATGGATGAAAAAGATTGAGCCAGAGGAGAGTATAAAGATAAGGAGAAAAGAAAAGGAGGAAAACAAAGAAATTAAGAAAAGTACACAAGAAATAACAGCGGGATTTTTGGAGCAAGAAATACCACTTGGAGATATTGCGGAAGCAAGAGGAGTGAAACAGGAAACAATAGTGTCACACATAGAGGATTTGTTGGCTGAGGATAGGAAAAACTGTCCGGATATTACTTATTTGAAGAGGGAATTAAAACGCAGTGAATTAGATGAGATTTTAACAGCTTTCAAAAAATGTAAAACAACCACTCTTTCTCCTGTGTTTAATTACCTACATAAAGAAAAAAAGAAAACCACATATCTAAAAATCCGTTTGGCTAGATTGTTTTTGTAAAAACATGACTAAGAAACATTATTTGTTGCTTATAGTTTTGCTCGTATTGTTTTTTGGATTTAATTTTTTTGTGTATACAAGGTCATTTGATATAGAAGATGATTTTGTAAAAATTACAAAAAAAGAGACCAAACAATACCCATCAGTTTTAAATTTTGGTGATGTTATGTTTGATCGGGGTGTCAGAAATATAATGGAAAATCGTGGCCGAGACCCTTTTGAATATGTGAAGAAAGATTTAAAGTTGGTTCAGGGTCACGATGTTTTTATTGTTAATCTTGAAGGTCCAATAGTAGAAATGAATAGGAAAGAGTGTCAGGCTAAAGCCTATAATTTTCAATTTGCATCTACTACACCAAATTTACTAAAGAGTGTGGGTATTAATATGGTTAATATAGCAAATAACCATAGCTACGATTGTTACAATATAGGTTTTACCAAAACCAAGGAATATCTAGATAGTGCAGGTATAGACTATATTGGAGACAATGTTTTAGAGAAAAGTTATATTACGAAGGTAGTAAAAGGAAAAGTCATAACATTTATTGGAATAGACGAAACAGTAGCTCAAATTCCTGTTTCTGATTTTTATCCACTTATAAATGAGCTAAATAAGGCTAGCGACTATGTGATAGTTAATATTCATTGGGGTACCGAATATGAGTTGGATAAAACAGAAAAACAAATGACTATAGCCCATGCGCTTATAGATAATGGTGCTGATGTTGTTTTTGGGCATCATCCACATGTTGTAGAGCCCGTTGAAATATACAAAGATAAGGTTATATTTTATTCATTAGGTAATTTTGTGTTTGATCAAGATTTTGGGGATACTACGGTTGGTTTGGGTGCTAGTGTGGAATTTGAAGGTAATAAAAGTGTTTTCAATATATTTCCTTTTAATATAAAAGTTTTTGCACCAGAACTCATGAAAGACGAAGAGAAGAGCGCTTTTTGTGAAAAATATTTGAAAACAGTGGGTCACAATGGTTGCAGTTTTTATGTAAAAAATTAAAATTATGATTTATGAAATATCACCCACTAACAGAAAAAATACAGAATATCTTAAAAGAAAAAAGTTTTGAATTTGAAACCTTTGAACACGAGCCAGTTCGCACTAGTGAAGAAGCTTCTAAGCTTCGTCATGGATACAAAATAGAACAAGGGGCCAAGTCTATTATTGTGAGGGTAAAAAAATCTGGAGAAGGTAAATCGTTTGCAATGTTTGTTTTGCAGGGCAACAAGAAATTTAATAAAGAAAAATTAAAAGATAATTTTGGTTTAACTGATGTTCGGTTTGCTACCGAAGAAGAGGTTTTCAAAATAACAGACGGCGTGCTTCTTGGAGGAGTTCCGCCATTCGGTAACTTATTTGGTTTACCTGTTTATGTTGACTATGGGTTATTAGAAAATGAAAGAATTGTTTTTAATGCTGGGGACAAAAGTTTTTCGATAGGTATGAAAACTACTGACTATGTAAATGTGGTAAATCCAATAAAAGGGAACATTGTATAAAACGAACCCGCCGCACGCGACGGGGTCGTGTGGAGCGGGTAGATTAGGTTTGTGGTGGGTATCTCTTCAGAACAACCAACATGGTGTTTTTTGGAGCTTGTCTGGTCATTACTATCTCGGCCGTCATTGAACTTACTCCACAATCTGTGCGAACCAGGCTAGCCACAACAAGGTTTCCATCGTGTGGAACTTGTAAGGAGATGCATCTCCCTACTCTCAGAAACTCAAAGTTTCTGCGGTCGATAGTTAGTGTCTCCATCAGGGGGGTCTCCTTCTAAGGTTAGTCTAGCAGATGAGGTTATCCACAGCAAGATATTTGACTGGTGAACCACAGTTCACTTATAATATTTTACATACAAATATTAATAGAAAAAATTATGAGCAAACAAAATTTAGAAAAAATTTTAAGAAGGGAATTAGAGGTTTTAAATGATCAAATTGATCAGAAAATTATCAAAGGACTTTCATATGCTCGAGAGGCAAAACGTCACAAGTTTTTACTCTCAAGTTTGGCTAGTGTGCGACGAGAAGCTAGGTCTAGTTCAGGATGGCTCACAAGAACATTTTCTATAATATAAAATCTTATGTCAGAAGAAAATTATATAGTTCAAAAAAATAAAATAATTTCTTTTTATCAGAAAAACAGACGAATGCCTGGATACAAAGAAATAATGGGGCTTGTTGGTTTCAAATCTAAGAATGCGGTCTACAAACTCATAAACAAACTTGTGGAGGATGAAGTGGTAGACAAAGATTCGAACGGTAGACTTACACCCATGAAGATCTTCGGAGAGGTACCTCTTTTGGGACTTGTAGAAGCTGGTATTCCGACAAGTGTAGATCCTAATCAGCTCGATTCATTAAACCTAGATCAGTATTTAGTGGGTAATAATAAACAATCAACATACTTACTTGAGGTAAAAGGGGATTCTATGATAGATGAGGGTATAAAAGAAGGTGATTTGGTTATTGTTGAGAGACGGGGTGATCCCAAAGATGGGGATATAGTTATAGCAGAGGTGGATGGTGGTTGGACCATGAAATATTTCAAGAAAAAGGGAAGTTTGATATATTTGAAACCAGCAAACAAAAATTATTCACCAATATATCCGCAGTATGACTTAAAGGTGGCTGCCATAGTTAAGGGAGTAATTCGAAAGTACTAATTTCTGGTTTTTTTCTTTTATTTTTTCATTGCTCGTTTTATTTGCTCCACGTAGAATACTTGGTGTACACTTTGATCGCAAATAAAACTTCGTGCCTCAAACTAAAAGAAAAATCTTCATAAATTAATGAAACTTTAGGAGGTTAGATAGTATAAAACTTTAGACTATGTCAAAAATGTTTAGATTTAAGGCAAGAGTTTGGCGATGGCCAGGGGATTTTGGTTGGCATTTTGTTAATCTACCAAAAGATCTGGCTAAAAAGATAAAAAAATACGGAACTCCATATGGGGCGGGATTTATTAAAGTAAGAGTCACTTTAGGTAAAAGTACCTGGATTACAGCTTTGTTTCCAGACAAAAAATCAGATTCATATATAATGTCAGTTAAGAAACCGATACGTCAGAAAGAAGGCATATGGGAAGATGATGAGGTTAATGTTTCATTTCTACTTCAATGAAAATAATTGTAAAAGCTAAACCAGGATCAAAAGTGGAACTCGTGGAGAGAATGAATCATCCGACTCTGGATTTATTAGATTTCAATAAATGTATGATTGAATACAAAGTTTCAATCAAAGAACCTCCTGTAAGAGGCAAGGCTAACAATGCTATTGTTCGGGCTTTAGCAAAATACTTTAATGTTTCTCCTTCGCTTGTGCGAATGGTTTCGGGTCAATCAAGCAGGAAAAAAGTTTACGAAATTGTAGGACTGTGAATATTGTGTGGATAACCATATTGACTTTAGACTGGTTCGGCTAGTTTTTATTTTTTATAAATGTACTTATTTTAAGCCGTTATTTAACGAAAAAGATATACACATCTATAACTTGACTTAGACCCCATAATAAAAGGGTTGACAGATGACTGTCTGTTGACGTATACTCTACCTTAACTTCATACGATTGAGTCTTGATAGAAAGTGAAGGGATTACAAGGTTAATTGGTCCGCTTGCACTATTTTGCGACAAAATCGCTAAAAAAATAATAACGAAATACAGTGCCCTTGGGGAAGGGTCTGTTTTTGTTTGTGTAATAACTGACAAAATCACCTCATCTGCGTTGTTTGAGAATTATTGTTTCTTTCGCTCCTTACAGGAGTAGCACACCTTTCACATTTTGATTACAAAACGTTCAAGGTCTTGCGAAGTAATAATAACATTTCTCACCCAGCATCTAAGGCAATTTAGTCGGTCATGAGTATTTTATTAATAAGAAAGTTTAAAGAAATTATTTTTATGAATATTACAACCGCTCGTCCACAAAAATTTTTCAGTCGTTTCAAAAAACCTTTGGTTTCAACTCCAAACTTTGTTGAGCCTCAAATAGAGTCTTTTAAGTGGCTCATAGAAAAGGGGTTAAAAGAGGTTTTTGAAGAGTTTTCTTCAATAAAAGATTTTTCTGAAAAGAAATTCACGTTGGATTTCACTGGTTTTGAATTGGCTCAAGCAAAGCATGACGAATACTATGCTAAAGACAATAAACTTTCTTACGAAGCCCCTTTAAAGGTTAAAGTAAAGCTAAAAAATCATATACTAGGTACAGAAAAAGAACAGGAAATCTTTATGGCAGATTTTCCTATTATGACTTCTCACGGTACATTTATTATATCTGGTATAGAAAGAGTTATAGTTCCTCAACTGGCACGTTCATATGGAGTTTTCTTTACTGCTTCTGAAATAAAGGGAAGAAAATTGTTTGGTGCTAAAATTATTCCTTCCAGAGGTGCTTGGATAGAAATAGAATCTGATTCAGATGGGATGATATATGTACGTATAGACAGAAAAAGAAAGTTTGCTGCAACTACACTACTAAGAGTTTTAGGTGCAAAAGATGATGCTTCCATAAAGAAATTGTTTGCAGAAGATAAGTTTGCAACTACAGCGATAGAAAAAACCTTACTTAAGGATAAGGATAAAACTGTAGATGAGGCATTTATAGAGATACACAAAAGACTACGAGATGGGGATTTGGCTACTGCTGACAACGCTAGAGAATTTATAAATTCTATTTTTGAGGAAGAAAGATATGACCTTTCTCCTGTTGGAAGATATAGATTCAACAAGAGATTCAACAAAAAGATGGATGAGAAGGAGCTTAAGAGAAAGACGGTCTCACTTGATGATGTGGTCACCATAATTTCTCACATAGCACTATTAAATAATACTCCTAACGCTATGGAGGACGACATTGATCATTTGGGTAGTCGTCGAGTTAGGTTTGTTGGTGAGCTATTCCAGCAAAAAATTCGTACAGGTATGGCTCAGATAAAAAGAAACATTCAAAATAGAATGTCTACTATAGATACTGATGTTACTCTCCCTGTTCAATTTATTTCTCCAAAGCCATTACAGGCAAGAATAAAAGAATTTTTCACTACCAACCAATTGTCACAATTCATGACACAAGAGAATCCTCTTGCTGAAATAGAGAATTTACGTTTGTTGTCAGCTTTGGGACCTGGAGGATTGAACAGGACGAGAGCAGGTTTTGAAGTCCGTGATGTACACACTTCCCACTATGGTAGACTTTGTCCAATTCATACACCTGAAGGCCCTAACATTGGTCTTGTTTTGCGTCTTGCTATTTACGCAAGAATAAATAATTTTGGAATGATAGAAACTCCATATGCCAAGGTTAAGAATGGAAAAGTTACAGACGAAATAGTTTATTTGAACGCTTCTGAAGAAGAGAGATATGCTATTGCTCATGCGGCAACTCCTATAGATAAAGATGGAAAAATAACAGTTCCCGTTGTTGAGGTGAGAATAGAAGGAAATCCTAGTACTACTACTAGAGAAAAAGTTGACTTTATTGATGTTGCTACAAACCAGGCATTTTCAATAGCAACTTCAATGATTCCTTTCTTGAATCACGACGAAGCAAACAGAGCACTGATGGCATCAAACATGCAAAGACAGGCTACCCCTTGTATAGTTCCAGAAGCTCCTTTGGTTGCTACTGGAATGGAAGTTGATGCGCTTAGAGACACTGGTAGGTTGGTTATAGCCGAGGAAGATGGTGAAGTGACACATTCTGATGGTACTAGAATTGTTGTTAAAAATAAACACAACAAAGATAATGAATATACACTTATTAGATTTTCACGTACTAATGGTTTTACAGCATTTCATCAAAGACCAAGAGTTAATGTTGGAGACAAGATAAAGAAGGGTGATATATTGGCAGACACCTCAGCAAGTGTGAATGGACAGTCAGCAATTGGGCAGAACATGCTCGTAGCCTTTATGTCTTGGAGTGGTTCTAACTACGAAGACGCTATTATACTTTCAGAAAGAGTTGTAAAAGATAGTAAATTTACATCTATTCATATAGAAGATTTTGTTGTAAATGTTCGAGATACAAAATTAGGTCCTGAAGTAACAACTTGTGATATCCCAAATGTTGGAGAAAGTAAATTAAAAAACCTTGCAGAGGATGGAATTGTTCAGGTAGGTGCAGAGGTTCGTTCTGGTGACATATTGGTTGGAAAGATTACACCAAAGGGAGAAACCCAACTTACACCAGAAGAAAGATTGCTTCGATCTCTTTTTGGAGAGAAAGCTCATGATGTAAAAGATACATCAAAAAGAATGGAAGGTGGCAAAAGAGGTAGAGTTATAAAAGTTCAAATTTTCTCAAGGGAGAACGGTGACAAGTTGGATTCAGGAATAATAAAAAGAATTCATATAGAGGTTGCTCAGCTAAGAAATGTTTCTGTGGGAGATAAGCTAGCTGGACGACATGGTAACAAAGGAGTTATTTCACGTATCTTACCTGAGGAGGATATGCCATATATGGAAGATGGTACTCCAATAGATGTTATTTTGACTCCACTTGGTGTGCCTTCACGTATGAATCTTGGTCAGATTTTAGAACTTCACTTAGGACTTGCTGCACATACACTAGGATATCAGGCTATTGTTCCTCCATTTACAGGTGCTACTGGAGAGGAGATAAAAGAGGAATTGAAGAAAGCAGGGTTTAGTGAGACAGGAAAGATGAAGTTGTTTGACGGAAGAACGGGAGAGGCTTTTGAACAAGAAGTTGCTGTAGGTTACATGTATATATTGAAACTTCACCACATGGTAGAAGACAAAATACACATGAGATCTATAGGGCCTTATTCTCTCATCACACAACAACCACTTGGAGGAAAAGCTCAAAACGGTGGTCAAAGATTTGGAGAAATGGAAGTGTGGGCACTTCTCGGTCATGGTGCGGCACATACTTTGCAGGAAATACTGACAATAAAATCAGACGATATTATAGGAAGATCATCAGCTTTTGACGCTATAGTGAAAGGGTTGCCAATCACTCAGCTCAATACACCAGCATCATTTAATGTGTTGCTGAACAATCTGCGTGGATTAGCCTTGGATGTTCAAATAAAAAAAGGGTCGAAAGAAATAAATAATGAGAAATTAGAAAGTTAAAATAACAAAAAATATTAATTTTTAATTTCTAATTTTAAAAAATATGAAAACAAGAACAACAACAGACTCAAATGATTTTGAAACAATAGCTCTAAAGATAGCCTCTCCTGAAAGAATAAAAGAGTGGTCATTTGGAGAGGTTACAAAGCCAGAAACAATAAACTATCGTACACAGCGAAGTGAAAAAAATGGTCTTTTTGATGAAAAAATATTTGGTCCGGACAAAGACTATGAATGTTATTGTGGAAAGTATAGAGGTATTAGATATAAAGGAATAATCTGTGAAAAATGTGGTGTTGAAATAACTCGCTCCATAGTTAGGCGTGAAAGAATGGGACATATTGAATTAGCCACTGTGGTTTCGCATATTTGGTTTTTGAAATCAATGCCAAGCAGAATTAGTATGATTTTGGGTATTCCTACAGCAGATTTGGAGAAGGTTATTTATTTTGCCGGATACATAGTTACAAAAGTTTCAGAGGAAGACAGAACAAGAACTTTGAAAGATCTTGATTCTGAATACAAGGCAAAAATAAAGTCTCTTCAGGATGAAAAAACAAAAGAAGCTGTAAAAGAAATGCTTCTAAATGCAAAAAGAGAGATAGAATCAATACAAGAAGGTAGGGTTCTAGATGAGGTAGAGTATTACAACTATGGAATGAAGTACGGAACTATGTTTGAAGCTGGAATAGGAGCAGAAGCCATCTATAACATTTTCAAAAAATTAGACTTACACAAACTTCAAGACCAACTGAAAAAAGAACTTGAAAAAGCAAGTAGTATAGATGTAGCCAGAATAAACAAAAGATTGGGAGTGGTTGGGGCTATGATAAACTCTAACACAAGACCTGAATGGATGTTTCTAACAAACATTCCTGTCATGCCTCCTGCTCTCAGACCAATGGTACCGCTTGATGGTGGTAGGTATGCTACATCAGATGTAAACGATCTTTACAGAAGAGTTATAAACAGAAACAATAGATTGAAGAAATTAAAAGAAATACATGCTCCTGATGTTATTTTAAGAAATGAAAAAAGAATTTTGCAAGAAGCCGTTGATGCACTGATCGATAATACGATTAGACATGGTTCTGCTTCTGGTGCAATAAACCAATCTCAGAGGAGACCTTTGAAGTCTATAGCAGACAATCTTAAAGGTAAAAGAGGTATTTTCAGACAAAACCTTCTAGGTAAAAGAGTGGATTATTCCGGACGTTCAGTTATTGTTGTTGGTCCAGATTTACATCTGAATCAATGTGGTTTGCCAAAACACATGGCCCTGGAATTGTTCAAACCTTTTATCATTTCACAAATTTTACAAAAAGAACTTGCTTACAACATAAGAGGCGCTTCAAAACTTATTGAAGATGGAATTCCTGAAGTTTGGTCTATCCTTGAAGATGTTATTTCAACTAGATATGTATTGCTCAACCGTGCACCTACTCTACACAGATTAGGTATCCAAGCCTTCAAACCTATTTTGATAGAAGGAAATGCTATTCAACTACATCCACTTGTTTGTTCTGCCTTTAATGCGGACTTCGACGGTGACCAAATGGCCGTTCACGTTCCTTTGTCAGACGAAGCTCAATTGGAAGCTCGGGAAATAATGGCTTCTGATAAAAATATTCTAAAGCCTGGTTCAGGTGATCCAACTGTTTCGGCTAAGATGCTTGATATTGTTTTGGGATGTTACTGGATGACAAAAGAGATAGAAGGCGAGAAAGGTGAAGGTAAGTTTTTCTCTTCTCCTAATGCTGCTATAACGGCTTATGATCTCAGTGCAGTTTCTTTCAGAGCAAAAATAAAAGTATTACCTTCTAGTTCAGAAAAATATAAACAATACGATGGTAAATTATTTGAAACCACAGTTGGAAGATTATTGTTTAACTCAGTCTTGCCTAAAGATTATCCTTTCATAAACTATGAAATTAACCGAGATAAGATAACAGGTTTGGTTGATGATCTTATTGAGAAATATGGTATTGAAAATGTTCCAAAGATTATTGATAAGATAAAAGATTTCGGTTTTAGATATGCAACACACGCAGGAGTTACTTGGGGAATTGATGATATTGTTATACCAAAAGAGAAGGCAGAAATAGTCTCTAAATCAAAAGAAAAATCAGATGCAATAGTGGAGCACTTTAACGCTGGTCTTATTTCTAAGGACGAAAGACACAGACAAACAATTGAAATTTGGCATGGTGCAAAAGCTGAGTTAGAAAAATTAATGCCTGGTAATTTACCAAAAAATGGTTCAGTTTCAGATATGGTGCTTTCAAAGGCCAGAGGATCTATGAGTAATATTACTCAGATGGCTGGTATGAAAGGTCTTATTACAAATACAGCCGGAGAAACCATTGAGTTCCCAATCATTTCTTGTTCAAAAGAAGGCCTGACTCCTCTTGAGTATTTTATTACTACTCACGGAGCTAGAAAGGGTCTTACAGATACCGCTCTTAATACTGCAAAATCTGGTTATCTAACAAGAAAAATGTTCGTTGTGGCACAAGATACGATTATCACAGAAGAGGATTGTGGAACTAAGGAAGGGGTAACTATAGATAAACATGCTATATCTGGAATTGAAATACCTATTGTTAAACACATCAAAGGAAGATTTTTGGCGGCTGATGTTGTGACTAAAGATGGAAAAACTTTGTTTAAGAAAGACCAATTAATAAGTAAGAAAGAAGCACAACAAATAGAAGCTGCAGGCGTTACCTCTGTTTCTGTAAGATCTCCTCTATCATGTAAAACATTAGATGGTATATGTGTAAAATGTTATGGAGTTGATCTTGGCAAAAATAAGGTTGTGGATTTGGGTGAAGCTGTTGGAACAGTGGCTGGACAAGCTATCGGTGAACCAGGAACACAGCTCACAATGAGAACATTCCACGCTGGAGGTACAGCATCTGTGGCTGGAGATATTGTTTCAGGTTTGCCTAGAGTTGAAGAGTTGTTTGAAAAAAGGAAACCAAAAAATCCTGCTGTGGTTTGCTCAGTTTCTGGAACTATCTCAGATATAAGGATAACTGATAAGGAAAAGGTAATAGCTATCACACCTGTTATTGAAGATAGAACAAAAACAAAGGACAAGATCGAATATTCCATTTCTCTTAATCGTACAATATTGGTAAAGGTTGGAGATGAGGTGAAAAAAGGTGACATGATAACTGATGGTTCTGCAGATATAGATGAGTTGTTCAAATATGCTGGTAGAGAAAAAACAATTGACTATATTATTCATGAAATAAACAAACCTTACGAATTACAGGGAGAGACAGTATCAAGAAAACATATTGAAACTATTGTTCGTCAGATGTTTTCTAGAAAGAAAATCAAGAATCCAGGAGATACAGTATTTTTGGAAGGTGATCTTGTCGAATTAGCTTTCCTTGCTGAAGAAAATGATCGCGTAAGGGCTCTGGGACTAGAAGAGGCAAAAGCAGAAAGTGTAGTTATGGGTATAACAGACGTCTCTCTTTCTCGAAAAAGCTTCCTTGCTGCTGCATCATTCCAGCATACAACTCGCATGCTTATATCAAGTGCAATAAAAGGTACAGCAGACAAACTTTCAGGTCTTATGGAAAATGTTATTCTTGGTAGACTTATTCCAGCAGGAACAGGATTTAAAGGTAGTAAAAAATCAGAATTGATTTCTGAAATGAGAGAAAATAGACCGGAAATAATAGAAGAAAGAAATAGATTCAACTAGGCTAAAAAGTAGAGTGTTTTGTTCTGATATTTAGGGTTTTTGTGGGGTTAGGGTAATTAGGTCAATTAGATATTTAAACCAAATGTCCTCGTCTGTTGATCAAATAAAATCAAAAATAGATATTGTCTCTCTGATTTCTAGTTATATAAAACTAGAGAAGGCAGGAGCAAACTTTAAAGGAAAGTGTCCATTTCATAATGAAAAGACACCATCCTTTTTTGTGTCTCCAGATAGAGGTAGTTATTATTGTTTTGGTTGTCAGGCCAAAGGAGATATATTCACTTTTGTCCAAGAGTTTGAGGGTTTGGATTTCTTAGGGAGTTTAAAAGTTTTGGCGGATAAAGCAGGTGTGGTTTTAGAGCACTATAATTCTGAAGAAAAAACAGAAAAACAGAGATTGCATTCTGTTTTGGAACAGGCAGTATTTTTTTATGAGAAAAAACTTGTAGAAAATAAAAATGCTTTAGATTATCTACACAGCAGGGGTGTCTTGGATACTACCATAAAGGATTTCAGAATTGGTTTTGCTCCTGCTGAATGGAGAAGTTTGTTCGAGTATCTTTTGAGCAGGGGTGTATCAGAAAAAGATATGTTGCTCGTTGGTCTTATTAAGAGAAAGGAAGGGTCAGTTGACTCATATTACGATACCTTCAGAGGTAGGATTATGTTTCCAATCAATGATTCATCCGGGAGAGTTGTTGGTTTTTCTGGAAGAATACTCGTTGCTGATGATAAGTCACCAAAATATTTGAATAGCCCAGAAACATCTTTATTCAATAAATCAGAAATATTATTTGGATTAGATAAGGCTAAAAATAGCATTAGGTTAAAAGACTATTCAATCTTGGTTGAAGGGCAAATGGACCTCATCATGCTCCATCAAACTGGTATCACAAATACCGTTGCATCATCAGGCACCGCTCTGACAGAAAACCATCTAATAAAGCTTCGCAGACTGTCTAATAGAATAATCATGTCTTATGATGGTGACAATGCAGGTTTTTCCGCATCCAATCGCAGTAGTCAACTAGCGTTGTCGTTAGGTATGGAACTAAAACTTGCAGTCATGCCTGAAGGAAAGGATCCTGCAGATCTCGCAAAAGAGGATATAGAAAAACTTAAAGAATCATTAAAAAGTTCAAAACATATCATAGATTTTTATACGGATTCACTTTTATCAAGGGGCCTTGAGCCTCGTAAACTTGGTCAGGAAATACAAAAAAATGTACTCCCTTATGTGGCATTGCTTAGTAGCACAATAGAAAAATCTCACTTCATAAAAAGTATAGCTCAAAAAACTTTTATAAAAGAAGAGGCTTTGTGGGATGATTTGAATAAAATTAATATAAATACAGGTGACATAAATCAAAAAAATATTCAAGACCATCTACCTTCAAAACGTGTAGAGGCTATTGAGAGAAGGGTTTTTGGAATTATAATGTGGAAAAAAAATAATTCAGATGCGGAAGATGGAATAGATATGGTGGATATAGAAAAAAGAGCCAACGAAATATTTGGGGATAGAAAAGAGATTTTAGAAGAGGTGTTTCAAAAGGAAAGAGATTCTTTACTATTTGAGATAGAAAGTTATTATGGAGGTAAACCAGATTTGAGAAGGGATATAGATTATCTATTGCTTGGACTTGAAGAAGAATATTTAAAAAAAAGTTTTGCTGTAGCTATGGTTAATTTACAAAAAGCAGAACAATCAAAAAACAGTGAACACATATCAAAGTTTTTAAAAGAATGTCAGGAAATATCACAAAAAATAAATAAAATTAAAAATAATTATGAAAAATAAAAAGGCAAAAAAGAATAGCTCAAAAGGCAAAAAACCTACCAAGAGATTGGTAAAAGTTAAGGCCAAAGCAAAAAAGGCAAAAAAGGCAAAAAAAATCGTTGTGCCAAAAGTTCGTAAGAAGAAGAAAACTGGAGTTTCTCTGACAATGAAGGCATCAAAGAATGCTGTTCTCAAAAATGCTCCCGCTCAAAAAAAATCAGACAAGCAAGGAGAAGGCATGATAAGACTTTTGTCTAAAGGAAAAGATAGGGGTTATGTTACCTACGATGAGATTTTGAAGGAGTTTCCTACAGTTGAGGATGATATAATTTTTCTAGATGAGCTTTATGAAAAACTTTCTGCTAGTGGTATAGATATTCTTGAGGGAGGCGGTCTTTTGGAATCAAATTCAAACGATGATTTAATTGGTAAAAAGTATTCTTATGGCAGAGGCGGAGAATCATCATATGATTCTATTCAGATGTATCTAAAAGAAATAGGTCAATATCAACTCATCTCTGGAGGACAGGAAAAAGAACTGGCAAAAAGAATAGAAAAGGGCGACATAGAAGCTATAAATCTTTTAGCTAGAGCCAACTTACGTCTAGTGGTTTCTATTGCCAAAAAATATGCTAATCGTAGTCCAGACCTGACTCTCCTTGATCTCATACAAGAAGGAAACCTTGGATTATTTAAAGCTGTTAGTAAGTTTGATTGGACCAAGGGGTATAAATTTTCTACATACGCCACTTGGTGGATTCGTCAGGCGATAACACGTGCTTTGGCTGATCAATCTCGCACGATCAGAGTGCCGGTTCATATGGTTGAGACTATTGCTAAATACAAACAAGTTGTGAGGAGGCTTTCTCAAGATTTGGGACGAGATCCATTACCAGAGGAGATAGCTATAGAAATGAATCTTTCAGTAGACAAAGTTTATACTATTGAAAAAATAGATCAGAGTACTTTGTCTCTAGAGAGTCCGATAGGGGACGATGGGGATGAAAGCAAAAGTAAGCTTGGAGATTTTCTTGCAGATGAAAAGATACTTTCTCCAGATCAGGAATCTTCACGAAGAATAATATCTGATCAGGTTAAGGAAATACTCAATGATTTACCAGAAAAGGAAAGAAAAATTCTAGAACTTCGTCATGGATTAGTAGATGGAGTGACACACACACTAGAGGAAGTAGGTAAGGAATTTGGAGTTACTCGTGAGCGTATCAGACAGATTGAAGCAAAAGCGCACGAGAAAATTCGTCAGCATGATAAGATAAATAGGTTGAGGAATTA
>CAYVNM010000004.1:59764-68250 GCA_964453075.1 uncultured Candidatus Saccharibacteria bacterium
CAAAAGCGCACGAGAAAATTCGTCAGCATGATAAGATAAATAGGTTGAGGAATTATTATTAAAATCTCTGGTCTTTTTGTCCAATTTCTGCGTTGGAATTTCAAAAATTCTCGTCACCTTACGACAGTAAGGCTCCTCGCATTTTCTTATTCCGTCTTGAACTAGGCCAAAAATCCTCCGAGATTCTTATGGGAAGATCTTAAATATAACAAAAAGCTTCTCTCACGAGGAGTTTTTTGTTTGTATTGACAATTCAAATCAATTGTGTTAACATTAATAACTAGAGAGGCAATCTTGCCTCAGACATTTAGGGGTGTTCCATGACTCGTCGTTTCGTGCTCGTTTTCTGCTTCGTTATCTCGTTTCTCGCCATGACTTACCTGGCCACGGCACAGGAGGGCTACAAGCTGTCGTCTGTGACCTTGTCCGCAGGTGAAGACCCGATTTCGTCGGGGCTGACCAGCATCGCAGACTTCAAGAACGAGAAGGAGACCCTCATTCAGGTTGCGTTCCAACAGGAGCAAGCCTGGGTCCTGTGGGGAACGAAGTTCAACTGGGGCAAGGTCGAGGGGACCGTCGCCGGTTCCGCCGGGCATTTCCAGGGGTCACCCTGGGTGGGTCCTTACCTCAACCTCAACCTACCGATTGGCAAGATCGGAGGTCAGCAGGTTTCGGTCGGCACACTTCAGTGGCCGTGCGTATTCTTCGGTGTCGAGCCGAGAAACTGGCGTTCCGGGACCAATCCGGAGAAGTTGTGGATTGGCTACCTAGCCAGCTTCAACGCAAACGTTGGTCGGGTAGGGTTCACCTACACTCGACTCGACTTTCTCGACGATCCCATCAACCACGTTCCTGGGGTGTCTTACACCCAAGAGCTGAACAAAAACTTCAAGGTTTCTGGAAGCGTTTCCCGGAACCAGAACGCCAAGCAGTTCATGTACTACATCGGACTGACCTGGCAGAAAGAGTGAATACGCGCATCTCGTGTAGGCAGGGCCCAAAAGAGGGCTCTGCCGGCACGGGATTTTTTAATACAAAATATGACTTTACAAATATATTTATATGTGATATAATACAAAAAGATTAGGGAGGCAGGTATGCCCAAGAAGACCCGAAATGTCTCTGATCAAAGGCTCGAGTGTCCGCACTGTGGCGGACACGTGGAGTTTAAGAAGATCGTGCGTTACTTCGCCTGCTCCCATTGTCACGCCAAGCTGTGGGGCAGTGGAGAAGAGAATAAGGTTCCAACCCCCGTGAGGGAGTGGCAACCGTTCAGAAGGAAGACGGAAGAGTAGTCTCGCATCAGGCGGAGCCCAATATGGGTTCCGCCGGTGCGGGACTTTTTTGTGTTTAGAGCGAAGATAAATCTATGTTATTCTATAGGCATGATAGGAGATAAAGTTTTTGAAGAGAAGTACAAAAATTTAAATAAAGAACAGAAAAAGGCCGTTGATACTATTGATGGTCCAGTTTTGGTAGTGGCTGGTCCTGGGACTGGTAAAACAACTATTTTAACTCTTCGTATAGCAGAAATATTGAGAAGAACAGACACACCTGCTCATGGTATTTTGGCTATTACTTACACAGATGCAGGCGTGAAAGCTATGAGAGAAAAACTTCGTGAAATAATAGGGAATCGTGCACACGAAGTGTACATACACACATTTCATAGTTTCGCTTCTTCTATGATGTCTGAGTACCCAGATCATTTTCTACGAATAGGTGATTTTAAACAAATGAATGACGTAGATCAAGAATCGTTAGTTAGAAACATAATTTCCGATTCTTCTTTTTCTAGTCTTAGACCGGTGGCTCGTCCAGATACTTATATAATATCTATCATAAAAACTATCTCTGATGCCAAGAAAGACGCTATGACTCCAGATATGGTTCGTGAATACGCCAAACAAGAAATAAAAAATATAAGGAACGATGATTCCAATATATCTACGCGTGGAGTTACAAAAGGAAAATTAAAGGCTGATGCTTTGGAAAAAATAGAAAAACTAGAAAAAACTTTGTTATTTGCTGATGTTTATCAAAAATATGAAGAGGAAAAGAATAAGTTAAAGTTAAAAGACTACGATGATTTGATAATAGAATTGCTTGTTGCCTTGCGCACAGATGAATTGTTTTTACGCTTGATTCAAGAGAGATTTCTATATCTTCTTGTTGATGAGCATCAAGATACAAATGATTCCCAAAATTTTATTATAAGTTTGATTGCTGAATTTTTTGAAACACCAAATATATTTATAGTTGGCGATGAAAAACAAGCTATCTATAGGTTTCAAGGTGCATCGGTAGAAAATTTTTTAAAGTTACAAAAGAGGTGGCCTTCTATGAAGGTAATAAATTTAGACACAAACTATCGTTCACATCAGGGTATATTGGATGCAAGTTTTACCATGATAGAAAATAATTATTCTGAAGGTGAATATGTTGATCTTAGAATACAATTAAAATCTGGTAATAAGGGGGAAAGTAAACCTTTAGACATAGTTATGGGAGAAAATACACCAGCTATAGAACAATATTTGATAGATAGTTTGAGAAATATAACAGAAACAGAGCCAAACGCATCAATTGCGATAATAACAAGAAGAAATAGAGAACTAGAAAGAATTATAAGACTTTTGGAGTCATCTGGGGTTCCGGTTTCTTCGGAAAGGAGTGTGGATATATTTCACCATCCATTAGGTGTAGCATTTTTTGATTTGATTGAGTATGTTCTGGATCCCTCTAGGGTTGATTCTTTAGCAAAGACACTGATAGCTGGTATGTGGGGTGTATCATTTGAACAATCTGTTGAGATAATAAGAGCTTTAAAAGGAGGGGTTGTTAATGATGTAGGTCAAATATTGCCTGCTATATTAAAAATTAGAAAAAGAATGATTGTCGATGGATCAGTTGGTGGAATTATACACATAGCCGAAGAATCTGGTTTTGTTGGACTTGTATCTCAGGATCCTTCTTTTGTGCATGTTTGGAGAGGTATAGTAACTTTGGCAGAATCCATTGCACGTGATAGTGATATAGAAAGCCCTGTTTTACTAATGGAGACTATGCTTAAATATAAACTTTCTGCAGAGTCAAAAACAGTTAAGGTTTCTGTGGGGGCTCCAGATTTTCCTATTAAAGCAATGTCTGCTCACAAATCAAAAGGCTTAGAATTTGATTATGTATTTATTCCTTATGCTAATGAAGAAATGTGGGTTGATAGAATCCATGGGTCATCATTTATTCTACCCAGAAAAAAAACAAATGATGGTGATATTAGAGATACAAGAAGGTTGTTCTATGTTGCTCTAACGAGAGCCAAGAAACATGCTGTGATTTTGTATTCCATGGAAGAGTCAGATGGTAAAACTTTGACCCCTCTTCGTTTTATTAACGAGTTGCATAAGGATAACATAAAGGAAACCTACTTATTGAGAGGTAGTGTTTCTATCAGGAATATAAGTAAAGAAACAAATAAAAATAATAATACAGATGTTTTAATGTTGAGTGAAGCTAAAAAGGTTTTACTTGAGAGTGGTTTATCGGTAACTGCACTCAACCATTTTTTAGAATGTCCAAATAAATTTTTATACGAAAGTATTCTAAAGATGCCTCAGGCACCATCACTATCAGCGGAAAAAGGTAGTGCTATGCATGAAGCCATATCAAGAATATGGGCACAGAGAGAAAACGATCCGATCAAAGTAAAAAACATAATTATTTCTACTATAGAAGAATATATAAATAAGTCTTTATTATCTTTAGGTGATAAGGATCGTTTAAAGAAAGAATTATCAGAAAACGCCTATCATGTAGCTATTGCCCTCCAAAATCACTTTCTTTCAGCAGGGCAAGTGTCAACAGAGAGATGGTTTGAGGCTTTTTATGATACAAAATATGGGAGTGAAAGATTGTCAATACCAATACACGGGAAACTTGATACTGTATTACAAAACAAGGATGAAATTTCAGTTTTTGATTATAAAACAAGACGTGGTATGTCCGTTTCTGCAATAAAAGGGGAAACTAAAAGTGAAAATGGTAGTTATTTTCGTCAGCTTGTTTTTTATAAAATGCTTTTACAAGATAATTCCCAATGGATAAGTAAGGACATAAACACTTCATTGGTTTTTGTTTCTCCAGACGAAAAGGGTAGATGTCCTATTGTTACCATAGATGTTGATGAAGAGCACATAAAGAATTTAAAAGAAGAGATAGATTCTTTGGTTCAAAGTGTCTGGAGTGGAAAAATCACCACAGAAACCTGTGGTGATTCAAATTGCCAATACTGTGGTTATAGGAGGCTCTTACTTTAATAAAGCATCTAATACGTCCTTTAGGTTCTCATATGGTAGGGCCCCTTTAATTGGTGTTTGTGTTCCATCTTTTGAAATTATAAAGGAAGTTGGAGTTCCTTGTCCTCCTGCATTTATTGCATCTTGGTAATCAGCTTCTACTTTTTCTGCATACTTTCCACTGGATAAACAAGAATTAAAGGCATCTACATCTAGACCAACCGTCTTTGCTATTTTTGGTAGTTCAGATGAATCCAAAGAGTCGTTTGAGTTTGTTATTCTGTATAATGTGTTTATATATTCCCAGAATTTTTCATTTCCTCCGAGTTCATAAGCACACTCTGTAGCTTCAGCTTCTTTACGAGCTTTTGAATGTAGTTGTTCAATAGGGAAATGCCTATAAACCCAAGCAACTTTACCATCTTTGCCATACTCATTCATAACTCTCAACATTGTTGTATGAAATACTTTACAATAAGGGCACTCAGTATCTGAATACTCAACTATTATCAGGTCTGCTTCTGGATTACCCAAAATGTGATCTGTTGCAGATACGGGTTTCAAAGATACGTTGTTTGTGGTGTCTACTGTATCTTTTGTCATGGTTTTTGTTGGTACTTTTTGATTTGAATAGTATAAGGATCCCGCTATAAGAAGTCCTGCTATCACAATGGCTATTGGTACCGATAATTTTTCCATATTCATATGTTAGTTGGTTTTAATTGTAATTTTTAATCTTTTTTGTGCTAACATTGTACTATATGACACATTTTGTAGCAATTATACTGGGTTTTGTCGAAGGGGCTACTGAGTTTATACCAGTATCATCTTCTGGGCACTTAATAATTTTTCGTGAAATTCTAGGTATAAAAGATTTTGGTGGCCTAGCTTTTGATGCGATATTGCAGTTGTCAGCATCTTTGGCATTAATAGTGTATTTTTGGAAAGATGTTGTTTATTTAGTGAAAAATTTTTGGATTTTAATAAAAAATAGAAAAGCAGACAAAATAGAAGACCCGACTTTACTTTACGCTATTGTAATAGGAAGTATTCCTGCTGTTGTTTTTGGTTTGTTTTTTGAGAATCTGATGGAAAGTCTTTTCAGAAATACAGAGTTAGTAGCTTTAACTTTGGTTTTAGGTAGTATCTTGTTCTGGTATGCAGAAAAAAATGCTAAAAAAAATCACAGCCTAACTTTAGGTAGGGGGCTTGTTATAGGGATATTCCAGTGTTTAGCTTTAGTTCCTGGAGTATCTCGTTCTGGAGCAACTATATCTGGAGGATTAATAACGGGTCTGAGTAAGGACGAAGCGGTCCGGTTTAGTTTTTTATTATCTATACCTATATTATTTGGAGCAGGATTAAAAAAACTATTTGAAATTCGTAATGATTTATTTACAACAGATATAGGATCTCCATTGTTGTTTGGTAGTATTACTGCGTTTATAACCGGTCTAGTTGCTATAAATTTTCTTATAAAATATTTAAGAAATCACGATTTAAATGTTTTTATATGGTATAGAATAGTTCTAGCTATAATAATTGTCTTTATTTTTTAATAGTTACTCAAAAAGATCATTTAATTGTCTGTTAACCTTTATAAAGGTGGTTCTTTTCGGTAGTTCTTTCAAGTTGCTAGCTCCAATATAAGTGCATGCACTTCTTAGTCCACCCAGAATAGTTTGTACTGTTCTATCTACTTCACCAAGATAGGGTATTTCTACGGACTTACCTTCGTTCGCTCTATAGTCCTTAGTTCCTCCGTTGTGTTTATTCATCGCGTCTTCAGAAGAAGATCCATAAAAACGCAAAAATTTTCCTTTAGAATTTTTTATAACTCTTTGTTCTGATTCTTTGTGTCCAGCTAACATTCCTCCAAGCATAACAAAATCAGCGCCACCACCGATAGCTTTAACAATGTCTCCGGGAACCTGACATCCTCCATCTGCACATATTCTGCCTCCTACTCCATGCGCGGCATCAGCACATTCTATGACTGCAGATAATTGGGGGTAGCCTACCCCAGCCATTTTTCTTGTGGTGCAGGTTGATCCTGGGCCTATTCCTATCTTTACTATATCTGCACCAGATAAAATTAATTCTTCTGTCATTTCTGGGGTCACCACATTTCCAGCCATGATTATTTTATCTGGAAATCTCTTTCTTGTTTTTTTTACAAAATCGATAAAATGTTCAGTATATCCATTTGCCACATCTATACAAATATTTTGTATATTATCTTTTTTTAAGACTCCAATAAGTTTTTCTAATTTATTAAAGTCTTCCTCATTTGAACCAATTGTGTAAAAAATATATTTTAATTTTTCTTGAGGAGTTGAATCAAAAATTTTTTTTAATTCTGAAATGGAATAATGTTTGTGCAAAGCAGTCATCATATAATTTTTTGATAATGATTTTGACATTGCTATCGTTCCAACACCATCCATGTTTGCAGCTATTAGGGGAATTACTTCCAAAATACTTTTTCTATTTTTAAATTCAATTTTTCTTAAAAGGTTAACATCCCTTCTGCTTTTTAGAGTAGATCTTTTTGGTATAACTAACACATCTTTGTAATCTAATTTAGTATCTTCTTGTATTCTCATGACGCAGTTAGTTTAACATTGGGTAGGGTAGAGTCAAGGATAGTAAAAATATTTAAGTATAGACAAAATTTTTTTTTATTTTGTATTACTTTTTATTTTTTATTTTGTTTTTATTGACAGTTTCTGATAAATGATATTTTATTTTTTTGTATAAAAATTCTGATTGTAGAAAATTTTAGTTATAAATATTTAATTATTATTTTTGATTTTTCATGTTTTATCAAAAAATGGAAAAATATTAATTTGTTGATAATAAAGCATTTTTACTTTAATAAACCTTAATAAAGATTACTAACAAATTAACTTTTTTATTTTTTTTATCAAGCTTTATTAAAGAAAAATTGATGTTAAAAAAGTGCATTACCTTATTTAAAATTCATGATTTTTTGACTAGGATCCAATAATTATTGTTTATTTTTTTTATTTTTTTTATCATTTTTTTTCTGTCAAATTAAAAGTGATTTTAAACTTATTTGTTTTAGAAATATTTGACAGAAAAAAACTTCGAATTTTTTTTATAAAATTGTTAACAAATTCATAATTATCCACATATTTTGTCTGTTTGCTTCTAATTTAAAAGTTATAATTTTGTTAATGAATTTTGGTTTATTTTTTATCAAAAATCTGTACCTTAAGTTGTTTGTCAAAGGTCACCAAAAAGAGAGAAATTGCTCTCGTGGCAAGCTCCTATTTATGAGTAAAAATATTACTCATAAACTAAAATTTTTTACTGAAAAGTCAATAGCAGTATTGTTTTTATCTATTTTTGTTATTTTTTCAGTGATACCATACCCTTCAGTTTTTGCTGCAGGAGTTCCTACTATTTTAAGTTATCAGGGCAGATTGACTAATTCTGCAGGAGACCTCATTGGTGGATCTGGTACTTCTTATTATTTTAAATTTTCTATATGGGATAGTAGTGTAGTTGGTGGTGGTTCCAGACTATGGCCTACCAGTCTTCCAGGTTCTTTTACTTCAACCGTAAGACAAGGTGTTTTTAATGTGAATATAGGAGACACTATAAATGGCTATCCTGATGTTTTGGATTATAACTTCAATAACAACAGGAATATTTTCCTTCAGATAGAAGTTTCTTCCGATGGGGTGACCTTTGAGACTCTTTCTCCTAGACAACAAATTTCTTCAACTGCATTCGCTCAAATTTCTGGATCTGTTTCTGGAACAGGTCAATCATCTTTTGGTACTACAACTCCAATTACAAATTCTATTATTACTGTAGAGTCAACAAGTACAACAGCCACTCCTGTTTCGATTCGTGCATTTTCAGGACAACTCGCTAATCTGTTTAGAGTGGAAGATTCTCTTCTTAATAATTTATTTACAATTAATTCTCAAGGAGGAATTAATGCATCTTCAACTTTCCAGGTAACTGGGGATTCAAGATTTTATGGAAATTTATTAGTAAATGTTTTGGATGTTAATGGTACAGCTACGTCTACATTTTCTTGGGGAATAGAAACTGACAAGGGATTAAACTTAAACTCAGGATATATTTTTGGAGCAGGACTCACTTCATGTTCTGGAGCAGGAGATAAGTTGATTTGGAATAGTGCAACAGGGAAGT
>CAYVNM010000005.1:0-19658 GCA_964453075.1 uncultured Candidatus Saccharibacteria bacterium
CAAGGCTTGGGAGTTCGAGTCTCCCCTTACCCACACGAAAAACCGCATTTGCGGTTTTTTTCGTGTGGGTAAGGGCAAAGCATGCTTTGCGTGGGGAGACTCGAACAGATTGTCGGTTTACGAGCACAACAGTGCTTGTCGACAATCTGGCACCTAGAAATTTTTAATCTGACGAGATTAAAAATTTCGGAGGAGAGATTCTCCCCTTACCCACAGACTTTACATATTATAATTAGTGTGATATTATTTTATTTGGAGGTGAGAGATGAAAGCAAAAATGACTTTCACCACCGCACTGAAACAGGTTGATTCTATAACCGACCGTCTCGGAAAGCCAGTTGATGCGAGGATTCGTAATCTCCTGGCCGCAATGATCATGGTCGGTATCAGAACAACAATGTCGTGCAGTGGTCATTCAGGAAAGAAAGGGCTGTCTTATCCTTGGATTGAATTTGATGTCAGAGATATTCTCCTGGTAGAGAATATTATTGGGCATCAAAACAGACCAAGAAAAGAGAGTGGCAGAACAAACAGGAACATCTGGGTCATACTGCCATCTCACAGACCACGAATTGTCCCATGGAACACCAGTAAATCACTCAAAACAATGCAACGAGAAGCAGAAGAATTCGCAACTCGTATGCAAAGAATCTACGCCCGCAGAAGCACACGCTCCTAGCGGGTGTTTCTGTTTATCTTAAAAAGATCCAAACTTTTCACACTTAACACGATCCCATTTCTCTATATTTCAAAAGTTCAAAAACTACTAATTTGACTTATATATCTTTCTGTATTATGATTAAAAAAGAGAGGAGGCATCCATGTGTCATAGAAAAAAGCATGAGTGTGTTGAGTGCAAGAGACCCATAAGGGTTCCTGTGCACAAGAAACACAGATCTGTAAGGTGGATCTACTCCAAGCAGCACGATCTTTGCGACCAGTGCTTCAGGTCGCTTCTTGATTCCGTAAGGAATCGTTCGCCATATTACACCGTCGTCAGCTGACGAAGACCAATGTGTCTTCGGGGCGCGGCGGTTTTCGTTTTTTAAAAATATTTTTACAATCAAAAAACAACATTATTTGTAGCCATTTTTTAGAAATTTTTAACTTGACTTTTAGGTCAAACTATGATAGAATGATAAAAGAATCAGATTGGGTTACTTTCGGATGTTCCGAGAGAACCTTCAGCTCTTTGACGTTCAGATTGGAGAGAACCATGTTTACACTCATCAGCATTCTGTTGGTTGTTGTGTTTCTTGCACTCGGCGTCTTCTTCCTTCTCTTCCCTAACAAGAAGAGCGAGCCAAAGAAGACTACGGAACCAAAAGGTGCCGACATCAACGTCGCCACCATGAGGAACGAGGAACACGATCTCTGGTACACGTTCGGTTTGATAGACTACACACCGAACGTAATCCGAGCAGTGGTCGCCGGAAACGAGAGCACTGGTCCGGTACTCCGCTACATGGGCAATCTTCGAAACAACAAGAGGGTTGATCCCACGACCGGCAGGGTTGAACCATGTTCAGACCCCTTTGCAGGGGAACATCCGCTCCAGACCCTAGTCCGAGAAAGCTTCGGCAAGTTGTTCTACGGAGTTCCGGGATTCCGGAATATCAAACCCCTGACGATTGACCGAGTGGTCAAGAAGAACACTGGGGCAAGTAAGGTGAAGCCGGACGAACAACTCGAGGCCTCCTTCGTGAGAAGGTACGGTCTCTATCAGGAATTCCTCCGACCAACTGAGCATGTGAATCTCGACACCAAGGATGGCGTCAGGTTCACCGTCACCAGCAACGCAGTTGTTGAGGTTGTAGATGCAAAGCCAGCCTTCGAGATTTTCACTGATAGTCTACTTCAGACCATCAGTGAACTCATCGCAGGATTCGTCTCTACCAAGGTCATCGCCCTGGACTGGGAAAGGTACAAGGAAGCTGGTACAGGAGGAAACAAGTTCTCTCCTGCAGAGCTCAACGATGAACTGAATGTCCTTCTGATCCCTCTTGGGGTCAGAGTGACTCAGCTAACAATGAGTGACCCGACACTGAATGCGGATATGCAAAAGGCTCTGGAGCAGAAAAAGACCGCACAAGAAAAGGCGGCAGCCAGAGCACTTGAAGGAGAGGGAGAAAAGAAGTATCTGATCAGTGTGGGAGAAGGTCAGGCAACACAAATCGAACGTATCGCCAAAGCAAAAGCGAAAAGGTTCGAGGAGTTGGTCACCCTTTACACCACAGACGGAGCCTTTACACGTGACCGAGCCGTTGAGATGGCCAACGCGATGATCAACAACGAGTTCAACGCCGAGGCAATCTCCAAACTCACCGGTACTTACGTAGCTGGTGGAGTAGGAGTCCAGCTCGGCATCCAAGGCGGAGGGAAGCAATGAGCAGAATGCGTGCAGTTGCAATGGCAGCCACCACTGCCATTGCAAACTTCGTCCAACAACACTCAAAGAAGATGGCGGTGATTACGCTCGTAATCATCACCATCTTCGCAGTGATCTGGATGATGATTCAGATGAGCATCATGGATTCACAGTTCAAGTTGTGGATCCTGACTGAGATCGTGCCGTGGAGGCTCATAGCCTGGATAGCCAAAGTTATGGTCTGGAGTGGAAAAAATCCCATCACAGCCATAGCCTTGCAGATTATTTTGGTCATAATGGCTGGAACGTTTGCAATATGGGCTTACAGACGGAGAAATCCCAAGGTAACACCCACCCCAACGCCCAGCCCAGCCAAAACCACAGCAGCCAGCCCAGCCAAGACGGTGACCTGGAAGAAGCGGGTCGGCAACATAGTCACGTGGGTCCTCGTCATCGCCGTCGTCGGCTTCCTAGGGAAAGCTGGCTACGACAACTACACAAGGCCTGGACACGGTGTCATTGGGGCCATCGGGGACTTCATTGAGTCCGGCCGAACAGCACGGACGCACCCGAAGAAGGTAGTGGTGACTGGAGAAACCTCCATCATCACTGCACCCCCAGCTCCAGAATGGAGTGAGGCCATCCTAACTCCAGGACCGTTCTCGGTTAATCCTGACGAAGGAGCCGTGATCTCTGTAAGAAAGAGTAACGGCACCATCGTGAAGGGTATCACCAGAGACCTTGGAAAGGAGCTGGGCAACACCTTCACCCTAGAGTTCCAATCTGAAGGCAAGACGCCAGCACTAGTTGCTGTCGTCAAATAGTACACAACGCAAACTGCGTGGCACCCACAGGGTGGCCACGCAGTTTTTCGTTATTCTTTAAACTTTGAGTCCTATAGCTTCAGGAAACCTTTTGTTTCCGTAGGTAATTCTCCCGAATTGACCCCAAAAGTAGCAAGTACAAAATATATTATACCGTACACCGAAAACATAATTACCATACCGACTATCCCCCATATAATTGCATCTTGAGCCTCCTTTCTACTCTTATCTCCAGCCTCAAGCCTCAAAAATCTTACAATACTGTATATGAAATAAGCAAAAGAAAGTGCAAAAACAAGTGCTATAAGAGGATTAATGATCAAATCATTTACCCTATTTAGAAAAGGTACTATCGTCATGTAAGGTATACTACAGACAACCTAAAATTATTGAGTAGGGAGATCAGGAAGATCAATTGTACCACCTGTGTCTACCCCCAAAGTATTACCTAACCATGTTACTAAACCATAAACTGATGCCATAACTGCAATAGCTATAACACCATATATCATAGTACCCTTAGCATCTGCTGTAGCTTTTGGATCCCCTGCTGATCTGATAAACTTTATAACTCCCCAGAAAAACCAAGCAATAGCAAGACCGAATAGCAATGGCACTACTTTGGCCAAAATACTTTGCATATCATCAACTATTGTCTCCAAACCACTGAGTCCTTGTGCTAAAGCCAATACTGGCGCAAAAGACATCAAACCATAGATAACTTTTTTCATATTTTTACTAAAATTACTATTAATGTTACGTATAATACCCAAATTATAATATAAAACCGATAAACATACAATAAACTGTGGATAAATAGACCGTTAAGGGTTAAAAGGAGGTATAGTCCATCCACCATCTTCAGGAGCTATAGAACCATTCCAATCACCAGAGGCATTTTGTCTAACTGGTGTATCAATACCTATAGCGTCTCCAACAAATTTTATAATTCCGTAAATGGAAACAAAAACAAACAAAGCCACTACTCCCCACATTATTTTCTTTTTACCATCATCCCTAGTCTTTTCATTGCCAGCATCATGCAATATAAACTGTGCCACACCCCAAAAAAAATAAGCCAAAGACAACCCAAATAAAACCGGAATCACAGAATTAAGTATCCCCCCAAAAGAAGTGATGAGTCCCCTAAGCCCATCTAGGGCAGCGAAAGTGATAGAAGGAATCAACAAAACAACAAACAACAAACTATAAAATGGTATATTTTTTTTCATATTTTTTATTTATAATTTTATTTATATTTACGGTACAGTTTCTCCCCTACTATCTATCATTCTAACTTCTGTATATGGAACTTCTGGTAAAAAAGGAACATTATTAGAATCACCTATTTGTAACTCCGTTGATATGAGTGAAACTATTGCTCTATATGTCAAAAGTACAAAAAGAGCCACAATCCCCCAGAGCATATATTTTTTCCCATCCTTTATTTCATCTGGTTTGTTAGAGTTGAGAATAAATCTTGAGAGACCCCAGAAAAAAACTATAAAAGCAATAGCAGCTAAAATTGGAATCAAAAGATTGATAATACCAGTTACTTCCGAAACAACCCCTTTAAAATTACTGCTAGCTAGATCAAAGCCGTATGTAAATACAGGAGATGATACCAAAAATAGAACCATTAATTTGAATATTTTTCTCATTTTTATGGATTTATAAGACTATTTATAGTGCTCTGTACAACTGCAGATATACCAGCGGCACCCAATAGAACACCAGCCCCAATCAAAGACCATAAAAGTCTTTGCTTTGCCTTGTCTATCTCCGCCGGCTTGCCCTGCGCCTGTAAAAAGGTAAAACCGGCCCATATTATAAAGATAACAACAGCCACTGCCGCAATTGGCATAACAACATTATTAAGAATGGTTGTTACAAGCTCCATTAATGTATTTCCACCCTTAAAAGGATTTTCTATATTAACACCTATAGTTGTATTACCTGTGCTTGGATTTTGACCGGTACCACCTGTACTTGGATTGCCTTGTCCAAATACAAATATTGGTGTGACAACAACACCCAAAACCAGCAAATTTATTAGTATTTTTTTTGATAATTTCATCCCGCTTAGAAATAGGAAATCAAACTAATCTCGTCTAGTTTCCTAAATAATTTATTTTGTAATAATTCGACTTTCATGTTTTTGTTTATTTCCGTTAATTTCTAACGGGATTCATAAATTTATCTTAAAGGAACTACATCTCTTATTATATTTTCTTTTAAAAGACTGTTTGTTATGAGTGTCACTATAAGCCAGGCGGTCATTATAAACGCCATACCTTTTAACACTTTGACTAATCTATCGTTTGCGGCAGATCTTTTGGATGGGTTATCTGCATATACAATATATTCTCCACCAACATACGCAATCACAATAACAGAAAAAGCCAAAGTAATACCAACAGCGTAATCCACCACGCGTTTTACTGCCCCTAACAAGTCATTAAAATCACATTCACCCGCTGTCTGTCCGTCACCACATTCATAGGTAATACCCGTTCTATCATTCTGTGTAGCCTCACTTGGTGCAGAATATGTTATAACCGGCAAGAACAAAAAAATAGTCAAAAAAACAACCATAAAGAAACTGTTTATTTTTTTTGTACTTAATACAGAAATCACTTTAATAAAACTTATTTTAATAAAACATCCAACTCTATACTTGCCCTATCCAGAGCCTCTGACACCCTACTGCGACCACTGGTTATACTATCTATCATATCACGAAAAACCTTGCTGCTTCCAGCAAAATCTGGATCTATCCAAGATTTTGATATCAAAGCAGAATTATAAAATACCGTTCTGAATGCATCTGTTGGTTTGTTTGAAAGAAGATTCCTGCGAACAGGCGGAAGATTGGTTACTACTTCAATTGCCTTTATTGGCTCAGTTTCTGTCAGAGTACTAGCTACCAAAAAAGCCCCCGGAAGTTGTTTTGATTGCTTTACCAAAGCCAAAGCATACATTCTACCAAAAACAACTTTTTTATTTGAATCACGTATCTGAGGAATATATGTCACATCAAAGTTCAAATTAGAATTTTTTTGTTGTATGGAAAATATTTCACTCGCAAAACCTATGTATGTAGCAAGTTTGCTAGACAGAAACATATTCAAAGATGTTGGCAGAGATCTATTCCATGTGTAGTTTTGTGAGGTTGGATTAGAAAATTGAGTATAAAAATTTATGGCACTTTGACTTGGTGTAATAGGATAGTTAAATTTTGAATTTAAAACTGAAACCACCCCCCGCTCATTTCTACCTGTTATTGGCGTACCAGCTTGTAACAACAGTGTAGACAGAACCTCCTTTGCGTTTGTTATATTACTCCATTCACCCAAGGCAATAGTACTCTGGAGAATGTTAGCATTTGCATCTCGCTTGGTCGTTTTTGCTATCAAATTATAAAAATCGTCCCAATATTTTGGAACTTCTGATATTAAGCTGTTGGAAAATAAATCCCTATTCCAATACATAACCATTGGATCTATAGTAAAAGGTAAAGCTATTATTCCTTCAGGACTTAAAAAAACCTCACTGGCTTCTAAGAAATTATCCTTAAATTTTCTTTCTGTATAGTTAGAATACGGTATAACAAAGAGTTTATTACGATTTTTGTAGACGTAGTCATCACGAATAATAACTAAATCAGGACCGATACCGTCTGCCAAAGCTTCTACAAACTCTGAGTCAAAAGTGGAAATATTTTTCTCTACGTATGCTATTTTTATTAATTTATTAGTTTTGAGAGTAGAATTTTTGTAAGCTTCATCAAAAACTTCACCAGGTACAGTACCCCAAATAACTAAATTCGCTGAAACATCAGAGGAAGACCCTTTGGAAAGAGCAAACAATACGAGTCCCACAACAAAAGAGACTGCAAAAATACCCGTGACTACAATTTTGAAAGTACTCATAATTTTTTATAGATAAAACCGTAATGATGAACACCTGCTAATATTTCTCTATCCAAATGAAAACCACTTTTTTCAAACATTTCTTCTGCTTTTTCCTTTCTAAAAACCATTTCTGGTTTTGGCCCGAGACCACCAAAAGAATCCGTCCAATCTACTACCAAAACACGCCCACCAGGACGAAGAACTCTTTTTGCTTCCTTTATTACTTCTTCTTTTTTATCTACTTGAAAAAGTATATTGGAGAGAAAGACCATATCAACACTATTATCTTTTAGTTTTGTTCCATTAATCTTTTCTATGTCTCCCCAAATAACCTCTATATTATACACACCCTCTCTAGAAGCAGTATTCTTGAGTTTGGTCAAAAGATCTTGTTGTATGTCTATCGCATAAACACGCCCAGTAGATATAAGGGCCCTACCCGCCTCTAAACTGTAATGTCCAGAACCGCTTCCAAAATCAGCTATCTCCATTCCCGCCTGAATACCACATTGTTCTACATTTTTTTTAGGATCAGAAAACATATGTACATATTATAGTACAAAAAATGTTTTCTGTAAGTAGGTTATAAACAAATTAGAGAAGCAATGGAGTCACCTTCGCGGAGTTTCATCACACGAACGCCTTGAGTCTGTCTTCCAAGTACATTTATTTCCTTTGCATCCACTCTTATAACCTGAGATTTCTTTGATATTGCCACAACCTCCGCCTCATCAGAAGCAAAAATCTTGGCCGAAATTAGTTTACCTGTCTTTGGAGTAACCTTTGCTGTTTTTATACCAGAACCACCTCTATTTTGAACCTTATATTCATCAATATCGGTTCTCTTGCCATATCCATTTTCAGAAATGACCATAAGAGTTGCACTATCAAGTTCGTTTGGAACAGTCTCGGCAGAAATAACCTCATCACCTTTGGCCAGTTTAATACCTCGAACCCCCATGGCAGTTCTGCCCATTTCTCTAATATCTGCTTCTTTAAAGTGTATTGATTGGCCTTTTGCTGTGACCACCATGACAGTATCCTTTTTGTGTACAAAAGAGGCTGAAACTAGAGCATCTCCCTGGTCCAGTTTAATAGCTATAATTCCTGAAATACGAACATCATGGAAACTTGAAGTAGCAACTTTCTTGGCTACACCATGTTTTGTAACCATCATAAGAGAACTTTCTGATTTTTTGACCTCTTTTGGCATTGGTAAAATTGAAGTAATCTTCTCCCCTTCTGAAAGCGGCAAGAAATTCATCACGGATTTACCACGAGTAGCTCTCCTGCCCTCCGGAATATCGTACATTTTGGTCTGATATGCTTTACCTTTGTCTGTAAAGAAAAGAAGATCACTGTGTGTTGAGGCAATCAAGAGATTTGTAACGAAGTCCTCTTCTTTGGTGTCCATATCAACCACACCCACTCCTCCACGTTTCTGTTTCCTGAATTCATCTGGGTTGGTTCGTTTTATGTACCCACCAGCAGTCAAAACAAGGGCGTTTTCCTCATCTGGAATCAAATCCTCCACAGACAAAACTTGGACACCACCTTTTATTATTCTGGTTCTACGATCATCGCCATATTTTTCTTTAATTTCCTTACACTCATCCTTTATTATTCCGAGAATCTTTTTTGGACTTTCTAGAATAGATTTCATTAATTCTATAAACTCCTGTACAGCTTTTAATTCATCCTCTATTTTCTTTCTTTCAAGTCCAGCAAGACGTGAAAGTTTCATTTCTAAAATAGCAGATGCTTGTATCGCAGAAAATTTGAACTCTGACATCAATTTTTTATGTGCTTCTGCTGTATCTTTAGAAGATTTTATAAGTTTTATTATTTGATCTATATGATCAAGAGCTTTTTTGAGGCCAAGTAAAATGTGCTCTCTCTCTAGAGCCTTTTTCAAATCATATTCAGTTCTTCGTCTGATAACAGAAACTCTGTGAGAAACAAACTCTTCTAGAATTCCTTTTAATGACAGAGTCTTTGGTACACCATCTACCAGAGCCACCATGTTGTAATGAAAGGCTTCTTCTAGTTGAGTGTGCTTGTATATATAATTCAATACATTTTGAGGATGAGAAGTTCCTTTTAGATCAATAACTATGCGAATATCCTTTGCAGACTCATCACGCATAGCTTTTACCCCATCCAATTTTTTATCTCTAACCAATTCAGCAATTTTTGTAATTAAGTTTGCTTTGTTAACTCTATAAGGTATTGAGGTTATTATAATCTGGCTTTGTCCAGCTTTATTCTCTACTATCTCCGCAACACCACGAACAACCACACCTCCTTTACCATTGGCATAGGCATGGGCTATATCTTTCTGATTGAAAGCCACACCTCCTATAGGGAAATCTGGACCTTTAACAAATTGCAATAAATCCTCTGTGGTTGCGTCCTTATTATCCACTAGATGCACAACAGCATCCATAACCTCTCCTAAGTTATGTGGAGGGACATTAGTTGCCATACCAACAGCAATACCTAAGGTTCCATTCAAAAGAAGATTTGGTACTCTTGTTGGTAGAACAGCTGGTTCCTTTTTTGTACCGTCGTAGTTAGGATTAAAATTAACGGTTTCTTTTTCTATATCTTTCAAAAGTTCACTTGCAATACGAGACATTTTTGCTTCGGTATATCTATAAGCTGCCGGATTATCACCGTCTATGGAACCAAAGTTACCTTGTCCTATTATAAGTGGGTAACGCATTGTAAAGTCTTGAGCCATCTTTACCATAGAATCATATACAGCAACATCACCATGAGGATGGTAATCTCCGATCACAGCACCAACCACCGTAGCTGATTTTCTGGTCTTACCAGAAACAGTTAGCCCATTCTCGTTCATTGCGTGAAGTATTCTGCGATGAACAGGTTTCAAACCATCCCTCACATCAGGAAGAGCACGATCTGTAATAACAGACATAGCATAATCAATAAACGAGGTTTTCATCTCGTCTACTATTTCCTGTGAGATAACACTTAATCTTTCAGGTACTTTTGGCTCGTCTGTATCTTTTTTAGGCATAAAAATAAGTCCCTATATTATAGCATAGGCTGTATTGATTTTCAATCAAAAAAAGGTGAGTTTTAGAGGACTAAAACTCCGAGGTAGAGGTTGATTCAATCATTACTTTTGAAGTAGTACTGTAATAGGCGGGAGCAGAGGTCAAAGACGAAACAGCGTCTTTCAATCTTCCAAACTGTTCACCTATCTGAGAAAAACCTCCTCCGAGAGCTTCTGTAATCGTCCCTATAGGACTTGGTTCCAGTTTTGAAACATAATCAAGCTTATCTTGTTTTTGTTTAAAACTTGGGTATATAACAGACAACCACACAACAAAAATCAACCCAGAAAAGAAAAAAGCAATCGAGAACGCAAATAATTTTTTTGTTCGTTCTGACTTTGCTCTCAATTTTTCAATGAGTTTAAACATGTTTAAATGAATTTCTAATTATAGTAACCAGAAATTATAAATTTTTATATTTGCTCAAGCACCACCACCTCTCCCTCTTTACCTTCCAGGTCCTTTCTTTTTATGGTTAGTTTATCTATTGGTTTAACACCCTCTTCACCCGCCTCTTTTAAGAACATTTTTAATGAATTTGCCAAACCAACTTCTCCATAATGGCTAGGTATTATTATTTTTGGCTCAAATTGTACGGCTAATTTATGTGCAACTGCTGGATCCAAAACACCATCACCACCAATTGGCACAAAAAGAATATCTATTCCATCTATGGCTTCCTTCGTTTCGGCAGAAATATCCTTATCCCCCAAAGCTCCAAGAAAACACAAGTTTATGCCTTCAAGAGAAACTGTGTATATAGTATTAACCTTTTCTTTTCCACCATAGTTCGATTTTGATAAAAATCCTTTTATAAAAATTTCTGACACTTCATATTCCCCCGGACCTTTTATAAGAAAAGATTCCTTATCACCTCGCGAAGTGACGTCTGCACCATTATGTTCAGGACTGTTTAAGGATACCAAGGTAATGTCGCTACCAAATCTGGTACTTTTTATTTTTGAGTCCTTGGAAATAGGATTGACTGCAATGGTAGTATCCCCAAAAGATACTTTGAAAAAATCAGCACCGTGATATGTGATAATCATAATATTAACAGTATATACAAATATACAAATGATTCAATGGTTAATGATCACAAAAACACAATTTGCAAAATAAGCTTATTTCTGTATACTAGCTAGGTATTTTATTAGCCGGAGACTAAAGGGAGCTAAACCAAAATACTTGTGTGATTCCAGGTCACAGACCAGGAAAAGTACTAGGCCTCCTCTCCATATACTATATGAATACAATATTAGAAAATGAAGTTGGTTCTACTTTAAAAGAACCGACAGAGGAACAAACCGCGCCAAAAAACGAGGGACTTATGTCAAAAGTTTTGAACGCAAGTGCAACCCCCCCATCAATAGATGATGTTATAGAGGGAACAGTTATTGGTATAGAAAAATCAGCAGTTTACATAGACATACCACCATTTGGTACTGGTATTATCTACGGTCGTGAATATATAAACGCCCGCGACATTATAAAAAAAATAAATGTTGGCGATGGTGTTGCTGGAAAAGTTATCAGCCTGTCAAATAAAGATGGTTATATTGAGATTTCCCTAAAGGAAGCTCGCCAAGCACTTATTTGGAGTGAAGCAGAAGATGCTATTAGAGAAAAGAAAATATTTGAACTTCCTATTCAGGAAGCAAACAAAGGTGGTCTTATCCTTTCATGGCAAGGAATATCAGGATTTTTACCAGCTTCGCAACTAAAAACCGAACATTATCCTCGCGTAACAGATGGAGATAAAGATAGAATATTAGAAGAATTAAAGAAACTAGTTGGCCAAAAAATATCGGTGGCTATCATAGGTGCTTCTCCAAAAGAAGGAAAACTTATATTCTCTGAGAAAAATCCTGAGCAGAAAAACAAAGATTCAATTATTGGTAAATACACTCTTAATGAGGAGGTTATGGGAGAGGTCACGGGAATGGTGGATTTTGGAGTCTTTGTGAAACTTGAAGAAGGTTTGGAAGGACTAGTTCACATCTCCGAGATTGACTGGGCACTAGTGGAAAATCCAAAACTCATGTTCCACATAGGCGAGAAGATAAAAGTAAAAATTATTGAAATCAAAGACGGAAAAATATCTCTTTCAATTAAGGCTTTGAAAGAAAATCCATGGCATGATGCTGAAAAGAAATACAAGAAAGATGATATTGTAGATGGTGTTGTTATCAAATTCAATAAACACGGAGCTCTTGCAAGTATTGAGGAAGGTATTGCAGGATTAGTCCACATTTCAGAGTTTGGTAGTGATGAAAAGCTACATGCCGCGCTAGAGCTCGGTAAAAACTATAAGTTCAAAATTACCCTATTTGACGCAAAGGAGCAAAAGATGACTTTGTCATTCATTGATCCAAACAAAAAAGCTGAGTAATTAAAACATCAAAAAACACCACTCATTTGAGTGGTGTTTTTTGATATTAATTAAACCCGGTCATTGCTTTACCCAAACCACTAGAGACAAAATTCTCCAGTGCCTCACTCATTTTTTTTGCTAACTTTTTCAAAACCAACACTTCCTCAGGTTTAAATTTACCCATTATTACTTTCATCACAGCATCTTCTCCACTTGGTTTTTTCATTTTCCCGGTTGGAGTTACAGGAGAAATCCCCACACGTACACGAGCAAACTTTTCTGTTTTCAAAGCTTTTATTATTGACTCAAGCCCCCTATGTCCACCAGATGAACGATTGAAAGAAATTTTGCTACTACCAAAAGGAAGGTCTAGATCATCATAAATAACAATTAGTTTCTCAGCGCTTTTGATACTCGTAATTAGTGGTTTAACAGATTTACCAGAATTATTCATGAAGGTATCAGGTAAAATCAGAGTAACTGGTGATTTACCGACTTTTATCTTTGCTACTTTAGCAGATAATTTTTTATCATCCTTCCATTCCGCATCATAGGCCTTACCAAAAAGCGTAAGCAAAATACGCCCAGTATTGTGACGGGTACCCTCATACTCTTCCCCTGGATTGCCCAACCCAACAAAAATAAATTGAGACATATGGAACATTGTATCTCATTTACCAAGAAAAATAAATCTGCAATTAGAAATTGAGTTTGCTTGTTGTGTCAAACGAATTTCCCCTGTATACTTATGGCCATGAATGAAGAAAAAAATGATCTTTTAGCTTCAGAAAATCCAAAAAAAAGTAAATTTCAGGCAATTCTAAAAGAAGTTTTTATCTTTGCTATTATTGCTTTCGGTATTGTACTACCCTTTCGTGTTTATATTGCAGAACCATATCTGGTAGATGGTAGATCAATGGATCCAACCTTTGCTACAGGAGATTACTTGATAGTGGATAAATTATCTTATCGAATAGGTAAACCAGAAAGAAACTCAGTGGTTGTTTTGAAATATCCAAAAAATACGGACAAAAGTTTTATAAAAAGAATTGTAGGACTTCCAGGAGACAGAGTTATTATAAAAGATAATGTGGTAACAATAATAAACTCAGAAAACCCTGATGGTTTTGTAGTAGATGGATCATATGTAACACACACTTCTACTGGATCATATGAAACAGAATTGGATGATGACGAATACTATGTATTGGGAGACAACAGAGCAGAAAGTTTTGATTCTCGCTTCTGGGGTCCATTAGAAAAAAAATATATAATAGGAAAGCCAATAATAAGACTATTCCCTTTTAACAAAATTGATATTCTTCCGGGAAAAGATTACCAAAAATAGTTATGGCAAAAAAAGAAAAAAATAAATCAGAGAAATCATATTTAGAAGAAATTACTGACAAAGCTGGGGAAATAGCTGCACATTATGGGTTTCTCATAGTAAAAGCACCTTCAATAACAAATGAAGATATACAGAAAGCAAAACAATTTAAAGACTTTGATCATTACGAAGACTCATTAGAAAAAATCGCCCTAACGCGTTGGTATTTAGAACAAAGGTTAGACCAAGAAGCACAACCTGTAGCCATACATTATAAAAAACCTCTAAATGGACACCCAAACAAGAAAAAAGGAGGTGTAGACATATACGGCTTTGAGATTATGGGTAGCACCAAATCAACTAGCGAAGCTTTGCTCCTAAAGTGTGCCTTGGCTGTACTAGAAGAACATGGTTATACAGATCTGTTTGTGGATATAAACAGCATTGGAGACAGAGAATCTATGGCAAAATTTGAGAGAGAATTAAACAATCATTACAAAAAACACTCACACACCATACCTACAAAAATAAGACAAGAATTCAAAAAAAATCATCATTTAATACTTAAGGATAGTAGACCAGAAACATCTGAATTTAGGAAGGGTATCCCCCAAACAATAGGCTCGCTCTCAGAAAACAGTAGAGTACATTTCAAGGAAGTCCTTGAGTGTGTAGAAACTTTCGATACTAACTACAAGATTAAACCAAGTATATTATCTAACAAACAATTTGCATCAAACACTGTTTTTGAAATTAGAAAACCTAAAGATACTCACAAAAACCCAGACAAAAGTGACTGCGATGAAGATGAGGGTGAACTTTTAGGTTTTGGTTATAGATATAACCATTTAGCAAAAAAGATTGGCGCCAAAAGAGAAATACCAACAGTAGGAGTAACTATTTTTATAAAGAAAAATCCAAGTAACTCTAAAAAGGTTATTGTAAAAAACATAAAAAAACCAAAGTTCTATCTAGTACAACTAGGCTCGGCTGCAAAATTAAAGGCTTTAAATATTGTAGAAATGTTAAGAAAACAAAAAATTCCTGTCTACCACTCTATAACCAAAGATAAAATTACTGGTCAGCTTTCTGGCGCAGAATATATGAAAGCCAGCCATGTTTTGATAATGGGACAAAAAGAAGCCATAGAAAACAGCATTGTCGTTAGAAACGTAAACAACAGGGAGCAAGATACGGTCTCACTCTCAGAGCTCTGTGATTTTTTGAAGAAAATAGGCAAAAATAAAGAATAACCCTAATATTGCTTGAATTATTTAACCATTTGTGATACAATTGGGCCCTATGATAAATGCAGAAGTTACAAAAACAGGCAATGAAAACAGTCTTAATCTTATAAGACGATTTACAAAAAAGGTCCAAGGATCTGGTGTTTTGACTCGTGTAAGAAGTATAAGATATTCAACAAGAAAATTGTCTCCTTATGTAAAACAAAAAAAGACTCTTAAGGTTCTAAAAAGACGAGAGGAGGTAGCTAATTTAATCAGATTAGGAAAAATGAGTGAGTATACAAGAGGAGGAAAGAAATAAGATGCTTGAGGATAGATTTACTATAACAAATAAAACAAAAAGCACGCTCCCACGCGTGCCTTTTGCTAGCATAAAAAAGGAAGCTTTGGGAGAAAAATATTCCCTTTCTCTGGTATTTATTGGTAAAAAGAAATCCACCAATTTGAACTATTCATATAGAGAAAAAAATAAACCCACCAACATTTTGAGTTTCCCACTGGACAAAAATGCTGGAGAAATTTTCATTACACTTGATTTGACCAAAAAGGAAGCAAAAAATTTTAGCAGAACTCATGATAATTTTGTGGCTTTCTTATTTATCCACGGTCTTATGCATTTGAAAGGAATGGAACATGGTAGTAGAATGGAAGAAGCGGAGAAAAAACTTCGTAAGAAGTTTAATATTTAGTGTCTTAAACAAAAATCCCAAGTTTTTTCCGAGCGCAATAAACTTAATGATGCGCAATATAACAGTAGGAATAGACATCGGAACATACCAGATAAAAGTGGTAGTTGCAGAATTTTTGAAAGAAAATAACAAGCAAGTTGGCCGTATTTTGGGCACAGGCTTGGTTGAATCAAAGGGATTAAGACATGGCTATATTGTAAACAATGAAGATGTTGTAGACAGTATAAAAGCAGCCGTGAGATCTGCCGAAAAAACCTCTGGAATAAAAATACGCAGAGCGTTTGTCTCTATTGGAGGAATCGGACTTTCTACTATGACAGGAAGCGCAAGTGTTGTTATAAGCAGGGCTGACTTACAAATAACAGACTTAGACATAAAAAAACTAAACGAACTTTGTGAAGAAAATCTTCCGTCCAATTTGATACAAAATTATCGTATTCTTCACAGTATTCCAATACAATACAAAATAGACGGAAAAATAGTTTTAGCAAAGAATCCGATAGACATGAAAGGCACAAAGTTGGAAGTAAAAATGCTTTTCGTCACCTGCCTTGAACCACACTTGAATAGCCTACTCGAAGCAGTAGATGAGGCAGGCATAGAAATAGTAGACTGTCTAGCCTCCCCTATAGCAGCTTCGTTTGTTACCCTATCAAAATCACAAAAAATGGCTGGCTGTGTCCTAGCCAACATAGGTGCCGAAACAATATCTATTGTAGTTTTTGAAAACAATATACCAATATCGCTAGAAGTATTCCCTATAGGCTCAACAGATATAACCAATGATATAGCCCTGGGATTAAAATTGTCTCTTGAAGAGGCAGAAAACATAAAGATAGGCAGTATAGGTCCTGGCTCTTTTTCAAAGAAAAAAATTGACGAGATTGTGTCAGCTAGACTTTATGACATATTTGAACTTGTTGAAAACCACCTGAAAAAAATAGGTCGTAATGAATTACTACCAGCTGGTATATTTATAACAGGAGGAGGAAGTTCAATCCCAAATATAGAAGAATTTGCAAAATCAAACCTCAAACTTCCTTCACGTATTGCGACCATAAATGTCACCGACAAAAAAAATGATTTCAAAGATTCAATTTTTGCAGTAGCATACGGTCTGTGCATGCTTGGTTCTTCTAAAGAGGAAAAGGTAAATCTTGGTCTAAAAAACACAATCAATAAGGCTGGTGGAAAGGTCACGGAATGGATAAAACAATTCCTACCATAGAGCCAAAAAATAATTCAAAAAACATGCAAAAACCACCAAAAAGTGGTTATTTTTGAGCATAAAATTGAACATACAACTCTAGTTGGGTCAATTGTTTTTATTTAATCTGTTTTCTGATATGATAGCGGTACCAATTAAATTTAACCACACACTATTATGCCCCAAATCAAACCAGACGTAGAAGCATTTGCACGTATAAAAGTACTTGGAGTCGGTGGATCCGGAAAAAATGCCCTAAATCATATGATAAATTCCAAGGTTAGAGGCGTAGACTTCATTGCTGTTAATACTGATTCTCAAGACCTACACCATTCGTTAGCCAAAAGAAAAATCCATATCGGTAAGAACCTAACTCACGGACTAGGTGCTGGAATGAACCCAGAACTCGGAAAAAGAGCTGTAGAGGAAACAAAGGAAGAGATACAAGAAGCAATAAAAGGTGCTGATATGGTTTTCATAACATGTGGTCTTGGAGGAGGAACTGGCACTGGAGCAGCACCAATAATAGCTAGAATTTCAAGAGAAATGGGTGCCCTTACTGTTGCTGTAGTAACAAAGCCTTTCTTCTTTGAGGGACAACAAAGAATGAAGTTGGCAGAAGCTGGTCTAGAAGAATTAAGACAGTCAGTAGACGCAATTATAGTTATCCCAAATGACAGACTACTATCTACCATCAGCAAAGAAACCACAGCAAAAAGTGCATTTGCAACTTGTGACGATGTCTTGAAATCTGCTGTTGAAGGAATATCTGATCTCATAACAACCCCAGGTATAATCAACATTGACTTCGCAGACATAAAAGCAACCATGGAAAATGCTGGATCGGCACTCATGGGTATAGGCCTTGCCACTGGAGAGAAAAGAGCCGAGGAAGCTGCAAAAATGGCCATTAACTCCCCTCTTTTGGAGGTCTCAATCAATGGAGCAAAAGGCGTTCTATTCTCAATTGCAGGTGGAGACGACCTTGGCATGTTTGAAATACAGGATGCGGCAAAACTAATCACAGAATCAGTTGATCCTAATGCCAAGATTATATTTGGTACAGTTAAAGATGAGAAACTTAAGAAGGGTGAGGTTAAAATCACAGTTATCGCTTCAAACTTTCCAGAAAACTTTAACAAAAAAACTCTCTTTCAATCAGCTCCAATGACAAACAATGATAGAGAAAAAGAAGTTGTTAAAGAAGAGAAAGGTAAAATATTTAACTCTATCCCAGTCCAAACACAAAACGAACCAGACAAAATATCAGACATGTCTGATGACGATGAGTGGGGTGCAGTTCCTGCATTTTTAAGAAGATCTAAATTGAAGTAAAATAAAAAACCCTCGGAAGAGGGTTTTTTATTTTACTTCAATTCTGTTATAATCACATTTCATGAGCAATACATATGATCTAATAATAATTGGTGGGGGTCCCGCTGGTGTCTCAGCAGGTGTTTATGCCGCACGAAAAAGATTAAAGACACTCCTCATTACACCTGATTTTGGTGGACAAAGCACTGTATCTGAGGGCATAGAAAATTGGATTGGAACAATCAAAATATCGGGTAATGATCTAGCTAAAAATCTGAAGGAACATCTACATGCTTACTCAGGAGAATACTTGGAAATAAAAGAAGGCGAAGGAGCTCAAGATATATCAAAAAATACCAATACCTTTAAAATTAAAACCGAAAAATCAGAATATGAATCAAAGACCGTACTTATTGCCACAGGCTCAACTAGACGCAAATTAGAAGTTCCAGGTGCCAAAGAATTTGATAACAAAGGCCTTACCTACTGTGCTTCATGTGACGGCCCACTATTTGCTGGTCAAGATGTTGTTGTTATAGGAGGAGGAAATGCTGCTTTTGAAACCTCAGCTCAACTACTTGCCTATTGTAGAAATGTCACACTATTAAATCGTTCCGATAATTTCAAAGCAGATGCTATTACGATAGAAAAACTAAAAGAAAACCCAAATTTCAAATTAATAACAAATGCCATCCCAAAAGAAATAAAAGGTGATGCTTTTGTAAAAAGCATAGTTTGGGAGGATTCTATCACAAAAGAAATTCACGAAATAGAAACACCTGGGATTTTTGTGGAAATCGGGCTCATTCCTACTACTTATTTCGCAAAAAATATTTTAAATTTAAATGAATTTGGACAAATAAAAGTTAACCCTAAAAATCAAAAAACAGAAGTGGAAGGAATATGGGCAGCTGGAGATTGTACGGACGGACTTTATCATCAAAACAATATTGCATCAGGTGATGCAGTTAAAGCTCTTGAGGATATATACGTCACCTTGTTTACAAAATAATTTTTTACACAACAGAAAAAGCTCTCGACCCGAAGGGAGAGCTTTACGTTTTGGGGTATCGAACTTCGATACCGGGGTTGTCGCTGTTTGCCTAAGCAAATAGTGACCAAAAGAACTGTTTGTCATCATCGCACTAATGCTTTGATGACGAATGGATCATGTGAGGAGGAGGGGGGTTTGGGGGAGAAGCAACAATATTGCGACCCAGCCCGACTTACCCCCGACCTTCTACTCACACCTGTATTGTATTCCCTACCCAATTAAAAGTCAAGTAAAATGTGCGCGATACAGGATTCGAA
>CAYVNM010000005.1:19758-63179 GCA_964453075.1 uncultured Candidatus Saccharibacteria bacterium
TGTATTCCCTACCCAATTAAAAGTCAAGTAAAATGTGCGCGATACAGGATTCGAATCTTACAGATTCAGTACACCTTTTCTATTTTTTGTTTCGCCATGCTCACAAAAAATTATCAAAGGTTTTCGAATCCTGAAGAAAACCATGAGATGGTTTTCTTATCACACATCAAAAATCCTAATGGTGCGCGATACAGGATTCGAACCTGTGGCCTTCTCAACGTCAATGAGACGCTCTACCAACTGAGCTAACCGCGCCTAACCAAATACAAGTCTAAAATACCATATTTTTGCTTTTTATACAAAAAATGCTATAGTTTCCCTGTGCGGTTTGGCCCTATCGTCTATCGGTTAGGACACAGCCTTTTCAAGGCTGGAAGCGCGGTTCGATTCCGCGTAGGGTCACAAATGAAAATACTAAGCATTGAAACATCCTGCGATGAAACCGCAGTCAGTATTATTGAGGCTACAGGAGAACTCAAGTCCCCTTCTTTCAAGGTCCTTGGAAATGCCTTGTTTTCTCAAATAAATATTCACAAGGAATATGGTGGTGTTTATCCAATGATGGCAAAACGCGAACATGCTAAAAATTTACCCGTTCTAATCAAAAAAGCTTTAGAAGAAGCCTCTATATACACACAAAAAGAAAATGGGTATTCAGAAGAAAAATGGTCAGTTGTCCAAAAGATACTTTTAAGAGAAGATGGTCTGTTTGAGGGATTAAAAAACACACTTGATAAAATTAACAAACCAAACATTGACGTGATATCTGTTACATCTGGTCCCGGACTTGCTCCTGCCCTATGGGTTGGTGTTAGTTGTGCAGAAGCCCTAAGTAAACTCTGGGATATTCCCTCAATTCCAGTAAATCACATGGAGGGGCACATTGTGTCTGTTCTTATGGAAAACTCAGATATAAGACCTGTAGAATTTCCTGCCATTGCACTACTCATCTCTGGAGGACATACTGAATTAGTTAAAATAGAGAACTGGGGTAAATATGAAATATTAGGAGAAACAGTTGATGATGCGGTTGGTGAAGCTTTTGATAAAACTGCCAGATTGCTTGGATTGCCGTATCCAGGAGGACCTGAAATTTCTCGCTTAGCAGAAATAGCAAGAGAAAAAATGGCCCCCAAAAAAGCCAAATTCCCTAGACCAATGATTCATTCTGACAATCTAAACTTTTCCTTTTCTGGTCTGAAAACAGCAGTTCTTTATTATATTAGAGATAATTTCAATGAAAACAACCCCATACAAGACATAGACAAAATTGATATCGCTCGTGAATTTGAAGATTCTGTAGTAGAAGTGCTGATAGAAAAAACAAAAAAAGCTCTGGATGACACTAATAGTAAAACACTTATTGTAGCTGGGGGGGTTATTGCAAATAAAAAAATAAGATCTACTTTTATGAAATTGGAAGATGAATATGATGGATTAATCGTAAAAATACCAATAAATTCACTTGCAACCGATAACGCCCTGATGATAGCGTGCGCCACTTATTTCAATGTAACACTTTACCCAGAAAAATTGAGTAATCCACAGAAAATAGCTGCAAATGGTAATCTAAGATTGAAATAAAAAATTACATATATTATAATTCCCTACCGGAAGTACAAAAAAGAAAGAGCCTGCGTAATGCAGGCTCTTTCTTTTTTGAAATAATTTTTATTTAAACAAATCTAAATCTATTTCTTTGTTTAAATCTATCTCTTTGTTTATTTTCTCTATCTTGTTGTTTTGCTGTCTCTCTCTATACCAAAGATATGATATCACTGCAATTATAATCGCTAGAATCCAATTTAACACTCGACAGGAACATCCAGATACTGAACCGGGAGCACAATTTAATCCTGTCCAACTACTTATTTTTGACCAGGCAAACGAGACGTTCGCTGTAAACTTAGAAAGTGTCGTGGTTGAAACTCCAGCCAACGTTGTGTTAACAGTACTTGTACCTAACCCTATAATTTCATTAAGCAATGGTGTGGTTGTAGAAACAGGACTCGTGTTTACAGGAGGGATTGTGGTGTTTTCTGGTAAGGTAATTCCGGCATTTTGTAGACCCAACAAAAATACTCTATAGTTATCAATTTCTTGCTGTTGAAGAGCTGTTACAGGAAAGGCCATCTTACAATATATTTCGTTTACTTTTTTCTTAGTCAAGATATAGGTATAACTCGTAGCTTCGGTGTGACCCCACGGTGTTAGAATATCAGCTTTGTATCTTTCTTGGAATGCATCTAGAGCAACTATCGTTTGATCATCATATATACCTGTAACCTTAACATCAGAGAATCCTTCCAGGTCGCGTAAGAACACTTGTAATTTTCTTACTTCAACCGGATTGTTATTAAAATCTTTTCTTAGATAATCGTATAGATAGTAACAAGAAGTTGACGTTGTTGGTTTTCCAGGAATAAGCACTAGTTCTTTTCCTATAGCTGTCCTGGTTACACCATTAATAATGTCTGTTGATATCTCTCTAAAGTAATATGTTTTATTCGCTTCAACACCAACAACCATCCCGTGTGCAGTTAGGAGAGGTGAAGACACCGTTTCTGTAGAATTAGTATATCCGTAATTAGGAGCACTACCTAAGATAGGATTTGATGAGTTTCCGTATACTACACGTCTTGTAGCAATAAGGTTTGTATTCCATGACACGAATGCTACACCTGGAACTGTCTCTACAACTTGCTCATTAAATATAGTTAGATTGTTTGGTGTGATTGGTCCATTACCTCCACCGCCACCTCCGCCTCCGCCACCACAGTTAGCTGTACATGGTGGATTAGGATTACAATTTGATGTACATGGAGGATTTGGATTATTAACGTCGATATTTGTGACAGAAGTGTTGTTTCCAGGTGTAGGATCTGTCTGTGTGGCTGTTACACTAACTGAGTTAGGAATTCTTTGTCCTTCTGAACCATTTTTGACAGTGGCCACTATAGTAAGAGTGGTTGTTGATGCATTATTTAGATTTCCTACTGTCCACAAACCTGTTGAAGTAGCATATGTTCCTGATGTTGAAGATGCTGAAACAAAATTTAATCTAGAATCTAGTGTATCTGTAACTGTTACTCCTGTTGCATTGTCTGGACCGTTGTTTACCAGAGTAATTGTATATGTAACAGTATCACCAACATTTGCTGTAGATTTGTCTGAAACTTTTGTGATTGAGAGATTGGATGTTGGGTTACCACCACAATTCACCGTACATGGAGGATTACCATTTACCACAACATTAACAGTTGAGGTATTATTTTCTGGTATAGGATCTGACTCTGTAGATGATGCCACTGCTGTGTTTGGTATTGTTTGTCCTTCAAAACCAGATTTGATAGTGGTTACCAAAGTAAGAGTGGTTGTTGATGCATTATTTAGATTTCCAACTGTCCACACTCCTGTTCCAGTAGCATATGTTCCTGATGTTGAAGATGCTGAGACAAAATTCAAACCAGAGTTAAGAACATCTGTAACTATTACGTTTGTTGCGTTGTCTGGGCCATTATTTGTAAGTGTTAGCGTATATGTAACAGTATCACCAACATTTGCTGTAGACTTATCTCCGGTTTTTAGTATTGAGAGGTTGGAAGTAGGATTTGGAACTGGAATACTCTTTACCAACAAAACCAATGTTCTGTCCGCATTACCTTCAACTAAAGTAATATTTCCATCTGAGTTAAAGTTTCGATTTATATCATCTGTAGTTGTTGCTGTGAACAATTCTGGACTATACACGAAGAAGTCAAAAATGTTGTTCACAGATTGATTGTATTGATCATTATATGTAGTCGTTGCCCAAGAAGACCCTGTTACAAATAGTTCAGGGTAATAATAACTACCCAAGTCCAAATTGTCATATGTAACACAATCAGCATCTGAAGTATTTAGAATAATGTGTCTATTTGGTGAGAAGGTGTTTGTGTTCCAGTTTTTTGTATAGATAGTAGAACTAGCTATGTTTGTCGTTGTAGCAAGATTCAGAGAAAAATTACCTCCAGGTAAACCATAAGAAGATGTCGCTATCTTATTGTTGTTATCAGCAATAATCATACAGAAATTTACCTTTCCTTTAATTGAAGGTGTATTGTCAAGGACATTCACTGTCCTTGAGACTGGTATAGCTGCTAATCCTTGTGAATCAGAGACATTATAAGTTACGGTGTATGAACCAACCACTGCTGTGTTTACTGTGCTTGTAGCTACAATTCTGTTCGTTATGTTTCCTTCTTCTGGATCAACCGCCGTTGCACCTGGGTCAAGATAAACCTCTCCAACATTAACTGAAGCGGGGTTTGCACCTATTAGTGTTATTACTGGTCGTTGGTTTGTTGGGCCACAATTCACCGTACATGGAGGATTACCATTTACCACAACATTAACAGTTGAGGTATTATTTTCTGGTATAGGATCTGACTCTGTAGATGATGCCACTGCTGTGTTTGGTATTGTTTGTCCTTCAAAACCAGATTTGATAGTGGTTACCAAAGTAAGAGTGGTTGTTGATGCATTATTTAGATTTCCAACTGTCCACACTCCTGTTCCAGTAGCATATGTTCCTGATGTTGAAGATGCTGAGACAAAATTCAAACCAGAGTTAAGAACATCTGTAACTATTACGTTTGTTGCGTTGTCTGGGCCATTATTTGTAAGTGTTAGCGTATATGTAACAGTATCACCAACATTTGCTGTAGACTTATCTCCGGTTTTTAGTATTGAGAGGTTGGAAACTGGCATACTGGCTACCGTTACCTGCGCCGTAGAAGACGCAGTCCCACCTAGACCCGTACAAGTTATCGTATAAATTTTGTTTGAAGTTAAATTATTTACTATTTCACTACCAGTTAATGCCTTGCTGCCTGACCAATCACCACTAGCGACACAAGAATTTGAATTAGCCGAAACCCAACTTAGAGTTGAAGATGCATTGTATGAAATATTTGTAGGATTGGCTGTAAGAGTTACGGTTGGTGGAAGATAATTTGACACAATCACCGTAACAGATGAAGAAGTATTAGCCGTACCAGGCTTTGAACAATTAATTGTGAAAACGTGAGTTCCTACTGTTAGTCCTGTAATAACTTGAGAACCTCCTGTTGGTGTCTTTGATCCAGACCATGCTCCAGTTGCTGTACAAGTTGTTGGATTACCCGTGGTTGTCCAAGTAAGTGTTGTTGAGTTTGTTGGTAGAGTTAGAGAGTCTGGGGTTGCTTCCAAAGAAACTACTATAGCTGAGACTAGATTAAAGTTAGCAGTACATGTTCTATCCTCCGACATCACAACTTGACTATTTACTTCACAGTCACCACTCCAACCAGTAAATACTGATCCTGGATCTGCCAATACTCCTGGCATGACCACGGTACCCCAATTATACAAACCTGCTCCAGTAACTGTTCCTGAACCTGTACCAGCTTTGTTTAGAGTTAGTCTGAATTGGTCTATTGCAAAAGTTGAACTAATTGTATGATTTGCCTGTATGTTTGAAAATGTGTATGTGTTTACTGCACCAACCGAAGCGCCATCAACTAAAACATTGGCTACATGATAATGAATAGATGGAGTAATTGTATAGATTTGACTTGTTCCATAATTTTTTGTTGTAACACCAGATGGAGTAGTTGTTCCATTTGGGCCTGAAGTAGCTGTAATCGTATATACATTTAAATTAAACGTAGCTATACAGTTTTTATTACTATTCATTAAAACTTGACCATTTGTATCACAATCACCACCCCAACCAACAAAAGTCGATCCTGTGTTAGCTATAGCACTTGCTCTACCTATTGTGTTCTCCAAATAAACTCCTGCACCATCAACCACACCAGTACCTGTACCATTTTTTGTAATAGTTAATGTGTAATTAACTTCTACAACAGGAGACACAGTCACCGTAACAGATGAAGAAGTATTAGCCGTACCAGGCTTTGAACAATTAATTGTGAAAACGTGAGTTCCTACTGTTAGTCCTGTAATAACTTGAGAACCTCCTGTTGGTGTCTTTGATCCAGACCATGCTCCAGTTGCTGTACAAGTTGTTGGATTACCCGTGGTTGTCCAAGTAAGTGTTGTTGAGTTTGTTGGTAGAGTTAGGGCCGTAGGATTAGCAGAAAGTGAAGATGTGATAGCAGATATTAAATTAAAGTTAGCTGTACAATTCTTATTAGAATTCATTACAACCTGTCCACTAACCGCATTACAATCTCCACTCCATCCAGTGAACACAGAACCAAAATTTGCTACCGCACTTGGAACTGCGGTTACACCAGAGTTGTACGTACCTGCTCCAGTAACTGTTCCTGAACCTGTACCAGCTTTGTTTAGAGTTAGAGTAAACTGATCGATATCAAATGATGCTCCGATAACATGATTGGCCTTTATATTTGAAAATGTATATGTGTTTACCGTACCCACAGAAACACCATCAACGACTACATTAGAAATGTGATAATTAGTTGCCGGAATAATTGTGTAGGTTTGACTTGTTCCATAATTTTTTGTTGTAACACCAGATGGGGTTACTGTGCCGTTTGCTCCCGCCACTGCCGTTATTGTATATGTGTTTAGGTTAAATGTAGCTACACAAATTTTACTGCTATTCATCAAAACTTGTGTAACTAAGTTTGTTCCAGAACAACTATTTCCCCATCCAGTAAAAGTTGAGCCTTCACTTGGAGATGCGGTTACTGTGGCTGTTACACCAGAGTTGTACGTACCTGCCCCAGTAACTGTTCCTGAACCCGTTCCAGACTGAGTAATCATGAGTGTATAAGTCGGAGCTGCAACAACAGAACTGTTTAGTGTGACTAAATTACCAAAATACGTATCAACTGAAGGAGCAACACAAGTTGTTCCATCTGTTTTTATATAATCAGCCCCAGCCTTATGCACCATCTGAAAATCTAGCGAATAATTTCCGGGTGTAGAAGGTGCAACCACACTAAAAGTCCAACTATTAGAATCGTTTACATCCATGACATATGGTAAATGTCCATATGTTGGATTTATGGTTAGATTTCCACTTTTATTAGAAAGTTGAAAATAATTACCGTGATACCATTTTGTGTTTCCGGTATTTGTAGATTTAACAGTAAAACTATATGTTTGACCAGGAGTCATTGTAGCTGGAAGTGGATTTGTCACCACAACCAATGCATTTTCTGTACAAGAAGGTGTTGGAGGAGGATTTGCACAATCAACACCATAATTAATAACTTGACCTATGAAAAGGGTAACTTCTCCAGTAGTACGGTTTATATAACCAACATCGTACTGCACACGTCCACATGTGTATGTTGAAGCATCAAAACTAACATCAAAATGACCGGACTCCTGTGCAGAAAATTCTGTTTTACCCACAACAGACATTCCGTTCAAATTAAGAGTTTGGTAGTAAGGATCACAACCAGCCTGATCACTATGAAAAGCTGTATAAACTATGCTGTAATGATCGTTAGTTGTGTTAGTAGCATCAACACTTAGGAATGGGTTTTGCCCAGCGTCATCACACTCACCAGGAGTTAAACCAGAGTAGTTTAACGTAATAGGAAACGGTCCACCAAATTCAAAAGTTCCTGAATCAGCTTTGGTTACAGCAACTCCAACCGCAAAAAATACCGCTATAAATATTGCCAAAAATATTGCTGAATTACCTATAATTTTTTTAGATAATTTAAAAACCATAAAATTTATTTATCACCACAGCATACCTATTTAACAAGAATTGTCAATATATCACAAAAAAGAAGTTTTTTATAAAAACCTTTATTTTTAGCCATATTTTTTCGTTATGTCCTTTATGATAAAAATACTTTTTTAAATTTCTTTTTTAGATTTAAAAATATGTCTTTTTTAATAACCAGCCTTAAAGGACATTTAAATGTGCCTATAAAAGACATGTCTTTTATAGGCACATTTAAATTTTATAAACAAAAAACAGCCATCTACCACTTATTAACCCAATATGATATTCTAATTAAATGAAAGATGTATTCTTGTCGCCATATAATCCTCAAAATACCGAGAATAAGATATATGAAATTTGGGAAAATAGTGGTTTTTTTAACCCTGACAATACCCAAAATCATAATTCCAAAAACTTTACCATTATAATGCCTCCACCAAATGCCAACGGTAACCTTCATGCTGGCCATGCTCTTTTTATAACTCTTGAAGATATAATGATAAGGTATAAAAGAATGATGGGTTTTAAAACTCTTTGGCTTCCTGGTGCTGATCATGCTGGTTTTGAAACCCAGGTCGTTTATGAAAAAAAACTAGAAAAAGAAGGACGCTCTAGATTTGGAATGGATCCAAAAGACTTATATAAGGAGATCTTATCCTTTACATTAGAAAATAAAAAAAATATGGAATCTCAGGTACGATCTCTAGGAGCTTCTTGTGATTGGTCTCGCGAAAAATTTACTTTGGATCCTTATGTTGTTAACAAAACTCAAGACACTTTCATAAAAATGTTTAACGAGGGGTTAGTCTATCGCGGCAAAAGAGCTATTAATTGGTGCTCCAAACATCAAACTTCCCTATCAGAAGTAGAGACAGAATCAACTGAAGAGTCTTCTCCATTCTATTATTTTAAATATGGTCCTTTTGAGATTGGTACAGTAAGACCCGAAACTAAGTTTGGAGATAAATATGTGGTTATGCATCCTGACGACAAGAGATACTCTGAATACACGCATGGTCAAAAGATAAACGTAGAATGGATAAATGGACCAATAGAAGCAACAATACTTAAAGATCCAGTTGTTGATATGGAATTTGGTACTGGGGTAATGACCATAACACCCTGGCATTCACAGGTAGACTTTGAACTTGCCCAAAAATATAACCTGGAAGTGGAGCAAATTATTGACTGGCGTGGAAAACTTCTCCCCATTGCAAAGGAATTTGCCGGCATGAACATAAAAGACGCCAGACCAAAAATCGTAGAAAAACTAAAATCAAAAGGTTTGCTTGTAAAAATAGATGAAAACTACAAAAACGTGGTAAAAAAATGCTACAAATGTAGTACCATCATAGAACCCCAAATAAAAGACCAGTGGTTTGTAAAAATGGAACCTTTGGCCAAAATGGCATTAGAATCCGTAGATAAAGGAGAAATAAGATTTATTCCGGACAACTATGAAAAAATATTCAGATATTGGATGAATAATACTATAGACTGGAACATTTCGCGACAAATTGTCTGGGGTATACCAATACCAGCATGGTTCAGAGAAAATGAAGTAAAGGCAAGTAAAGAAAAGCCTGATGGAGATGGCTGGATACCTGATGGTGATACTTTTGATACCTGGTTTTCTAGTGGTCAGTGGCCACTCACCATAACTGAATACCCAGAAAACAAAGAGTTGTCATCACACTACCCAACTGATGTTATGGAAACAGGTCATGACCTAATATTTAAGTGGGTACCAAGAATGATAATCTTTGGTCTATACCTATCAGGCAAGGCTCCATTTAATACTGTCTACCTGCATGGATTAGTAAATGATGCACACGGAAAGAAAATGAGTAAATCAAAAGGTAATGTTGTTAATCCATTAGACCTTACCCAAAAATACGGCACAGATGCTTTGCGCATGGCGCTTATTGTGGGAAACACACCTGGAACAGACCTGGCCCTCCAAGAAGATAAAGTTAAGGCTTATAAACACTTTGCAAATAAAATCTGGAATATAACTAGGTTTGTTCTGTCTAGCACCGAAAATTGGGATGGCAACAAACCCGAAACCCTAGAAGATGATGATGCTAAAAACCTAGCTGAGCTAGACTCTCTAGTAGAAGATACAACAAAAGATATGGATGAATATAGATTTTATCTTGCCGCTGAAAAAATATATCACTATGTATGGCACACTTTTGCTGATAAGATAATTGAAGAGTCAAAAGAAAAAATAAAAAGCGACAATCCTAACACAGCAAAATCCGCTCAATACACACTTGGATATATACTAGAAACATCATTGAAAATTTTGCACCCATTTATGCCTTTTATAACAGAAGAGATATGGCAAAATATGAACAAAAAACAATTATTAATGGTTACATCGTGGCCTAATAAAAATTAATGTTAGATTTTTTACAAGACTATCCGTTCATTTTAGCTTTTATACTTGGATTACTACCAGCCTTGATTTGGCTTTGGTTTTGGCTAAAAGAAGACACTCACCCAGAACCAGCAAAGATGATAACTCTGTCTTTTTTGGGAGGAATGGTTGCGGTGCTTTTTGTATTACCACTCCAAAAATTCGTTTATGATCATATTCAAAATCAAGAAGCTCTATCTTTCACATTATGGGCATCTATTGAGGAAATACTAAAACTCGGATTAGTTTACTTAATAGCCTTAAGAAACAAAAAAATAGCAGATGAGCCAGTAGATGACATAATTTATTTAATAATATCTGCATTGGGTTTTGTGACTTTTGAAAATACGTTATTCCTGATACCAGGTGTTCAGCAAGGAGATTTCTTGAATGTAATAATACATAGCAATCTTCGTTTTATCGGTGCCAGTCTCTTGCACATAATGTCTTCTGGAGCAATAGGAATAACTTTGGCTCTAGCATTCTATAGATCACGTCTAGAAAAAACCATGTATTTATTTTCTGGAATAATTATAGCTATCGTATTGCATACTGCCTTCAATTTATTTATAATAAATGGAGCAGAAGGAAATATTTTTCTCGTATTTGGAATGGTATGGATTGGTATAGTTGTTTTACTTCTGATGTTTGAAAAAGTAAAGCACATGAGAGAAAACATAAAAATTAGCAATACCTAATTAAATTTAAAAATAAAAAATTATGAAAGATAATAGATCGTTTTTTGAAAAATTGACGGGAAGCATGAAAATGGATGATCCATCAGAGTTAGATACCGAAGAACATACAGACAAACCCCAAACAAAGACAGTAAAAGCAGGAGAAGCTTGGTTTGATGAAGAATCTAATGTTGAAGAGGGTCAACTTACTGTAGATCTGTACCAAACACCCACAGAAATAGTTATAAAAAGCATGGTTGCTGGAGTAAAACCAGAAGATTTAGACATAGCCATAACTAGAGATGTAGTAACCATAAAAGGCAAAAGAGAAACAGAGAGATTTATAAAAGAAGAAGACTATTTCCATCAGGAATTATATTGGGGATCTTTCTCTCGTACTATTATGTTACCAGCAGAGGTTGAGGTAGAAGAAGCAGAAGCAGTAGAAAAACATGGTTTACTCATAATAAAACTACCTAAAATAGACAAGAATAGACAGACCAGACTAAAAGTTAAAGGGTAATCTAAAGTTCTTACAAAACAAACCACTCAATTGAGTGGTTTGTTTTTACTGGTGCCGAGACCCAGAATCGAACTGGGGACCTATTCCTCTTCAGGGAAGCGCTCTACCAACTGAGCTATCTCGGCATACAAAAACCTTATTTGTTTAAATCGTTGAAACTATCTATTATCCCACTAAAGTCACCTAATCCAGTCTTAGCACCACCATATATATTTGATAAAGCATCCAAATACGGTTGAATGAGGTAAAAAGCCCCAATAGCTGAACCTATAATAACTACCCAGTACAATATGCTCATAATACGAGCCAGACGCATAGAACGCCTTATAGAGCGTAATATTTCATTATTTTCCTCGGACAATTCTACAGTTCTTTTTAAAAGCTCTCTGTCTTCTGGTGACATGAGCCTATAGTAACAAAATCTTGTGCCCTCGGCAAGAATCGAACTTACATTTATCCCTTAGGACGGGACCGTTCTATCCATTGAACTACAAGGGCCGGCCTATTTCCAGACCAGATAAATTTATTTTATTTGTAACAAATTAGCAAGCCTGGATCTATCAAAACCCACAACCACCTCACCATCTATCACTATAACAGGTACTCCCAATTGTCCTGATTTCTCCATCATTTCCCTTCTTTTATCCAAATCACTAGCAACATCAAATGAATCATATTTTACTTTATTTTCATTAAAATATTCCTTAGCCAAATTACAATAATGACAGGTAGGTGTTGAATATATTGTTACTTTTTTCATATTTTTTCTAAAAAATAATAATGTCTCACTAGTATATAGCAATACTGGTTTGACTACAAGATTCTAATTATTAGTAAAAAAATTTTTTATTTTTTGCCACAAACTTAATTCCGAACTAGTCGCGGATTCCCCTCTTTTTTCATCTTCAACCACAACGACCATGTTTTCATCACTTTTTACCACATTAAATTTCAATCTAATTTCTTCTTCTATGCCAGATCTTGTATCTAGTCTGCTTATTTTGTCTTCCAATTCCCTATTTCTTAGCCTTAATTCATCTACATTTTTTACAGAAACGTCTTTCATTTCCTCACTAACCCTTTTCTTGTTGTAAACCCTCCATGTTGAATGAGCCATTACTAGAACCACCAAGAGAAGCAAAATCAAAACTACCTTATTGTAGGCCAAATTCCTAATCTTGCGTTTTTGTTGAAAATCGAGCATTATTGTAATTATATGTTATTCCAACAAAAGAACAAAAAAGCCTTCAAGATAATATGGGTTACAATTTGCATACTAGTTATAGTCAGTATGGTAATAATGTATATTCCTGGAATTCTGATTTAAATTTATTTTAGGTAAACCAATTAATAAATTACCCGAGATACTGTAAACAGCAGATTTTTTGAATAAGTCTATTAGATTGGATAATTTTTATTGGTTTAAAGCTATTTCAGCCATTTTGAGTATAGCCTCCCTTGTCTTGGCAACAGCCATAAATCTAGCATTGTGACAAAAAACCGAGCCTGGTACTCCCGTGACTTTTTCTAACTCTTCACCTCTTTTACCAGCCCAACTTTCTGGCAATTTTCTTCTAGGTTCAAAAGAAATTTCATTATCCCGTATGTTTTTTATTACCCAATCACCATCACGATTTTTATAAAACACAAAAAGTGGTTCCGGAAATTTTGATAGAACCCCCATCCAAGGATAATGCTCATTCACCTCAATAAGTCTTTTGTCTATTGCTTTGTTGTAGCCATCCAAAACAAATTGTTCTGCCTCTATATCGTCTTTTATGGTTACAATCAAACGGGCTAATAAAACTTTGGCATAAGAAACAAACTGCATAAAGTCTTCATCAACATTATCGTCTTCTTTCCATGTTGAACTAAAACATTTGATTATCGAGGTTATATCAAATGGCACCAAACCATCAATTTTAGATTCCACAAATTGAACTCCATTATCCATAGCATCTACTGACTGTACTATTATTTTATCAATTCTATTTGCACCATCTTCACTACCAACCAAATCCTTCCCAAATTTATTCCAAACCAAACCAAAAGATGCGTAAGGAATACCATTTTCTCTCTTACCAGCACCTCCAAATTGATGATGATCGAAACGGTTAGTAGATTCATCATGAACACCTCCAACATCCACAACATAATCACCAGTCTTAATTATTTCCATGTCTCTAGTTCTTATGACAGAAACATCATCTTTCTCCCCTAAAACAAGTAAAATTGTGGCGACAGCAAATATATCGTCAGTATGAAAACCAGAACCATGTGAAATCACTTTGATTTGTTTATTCATGACTATAAGAGGTTATTGATTTTTCTATTATGACTATAGTAAACGTATTTCAAAACAATTATGTAGGCAAAAACAGAAAGAGACATAAAGGGTATAGTAATATATGAATATTCATTTACATATATCCTGGCACATTCTCCTCCTTCAGCAGTACATTCCAAAATAGAACCAAACGAAAATCCCCACTGAATCAGAGATTGATAAAAGGCCACTATAGCACCCATAATAGAAAGAGGAACAAGATAGTCTATAACCGTTTTGTCCTTGCGAATCATGGCCATTAACACAATAACAGCTTGTGGATACAAAAATATTCTCTGGTACCAACACAAGTCACATGCGGGAAAACCCACTATCTCTGAATAAACTAAACTGCCAACAACCGCAGACATAATTCCCCAAAAAAGCAATTGCAATATATATTTATGAACAAATGAATACATTTTAGCCCGAGTTTCAGAATGAACACCTATAACCACCAAGACTACTACAAAAATAACATTTGAAACCAAAGTTAAAAACCCTACAATAGAACTAGCATTTGTTTCTATAAAAGTTACCATTTTTTTAGTTAGATGATACTGGCAATTCACATCCGGTTTTCCCTGCAAGAGTTGCAAGAGGAACCTCGCCAGTCAACCTATCTGTTGTACTTGCGTTAAACTGCCATGTTGGATATGAAGTTACACCTGCATCCTTACACACCTGTAATTGACCTTGACCATCTGGAGTAGAACATTCTACATATGGAAGAAGTTTTGCGGACCTACCAAAAAGTGCCTTCTGTGCCTGGCAATGTGGACACCAAAATGTTCCATAAAATGTTGTACCACTATCTTTTATACACTGAGCAAAAGTGTCATACTGACCAGGTTTACCTGGAGTCATAATTAAAAATACTACACCTGCTAAAAATATTAAACCTATTAAATAATAAATGTATTTATTCATTGTTTTTGCTTAAATTATTATCCTTTTAAAGTAGCACAAATTGACCTTATTTTCCATATTTATTCTCTTTGCCACACCAAGGACAAAACCATAAGTTTTTCTTTTCTGGAGCATCACCCACAGTCCACCATTTTTTACAATGAAGACAATGGAAGTGGCTTAATAATTCGACTGATTTTTTACTGATTTTTACCATGACAATGTTTATATTTCTTGCCAGAACCACAGTAACACGGATCATTTCTTCCTATTTTACTTCCATCTGGAGCACGGTTAGAATCTTCTGAAGCAACTGTTTCTTTAGAAATATCTTTTGCACCCTCCATTGTTTCTGTCAATTTTACTGGAGCATCAAATTTAATTGATGGCTGTATTTGAGGTATAAGTTTAAGTATCTCCTGACCAACGGAAATTTCCATATCTTTAAAGAGTCGCAAACCTTCATGTTTGTACTCAACAAGAGGGTCTCTCTGACCATAGGCGCGTAGATTAACACTAGATCTCATATAATCCATTACTTCCAAATGTTCAACCCAATACATATCAATGGATTGTAAAATAACCCTACGCAAAACCTTCAAATACTCACTATCAGCTTTTGTCATCTTCTCCTCTATCACCTTTCTTTCGTCATCTCCCACATCAATTAAAATACTTTGAATATAGTCACGAACAACACTATCACTCCCTAGTAAGATGTCTCGGCGTCTTGCATATATTATCTTTCTTTGAAAATTTAGAACATCATCAAATTCCAAGACATGCTTTCTGGCATCAAAATTAAACCCTTCAATTTTTTCTTGTGCATTTTCAAGTGATTTGGTGATCATACGATTTTCTATTGGCTCATCCTCTTTTATACCAAGTTTACCCATCATTTTTTTCATACCCTCTCCACCAAAAACCCTCATAAGGTGATCATCTAGAGAAACAAAAAACTGAGTCTCACCTGGATCTCCTTGCCTACCGGCTCTTCCCCTTAGTTGGTTATCTATTCTGCGAGCATCGTGCCTTTCTGTTCCCAAAACAAAAAGTCCACCTTTAGATTTTACCTCTTCATATGCTTCTGCACTCCCTGGATTACCTCCAAGTTTTATATCCACTCCACGACCAGCCATGTTTGTAGCGATAGTGACCGCGGACATTTTACCCGCTTGTGCAATAATCTCACCTTCTCTTCCATGATTTTTTGCATTAAGTATCTCGTGAGGAACTCCTTCAGCTTTTAAGTATTCAGACAACAATTCATTTTTCTCTATAGAAACTGTTCCAACAAGAACAGGTTGACCGTTTTTGTGACGTTCTTTTATTTCCCTACTAATAGCTTTGAATTTACCAGCTTCGGTTTGAAAAATTAAATCATTACGATCAGTACGTTTGTTTGGTTTATTTGTAGGTATAGAAACCACATTCAAACCATAGACTTTGTAAAACTCCTCTGAAGAAGTGGCAGCAGTTCCAGTCATACCAGCCAATTTTTTGTATAATCTAAAATAATTTTGAAAAGTAACAGAAGCAAATGTTCTAGATTCCTTTTGTATAGAAACTCTTTCTTTAGCCTCTATTGCCTGGTGCAATCCTTCTGACCATCTTCTACCGGGTTGTAGTCTCCCTGTAAACTCATCCACTATAATAACCTCGCCATCTTTTACAACATAATCCTTGTCTATGTGATACAAGGCCACTGCTCTGACAGCAGTCTCAAGATGATGCACATACTTGATACCTTTTTCGGTATAAATATTATCAATACCAAGCAACTCCTCTGCTTTGTTTATACCAGAATCCGTCAGTGATATTGTTCTAAATTTTTCATCCACAGTATAATGATCTCCCTTTACTAATTTAGTTGAAATATTGGCAAAAGTTTTGTACAAATCATCTGAATCTGTAGTTGGAGCTGAAATTATAAGAGGTGTTCTTGCCTCATCTATTAATATAGAGTCAACCTCATCAACCACTACAAAATTATGCTCTCTCTGGCGAAGACTTGTGGCCTCATATTCTATATTATCTCTCAAGTAATCAAAGCCGAATTCATTGTTTGTTCCATATGTAATATCTGCATGGTAAGCTTCACGTCTGGAAACTGGTCTCAAAAATTCATTAAAGACTTTAAAAGAGCCTGTCTCATCCCTTTTTTTATCAAGTTCCGTATGTGTTTGATCATAAACAAAAGATTCTTCGTGATTAATCACTGATACAGAAACACCGAGAAATGAGTAAACCTGCCCCATTAAAACAGCGTGTAATCTGGATAGATAATCATTAACAGTAACCAAGTGCACTCCATTACCAGTTAAAGAATTTAAATATAGAGGCAAAGTTGCTACCAAAGTTTTACCTTCTCCTGTTCTCATTTCTGCTATACCACCTCTATGCAAAACGATTCCACCCATCATCTGAACATCAAAATGTCTTTGTCCCAATGTTCTTTTGGCAGCTTCTCTAACTACAGCAAAAGCCTCCGGTAAAATATCGTCCAAAGTTTCTCCAGAGCTTAGTCTTGATTTAAATTCATTAGTTTTAGATTTTAATTCTTCATCAGACAAAGATGAAATTCTATCCTCTAATGAATTTATCAATGAAACTAAAGGCTCTATGTTTTTTAAAGCTTTTGATGATTCCGTACCAAAAATTTTTTCTAAGAATGTCATAAAATTAAGAATTAAGGCCACAAAATTACCTTGTTTTACACACCGCAATTACAGGGCAATTTTGTTGATTTTAGCATAAAAAAACAAAAACTCATACTTATACAGTATGAGTTTTTGCAAATCACTTCGCCAGCTGGCGGATCGATTTTAACAAAGAATATTAAGCTCGTTTCTTAGCTGTTTTCTTCTTTGCTGCTTTCTTCTTTTTTGCTGCCATGATATTTTTTTATTAATCGCTCTGTGACAAGCAATTAACACAAATTATTTTTTAAAGTTTACAACGATAATAAAATTTATTTCGTTGTTCCGACCTGTAATAATTATAGTACATAAAAAAATAAAAAAAATTTATTTTTACAAAAAAGTGTGGATAACTTTTTTGTAAAAATATTTTTCAAGAAAAAATTTGCAAATAAAAAATTCCGCATTGCGGAAATTTTTATTTTATTTTGAGATGTGGTTGGCGGAGGCGAGCTCCAACAAATGTAGTGTGAGTGCGAACCGCCAACCACATCTCAAAACAATATATTAATGATAACCAAACTTTTTTCATAAAACAAGACACCTAAACCAATGACCAAGTTATTTGTGAGGATTTTTGTTGAAGTTCGAAGCTCGCAGGTTTTGTTTGCGACTAAAACGTACGATGGTACGTTGCATGGAGCAAATAAAACCGAGAGCAAAGAAATTCAGCGAAAAGACCACAAAAAACGTAAAACCGCCCGAAGGCGGTTTTACGACATTTGTTGTTGATGCTCAACTACATTATTGCAAAGCAATCCTGTAAAATCACACCCACGCCTAGTATTGTATCACATATTTACTTTAAATGCAAATTACTAAATCCAGGTAGTTATTGAGCCAATATCTGTTGTATATACATATCCCCCTGAGTCTTAAAGCTTGGGTCAATCTCTGTCATTTCCCTAATCAACTCTACTGATTTCTGTTTTAACCCCATTCTATAATATAAGTCGGCCAACAAAAATCTATCTTGCATAGTTTTGGGATTTAATTTTATTCTTTCATTTAGAATAGATACCGCTGCACTATTATTTCCCATATCTGAGTACGCCTTTAAAACTCTTGAGTCATTAATTATTTTTTCTACAGGTATTAATTTTGCCATTTGATCCTGAATTTCTTTGTTGCCAACATAAATAGCACCAACCATATATATTATTTGTGATTCCAAAGAAGAAGTTTTTAGTTCGTAAGCCTTTTGAAATAACTCAAACATTTTTTGCCTATCACCTTTACCTAAATAAGAAGTACCTAATTCAAAATAAATTGATTGCTTGTTTGGTGATTCTATCATGGCCCTATCAAGATACTTTATAGCATCGTCAAACTGACCCAAACGATTATAAAAACCTCCAGCAAAAACAAGATATCTAGCATCATGTGGACTGGAAGCAAGTTTCTCTTCTAGTTTGCTCTTAGTAAACTCTAGAAAATCTTGTTTTGTTTTATCACTAACCCCACTTTCAATAGAAAGTATCTTTATAGTAGACTGAGTTAAATGTTCTACCGCCTCACTTGATCCAAAAGTTTTATAATCAAAAACTTTTTTAAAATAATCCAGATTTTTATCCAGACTAGATTGTTGACTCATTGCTTTTATCAAAGTCTTGTTGGCCAAAATAGCCGGAACATTAACAAAATATACTGTAGCTAAAGTGAATATAACCACCAAAGGCAACACGACATAATTCAAGACGTCTCCAGATAAATTTCTTGTATAGAATTTTGAATCACTGTCATAATCTTTTGTTTCCTCAGAGTGAATATACGCCATTATTGAGAAAAAGATAATGTAACTAATCAAATTATCAAAAACGAACAAATTGTGTAGAACGTAAGCGGAAACCATCCCCGTCAAAACACCCTTTTGAGATAAGCTTAATGTGCTTTTTTTTCTCCAAATATAATAAAACAGAGCTACATATATGGAAACATAAATTGAAAAACCAAGTATACCACCAGCAATCAACCAATCTAGAACAAGATTGTGTGTACGATCAAACCATTCCTCCTGACCAAACATTCCAGGATTATAGTTTTTGTTAAAAACAAAATTGAAATTTTCTTGACCCCAACCGAGCAAAGGTCTTTCCTTTATACCCTCTAATGCCATTGGCCAAACAAAATAACGACCCTGAGTTTTAAACTCTGAAACACTTAGAGTTGAGAACCTAGACAAAACAGGACTTTCCTTAACAAAAGTACTGTCTTTGAATATAAAGAATCCTACAATAACAATGGCTACAGTAGCCAATATACCATAAAATATCTTACGCAAAGTTTTATTTTCTTTTTCTTTCCATATTATCAGTAACCCAGCCAACAACAGACCGCCCATAAAACCTAATATCGCTCCTCTAGTAGCAGTAAAGTAAAGAAGTATTGTTTCTAGAACTATTATCAACCCATAAACCCATTTCTGCCAATTTTCTTTTATACCACTTGCAAACATATACAAACACAAAAAAATGTGAAAAACCAAATAAATAGCAAGATAAGTAGAATTACCAAAGGTTCCGTCCAAGCGCACACCACCCTGACTTATTGTGGCCCAGCCAGCAAGCTGGAACAATCCATAAATGGACATAATAACACTTGCTGCTATAGAGGTGTTAAAAAATTTATTCCACAAATTTTTTGTATTAAGCACTGATGAAACCACCAAATAATACAATGTCAGATGCGCCAATAATACAAAACCTTCCATTCTTTCATAATTGCTCCATAGACTTTTATACACATTCTCACCCAAAAGATCAGCAACAAATATAATGAGAGTAAAAGCTAAAATGGATTTTGTTAACCAGGAAAATTTTGGCCTATATTCTTTGTAAGAAAAGGCTAGAAAAACATAAACACCGAACAAAATTTCTACCAATATTCTAAAAGCAAATCCTTTTCCAGAAATAAAAGGAAAAAACATTCCCTGAGGAACAATAAAAGCTATAAAAGGAGTAACGAACAAACCCGCCAAAACAATATAATTAAGGATATTTTTTGTATTAATCATGGATTGGATTATACCAAATGAGCACACTAGACGCTAGTAAATAGGCCACAAATAGAGTAATATGGTGAAATAGTATGGAAAAATTAAAATCAAAGGGCGTCTATATACTACGCTGGTTTGAAAGATACACAAAAACAGATATGGTTTATTTGGCCCATGGTGGTTTTTGGCTTGGTTTGGGTCAAATAGTTGCTTCTGGATCAGCGCTACTTACATCTATTGCTTTTGCTAACCTACTTTCCCAAGATGTTTTTGGTATTTACAAATACGTACTATCAATATCTAGTATATTAGCTATAACAACGTTAACTGGTATGGACTCTGCAGTCACCCAGGCAGTTGCAAGGGGTTACGACGGAACCTTATTACCTGCCGTTAAAGAGAAGATAAAATGGGGAACACTGGGTTCAGTTTTCTCTTTCCTAATGGGTATCTACTATTACACGCAAGGAAACTCCGTCTTAGCGTTCGCTTTTTGCATAGTAGCTGTGTTCATGCCGTTTACTGAGGCTTTTGATATGTATAATTCCCTTTTATGGGGCAAGAAAAAATTTGATACACAAACAAAATACAACATTATTAGGAAGATCTTTACCCTTGTATTAACACTAGGATCACTTTTTTTAACAAAAAATATTTTCGTTATATTGATTGTCTATTTTGGAACAATTACTATACCGGCAGGATATTTCCTATACAAATCAACAAAAGAACATCTGACAAACAGAGACACTGATCCAAACACAATTCCCTATGGAAAAAATTTAAGTCTTATAAATATAATAGGGTTGGTATTGGGAGAGTTGGACAAAATTTTGATTTTCCATTATTTAGGTGCAGCAAATTTGGCTATCTATACACTAGCTATTGCTCCTAACGACCAAATAAAAGGGTTGTTGAAAAATGTAAATTCTTTGGCAATGCCCCAATTCTCAAAAAAAACTGCTGAAGAAATCCAAGGATCAATTTGGCACAAAATTTGGATACTTGGCCTGGTAACAGGGATGATTGTTTTACTTTATATATTAATAGCTCCAGCTTTTTTTGGTATATTTTTCCCAAAATACCTAAGCGCAATACCTTATTCTCAAGTATTGTCACTTTCTTTAATTCCTGTAGTTATGGCTGGATTAATATACACAGCTCTTGAATCCCAAAAAGACAAAACCGGAATATACAAATATAACCTCTATAATAACATATTCAGCATTATCATTTTGGTTCCTTTTGTTTATTACTTAGGAATATGGGGTGCCATATTTTCTCGTTTTGCAAGCAGATTATTCTTGTTTGCCCTAGCAAGTAGACTTGTAAAGAATATGTATTAATCTGCCTGATAGATTGTAAACCTGTCGTTTCTCCAGACAATTTTTAAGTAAATAGGAATAGTCCAGCTATCTTTTTCTTTATCAAAAACAACATAAGAAACATTGTAATTTTTTAAAGTTTTTAATTTATCCTTTTTAAAAACACCAAACTGTTCCTCCATATCAGAAAAATACTTCTCTCCTACTAATGTATACCGTGTCTCAAACTGACCACAATTTTTACCAAAAAAATCTAGATGTAAGATTAGACAAATTTTCACACTACGATTGCGTACCATGTGTCTATGTGCTGTATACCCTGCCCCTGCATACTTACGCATATCTCTCTTGATATCTTCCCTATTTAGATTTTCAAAAATTCTTGATGCTAGATACCTATTTTTTATATTCTCATCTTTGTCTATTTGAAGTAAGGCGTTTGGATGAAATAAAACATAATTATGTGTCATTACCGGAACATATGAGGAAAAATCATCATTAGCCAAAATTACTGAATCTTCTGGTGTGTTATCTTTAAGCCACTCCAATGGAGCATAATAAACTTCATTATCTAATAATCTACCATTTACATTAGTCCACACTCTCAATTGGAACATAAAAAAACTAATAACAAATAAGACGTAAACGCCAAAGGTAATTATTTTGTAATAATTCCAATTTTTAAAATCATCACAATTTTTTTGTACAAACAAACATAGTAAAATTACTGACCACAACTCAACAAATCTGCCGACGTGTACCGCTATTTCTAGATCCTTTCCTGTAAAAACATTACTTACTGTTGCCAGAAAGAGTCCAAAAGAAACAGAATATATCATGATTAACTCGTGGTGAAGAAACCTATTTCTAAACAAATAAAGTAGAGACAAGCCGATCATTAGAACCAAAGAATATATGAGAGCAGGAGTTCCTATCATATGTGTACTAACTAGTCCTATCCTATAGAATGTTTCAAAATACAATGGATGTCCTATCTGTTTAAATGAATAATAAACAAACGGAATAGATGCTACAAATACAGCAACAGAAACAAGCCACAAATACCGATACTTTTTGAAAGGTTGAAAAAAAGTTGATAACAGAAGCACAAAAAATGTTACAAAAATTATTTGTGCTAAATAAGTATAAACATAGACAGAAACAGTGGATGACAAGAACAAAAGTAACAAATTTCTTTTGGAATCTGGTTCTCTTAAATACATAACTAAACTAACTAACCACATCAAAAAGATTGGATAAATTATCTGCATAGCAACAGGACGGGCCAGATACCAATAAATAAACAGAAACACAAAACTTATGGCCCATGGAATATATTTTTTTTCCATTCCAAAAAATAAAAAAATACAATACAACAAAACACCAAACAATAAAAACCACAAAACCTGATTAAATATTATTGAATATTGAATCGACAAACCTAAAATAAAAGGAGTAGACCATAACCAATCACCTACAAAAAAGGATGGGGACAATTCATTTTTATTTTCTTTTATGTACTGATTACCAACAAAGAATTTACCTTCAGATATCTCTACAGCACGTGAATAGTAGTAATTACTATCATCCATTATTTCAACTGGAACTTTCGGATAGCCATTATCAGAAAACAAAAACATCAACAAAAAAGGTAACACAGCAAACAAAACAGAAACACATATTGATATAATAAAATTATTATTTTTCATTCTTTTCTGCAATTAAGAAAAAATTGTCGTGTAAATTTATAGGTATATGTATTTTTGACAACAAACCTTTTGAGAAAAATTTGGATAAGATATTCCAAAATTCTATTTTCTGCCACTTATAAAGCATTTTGAAAATATATTGTAAAGTAAAATGCTTACCAATAGTCCCAGAATACAAAATACTAAAACCATTTTTTACCAAAAAAGCTTCTAAGTTTTTCGGAGAAAAATAAAATAGATGTTCTGGAGGAATCACTAAATGCCAATTAGTTTTTAATATTCTAGCAAGTAGACTTTGACCATTCGGTGTATTAACTACGAGCAATCCTTTAGTTTTCAAAATTCTTTTCACCTCGGAAAGTTCAACAAAAGGATCAGTGAAGTGCTCCAAAACATCAAGCATTGTAATAATATCAAAAAATTGATCGGGATAATGGTTGCTTAATAAATCACCTGTTATAACGTCTATACCGGCCCTACGAGCCTCTTTGGCAGCATGATCTGACATCTCCACCCCACTGACCTCATACCCCCTATTTTTGGCTAATTTAAGAAAAAAACCCGTCGCAGCCCCTATATCAAGAAGTCTCCCTTTCTTGTCTTTATACTTATCAAATAAATCTAAATATTTATTAAAAACTGGAACCATTGGCTCTTTATCTTCATCATAATTGACATAACCAAAACCGCCACCAGCACCAGAAAAGTAGTCTTCATTGTATATAGATACAAGATCTGGGATAGGATGAACAAAGATAAGTTTACAATCATTACAAATAAAAAGTTTGTAATTTTTCTTACTCCCCCAAAAAACCACACCTCCTCCACAATTTGGACATTCTATTTTGATATTTTTATTTTCCATGGAGCCAATATTCCTTCGCTAATAATGTGACTAGAAATCTTTGATTCTCCACCGACACGATTAACAAAAGTGATTGGTACTTCAAGAAAGTTTGCGCCAGTTTTATAGAGTAAATATTTTATTTCCATGATAAAAGCATACCCAGACATATCCATTTTTGAAAAATCTATTTTTCTAAGATAATCAGCTGATATAACATTAAAACCCCCCGTACAATCCTTTATTGGCAAACCGGTTATAATTCTACAATACAAATTACCACAAAAACTTAAAACCCTCCTCCACAACTCCCACCCAACAGTTTTTCCCCCCACAACGTATCTAGAACCCACCACAACAGAATATTTGTCAGATTCTTTTATCATTTGATTCAAATATTTTGGATCATGAGACATATCAGCATCCATCATCACTATTTTTCTTACATTAATGTCTTTTAGTACTTCTTTGAATGCGTTTATATATGCCTTACCAAGACCACCCTTACTCTCCCTGGTTACAAGTATTAAATTTGGGTACTTGTATTTTAAGTCAGAAACCACTTTACCAGTACCATCTGGAGAATTATCATCAGCAACAACTACACTTATACCAGGAATATTATCAAAAATTAGAGGAATCAATACCTTTATGTTTTCTCTTTCATTATATGTTGGTATAACAACAACTTCTTTCATTTTTTTATAAAATCCAATATCATCTTTGCTCTCCTATCCCACGTATATTTATTCTTAACATCTTCAAATGCTTTATCTGATATTTTTGCACCAAGTTCTGGATTGTTTTTTAATTTAATTATAGATTCAGCTAGCTGTTTCGGATTATTTGGCTCAATAAGCATAGCATTTTTTCCGTCCTCCAACACTTCTTTCACCGATGGTAACGATGTTGTAATAATCGGTTTTCTACTTGCCATATATTCAAAAATTTTAAGAGGAGACATAAAGAAACTATAGTGTTCATTTTCTGGATACGGAGCAACAAAAACATCACACAACATAGAATAATTGACGACTTCAGAATAAGGAACTTTCCCGACAAATACTACCTTATCACTGACATTCAAATCTTTAGACATTTTTTTGTAGTACTCCAAATCATCTTTTTCTCCTCCAACAACCAAAAACTTATAACTATCATCTAGAAATTTTAATGATTTCAGACAATCAGAAACCCCTTTTTCCATACCCATAGTTTTAAGAGTTCCGATATAACCAAAAACAAAGTCATCTTCTTTTATATTATTAATGCTTATTTTTGATTTTTTTTCGCTAAATTCTTCTAAATCAACAGATGAAGGAGCAATAATAACATTGGAACTAGAAATGCCAGATTTAATAAAACGATCCTTTATAAAAGATGTTAAACAAACGACTTTCCTTTTCTTGGTAAAGATAAGACTTAATGGAAATTTAATTTTTTTTGGAAAAGAATGTTGTTCAATAATAATTTTCGGAAAAAACAAAGCAGAGTACAAATCTCTGGAATACAAATAATCAAATGGTTTAAAAAGAATATATATTCTTGCTGATAAATAAAAAGATATGAATCTGAGCCAATAAAATACAGGATTTCCACTCCCAGCAAACAAATCAACACAAGGTAACATCTTTACTTTAAATGTCCTCGGAATTTTATAATACTCAAACAAATCAATATTTTTTTGTACCAATCTATATGGCAAAACCAAAGTAACATCAACACCGTTTTTTGAGAATGATTTGCACATATTAACTATTTGGACTGAATGTGCCCAGCCACCAACAAAAGTGGCATTTGTAATGTAAGCCAACCTCATATTCATGGTTTATCAATAGAATATATTCTTTCGACCATATTTAAACCCTTTTCTTCTTCTTTTGTATTTGATTTTTCAGTTTTGTGTATATAACCCCTCTCTCCTTCCAAACAATATTCGCTCATTCTATAGTAATTAGATATAGCCTTAATCCTTGGTTGTAGTCCTTTTTGATCAATTAGTCTTTGTAATGGATATATAACAGAATTCCACTCACTTAAATCAGAAAGTGTACTAAAACTAGAAGTCTCTCCAATTCTCGTCATTTTAGTTTCGGAAAGATCAAATTTGCCCCCCATGTAATCCAACATTTCTCTTGTATAAAATTCAAACGAACCTCTCAGTGACAGTTTCTTTGGCAACCGTAACCATTCTCTGAGTCTTCTCTGAGCATTACCTGTCGTATTTGTGAGAATCAACCAATCATTTTGAGGCAAAATATTCAAATACACTTTGTCTGTTAAAATGAAGTTGTCATCGTGAGTAAATAGGAATTTATCATATTTTTTATAATCGTAATTTTCTAACCACTGATTTGAACAACCTAAATCCCCAATTGTATTTGGGTGAAGTTCATATTTCCAGCCTAATGCTTGAATCTCATCTATTGTAGCTATCTTACGATAAAGCAATCTATCATAGAGTTCTCTGCGACCATATCCGAGATTATCCAAAACCCCTTCTTTTTCTTTTTCCGAAAATGATGGATCCCTGTGAGATATTACAAACAAATCCACCTCCCATCCTTCTGGAACTTTTTGTTTTGCTATTTGTTCATAAAAGGTTATTGGAAAATGCCATCCACTTGCCACTACAGCTAATTTTTTCATATTTTTTTGATCATTGATAATGAAGGAAACCTATCATCTATTACTTCATACGGAACATTTGTATCTGTAATTCTAGGAAACCCATACTTAACCATCCAAGGAATATTATCTCTTTCCCCAGATGCCCCACCCTCAAAAACAACAATGGCACCATTTTGAACCCTATCTTTCACAGCTTCATAAAGGTTTTTTATTGTATCACCGTGGTTTGATACATCCACATGAAGAAAGTCAAAATCATCAGGTTTTTTCAACCACTCATTAAAATCTACCCTGGATAAGGTTACATACTTTGTAAGTCCATATTTATCTATATTTCCCTGTGTTTCATTCATAGTTGAATGGTTATAAGCATAATCCTCAAAAAGATCCTTGGCCTCAATATGTCCTTCTCCAATCTCATCCAACGCCATTGCCATTGCCACCGTAGAATAACCATACAATACACCTATTTCCACAATTTTTTTGGGTTTATGTTCTAAAACCAAATCATAAAAAGTCCGACCAATGTCGTTTTGAGCATACGAAGATTTTATATCAATTGGATTTTTATATTTCATTTTACTTATTAATTACAACCAAAATCACCTGTTAATTTAAAGAGTTTATTATTTTACAAACTTTTCTTACATCGCCAACGGAAACTCCATGATGTAATGGTAACAAAAGAAACTCATTCTCTATCCTATCCATATTTGGAAGATTTTGTTTTCCACCAAAAACAGAATATTTGTCATTTCTATAATGATGAGTACCGGAACTAATACCGTTTTCTTTTAAGACTTTTATTAAACTCTCTCTATTTTTTGACAGTGTATACCCAAACCACATGTGAGCAGTTATACCGTTTTTATTATATTCTGAAATAAGCTTTTTCCTATGTGAAATTAATTTGTCTACATTACCTAAGTTTCCCCTCCCTATAGAAGCGATAACATCGTTCATATGGTACTTATAACCTGCTTCAACTATATCAGTGTCTCCAACCTTTTGTTTTAATTCTCTGTCATACCCAAACCACCTTAACTTTTTTGCACGCAGATAATCATCTTCGTTTTTACAAATTATAAAACCACCATCAACAGAAGTCATTGTTTTTATAGCCTGCAAAGAAACACAAGTGAAATCTGCCTTACCCCAAAAATCAGAACCAATAGCCTGTGCCGCATCTTCTATCAAAATTATATTTTTTTCTTTAGTTATTTCTAACAACTCCTTCAAACCTCTATTATTACCGCCAAAGTGGACAAAAACTATAACTTTTGTTTTTGGTGTAATTTTAGATTTAATATCTTCTACAGAGACATTAAGATCATCTTCCAGATCAGCAAAAATTACTTTCGCTCCATTGCGTACAGCTGGAAGTGATGATGATGGATGAGTTAAAACCGGACAGATAATCTCGTCACCCTCCTTAACCCCACAAATATGATAAGCTATCTCAAGAGCTGCTGTTCCTGAATTTAAAGCAACAACATTTTTAAGTTTAAATTTTTTTCCAAACTCTTCTTCAAAAGCCTTTACCTGTGGACCCTCACCTATAGTTGCTCCATAATTTGACCGTGTTAACAAAAGAAAAACATTCCAAATAGATTTGAAAGATATATAAGTTTTAAATAGATTTACTTTTCTCATTTAATAAATATATCATCTATTAAAACTAATCGATAATCTTAAACTCCGGCAAAGGTACAACAAATTTTGCTTTTACTCCTTTTGCTTTCCAGTTCTTGATAATATAATCTGCAAAATGCCAAGCCAAAATTAATATATAGTCTGGCTTGTCTTTCAAAATAATCTCGTTACTAACTATTGGGTTGTGAGTACCTGCCATATATTTACCAACTTTTTCTGTTCCCGGTAATTGAGCTATATAAGGAAGCAAGTCCTTCCCTAGACCAAAATAATTCATAACTACTACCCCTCTTGTTGGACATGAATCCGCAACTATTTTTAGTCCTTTTTTCTTTGCCATTAGCGCAAGCTCCAAGAAATCATGTTTACTTTTATTCACTCTATCTTTAAACTTTGCCCATGCTTTTGGAGTAAATAACCCTACCTTCTCCTCAATCTGAAGTAATTTTTTAACATTTGAACTGATTTTATGCTTCCCTTTCCACCCCGCATATACACGAATACTACCCTCACGAGTATTCATTCTATATGCATCAAAAACTTCCATACCATAAAGTGAAAAGAGTTTAACCAAAGATTTTAAACTATATATACGAACATGTTCATGATAAATCTGATCAAACTGATTACCTTCAAAAACATCTAGAAGGTATTGACTCTCTGTAACTATTGTTCCGTTCTTTTGTAACAATGCCTGTAACCCCTTCATCACAGTACCTAAATTAGCCACATGTGCAAAAACGTTTGTGAATGTTATTACATCTGCTTTCCCATATTTTTTTGAAACATCTTTTGCAACCAACTCTCCAAAAAATTCTTGGATGGTATTTATCTTATTTTCTTTTTTAGCAGTATAAGCCATATTGGTTGGCTCAATTCCTAAAGTTTTCATTCCTTGGTCACGAAAAAAAGTTAGGAGGGTTCCATCATTTGAACCAATATCAATACAAAATGATTTTTTAGGTAAATTAAGGTTTGTTAATATCTGTTCTGTCAAAAGTCTCAAATGTTGTCTCAATGGTTCGGATATCCCTGTTCTATATACATAATTTGTTTTAGAGAAAAGAAGTTTTGGATCTACCACATGATCCAACTGACCAAGTCCAGATTCAGGACAAATCATAAGTCTTAGTGGATATTGAGCTTCTGGTTCATGTAACCCCTCTTCACTCAATAAGGCCCCTGCAGAAGGCTGAAAACCAAGATCGATTGCCTCAAAAAGATTTTTGGATCCTGTTATTTGACAACGATCCAATTTCCCCACAATGATATCATGCTTTGGTTTTTTCATAGATGAGTATTTATATCAAAAATCAATAACTAATACAATTATTGTTTAAATATTGACCTAAAAATTCGACCTATTAAAGCCCTTCCTTCTGGATAAAAATGAGCGTCGTTTTCTTTTTTTCTTTCTTGAAGTCCTTTAAGAGACCCCTTAATAACATCGTCTAAGGTCACCTTTGGAGAAAAACCTAATGATTTAATTTTATCTGAGTTAATAGTATAAACCTGTTGATTAATTGTGTTCTCTTTGTTTATTTTCACCTTTGGTTCCACACCATAACGTTTGATAGCATCTACCACATCTTCAAGATTTGTATTGAAAGAAGTTAGGTTATAAGCTTCACCTTTCATTTTGTCTATGTTCTCTATCGCAAAAACTATAGCGGCAGCCTCATCGTTTAAGGCTAAATATGTTTTAGGATTTTTCAAAGCACTTTCAAAAAGTGTGGTTGTCATTCCATAGACCGATCTAATACACAGCATATTAATAATTGTTTCGTATCTAAAAGCCGGATTATAACCAACGAGAGTAGCTGATCTTAGAGCTGTTGTATTAAAAGATTCATCATTCATTTTCAAAATTGCTTTTTCTGCCTCGTACTTTGATACACCATATGTTGAAAGTGGCTCTTTTGGTGCATCTTCCTTCAACTCTTCCCCTCTGCTATACATACTAACTGTAGATTGATAAATAAAAGTCCTAACTTTGTGTTTTTTACAAAGTTCGGCAACCTTGATGGCTGCAACTTGATTTACTATAGTACACTCCTGATCCTTGCCCTCCCTGTTAGTAGAAAAGGCATCCACAATAGCAGCTAGGTGAACTACAACTTCAGGTTTGTACTCAATAAGAACTTTTTCAAATTTTTCATAATCCCTTATGTCACTATTCTCCCAAGGAACCATTGCAATATTTGGTAATAAATTTAAAAGAGGGGTTATGTTCTCTAGTTTGCTTTTGGAAAGATTATCATGAATTATTATCCTTGATTGAGGATATCTTCTGGCCAAAGATTTGACCGCGCTGTAACCTACATATCCTGCTCCTCCAGTAACTAAGATGTTCATATATTTTTAAAAATTATTATCTATACCTTTGGTAAGTTTGCCCATATAAAGACCATTTTCTCATAATTAAGAAGACATAGCAATCCAATAAAAACTTAGATAAGTCAATATAAATTAAATTTTAATATCAGGAACTTTTTTACAATCATAGACCGTGGCAGAGATATTTTTATCTATCTCCTTATACACAGTCTCACAAGAATCCAAATATTTACGATAAATACTATTTGGATCAATTCTTGGTACATTTATTTCTAAATAGTGTTCTTTATAAGTATTTAAAGTCGCTATTTTCTCATTGATATCAAAGGCTGGATCTGTGTAAAGCCTTTTTCTATATTTGCCTATACTACGAATTTCATTCCCTCCATTATCGTTATAAACTGTAACCATTTTTATATCTGGATTATTTTCTATAAACTGCACAGCATTAGTTAGAAGCCTTGGTGCAGAACCATAAAGATAGCCAAACAAGTATTCTTCAATAAAGACAAGATTATAAATCAAGCCAATTGGTATTAAAACCAAAACAACCATTTTTCTTAAGTTTGTTTTAAAATAAGCAATAGAAACTAACACCATAGAAACCAGCCAAGCCATAGACATAAATAAAAACGAAACGTAAAAACCAAGAGGTCCTGAACCACCAGAAAAAGGATAAAGAAAATTCCACTTCATATCAAATATTCTCTTTAACCAAGCCATTTTAGGGTGTAAAGACGGTACAAAATGTGGAACAAACAACAACACAGATAAAAATGAAGCTATAAGTAGACCAAGTAATAAATACTCTTTATTCCTTAAATCACTATCAGATTTCAATATAGAAACGATAACAACAGAAGAAATTGCACACAAAGGCACAATTACAAATTGCAAATATCTATCTAGAGCTCCGATAGAAAAATCAAAAACCACAATATAGAAAATTAATCCAAAAAATAGATAAAAAATGAAAGGCCTCAATTCGCTGGTATTATTTTTTGACAAAAGAACTGGTAACAAAACCAAAAATGGAGAAGTATATAATATTGCTTTTACAACCTGTATCGCCGTCTGAAACCAATTCCTATCCAACTCAGCAAAATGTTTCCAGTACACTAACGCTTTGTTTAAATCAAAAAACGAGAAAATGTATTGTGATATAAAAAGCATAAAAGAGACAATCAAAACACTGCCAAAAGCATAAAATAAATACTTTATTAGATCTTTTTTAGTTATGTGATTTTTCTTCTCCCAAATAAAATCTGCTGCTATAGCGACAATAACTAAAGCAAAACTAACCTTAACAAAAAACCCTAAAACCAAAGAAATCAACATCAAGGCAAGCCAGAGATATCTCTTTCCAGAAAGAATAGATTTAGATTTGTAGTAACTTATGAGAGAGAGCAGAAAAAAGAATGGCATAATCTGTCCGTCTGTATCTACCATCAGAGAAGCCAATACTGAAAAATATGATAAGGCGAATAAAAAACCACCGACAACAGCTGTTATTTTATTGAATCTCATTCTGAGTAAATAATAGAGAAGCAGAAGATTTATAGTCCCAAAAAATAGTGGCGTAAACCTAAAATCAACATCATAACCAACTATTCTACCAGCTGTTTTGTATATAAATTGAGACAATGGTGGATGTGGTATTTCCGTATCACTAGACAAAGCGGGGTTTACTATCATAGGCCACTTGTATTCATCTTGATGTAATGGTAAATCGGTACCAGGCAACCTAACCACCACAAAAATTACAACCAAAATTGAAATTACGAGCCATTCATTGTTTGCTAAAAATTCTTTAATTCTTGAAATCATTTTATTTTTGACACAAACAGCATCTGTCCTGCAAAAGGCTTAAATGGAGAATGTATATAAGCTCTGATAATTAAAGGTATGACTGGAATTATACTTGGCCTGGATCTAAGAGAGAAAGGTAGAAAACGAGGTTTTGCCAGTTCAATCTCAAATCCAAAGCTTAAAAGAAATGCTCTTAGAGATTCATCGGAGAAAACTTTTTTATGAGTTGGATCATCAAAATATGTTTTGTAAGAAAGTCTATAATTTGGTTGCATTAAAATGAGTCTTCCGTCTTTCTTCAACACTCTTTTTATTTCCAACAAGGTCTGACTTAGCTCTTCATCAGACAGATGTTCTAACAAATTACTCGCAAAAACAACATCTACAGATTTATCATGAATCACACTCATATCTGTAACTTTTGATTGAACTGTTTTTACATCATCATTAGCAAATTTACTGAAATCCGGGGAATAATCTAAGGCAATTTTATTTTTTGCCTTTACGTTATTTATAAAGTCACAATATCCAGCACCAATATCTAGCACTGTTGAATCAGAAGAGATAAAACTTGATAAATATTTAACTATCTCCTTCCAAACAATAGATCTGTTTTTATCCCAAACATACCTTGATTTATAATATGAATCAGTCATGTCTTTTAAATTTTTTTAAATCTATACTTAAAGATTAAAGGTAACATTCTTAGCCCCAATATGGCAGCCCTTATTGTACTACCAGTATAACCAGAAACCCCGATTCTTTCTTTGTAGATAACAGGTATTTCAATTATTTTCTTTTCATGCCTTATAAGCCAAATCATAATTTCTGGAGAAAAAGTGCCATCACCTTTTGATTGTGGAAAATATTTTTTTATTTTTTCCAGCGATTGCCTATTCAGTAGTTTATAAGTACAACCTACATCAGTTAGAACTGGACCATTGTACAACACTTCTATAATCTTCGCCCACAACCAGTTTGCAAATCTGACAGGAAAAGGCATGAATGCTCCAGACCAAATAGCCGCACGAGAAGTTCGTGTACCAAAAACTACTGGGAAATCGTCGCTATAGAGCAAAAATTTGTGCAAATCGTTTGGTTCAAAAGTTCCGTCTACTTCGGTTGTAACCACCAAATCACCAGTTGCTTCAGACAAGGCTCTCATATATGCATATCCATAACCTTGTTTTGTTTCCACCACTCTTATAGCTTTTGTTTTTTCAATTTCTTCTTTTGTTTTTCCCAATGCATTATTATCTACTGCAATAACCTCATCTACAAATCCAGTCGCAAAAAAATCATCTATAACTTTTTTTATAGAATTTTCTTCATTATAGGTTCCAAAGACTACGCTGACTTTTTTGTTTTTATACATTTTATTTTATTTCTACAAACAACCTTTCTACCAAAGTATTCAGGTCCTGAGATTTAACAAACAAATCAAGATCTTTTTGTATCTCCACCTGAGTTCGCGCTTCTAATATTCTCTGCAAAGAGATACTCACCTCATCAACAGAATCCTTTGTTACACAAACAGCTGGAAGCAGATTTGATAAAGACTCGTTCGAAACCAAAGGTATGGCTCCACAAGCAGCAGCTTCGACTATAGTTTTATCAAAAGAACCTGACTCTGTTAGATTCAGACAAACTTCGTGACTACTATATATATCAGGAAGTTTATCTTGTGTAACGGCGTCCACAAAAGAAACATAAGTAACTAGATGGTTTGCAGAAACATAATTTTTCAAGGAATTGTAGTATTTTACATCTTTTTTTAATGGAGAACCAACTATACTCAAAGAAACTTGAACTCCTGATAATACGAGCTTGTTTATAGCCTCCAGGGCCCTTTCTATACGCTTTATTGGCGAAATACGCCCAACCACACAAACAGAGTATTTTCGCCTCAAAACACCACCTATAGGCCTAAAAACTGCTGTATTGATACCTGCAGGCATAATAATAGTCTTTTTAAACCGTGCTGTAAAAGAATCAGGTGAGGTACAAAAAACCTTGGTGCTCAGAAACACAGCCATCCTTGTTCTTATGCTACCTCTCGGATGATTACGCCACAGATATACAGGTATATTTTTCAATCTCCAGTATAAACCAGCAAGCAAAACATACTCCTCATTCATATGAACAAAAACTTTATCATAAGAACTTCTTATTAAAAAAAGGTAATGATATAAACTCTTAATATAAGTTATTTTGGATACATTCCTCTCCTTACCCAAAGAATATACGGAAACGTTATTTGAAAAATCAAATTCACCCTTCTCTAAACAAATTATTGTAATAGAATCTACCTTACTAGAAAAAGATTTCACCCAATCACAAAAGAAACCTAATACAGGATCTGTTTTATCTATTTTTTGTGTAAATACTAGTAACCTCATTATATTGCTGTAGTGTTCTCCTTACGATTAAAAATGAGATGTTTAGAAATAAAAAAAGTACAACAAGCTGTCAACCCTCCTGCAATTATTTGTCCCAACAATGGTAACAAACCAAAATAATCAACACATAAATATAATATAAGAGTGTTTAAGCCAAGACCAAAAATAGAACTCAGAAAATACATAAAACCTTGAATGTGAATGTTCTCTGTAGAGTGATCACGAAAAGTCCAAAATTTATGAAACGCCAAACTAACAAAAAAGGCAACTACGAAAGCTACAACTGATGAAACTATATAATGCACCCCAATAACAGAGTTCAGTATATAAAAGATAGCCAGATTAACAATCGCACTAGTACTACCCCCAACCAGATATCTAACAATTGTGTATTGAGTTGCTTTCTCTATCATGTATTTTTTTTAATCAAGTTTTCCAATAGATTTACATACCTATCAACATATTCATTTTTTGTAATCACTGCATTTTTAATACTAACCTGCAACTCACGTTTAAACAACTCTCGTTTTGAATTATCTCTAATCATTTTTAACAGAGATTCTAGAATGCATTTTTCATCTCCAGTTGCACAAACAAAAGAATTTTCGCCATCTCTAAACAAAGCTGTGTTTGCGATACCTACTTTTGTTGTTACTATTGGGCAACCACTTGCTCCAGCCTCTATGAGTGACATACCATAACCTTCATATTCCGAAGTCAGAAGAAAAACATCTGCAACTTTATAATAAGGAACTAAATCAGTTTGCCAGCCTACAAAAACCACATGATTTTGCAAATTCAATTTCTTTACTAGACCATGTAAATACCGATCCTGATCACCATCACCCGCTATGATTAAACCAGTTTTTGGATATTTTTCTACAATCTTTTTCAGAACCCTTATAGCAATATCTATCCTTTTTTCTTTAGCCAAACGACTAGCCACTAATATAATAAACTTGAAATGATTGAAACGACCACCAATATCCTCGACAGATTCTGTATTCATTATCTTCTCAATATCAACAAAAATAGGAAGAACTTCCGGAATGACCTTTAGATTCACAAACTTTTTTTCAATTGAAACTTTTATTGATTCATTCACCACACGCAACCCTTGAGCTTTTGGTATCAAAAATGTGGCTATTAAAACCCGGATTATATTTAAAAAGGAGTTTTTAAAATTAGAAGATAAAAAATCTGTATGTAATTGTAATTGTAAAGGAATCCCATTTTTCTTTGCTAATAAATACCCAGCCAAGCCAGTTTCAAATGGATCCTGTGTGTAAACAATAGCACTATCTTTGTTAAAACTATTACTTAATATAATTCCTTTACCGATTTTTATAGCATCAAAAACATAATGAATGCGAGATAAAGAATTAGTTGGATAGATATATAAATTTCTGACTCTCTTAGGCTTTAAATGATGTTTCTTAAGTGAAAATACTATTATGTGGAGTTCCTCCATTCTAGAAGAATATTCAAGATTTCTTAACAACACAGCACTATTTTCCTCAAACAATTTTCTATCTGTACCTATAGACAATACTTTCATATTATTTGATAGAATTAAAAATATTTATAAACTCGTCTGCAATATTTTCCCATGTGTGAATAAATGAAAAATTCCTCACTTTTTCCACTTCTAGTTTATAATTATCATCATTCAACATAAGCAGTATTGCTTCTTCAATTTCTTTTTCGTTCAAAGGATCAACAAAGATGCCCATATCTTTTATTCTTTCAAATATTCCAACTTCTTTTGTACAAATAAAAGGTTTATTGAAACGTATAGCGTCTAATATTAGATTTGGACTTATGTCACCCAAAGATATCTGAATAACCGCGTAAGAATTTTTTATTTTTTGGATAAAATCAGAAAATGGTAGGTTATCAATAAATAAATCTGCGTTGATATGTTGTTGTTTTATTTTATTAAATATTTTCTTTAGATGAGATTTGTTTTTTAAAACCAAATCTCTGGAAGAGGCCACAAATATTTTTTCCTTTGGATTAAAAGATTCTTCCTTTGGACCATAATAATTTTCGACCACAGAAGTTTTTTCCCTAACCAAACCATAAGCTCCAGTGAATATATTTCTCTGCCATTCAGTTGAAAATATAATCATTGAAGTGTTTCTCAATGTCCACCCTATTAGATTAAATACTACTTTTTCCTTAAAAGAAAAATTTCTTTTTTCTGTTTTGTAAAAATTACTTAATAAAATTTTTCTGCCCGTCCTCTCGACATACTGTTCCCACAAAAAATCCCCTCCAGTTCTAATAATTGATTTTTTACCAAAAATCTTACAAGCAAAAACTGTAGGCAATGCAACAGAAAAAATATCAAAGATAAAAATCTTATCACTTTTTATTACGTCAGGGATTATTTTAAAAAGAAAAAATAAATGTCTTAAACCGCCAGGCAAAATCCTTTCAAATAAAAATGTCTTAACTGATACTTCATAGTTTCTGTCTTCAAAAACCTCTTTTAGATTTTTGGCATACTGGGCTGGACCTCCTATTTGGGGAGGATATATGCCTGTTGATATTAAGATTTTTTCTTTCTTTTGCATTTTATAATTTATTAAAAACAGACTTCATTTGTGAGGATACATTGCCCCACTCATATCTTTCCTTAACTCTATTATATGCATTTTTTATTATGTTCTCTCTAAGGCTTCCATCTTCCAAAACAATATTGATAGCCCTAACAATACTTTGAGGACAGTCCGGTGAACAAAAAATACCAGTAACACCATCATCTATAAAATCCACTATTCCACCAACAGGAGTCGCTATGACAGGAATCTTTGCCGCCATTGCTTCTATAAAGGAATTACCAAATCCTTCCGAACGAGAAGCCCTAATAAACACATCGCTTATAGAAAAATATTTTGGAATATGGGCGTATGGCACAAATCCTACAAACTTTACCCTGTCAGAAACACCCAAATCTCTAGCTTTTTTTTGAAGTTTTATTCCATCTTCCCCTTTTCCCACTATTACAAAGCTAATATTTTTTGGTAAGTTGACCAATGCAGTTATTACATCATCTAAACCATTTTTATGTGTTAATCTTCCACTTGTAACCACAAAAACATCTCCTGGTTTTTTACCTAATCTCTTTTTTAGTTCTTCCTTTTCATTAGAATTTATTTCTTTTGAGAACAAATCTAGATCTACACCATTAGGTACAAGAGAGTATCTTCCGCTGTAACCATTTTTTCTTGCACGATTTAATAAAAAATTACTTATAGCAGTTAGAAAATCCGTACGCCACAATGCCAATTTCCAAGATAAAGAAATCAGTCCACCCCATTTATATTGCAAATGATTTTCAGAGTCCCCTTCTTGTAGAGTCAGGACCATTGGTACTTTCTTTTTAAAACCAAGGCTTCTAAATAAATTAAATACATACCCAGCAATGCTTCCAAAGGTAACCATGATTCCCCAAAAACAATAGTAATTGTTCTTTTTATTCAGTTTGTTTGTTAAAAACGCGCCTCTTATTGGAAGAAGAATTTTATCTAACATAGGCAAACCAAATCCGATTCTATAAACATTTATGTGGCCAACCTTTTCACGATAAGACAAGTCACTTTTTAATTTTGCTGTTATCAGATCAAATTCAAATTCATCCGATATCCTATCGGTGATTTCTTTTACAGCAACTTCAGCACCCCCCACAAAAGGATGGTATGCTGTAGAAAAAATGAGTATTTTTCTCTTTTTTTTGTTTGATAAATTATTTGTCATCTTCCACTACTTCAATAAATCTCTCAGTACATCCTCTGGTATCTCATTGTTTTTTGTCTCTTTTTTGTATTCAATTTTATTTTCAGAGTGTTCGTGTCTTTTGCTTTTTTCACTAGAAGAATCGGTCTGTTTTATTACACTAGCCAAAGCATCTTTCAAACTATTTTTGTTTTCAATACTTGGCTTTTTATTATCAGAATCACGTTTGCCTAGATGCTGAAAATTTTTTTCTTTTTGTAATAATTCTTCTTTAGCCCTAATAAAAGCCTGTTTATTCTCATCTATTTTTGGTTTTTCTTCTTGCTGTAAAACACTCTGTTTTGGTTGTTCTTTTGGTTTCTCAGTCGGAAAATGAGTTTTTACTTCTCTCGCCGTTCCTAGATCGTGCCAATCAATTATGTTCTTTTCTACTACAGCCCTAGGTCTTGCAAATTGTTCTCTAGAATTCCTTATCACCTCCTCTTTATAACTTATTTCAGGCTTAGGAATAGGCCCCATCGTTTTAGCTGAAAACGGCCTTGAGGACACCCCATCTATCATCAACTTAAGATAGACCTGAGCAAAACCAAGATTAACAAGATCAGTCGCTGTAAAAGTTGGAGCAAATTCTTTTTCCAATAGCTCAGCATCAAAAGCACCCACACGAAAAGCAAGCATCGTACCAACGTTACCAAAAACAGCATTTCTCACCTCTTCTTCCATTTGTTCTACATACTGATGAGCAATTGTAAGATTTAGTTTATATTTTCGGGCTTCAGATAAAATATCAGCAAAAGATTTATTTGCAAAAGACTGAAATTCATCAACATACAAATAAAAATTAGGTAACTTTGCTAACTCTGATTCACTCTTATCTGCCCGCGACATCGCTGCAAGATAAATTTTTGTGATTAACATGGAACCAAGAAGATTGGCGTTACCCTCCCCAACCAAACCCTTTGACATATTTATAATAAGAATCTTCTTCTCATCCATAAATTTTCTTATGTCAAAAGAAGATTCTGGTTGCCCTATTAAATTTCGGACTAAAGGATTTGACGTAAACTGTCCGACTTTGTTTTGAATAGCAGGAGTAGCTTCTGCTGCAAATTTTTCTGTGTATTTTCCAAATTCTTCTACCCAAAAGGATTTTACTGATGGGTCTTTTACATTATCAACAACTTTTTTTCTATATTCCTTGTCCGACAACATTCTGTTTACTCCCAAAAGAGTTGCTCCTGGATACTCCAACAAAGCAAGCAGTGTGTTATTTAAAATATAAGCCATACGAGCAGACCAAGCATCAACCCATATCTTTTCAAATGTGGACATTAGACCGTTAACAACAAGATGTCTCTTGTCTACTCCAATGTCTTCCAAAACATTAAATGATATTGGATATTCCAAATCAAATGGGGCAAAATATAAGACATCTTTTATTCTGTGTTCAGGAACATAATCTAATAATTTTTCTGCAGTTCCTCCGTGTGGATCTATAAAAGCCATACCATTTCCATCCTGAATATCTTGGATAGCCATGTTCTCAAGAAGAGTGGATTTACCCATTCCTGTTTTTCCTATAACGTAAAAATGTTTTAATCTGTCTTTGGCTTTAATACCAAATTTTACCTTTTTGTTACGAGCGTCTGTTTGAGCAAAGTATGTTACTTTTTCTGGATCCATAATTAGTTATTATAACACAAAATGCGCTAGTTTTGAGAGTTCAGCAATAGGCCACCGCGAGTATATCTGTTCGATGGTGACCACAATATCCACGAAGTCAGACCAACATCATTTGTTGCTTTTATTTGTGCCTTAACCTCATTTGAACCATAAGTCATTTTCAAACCAAAATCTTGAATCCAAGGACGAAGTTTATTTGGCGTAGTACTTGCCATATTCGCTCTATTTACAGCCTCTTGCATAGCAAAATGAACAATTTCATAAGGATAAGCTTCTGGATTATTAAAACCTTGAAAAGTTGGTGGGTAGTGAGACGGATAAACCATTGGCATTATATAATCAAAATATGGAAAAGCATCTTCTAGAAGCTGACCTATACCCATATCATCCTGTGCTGTAGTAACCATACCAAACAAATCAGCTGAAATTTTTAAACCAGAATCTGAAAGTTTATTATGTAGATACTCAAAGAAATTTCTCATCACAATATGTTTTGGAGTAGTAGAGCTAAAAGGATATGAAATATTCTTCATGTCACCATCAGATGGAAAACGAATATAATCAAAATTGACTTCATCAAAACCAATTTTCCTACTCTCTTTTGCTATTAAAACTATATAATCCCAGTATTCTTGTGATCCTGGATCTATCCAAGATATACCCTTTCTGTCTTTCCAAACGGCTGTACCACCACTATTTTTTACCGCAAGATCTGGTCTATGCTTTACAAAATATTGATCCTGAAACACAGCAACTCTTGCAATAACATATACCCCTTTTTTGTGTAAATGTTCGATAAAATCCTGCATATCCTTAACTCTTACTTCCTGTGACCCGAAGGATTCCAATTCTGGATTGTTGTCAATTAAAAAAACTATTTTCCCACTATAATCCTTCACATCCACCACGAGAGTGTTTAATTCTGTTTCGTCTATAAGCTTAACTAGACCATTTCTCAAACTTTCACTAGAAGCTACCCAACTAGTCATGTATATACCTTTGACCGGCTCTGGAGTCTTCACATAGGAAGGGACAAATATTTTTTCTATCGATGTGGTACTAGTAGAATTACGTGTGGGATAATCTTTTGCCAAAGATACATAACGAACACTCATGGCTCTTGGTAAAACAAATAAAAACAAAAAAATAAACACTAAAACAAGACATGCTAATGTCTTTTTTTTGTGTTTAATAAGGGGCTTAAGCATTTTATTTTATAACATTCAAATCTTCTGCTGATTCATTATTTGAAACCGGAGGTATCACACCATCCATTCTATCTTTAACTGTGGGCATACTCTCTACAAACACAGGAGTAACCTTTTCCCTCCTAGAAACTCGATTTTTTGAAACTTTTTTAGGTAAAGTGATTTTTACTGATAAAAGGATAAGAGTAATTCCGGAAATAACTATAAAAAACGTCCTCCACGAACTTGGTACACCTAAAAACGGAACGACAAATATAAAGATTCCAAGAAAAAATGTGCTTTTACGATTTATCATAAACAACATTATACACCTCGTTAAAATTTTAACAAAATAATTATTTTTTCAAATTTTTTTCTGCCTCAACTACTATTTTCGTCATAGATTCAACGGTTTCAAATGGATAGTGACCCAAAGTAGTCTCCCCAGAGAGCATAACTGCGTTTGTCCCATCAAGTACCGCATTGGCCACATCAGAAACCTCAGCCCTTGTAGGAACTGGGTGTTTTATCATGGACTCCATCATCTGAGTCGCCGTAATAACAAACTTTCCTGCTTTATTACATTTCTTTATTATCATCTTCTGATAAAAAGGAACTTTCTCAAAAGGAACTTCTATGGCCAAATCACCTCTTGCTACCATAATAGCATCTGATGCTTTTATGATTTCATCTATATGCTCTACGGCCTGAGGTGTTTCTATTTTAGCTACTATTTTAGCTTTTGATTTTCTCTTTTTAAGTATTTCTCTAAGTTCATAAATATCACTTGAATGACGAACAAAAGATAATGCCATGTAATCAACATTGTTTTTAATACCAAACTCTAAATCATGGATGTCTTTTTCAGATATAGATTTTATAGACAACTCTGAATCTGGCAGGTTTACCCCTCTTCTACCTCTTATGTCTCCACCAACAATAACTTCACATTCCACATCATTACCATGAACTTTTTTGACTTTTAGTTTTTTATGACCATCATCCAAGAAAATTATGTGTCCCTTTTTAACTTCTTTTGTTAAAAGCGGGTAATTAACTGAAACCCTATTTTGGTCACCTTCTATTTTTTCTGTAGTTAAAACAAACGAAGCTCCAGGGATCAAAGTAATATGATCAGTAGAGAAACTGCCTATACGGATTTTTGGCCCACCCAAGTCTTGCAAAACTAAGGCTTTTGTTTTAGAAATTTTCTCCGCCTTTTTGAGATTATCTACTCTTATTTGGTGTTCAGCAAAATCACCGTGTGAAAAATTGAGACGCATAATATTCATTCCTGCTTTTAAAAGCCTTGAAAGCATTTCTACACTTTCTGAATGCGGACCAACCGTTACAACTATTTTCGTTTTTTTGTTCATAAAATAAATTATTAATTAAAATTTAGAAAAATAAAAAAGCATCTTTTGGATGTTTTCTCTTTGATAAAAGCATGGCGAATTTAAAAATCAATTCGTGACCTTTCGTGCGCCGTGCCAGGATATTTGACCCTTACAGGGTCTGTACACCTTTTCTGTTTTTTGTTTCGTAAACTCACAAAAAACTATCAAAGGTCTTCAAATCCTGACAAAAGTCATAACATGACTTTTTGCACGCAAAAATTTTATTATAAAATTTTTTGGTGCGCGTGCCAGGATTTGAACCTGGGACCCCACGAGTATCAGTCGAGTGCTCTACCAACTGAGCTACACGCGCATATTAATAATTGTCAATTTTTACCTACGGATCCTGCCCCAATCTCAGCCCCACGAGCATAAAAATAAACACTTTCACCCGCGCGACCTTCATACCATACCAAAAAAATGATTTTTTAACAATGGAAAAGGGCGGGTGCAACTTGC
>CAYVNM010000006.1:0-51911 GCA_964453075.1 uncultured Candidatus Saccharibacteria bacterium
ACCTACGACCTTATCCTTAAGAGGGATCTGCTCTACCAGCTGAGCTATGGGCGCAAAAACTTATATTACCACAAAACGAAGTTTCGTCGGAGCCTCGGTGGGGTAATCTTTTTGAATTTTATTTCGTCGTCACTCAATAAAATTCAAAACGCAGATTTCCGACAAACGCTGGTGCGTCTGTAGACCGTAAATCTGTTCAATTCCCACGCGTAAAGCGTTGCTTTACTCGCGGGCTGGTGCCCGAGGTGGGAATCGAACCCACATCCCTTACGAGACACGATTTTAAGTCGTGCGCGTATACCAATTCCGCCACTCGGGCAAACATCTACCAATACACAAAATATTTTTGTGTGGAGGCCTGGGGCGGAATTGAACCGCCGTATAAAGATTTTGCAGATCTTTGCCTTACCACTTGGCTACCAGGCCTATAAATTCTAGCCTTGACTCAACAAATCGTCAATTTTTTGGCGATTTTTTTCTCCGTCATCTATCTCAAAATCCATTTGAGGAATTCTTCCTAGTCTAGAGTTTTCTTTTACAAATTCCTTGAATTCGCTTCTTTTTCTTTTTGCAAATTCCAAAGCGGTTTTTTCGAAGTCTATCGGAAAAACCGTAAACAAAATAGTAGCATATTTTCCATCTCTCGTTAAATTAACATCTGTAACAGTTATAAGAGAAGAGCCATTTCCGTTTAAAGATAAAAATCTAGCCCCTAAATCATGAAGAATCTCTTTTATTTTTTCGTTTCTATTAGCCATCTATTTTTCAGTAATTATAAAGCTCTCTATAATATCTCCTGGAGCAATTTCCACTGTGGCTACAACCATAGATCCAAATTCTTTTCCTTCTTTTACTTCATCCACAGAAACTTTTTGTTGTTGTAATTCACGTATTTTTCCTTCTCCTATTTTTGCATCTTTACGTAGTATTTTTACCTGAGATCCGAGACCTATAGCTCCTTTTTCTACTCTACCACCAAAAATTTGTCTGTCTTTTATTTTACTAAACACTTTCAGAACTTTTATAACTCCTACAGTTTCTTCTGTTTTTATTTTTGGTGTTCTTGTTTCCAAAACTTCTTTCAACCACTCGTTCATTTTGTAAATAATGTCAAAAGTTTTTATCTCTATTTCGTTTCTGTCTGCAAGGTGTTTTGCTGGAGAATCTATTTTTACATTGAAACCTATAATTATTGCTTTTTCCTTTCCGTCGGCTAATCTTACATCATTTTCAGATATTGTACCTATCCCACAAGATATTATGTGAGCTGACATTCTGTCTGTGGTTAGTTTTTTTATTTCAGATGTCAAAGCTTCCAAACTACTACCAGTATCAGCCTTTATGATTACAGGTATAGAATTGGTCGAAGTTATAACATCGTCTGAATGATTATTAGTATTTTTATTTGAATTTCTGAAGATTCTTTCTTTTTCTATTTTTTCTCTGGCTTCGTCTCTGGTTTTATGTGTTTCAAATATGTCTCCCACTATGGGTAATTCATCCCAACCTATTATTTTTACAGGACTAGAGAAAGTAGCTCTATCTATTTGTTTTCCCAAATAATTTTCCATAATTCTTACTGGAGCAGAGGCCGTACCAGATGTTATATACATACCTTTTTCCAAGGTTCCATTTTTTATTATGCAGGTTGCAGATATTCCTTTTTTTATATCTCTGTTGCTTTCTATTATTGTTCCTTGAGCTGTAACTTCTGGATTTCCAGTCAGGTTTTCCATCTCTGATACAAGAATAATCATATCGAGTAAATCAGGTATACCTTCTCCTGTTTTTGCAGACAGTGCTACTACTGGAATGTCTCCACCATAGCCCTCTATATATATCTCGTTCTCAGTCAGACTTTGTTTTGTTCTATCTATATTTGCTTCAGGTTTGTCTATTTTATTTATAGCTATGATAAAAGGTGTATTTGCGTTTTTTATTGAGGATAAGGCTTCTAGTGTTTGGGGCTTCACACCATCTTCAGCTGAGACAACAAGTACTACAACATCAGCAACGGATGCACCTCTTCGTCTTATGCCACAAAACGCCTCATGTCCTGGGGTATCTACAAAAGTTATGTTGTGTTTCTTACCTTCTTTTGATACATGCTCTACCTCGTATGCAGAGATGTGTTGGGTGATTCCACCCGCTTCATTTAATGGTTCTGAACTTTTACGTATATAGGAAAGAAGGGTTGATTTGCCGTGATCAATATGACCCATTATTGCCACAACAGGTCCGCGTTCTATAGTTTTTGTATTCGTAGTCTGCATTGTGGTAATTGGTTACTGGGCTCATGATTAAATTTATTTTTCTAGATTTTTCTTAGCTCCATCTACTACCTCTTTTTCCTCATCCGTTAATTCAAAGTTACTTTCAAATTTTATAAGAGGTTTTGAAAATACACTAACTCTGTCTCTTGAATACAAGCTTGAAATAACAACCCCATCTCCGTTTTCACTTAAAAATGAAGTTGAGAAACTTTGACTACCTCCTTCTCCAGTTCCTTTAAATGGATTGAAGCGTATTGTCTCTACTGCTTGTATACTACGATTCAGACGCTTCTCTATATTTATGAAATATGAGACAGATTCCTTTTGGAACTCATTTAATTTGTCTAAATTGTTGTGTGCTGAGACGATAGAGTCCTCCAAGGATTTTGCGTTTTTACCCCTCAAAAGTCTCCACATCTTTATTTCAAGACGTACAATCCAACCAACAAGTATTACAATACAGGATATTAGGCCATATGTAACAAATAGAGGGTTGGATAGCATCCTGCTGATTATTACACATATTATTGTCTTTTGCAAAATAAAAGGTATAGTAAATTGTAATCTCCTCTTCCTGTTTTGTTTCTGGAGCAACCTGTAATTTCCCAGCGGAAATTACAGGCCAGTCCTCGGTCGCACTCGTCAAGAGCCCTCGCTTTGCTCGGGTCGTTGACAAGACCGGCTTGCGACCTGCGGGGTCTCCAGAAACAAAAAGGAACAGGAGATTTTAGAGAAGAAGAATGAAAATAAACAAAAACAAAAAAAGAATATTTTTAGATTATGCGTCCATTACACCAATAGATAAAAGGGTGAAAGACAAAATGGACCAGATTCAGAAATCTACTTTTGCGAACCCTTCTGCACTGTATGGGGAGGCCATGGTTGCCAAAGAGATTATGTTACGAGCTAGGGAAAATATAGCTCAAATTTTACATACTCAAAGTAAAGAAATCATTTTCACGAGTGGTGGTACAGAGGGGAACAACCTGGCTATTCTGGGTGTTTTTCAAAAAAATAAAACAAAAAATTTCACACCTCATTTTATTACGGTCTCCACTGAACATCCGGCAATCCTGGAGGTTTTCAAAGAGGTAGAGCGTAGGGGTGGGGAAGTAACAGTACTTCCAGTGGATGAGGATGGATTATTATCGCTTCAGGACCTCAGACAATCTTTAAAGAAAAATACAGTTCTCGTCAGTGTGTCCTATGCAAATAATGAAATAGGTACGATACAACCTATACACAGTATCGCTAGAATCATAAAGGATTTCAGATTAAAAAATAATACAGTTTTTCCTTATTTACATACAGATGCTTGTCAGGCCGGGTTGTATTTATCCTTGGATGTATTGAAGCTTGGTGTGGACATGATGACTTTGGATGGTATAAAAATATACGGACCTAGAGGAAGTGGAATATTGTATGTCAAAAACAATGTAGAGATGGACCCTGTATTTTTTGGTGGTGGTCAGGAGAGAGGACTGCGAAGTGGGACAGAAAATGTAGCTAATATATCTGGTTTATCATTGGCGTTTGAAATCGCTAACAAAATGCGTGATAAGGAGACTTTGAGACTAGGCAAAATACAGGATTATGCTATTGATAAGATATTAAATCTTTTTCCGAAATCATCATTGAACGGTTCAAGAAAATACAGATTACCTAATAATGTAAATATTTGTTTTGATGGTCTAGATGCAGAATTTGCAGTAATTTCTTTAGACGTTGCAGGAATCTCAGCATCATACTCTTCTTCTTGTAGGACTTTGAAAGAGGATTCATCTTCATATGTGGTAGAAAGTTTGGGTAAGGAGGGTTGTGGTAAATCTAGCCTACGTTTTACTTTCGGCAGAGAAACAAAAAAAAGTGATATAGATTTTTTGATTACTTCTCTAAAAAGGATTATGTTATAATAAACAAATATGGAGGATTTAAATAAAAATCAAATAGTTTTGTTAACTCTGCTCGTGAGTTTTGTGACTTCTATTGCTACTGGAATAATGACTACTTCTCTTTTGCAAGAAGCTCCGGTTGAGGTAACTAGGAATATAAATAGAATTGTAGAGAAAACAATAGAAACAGTTACTACTCCATCTGTCACCACATCGGGAGAAAAAGAAGTAACTACCATTATCGTAAAGGAAGACGATATGATTGTTAGTTCAATAGACAAAAATGTAAAAAGTGTAGTGAGGATCAATGAGACCAATTCAGTTTCTCAGATAAAAACTTTTTATGGTATGGGGCTTGTTATAAATAAAGACGGCCTCATAATTGCAGACAGGAAAACAATTTCCAGCTTAATCAATTATTCTGCTGTCTTGAACGACGGAAAAGAAGTTTCTCTCCTACCACAGGGTGTAGATAAACAAACAGATTTTATTTTATTCAAAATAATACCAGCAAACAATTCGACAGTAGCTTCATACGGTCTTACTCCTGCAGTGCTAAGTAGTGGAGAGGTAAAACTTGGTCAAACCTTGGCTAGTTTGGGAGGACAAGAAAGTAATTCAGTATCTGTGGGCAGAGTTATATCTTTAGATACAAAAGAATCTGGTACAGGTACATCGACTGTAAAGTATATATCAAGCATCAACACAGATATGGTTTCAAGTAATTTAGAGAACGGTAGTCCATTGTTCAATCTATCAGGTGAAATCGTGGGGATACAGTTATCAAATAATTCTTCAAAATCATTTACTCCAGTATCCGTTTTAAAAAAGGATTTGAGCGTTTTACAGAACTAAAAATTTTAATAATTTTTCAAACCCAAAAATTTTGACTTAGGCCAATTATAAGGCTATAATAAGCGAAATTATGCCGCCATTTAATCAATTTACAACAAAAGCAAAAGAGGCTATACGTAGGGCCCACGAGGTCGCTATTGAACGTGGACAAAACCATGTTAATTCACTGCATCTTTTGGTGGCTTTGGTGTTGCAAGAGGAGGGCATTGTTTCTTCAATTCTAGATAAATTAGAAGTAGACACAATATTACTTACAGATTCTCTTTTGGAAAATATAGAGGGATCAGATGCCGGACAAACTTTGTCTGCATCTTACCAAGTGTATCTTACACCAGATCTAGCATCTGTTTTGGAAACTTCTCTAAAACAAATATCCAAGCTTCATGATGATTTTGTATCAACTGAACACTTGTTTTTGGCATTGATAGAGGTTCCAAGTCCTGCTCGCGATTTGTTGATGAAATTTAAAATAGAAAAAGATTCTGTTCTTAGAGTGGTGGAAGAAATAAGAAGTACAAAAATATCTGGCACAGACTCAACAAAAAAGTTTAAATCTCTTTCAAAATACACTAGAAATCTAACAAAACTAGTGGGTATGAACAAACTTGATCCTGTTATAGGACGAGATGATGAGATATCCAGAGTAATACAAATTCTTTCTCGTAGAACTAAAAACAATCCAATCTTGATAGGAGAGGCTGGTGTGGGTAAAACAGCAATAGCAGAAGGCTTGGCTATTAGAATGGCAATGGGTGAGGTTCCAGAGTCTTTAAAAGACAAAGAACTTGTTTCGTTGGATCTCGGATTGCTAGTAGCAGGAACAAAATATAGAGGTGAGTTTGAAGAAAGGTTAAAAAATATTTTAAAAGAAATTGAAAAATCAGACGGAAAAATTATTCTCTTTGTAGATGAAATACACACAATAGTGGGTGCTGGTTCTGCCGAAGGATCGCTTGATGCATCAAATATGTTGAAACCGGCTTTGGCTAGAGGAGAATTGCGTGCCATAGGAGCAACAACTCTAAAGGAGTATCAGAAACATATAGAAAAAGACCCAGCTCTTACAAGAAGATTTCAACCTGTTTATGTTAATGAACCAAGCATAGAGGATGCCATAACGATTCTAAGGGGACTCAAGGAAAAATATGAACTTTATCATGGTGTTCGTATTACAGACGAAGCAATAGTTGCAGCAGTTAATCTTTCTAGTAGATATATTTCTGATAGATTTTTACCAGATAAGGCTGTTGATCTAATTGATGAATCTGCTTCTTACCTAAAGATAGCACTTGAAAACAAACCTCCGGTCTTGCAAAACGCGCATTCAAAAATAGTAAAACTTCAAATAGAACACGAGGCTTTGAAAAAAGAAACAGACGCAAAATCAAAAGCCAGAATTAAAGAAATAGAAAAATCTATAGCAGATCTAAAGGAAGAGACTGGAGAGATAGAACTCAAGTGGAATAATGAAAAAGAGACTGTTAATGATATAAAAAGCATCAAGAAACAACTTGAGGAACTTCGTCGTGAGGCAGAAACAGCTGAGGCTAGAGCTGATTTAGCTTTAGCCGCAGAAATAAGATATGACAAGATTCCTACTCTGGAAAAAGATTTGGATAATAAGGCCAAAAGACTGAAGAAGCTTCAGTCTTCGCGCAGGATTTTGAAAGAGGAAATCACAGAGAATGATGTTGCTACTATAGTTTCAAAATGGACAGGTATACCAGTTTCTAGAATGTTAGAAGAAGAGGCAGATAAACTAAATAGAATGGAAGATGTTTTGGAAAAAACTATAGTTGGTCAAAAAGAAGCTGTAAAAAAGATTTCAGACACAATAAAAAGAAGTCGTGCTGGTATCGCAGATCCAAATAGACCTATTGGTTCCTTCTTGTTTTTGGGTCCAACTGGTGTGGGAAAAACAGAACTTACAAAAGCTTTAGCACAATTCATGTTTAATGATGAGAAAGCTTTAATACGTATAGACATGTCGGAGTTTATGGAGAAACATAGTGTCTCCAAGATTTTAGGTGCACCTCCGGGCTATGTTGGTCACGAAGAAGGTGGAACAATAACAGAAATTGTTCGTCACAGACCATATTCTGTAATTCTTTTTGATGAAATTGAGAAAGCTCATCCAGAAGTCTTTAATGTGCTTTTGCAAATTCTTGATAACGGAAAACTTACTGATGCAAAGGGTAGGATAGTGAATTTCAGAAATACAGTTATTATACTGACTTCAAATATCGGTGCTCATTATATAGATAAGATGGAGAAAATAGGTTTTGCTTTTGATAGCAGTGAAAAAGCAAGTTATGAAGATGCAAAAAATAGAGTGATGGATGCATTAAAAGACAATTTCCGACCAGAATTTTTGAATCGCTTGGATGATATTATTGTGTTTGATATTTTGAGTCACGAGGCAATTGAGGAAATAGTTAAAATACAGGTAAATATCGTACGTGAGAGATTACTTCAAAAAGAGATAAAACTGGATCTTTCGCCAGCTGTTTTAGCGTACTTGGCCAAAGAAGGATATAGTCCACAATATGGTGCAAGACCATTGAAACGTCTAATACAAACTAAGATACTTACTCCGATAGCAAGTCTCATGGTAAGCAAGGGGTTATCAAAAGGAGGGTCAATTGTGGTAGATATGAAGGCAGGAGAACTTGTCTTTAATGTGAAAAAAGGTAAAAACGGATCTTTTGTTACAAATCCATTCACCCATGATGGAGTCTTGGCATAGATGTGTTTGTTGTGTTAAAGTAGTTAGGTTATAAACATGCGTAGGTGGTAGAGTGGTCAATTACAACAGACTGTAAATCTGTCGCCTTCGGGCTACGGGGGTTCAAATCCCTCCCTACGCACAAAAAATCCCCGCAAGGGGATTTTGTGCGTAGGAGCAAAACGAAGTTTTGCGTGAGGGATTTGAACGGATTAGCGGTTTACGCTCGCAGTAGCGAGTGTCGCTAATCCGGTGCCCAGAAAATTTCAATTCGACGGAATTGAAATTTTCGAGGGAAAATCCCTCCTACTGTTACGTAGGGATTTGAAGACCTTTGATAGTTTTTTGTGAGTTTACGAAACAAAAAACAGAAGAGGCTAAAATAGTTTGTTAAACTATTTTAGAAGGTTGTCTATGTTTTTAGAGAGTAGCGAATAAAAACATAATACAACCTGAACTGAACTTGTAGAGTTTACCGAAACTGTAAGTTTCAAATCCCAAATCTTGTGACGATAAGAAAAATATCCGTGACCAAATTTCTTTTTCTAAATAAGAAAATTGACAGCATGTTATTTTATAAGTATTATTAATTTTGGAAAAAACCTTTTGTCTGGAGGAGTTATGTCAGAAAACGTTGATAGACTTCGTATGCTGGAGAATGGGTTCTGGACCAACAAAAAGGGAGAGGTTTTTCCTCTCTCTGATGTGGGCGATATCTGGCTCATGCATCTGCTGAAGAAGCTGGATATCTATCGTACTGGCAACTCATCAAGAGCAGATCGCATGAACAAAATGTACACACTCATTTTGGCAGAGTGTGACAAGAGGAAGTTGGTTACATCTTCTCCGAGATCAAACAAGTTGTGCCATTGCGGAAGGGTTGGTCTCTACAACGTCAGAGTGATGCAGAATGGTCACCTGAGGTCCCACTATTTCTGTGCGGAACATCGTCAAGAGGCCATGACTTTGCAGAAAGTGGTTATGGCTAAGAGAGATGTGGGTAAGACACTGAGGGAGAAGGACAGAAAGGAATTTGACCAGGAAGATGCCTGTCGTTCTGCTGCCAAAAAAACAACAAAATTCGGAAAAGGAGGGTATCGTTGATTTTTACGACAGCCCTCTAGTTCTTTTGGAAAGAAGGCCTCACGGTGGTTGTGGGGTCTTTTCCATAAAGGTTGCTTTTTTTTCGCCTTTTGTGTATGCTCTAAGAACTTAAATAAATCAAATTTATGTCACAAGACAGATTAATACAGCTAAAAAACAAGGAGTCTGGGGAAGTATATTGGACTTCAAAAAACAAGAAAAAAGTTGAGCGAAAAATAGAGCTCAAAAAATATAGTAAAAAACTTCGAAAGAGGATTACCTTCAAAGAAGCCAAAAAATAAAAACGCCTACTAGGCGTTTTTATTTTATTGCGGGGGGTGGAAGAATCGGACTCCCGACAACGGTTTTGGAGACCGTAGTTATACCACTTAACTAACCCCCCTAGATTCATCTATGCTACACAATTTTTAACTTTTAAGCAAAAAGTGCTCAACGATTTTTTCAGCTTCACTGTAATTTTTGGGTTTTACCCACCTTATTTTTTTATCCCCGCCTGCTCCCGACCGAACGGGAGGGCGGGCAGGTCTCTTGAACCATGTCATTTGTCTTTTTGCATATCGCCATATCTCAGTTTCTAACTTTTCCAAAAATTCTTTTTTTGTTATTTTGTTTTGTAAATATAGAGCTAAGTATCTGTATTCCAAACCCAGTGCCAACATTCTTTTCCAAGACAAACCCTTTTTATGTAAATTCTGTCCTTCTTTTATCATTCCTTTTTTGACGCGCGAAATTAACCTATTATGAATTCTTTCTTTCAATTCTTCGTCAGGAATAGTTAATCCTATTTGTAGGAATTGATAATCATTTTTATTCTTTTTTATTTTTGGTACAGAACCAAGTTTGGTTGCTATTTCAATGGCCCGGATGAGTCTAACAGGATTTTTTTTATCTATATTTTTCAAACGTTTTGGATCTAGTTTTATTAAAATGGTTTGAAGTTCAGAAAGGCTTTTCTTCTCTAGTTTTTTACGTAGTTCTTTGTTTGGAGGAACTTCTGGTAGGACAATGTCATCCACTATTGATTGTATGTAGAATCCAGTACCACCACAGATAATTGGTAGTTTGCCACGAGCAATGATTTCTTCAATTATTCTTTTTGTGTGTTTCAACCACTCTGACACAGAGAAAATCTTTTTAGGAGAAACAACATCCAGCATATGGTGGGCAATACCCATCATTTCTTTTTTTGTGATTTTTCCTGTACCCAAGTCTAAGTCGGTGTATACCTGTCTTGAATCAGCAGAAATAACCTCGCCATTATATTTTTTAGCAACTTTTACGGCAAAATCAGATTTACCTGTGGCAGTAGGGCCAAGTATCACTAGTATTTTAGGTTTCATTCTATTTGTGCCGGAGAGAGGACTTGAACCTCCATCCCTTGCGAGACGCGATTTTGAGTCGCGCGCGTATACCAATTCCGCCACTCCGGCATTAACTTTATTAGTCTATATTTATTTTACTAAAAAATCAATTTCGTGATAAAATACGTGTATGACACAGTTTTACAATGATTCTGTTTTCTGGATTGATGTAGAAAAAATACACCCGAATCCATTTCAACCTAGAAGAGAGTTCGACGAAGCACAATTACAAAGTTTGGCTGACTCCATAAGACAATACGGGGTTCTTCAGGCATTAGTTGTTACTCGCAAAGAAGTTCCAAAGGAGGATGGTGGTTTGGCTGTTGAATATGAACTCATTGCTGGTGAGAGAAGACTTCGTGCTTCCAAACTAGCTGGTCTAACACAAGTTCCAGCTTTAATAAAAGTAGGAGATGAGGAAAATGATTTAATGAAGTTGGAGCTTGCCATCATAGAAAACATTCAGCGTGAGGATTTAAATCCTGTAGATAGGTCTAAGGCCTTTCAGAGGCTTATAGATGAATTTGGTTTTAAGCACGTTGAAATAGCAAAAAAAGTAGGGAAGAGTCGCGAGTATGTTTCAAATTCTGTTAGACTTTTATCTCTTCCTCCAGAAATTTTGGACGCTTTGTCTTTGGGTAAAATATCAGAAGGTCACGCAAGACCTCTTATGATGCTCGGTGACAGGGCGGAAGAACAGAACACTCTTTTTAAAGAAATAATGTTCAAGAAACTTACTGTACGTGAGGCCGAGGCTATAGGTCGCAGAATTGCTTATGACAAGATACGAAAGAAAGGAATTACACTAGATCCTGAAACACAAGAATTAGAAGAAAAATTAACAGAAACTCTGGGTACTCGTGTCTCGATTGAAAAAAGAGAAAATGGAGGGAAAATTTTGATAGATTATTTTTCCAATGAAGACCTTAGAGATATTCTGGAACTTATAAAAACGAACAAAGTATCTTCTCCAACAGAGAGATTAGAGAGACATATGGCAGAAAATCCTATTCCTCCAAAAAATGACAACATTCCAGATTATGTTAGAGATCCTGACTTGGCAGAAATGACAATAGAAGATTTGAATAACATGGATGATAGAACTCCCGAACAACAAAAAGAAGATGAGAACAGTGAAGACGAGCTGTACTCTATAAAAAATTTCTCAGTTTAATTTTTATTTGTTTTATCAAGTTCACTTCTTATGTGTCTCCTGGCCATAGTGGTTTTGCAGTAAGGTATCCATTTGCTACTAGGTTTTGAGTTTTTCTTGGTTTCTATTTCTACGCGATCGCCATTTTGAAGTATGGTATTTATAGCCACAAATTTTCCATTTATTTTTGCGCCAGACATTCTGTTTCCTATGTCGGTGTGGATGGCATATGCAAAATCAATCACTGAAGATTCTTTTGGAAGATCTATCACATCACCTATAGGGGTGAATACAAAAATTCTCTCTTTGAAAAAGTCATCTTTTATATCATCCATAAACTCATCACCAGCCTCTTTTTGATACTCTACTAGCTCTTTGACCCAGTGTGGAATATCTACTGTTGGTTTCTCTCCGTTTTCTTTTGTCTGTTTTTTTGCTGGTAGGATTTTTGTAACCCAAAGAAGACTTGGGTTTGTTGTTTTTTTCTTTACACCTTCTTTATATGATAGATGTGAAGCGATACCGTACTCTGCTTCTCGGTGCATCTCTTCTGTTCTTATCTGTACCTCAATAATTCCTCCATCTCCAGAAAAAATGGTTGTATGAATAGATCTATAGCCGTTAAGTTTTGGAGAGGCGATATAGTCTTTTATTCTTCCAGGAAGCGGTCTCCATGATCCGTGTATTATTCCAAGGATTCTATAGCAGTCAGGTATTTCTGGAACTGTTATACGAAGGGCGGATATATCATAAATTTTTTCAATATCCATATCGTTTCGAGAAAGTTTCCTAAATAGAGAATATAAACCTTTAACTCTGTGATCTATGCGAAAATGAATTATGCCGTTTTCTGCCAAATGTTTTTTTATTTGTTTCTCAAATTTTTCTAGATATCTTTCTTGCTCTTCACCACGAATTTTTAGTAGTCTCTGTACTTCTTTGTATTCCTTTGGATAAACATAGGAAAAAGCTAAATCCTCCAACTCTCTTTGGAGCCTTTTTATTCCGAGTCTGCTTGCTATAGGTGCGTATATTTCTAGAGTTTCTTTGGCTATGCGCATTTGTTTTTCCTCGCGAACATATTGAAGAGTCTGCATGTTGTGGAGCCTGTCGCATAGTTTAATAATCAAAACTCTAATATCTTGTGACATGGCCACAAAAAGTTTTCGCAAGCTCTCGTTGTATCTGGTTGTACCTCTGTATTTTATTTTTCCAAGTTTAGTAACTCCTTCAACCAAAAACAATATTTCAGATCCAAATTCTTTTTCTAGTTCTTCTCTTGTAACAGATGTGTCTTCGACAATATCATGTAGGAAACCGGCAGCTATGGTTGTAGCTCCCATACCAAGTTCTGCGATGTTTTTTGCTGTTGCGAATAGGTGATTGAAATATGGTTCTCCACTATTTCGTACATGGCCCGAATGCGCCTTCATAGAGAAATTATAGGCTTTTTCTATAAGCGCTATATCACTAGAATCTTTGGTATTCAAAAGAGAGAAAATCTCTTTAATATCATTGTTTCCACTATTCATATAGCAGGATTATACCCTAAAACCTATAAAGAAGTTATGGTATTGATTTTTATATATAAGTATGATATAATTGAGTTCAGGAGATGCTTACAATGTCTGGAACTGAATTCGGTGTGGGTTTCGCTGGAGTCGTTCTCCTGGCCTTGATTTGGGGCCTGAAGGCGGACGGGTATTTTCAGAAATGCAAGAAGTGTGGCAGTCGACTGACTACTGTGCGTGGTTCGTACCACACTTCACACTGGATTTACGTGAGGTACGTTCACTGTTGGAGTTGTGGTACCAACACCTGGCCGCCTCCGTGGCATCTGGTGAACAAAGAGTAAGTGCGTATGGTCTCAACACAGAAAAGTTCTCACATAATGTGGAGCTTTACGTGTTGAGGCCTTTTCTGTACCTAATCTTTTTTCTTTTTAGCAAAACCTCTTTTCTTTTTTTCTTCGGCTAGTATTTCCAATGCACGTGGAAGTTCGATAGTATAAACATCATCTTCTTTTAGTGAACGAAAATCTTTTTGATGAACTATGTATGGTCCAAATCGGCCAATATTTGCTGTTATTTTTTCTCCAGTTGTCGGGTGAACCCCAAGTGTTCTTGGAAGAGTCAGGTATTTTAGGGCGTCTTGTAGGGTAACAGAAGACAAATCCTTACCTTTTGGTATAGAGGCCATTTTTGGTTTTGGTGCTTTTTTACTTCCTTTACCCTTAACTCTTTCACCAATCTGAACATAAGGTCCGTATTTTCCAACCATCATAAAAATAGGTAATCCAGATTCTGGATCAATACCCAAAGGTTCATCTTTTTTTATTTCTTCACCATCCATAGTCAAGGCACCTTCACAGTCTGGATATTTTGCACAAGACAGAAACTTGCCACTTCGTGACAATTTTATAATCATAGGACCTCCACAAACTGGACATTTGAATGATTTATCTGCATTACCAAGATTTGTAACCTTGTCCAATTTGTCCTTGCTTTTTATCTCAGCTATGAATGGTTTGTAGAAAGTTTTTAGTGTTTTTACATATTCTTCTTTACCTTCAGCTATAAGATCAAGTCGATCTTCCATGTCGGCTGTAAAGCTGTCACTTATGTATCCAGCAAAGTTATCTTCAAGAAAACTAGAGACGACATCTCCGGTATCTGTTGGTATCAGAGCTTTGTTTTGCTTTTCTACGTAACCTCTATCTTCTAGTGTTTTGATCGTTGAAGCATATGTACTAGGTCTTCCAATTCCTCTTTTTTCTAGTTCTTTTATAAGTCCTGCTTCAGAATATCTTCCCGGTGGTTCTGTTTGTTTTTCTTCCTTGGAAATATTTTTTAATTCGAGTTTCTCATTTGTTTTTACCTTTGGCAATTCAACATCATCTCCTCTAGATGCAGGATCTCCTAGTAACCAACCGGGAAATTTTATTTGTGATCCGGTTACAGAAAAATCTGGAATACCGTCTTTTTCTGAAAGACCTTTCACGTTTGCTGTTATTTTTGTTCGTAAGGTTTTTGCATCTTTCATTTGAGACGACAAAGCTCTTCTCCAAATGAGTTCATATAATTTTTTTTGTTCGTCATTTATGCCCGCATGCTCTATGTCAAAATGTGTTGGTCGGATGGCTTCATGTGCTTCCTGGGCATTTTTGCTTTTTGTTGTAAATTTTCTAATTTGTAAATATTCTTTTCCAAATTTTTTCTCAACAACACTGGCTATCTGAGCAATGGCCACATTACTTAGGTTTGTAGAATCAGTACGCATATACGTAATATGTCCAGCTTCATACAACTTCTGAGCGATACCCATTGTTCTAGAAGGTGAGAAACCGAGCCTAGAACTGGCTGTTTGTTGTAAGGTAGAAGTTATAAAAGGAGCTCGTGGACTTTTTTTGACATCTGATTCTTTTACGTCTTTCACATACCACTTGTTTTCCTTACCAGCTTTTTCTGCGGTTTCAATAATGTAGTCTAAAACTTTTTTATCTGTAGGTTCTTCCTCGCAGACAAGAGTTATAGAATTTTTGTTTTCAGTATTAAAATCAGCTGAAACAACCCAGAATGTGTGACTTTTGAAAGCACGAATCTCTCTCTCACGTTCCATTATTATACGTAGGGCAGGAGATTGAACTCTACCTGCTGATAGCCCATAACGAACTTTCTTCCATATAAGTCCAGACAAGTCATATCCCACAAGCCTATCCAGAACTCTTCTGGCTTCTTGAGCTTGCTTCAAATTATCATCTATTTTTCTTGGGTGTTTTATTGCTTCAACCACCGCCTCTTTTGTAATTTCGTGAAAAACTACCCGTTTTGGATGTTTGAGGCCTGTAGCTTCTGCGATATGCCAAGCAATAGCTTCTCCTTCACGGTCGGGGTCAGTTGCAAGCAAAACTTCCTTTGCTTTTTTTGAAAGAGTTTTAAGCTCGTTAACAATCTTTTCTTTACCTTTTGATATTTCATAATGTGGAATAAAACCACCTTCTATATCAATGGCTTTTTTATTTGATTTTGGTAAGTCGCGAATATGACCTACAGAAGCAACCACTGTATATTCTCCATCAAGATATTTTGAAATAGTTTTTGCTTTTGCTGGAGATTCGACAATAAGTAATTTCATACGTTTGTCTAGTATTACCGTTTTTTTATTTTTTTGCAAATCTTTGGTGCAATAAATATTTAAGGCGAAGGGGTGTTGCATCTTGCAACACCCCTCAAGTCACGGAACAGTTGGTGGCCACTTCTTCTGTCCGAGTGGACGGATCTTTTGTCCGAGACAGTAGTCCTCAACTCGTGCTAGCCAGCACGGGATGTCGAAGAATCCTATCGTGTTTGGCGGCACGAGGGGTCCCCAATGCTTACGGACAACGCCTCCCTTTTTCCCACAGTCACTGCACTCTGTTTCCGGAAACACTCCAACTTCTGTGTCGGCTGTCGAAGGCATAGCCCATCTCCTCTGTGGGGTATTATAGCATGTTTGTAATTTTTTATTTTAGGTGTATCTCACCCATGATTTCTTCCAAAATGCCTTTAATTTCCATTGTAGCTATAATGGTCTGGGTTACATATACTGGTTTGCCCAGTCTGCGAATGATTTCGTCACGAGACAATGGTTCGTTTAATATATTAATAACCTCGTGTTCATCAGATGAACATTCCGAATAGTCTCTTTTTCTAAACAGATCTTCGTGTGGATTTAATCCTAGAGCAGTTATTATGTCGCTAGATTGTGTTATGGGTGTAGCGCCGAGGCGGAGTAACATATGTGGCCCTTCGGATGTTTGTGAAAAAATTGAATGAGGGACGGTGAACACATCTCTGTTGTATTCGATTGCGTATTTAGAAGTGATCAATGTTCCTGATTTGAGTGCGGCCTCTATGACCATTGTAGCGTGACACATTCCTGCCATGATTCTGTTTCTTTGTGGTGGACTCCATGGTGTTGTGACGAAATCATCTGCAAATTCAGAAATTAGAGCTCCACCATTCTCAACTATATCTTTTGCTAAATTTCGGTTACTGGACGGGTACAGTACTTTTTGAGAAAGACCAGATGCGGGCACAGCAATAGTTGGTAAACCTGATTTTATTGCAGCTCTATGGGCTATGGCATCCATACCCAAAGCAAGTCCAGAGACTATTGTTATTGAATATCCTCTTAGTCCTTCGATTAGTTTTTCACAAACTACTTTTCCATAATCACTATATTTTCTAGAACCGACAACAGCTAAATATTTTTCTGTTTTAGGTAGTTCTCCAATAATCCTCATGGATTTTGGGGGATCGTTTATTTGTAGGAGTAGGGGAGGAAAATCTTTTTTATCCAAATTGCGAATTTCCATGTCCATATTTGTATAGTATATCGTATTTTTGCTACACTATATATATGCTAGATATAAAATTTATACGAGAAAATAAAGACCTTATTTCCCTTGGTGCTCAAAAAAAGCATATAAACTTTGATGTAGAAGCCCTTATAACAGTGGACGACAAAAGAAAAGAACTTATAGCATCCATTGAGAAGAAGCGTGCTGAGCAAAACATGGTTAGTGAAAGAATAGTTAGAACCAAGGATGAATCTGAAAAGGGACAGATGGTGAGAGAGATGAAGGCCTTGAAGGAGGCTATGCAACAAGAGGAAGATGAATTAAAAAAGGTCATGCATGACTGGCAAGTATTAATGCTCTCAGTTCCGAATATTCCTGATGTTTCTGTTCCTGATGGTGCGGATGATAAGGATAATAAGGAAATCAAGACTTGGGGGGAAATTCCAAAATTTAACTTTACTCCAAAGGATCACATTGAGCTAATGCAGAACCTAGATATGCTAGATTTGGAGCGTGGAACAAAGGTTGCTGGTTTCAGAGGATATTTTTTAAAGGGTGATGGTGCCAGACTTCAATTTGCTCTTTGGCACTTTGTTCAGGATTTCTTTTTGAAGAAAGGAGGTTTTGTTCCCATGATAACTCCCGCGCTTGTCAGAAGAGAAACTCTTATGGGTACAGGATATATTCCACAAGGTGAAGAGGATTTGTATAAAACCCAAGATGGTGATTATTTGTCTGGAACAGCAGAGGTTGCTCTCATGTCATATTATTCTGATGAGGTTTTAGAAAAAAAAGATTTACCAATAAAAATGCTTGGCTTTTCAAACGCTTTTCGTCGTGAGGCAGGAAGTCATGGTAAAGACACTAGAGGAATTTTGAGAGTGCATGAGTTTTTCAAATTCGAACAAGTTGTTTTATGTGAGGCTTCTCACGCTGAATCAGTAAAATATCATGAAGAAATAAACAACAATACAGAAGAAATAACACAGGCCTTGGGTTTACCATATCACGTGGTGGCCAATTGTGGTGGGGACCTAGGTTTGGGGCAGGTGAAAAAATATGATATTGAAGTTTGGCTTCCATCAGAGAATACATATAGAGAGACAGGTTCAGCTTCTTATTTCCATGATTTTCAAACTCGTAGGTTGAATATTCGTTATCGGGACGATGAAGGTAAAATGAGATTTGTGCATTCTCTAAATAATACAGCTCTTTCAGGACGACCACTTATCATGATAGTTGAAAATTATCAAAATGAGGACGGGAGCATTCGTATTCCAGAAGTACTACAACCTTACATGGGTGGACAAAAAGTTATTACAAAGCAATAGTAAATTTACTAACTTATGCTTTGTTAGTAATTAAAAATTAGGTCAATTAGAAATTTTTATTATGATCTCCACCAGCTCTCTTTCACATGAGGAATATTTAAGAAAAAAGAGAAAAAAGAAATTTAGAAAATTTGGTATTTTTTTCTTTTCCCTGATCTTTTTAATTGGTGTTTCGTCGTATTTATCTCACAGACCAGAAGTACGTATATCAAAAGTGGAACTAAATGGTGGAATTTTGGTGACAGGAGAAGAAGTTCAATTCAAAGCACTTTCATATATGAATGGCTCATATATGTGGTTATACCCAAAAAACAATGCTCTTTGGTATCCTCACGATGATTTGGAAAAACATCTAAAAGAAAATTTTAAAAGAATAGATACTATAAACATAAATAGAAAAGGTTTTGAAACTTTGGTCGTAAATATAAAAGAAAGAAAACCGTTTGCTATATGGTGTAACAGGTTGGAAGCTTCAGAATCTTCTTTAGCTTCAACTACCGATGAGACTTTGGACACAAAAAAACAAAAAGAAGATTGTTATTTTATAGATCAAAATAGTACTATTTTTGCCAAGGCCCCAACTTTCTCTGGAGATGCATATTTCAAGTATTATGGTCTAGTAGGAAGTACAACAGAATATTCTCCTATAGGTAGAGAATTTATATCTAGCACTACAAAGTTTGCGGACATTTCCGCTTTTGTTTCAAAGACCAAGGAATTGAAAATAAAACCCATGTATATAGAAGCAAAAGAAAATGGAGAGTTTTCTATGTTTATTGCTGGTGGAGGAGAGATTTATTTTGATACAAGAGAATCACTGTCCATAGTGGGGCAAAATTTAGAGGCGCTTTTGCGTACGCCAGCTTTTGCAAGTAGTACGGGTAATTTACCTATAGAGTATATTGATTTACGTTATGGTAATAAACTCTTCTATAAATTGAAACAATAGTGTAGTGTGGTCATATGAACTTTTGGCAGAAATTAAAAAAACCAATAATGGTTTTGGCTCCTATGGCGGATGTAACAGATCCGGCTTTTCGTCGCATCATCGCGAAATATGGAAAACCAGATGTGATCTGGACAGAGTTTGTTTCGGCTGACGGACTTTTCCTTAGTCCAGTTAGAGAGTACTGCGAGAAATTAATAAAAGGTGAGATTGATAAAGAAAAGTTTTTAGAAAGTCTCTCTAATGGGATAGGTGGCGCACAGTTAATAAAAGATTTGGCTTTCAGTGAGGAGGAGAGACCTGTCGTTGCTCAATTTTTTACATCCAAACCAGAAATGATGGAGAAGGCAGCAGAGCTTGCTGTTAAACTGGGTTTTGATGGGATAGATATAAACATGGGTTGTCCTGATAAAAGTATAGAAAAGCAAAATGCTGGAGCGAAATTAATGACCAATCCAAAACTTGCTCAAGAAATAATTCTTGCAGCAAAAAGAGGAGCACAAAATTACAACACATCTCAAAACATCCAAGGGGAGTCCTTGGATGGGCGTGGGAAAGGGGGTGGGGAGAGCGAGGGGATACCAGTGTCGGTCAAGACAAGAATTGGTTGGAATAAAAATGAGCTCGAGACATGGTTGCCTGTTTTGCTCGAGGTAAGTCCAGCGGTTATTACTGTGCATGCTCGTACTCGCAAGGAATTGTCTCTCGTTCCTGCACAATGGGAAAATATAAAACGTGCAGTTGAAATCAGAAATAATTTTGTTGATTCAAATGGAAACAAAAGTCAGACTCTGATTTTTGGTAACGGTGATGTTAAAGATTTAGAAGATGCAAAAAGAAAAGTAGAGGAAACTGGGTGTGATGGTGTGATGCTCGGTCGCGCTATTTTTGGTAACCCATGGCTTTTCAATCCAAGGACTCCCCTTGGACAAGTGGGGATAGAGGAAAAACTAAAGGTAATGGTGGAGCATACAAAACTTTTTGAGGAGATTTTGTCTCACAAGAGCTTCGCTTTGATGAAGAAGCATTACAAGGCATACGTTACTGGTTGGCCTGCCCGTCACAGCCGAGGATCTCGAACGAAGGCAGGCGGTGATGGTGCAAGAGAGCTTCGCATGAAATTAATGGAAGCAAAAGATGCAGATGAGGTGGAGCTAATTGTGAATCAATATTTAAAAAACGGCCAAAAACAAGGGTTTTTCTCATTTTTAAAAAAGTATTTTTAAAATTTAGCTAAAATTACTTGACTTATTTTGTGGTAGTGGTATGATAATGAAAGATGACTCGACCCGCGCAAGGTTGCCCGGGCGACAACAGACAGGCAGACGAGCCGAAAAAGGAGGTTGTGACCTACTACCCAATACGTGTTGAGGATGACAGAGGAAACTCTGCTCGAATCACACAAACCAGTTGGGCTGGTGAAATTACTAATCCTGTCTGAGTCGGGGCGGTCCCCGACAGGTGCCAGCTACCTTGAAAGGCTGGGCATATTAAAAAAAGAGAGCAAGGCGGTAAGACCTGCAAAGGTTTGAGGCGGCGGTCCGGGGGACCCACTCAAGACTTGTGGGTATACCGAAGCTCGAGGTGTGCGGAGGCGGGTCAGTGAGCCCGATGAGAACGCACACAACAGGGGCAGAGTCAAAAAACTCTGCCCCTTTTCTATTTTCCAAAAAAACACCTTTTACGTTATACTGTTGGTATGTCAGAGGCATTATATAGAAAATACAGGCCTAATAAATTCTCCGAAGTCTTGGGTCAGGATCATATTGTTAAAGTACTTGAGGCCGAAGTTAAGTCCGGAGAAATTTCTCACGCCTACTTATTTGCCGGGACTCGTGGTACTGGCAAGACATCCATTGCTAGAATTTTTGCAAAAGAAATAGGAACATCTCAAAACGATATTTACGAAATAGATGCCGCTAGTAATACCAGTGTAGATGATATTCGTGCTCTGAATGAATCGGTTTTTACACTTCCTTTTGAATCAAAATACAAAGTCTATATTTTGGACGAGGTTCACATGCTTTCCAAATCAGCATCGAACGCATTACTGAAAACACTAGAAGAACCACCAGCTCATGTTGTATTTATCTTGGCTACTACAGAAACACATAAAATCCCGGAAACAGTCTTGTCTCGTTGTGAGGTTTATACATTCAAAAAACCAAGTCAGGAAGTCTTGAAAAAAATGATTGTTTCAGTTGCTAAGAAAGAGGGCTACACAATGGACGATGCGTCCGTAGAGCTCATCGCTATTCTAGGTGACGGTTCATTCCGCGATACACAAGGGATTATTCAAAAGGTACTTTCATACACTAAGGACCTGCCCACCCTCCCGAAGAGGGAGCAGGCGGGCAAAAAAATATCCGAGGATGAGGTGAGATTGGTCACTGGGGCGCCTGCAGTTGATCTTGTGCACGGAGTTATTTCTGCTATAGCGGATAAGGACATAAAGACGGGTCTCTCAAGTGTCAGAAAGGCTGTTGAACAAAATATAGATATGTCTGTTTTTCAAAAATTAATCTTGCATACTGCCAGGGCTGTGCTACTTGTGCGTTTCGGAGTAGGGGATTTGGTTCGAGATGATTTCTCCGAAAAAGAGTTTGAATTTATAAATGGTTTGGCAAAAAAGGATGGAGCTTTTTCTTCTCAAACATTGGTGGAGCTTTTGACTGCTTATGAGAGGACCACTGGGGCGTATATTCCTCAACTCCCATTAGAACTAGCTTTGGTGAACATAATAGAAAACAAATAAAATTCCCAAAACCCGTCAACCTGGCAGGTTGACGGGTAGGGGTGGGTTTTCAACAGATTAGCACTTGACACAAGTGCTTTTTTAGTATAATATATATAGCAGATTGTCAAGTCCGTTTCGGAGTCGGCTTACCCAGGGAGGTTCCCGTGCGCGCAACTCTACTGGCTTTGGCCACGGTGGTGCCAATTCGGCAGGCGCTTCTCTCGTGGTTTGGCAAAGATCTAGGTCTTTGGGCACTCGTGCTCTTCGGTGTCGTGGCGCTGTTCGTCAGCTATCGCATCAACCGGCGGAGGAACCCTCCTTCGTCAGCACTCTGACCCAGGGTCAGTCGTCTCCAGCGCCGTTCGGTCTAGCACCGGACGGCGTTTTCGTTTTTATCTGGGGTGGTAAAAAATAAAAAAAAGTGTAATATGTAGAATGTTTACTAAACATTGGGAGATCGTCTAGGATTAGAGGCCTTGAGCCTTTAGAGGGGTGAGCTCGGGATGGGACCCGAGCGCAAGACCTTCTTCAGATATTTTATGAGCACAGCGAAATAAAATATCGAAAAGGTGTACTGCTCCTGTAAGGAGAGATAGGTATGGAGCGCAAGACCGGAGTCTGTCGAGATGAGGTGAGAAGTGATATTATCACTTCGCAAGACCTTGAACATTTTGTTATCAAAATGTGAAAGGTGTACAGTTCTTGTAAAGAAGGGTCGCGAAAATTTTCTCCAGAAAATTATTTGTGACCGATTCCCGTTCATTAAAATTTGTTTGTTTCTAAAGCTGGGAGATCGTCTAACGGTAGGACAGAGGCCTTTGAAGCCTTTAATTGGGGTTCGATTCCCTGTCTCCCAGCTTTGGGCGGAAACAAATTTTAAATCTAATTTCTTCCCATCCAGTTTGGGATAGTTTCGGATTTCTAGTAGGATTATGAACAATATGATTTGGGAAGAATTAACAAATTTTTTAATATTTACTGGTATCGAGGATGTCACGGTCTGGCAAGATATTGCTGTTAGTTCAGTTGTAATTCCGATTACTCTTTTACTTATGACAAAGTTATTAGAATGGTGGAATCAATCACGCCCATCTCATTCAATTTTTAAAGGTTATTTGTCAGAAAATAAGGATGTATATGTTTTTCATTCGGAAATGTCTGTAGCAAATAATGATTGGTCAAAAAATCCGGAGCCTAAATATATCTCTTTTTTCCCAAGTCCAACACCTACAAATCATAATAATTTAAACACTCAACGTAAGTTAAATATTGACCCGGTTTCATCCGTCGCTGATGGTGAGTGTGTTGCAGATATTTTTAATATATTGGGTCAAGTTCGGAAAACAAAAAGGATTCATTTTGGAGATACAATTAAAGATTGGCACAAATGGTCCTCGCCAATTTTTTCTGTAGGATTTAATCCAAAAACTGAAAAGCTTTTGAAAAAATGCAACCCTATTTATTTCGAGTTGGTAAATAATTCTCACGGACTTATGCTAAAAAATGATTCAATTGTTCTTGATGATCAATCACCTAATGATGCTGGTATTATTCAAAAAACATTTTATTGTGAGTCAAAAATGCCTGTATTTATTCTTGCGGGAATAGGAACAACTGGGACAAGTGCAGCTGGGCACGTTTTAAAAGAAAATTATGTTAAATTAGGTAGGCTCTACGGAAATCGTCCGTTCTGTTTGCTTTTTAGAGTTAAGTTGGATGAAGGGAAACAGTCTGCTCAAATAAAAAGGATAATGCCACAACCTAAATGGTACGTATATATAATTCATCCCATAACCACTTTGACTTTTAAAAATCGAGGGTACTTTTAATTTTTATTATATAAACAATGGTTTTATGCAAATTTTTTCACCAAAACTTGAAGAACAATCAGACGATCAACTTAAAAACAATATTAATTCTGACTTGCCTAATTTTGCCTCATTATCGTCAGACGAATTGACTAGAAGATCACTAGATAAATTAAGAGAAACGACTGTTGAGCTTGATAAATCAAACAAGAAATATACCCACGCACTAGGTATTTTTGCATTACTACAAATCATAATTGCCGGACTTCAATTGGTTCTTGATATAAAAAGTTCGCAAGATACCGTGTTCTCAGTATTTATAGGAATATTATTCATCATTATACTGATTTGGTTTACCAGGGAATTTAGGTTGATAAAAAGTTAAGTTTTTAAATCAGTTCTCTCTAGAGAGGTATCAAAAAAGTATCGCGGGGTTTTATTGGGTAAATTTACAAGACCGACTCGTCCAGCTATTAGTTCACAACTTTTTATTGTTAGGACTTTTGGTATACTTTAATTATGGATATTTCAAAATTCTTGTTACCAAGAGAACAATATGCTGAAGAGTCAAAAAAATATACAGGAGTTTTTAGTACTTTTGAGATATCCAAAAGCAATCAAATTTTGTTCTATTTTGGGGCGAACCATGCACGGGATATAAATAATCCTCAATATCCGGCTTTAAGAGAATATTGGAATAAGTTTTTAGATATCACAAAAAATGAGAACACAATTATATTTATTGAGGGTGGTTTGCGTAAATTAGAAGAAAGTGAAGAGTTAGCAATAATTAAAAGTTCTGAAGGGGGTTACATTACATTTCTAGCTAAAGGAAATACCAAAATAATATCTCCAGATGGGAGTATGGATGATTTGTTTAAAAAAATAGGTGAAATAGACAAAAAAGAGGCTCTTCTTTACAAATTCTTATCATACGTAGACAGTTATCATAGAATTTCAGAACCAAGACCTGGTTTTAGCGAATGGACTTCAGACTGGATCAAAAGGGAAAGTAGAAATGAATTTTGGAACGGAATTGAATTATCATTTGAGACATTGAAGAGTTTATACAGAGAAATTATAGGTAAAGATTTTAATCACGCGGAAAGCCAAAATAATTTTGTAAACCCAAATAGAACAGATACAAGAATAAATGTTCTAGCAAGAAAAATGAGTGATTTCAGAGACTTAAATATAGTTAGTGAAATCGAAAAATATTGGAAAGAAGGAAAAAGTATATTCGTTGTTTTTGGACGTGGGCATCTTATTATTCAGAAACCTGCTCTTCAGGTTTTATTCAACTAACCCCATTTCCTCCCAGACAACCAAATTTATTAAAACAATTGACACGGAATACTTTTTGTGCTATTAATTTCTCCAGAGGAGGAGTCTAAATGGACGATAAGCAACGGAAGTTTCTGGAACACAACACGATCAACATCGATGGCGATATCAACGTTGATATGGCCAGGTATGTGGATAACGCTATCAAACACTTCATGCTGAATGGTAGCCCCGACATCGATGTTCTGATCACCTCAAATGGCGGTGACGTCGACATGGGATTGTTCATTTTTGATCTCATCGACACTTACAAGGGTAAGACACGAGGCAAGGTGATCTCGTTTGCTCGCTCAATGGGCGCAGTCATTCTGCAGGCTTGTACGACTCGTGAAGCCAGTAGACACTCAAAGATCCTGATTCACCATGTCAGCAGAAGACAGGTTAGTCTCGATACTTTGACCGACGACAAGAAGCGGCAGGATCTTGTCGATGGCATGTGGAAATCTCAAGAGAAGCTTTATCGTATTCTCGAGGGTAGAAGTGGTAAGACAAGACAGGAGATTGTCAACGCCTGTTTGCCTGACACTGACATGACTGCAGACGAAGCTCTCTGTTTCGGGCTTATTTCCTCCATCACTCCATCTTCTCAAAAGGATGATGTGGAGAGAAACCCAACGAAGTAGAGCTTGGTTTCTGTGCCTAGGTGTTCGGGGGCTGGCGCACTAAACGTCAGCCCCTTATTTTATTATAATATGTTCCAATTTTGTACCAGATTACTGGTACTATTTGACATATTTAATTAATATGTTATTTTGTGTCTAGAACAGTCTGTCACCTAGACTTAAAAGTGGTGAGCTTGTCCGCGAGACATTGGAGAATCCAAATGACCAGCAAAGAGATGCGTATTCGAGAGGGGAAGTTGTACAACGGGTTGATGAATGAAGTTCTCGTGGGAGATGATCCTGAAGTGTGGATCAACCGCCACGGGATGGAAATGTCACTCGGGATCGCCATGGAGGGCATCTCCAATTACATTGAGGCGTGCTACTGGGTGAACGACAACCCTCTTCGACATCTGCGCAAGTCTTTCCCGGGCTTTACGTGGAAGTTCCACGAGGATGTGAGCCAGGCTAGGCTCGCATCCGTTCTTGGTGTCGCTGATTACATCTGGGTCGGAGGTCTTGTGGTCGGTGATGCTTTTGTCACTGCAACGCAGGTTCGCGATGCAAAACCTCGGGGTCTCTGCTTCCTTCCCAAGATCAATGAACACTGTGGTTGGAATAGGATGATCAGAAGGGATCTCAGTCTTGTCGTTCCTGGTATTCGTTTCGTCCAGGACGGGAATGACAAGGACGCGAACACTGTGATCTGCTAGTTGCTCGCCGCCCGAAAGCCGTCGTGCTTTTGGGCGGCTTTCTCTTTTATCTAGTCCACACTTTCCATAGTATAATAAACCCATGTATTTCAAATCAAAAAAGATCTCACTCCTAATACTGGGTATAACATCCATCATTTGCTCCAGGATAATGCTCGTATCTTTCAACGATCCTGAAGGTCCAAACTTATTAATAATTTCAGTAATGGCACTAGTTATTTATTTTCCGTCCCTAGCAGTGTATTGGTTAGACCTTTCAATCACAGGTCTAAAGAGACTTTTGTTGGCAATCTCCATTCAAGTAATAATAGTTACTGTTTTGTATTTTTTCCTGAGATAATTTTATTTTATAGAAAAACACTGTTCTGTACTGTAGTTGGAATCAACTAATAATGTGTGGTCTAGAGCTCCGTCTTCACGTGCGTGAAAACTCAATGTCTGGGCAGCGCTCCGAGCAACAGTGGCTATATTGCCTGATGGGTATAGAGCAACCGCCAGAGGGCCAGAAGCGATGGCGCCAGTTTTTGTCTTGCCTTTGAATGAGAAGCCTGTTGCGTTTCGATAGGTGATTTCGCAGTTGTTGCCGGATGCTGTGTCAGTAATAGTAACAGGGCCGAAATCTGCAAGTGCGTTTGCGGGGCAGATATATGCGTCGTTGGGTTGTTTGGTGCAAAGAGTGAGATCTATAGCAGGTGCACCGGCAGTTTTGCCGGAAGGAGCGGAGGAAGTAGTCTGTTCTGTGTCTGATGTTTGAGGGTCACTCGGAGCTTTATTGCCTATGAGTGCAAAACTAGTAATTGCGACGATGATAATGGCTACAATCCAAATTATTTTATTTTTCATATAAATATATATTACATTGTCTGGTATTAGCCAGCAATCTCCTCGCTGTTTCGTATCCTTTAAAATCATGTGTAAAACTGGTATATTGTGGATATGAAAATCTTTATTATTTGTAGTAAAAAGTTCTATGACAAAATACCTGAAGTCCAGAAAACACTGGAAGATAATGGGCATAAGATAACTTTGCCTAATTGTTATGATGACCCATCAACAGAGGAAAGATATAGAAATCTGGGAGTAGAAGAACATTCCAAATGGAAATCTGAAATGTTAAAACATAGCACTGATGTTATTGAAAATAATGATGCTGTTTTGGTTTTGAATTTTGATAAACATGGAATGAAAAATTATATTGGAGGGGCCACATTTTTGGAAATGTACGATGCTTTCAGATTAGGTAAGAAAATTTTTCTTTATAACGATGTTCCAGAAGGGATTCTGACTGATGAAATTGTTGGTTTTGGTCCATTTGTTATTAATGGAGATTTACAAAAAATAGATATGTTATAATAGTCCTACTATGAATAAAGTCACACATTTTGAATTTCCATGGGACGACAAAGATCGAGCCCAATCATTTTATAAAAACGTTTTTGAGTGGAAACCTTTTGAGTGGGAGCAGTTTGGTTATACCAGCTGGCAAACCGGTCCAGTAAATGAAAAAATGCAACCAACTGAACCAGGTTTTATAAATGGTGGGTCTAGTAAACGTGATGCTAGTATGCCGTATCCAATGTTTTATGTTGATGTAGATGATATTGATTTAACCTTGAATAAAATTGTTGAAAATGGTGGCAGTGTGGTTAAAGGTAAAACTCCACTAGGGGAAAATGGCTCAATGGGATTCCTAGCTTGGTTCAAGGATTCCGAAGGAAATATTCTAGGCTTGTCCCAATACAAAAAAGCAGAATAAGTAATTTCATGCAGATGAGGACATACAAAAATATTGATGAATACATCAAAAATATTCCGAAGAGTTCAGTTCCAAAAATAAAAGAAATAAGATTATTGGCTAAAAAGCTTATTCCTAAAGGAGAAGAAACAATAAAATATGGAATGCCAACTATAGAACTAAACGGAAAAAATTTTATTCATTTTGCTGCAATGAAGGGGCATTTAGGTTTCTATCCAACACCGTCTGGAGTAGCGTCTTTTGAAAATGATCTCAAAAAACAAGGCCTGGATTTTTCAAAGGGTTGCATTAGATTTTCTTATGAAAAACCACTTCCAATTTCTCTTGTCACAAAAATAATCAAATTCAGGTTGAAGGAAGAAAAAACAAAGAACAAAATAAGATAAAATACAGGTATGAAAGAAGTAGAGATGAGTCATAGTTCTATAGAATCGGTTGAGGCAGATATACCTCAAGTGAATTTTGAGTTGGCCGATATGGAACTGGAAGCAGAATTGTTTGATGATTTTATCAAGCGTAACAATTGGCCACATATTTTTGCAAAACATCAGGAATTGGTTGATCTGTTAAATGGTGTAGAAGATAAGGAAAAAAGAAAAGCAATATGTTTGGAGTATGTTAGAAAACTTAGATCTGAACACGAGGCAGAGATGGAAACATTTTCAGAGGAAATTAAAAATGAATGGGACAAGATCAATGAAAAATTTTTGGAAATACTATCAGTGCATTTTGGGACAGATTGGCCAGCAGAAGAAAAAATAACGGGGTATGTGTCTACTCTTCCTATACATCCCCGTTTTATTGATAAGAACTCATTTTTTATTGGTTATGAAAATCTATCTGCTATGATAGAAACATCTGCTCATGAAATAGTTCATTTTCTCTGGTTTAAAAAGTGGAAAGAAGTTTTTCCTGAAGTTGAAAGAAGGGAGTATGAAAGACCAAATTTGGTTTGGAAATTGAGTGAAATAATGGACCCAATAATATTACAATGTCATCCAGAAATTAAAGAAATGATCAAACCAAAGCAGTGGGGATACAAGACATTTGTTACAAAAAAAATCGGTGATATGGGAATGGTTGAATATTTTAAAAAAATTTATTTAGACAGCGTTTCTTCTGGAGACTCTTTTGATGTTACTTTAAAGAAGCTTTGGGAAGAAGCTAAATTACATGAAGCAGAAATAGGAGATATATAATTTTGATATCAAATATGGAAAAATTTAGTTCAATTGAATTTCCTAATATTGCTTCCGAGATTATTCGGATGTATGAAATAGACCAAGATATGCGGGAAAAAAATTTGCAAAATGATTACTGGGACGAAGAAGTAGATAGAAAAAACACAAAAAGAATGAAAGAAATAGTAAATGAGATTGGGTGGCCCAGTATATCAAGAGTTGGTAGTGAAGCGTCTATGTCGGCTTGGCTCTTGGTTCAGCATGCAGATCACGATGTTGAATTCCAGTCTCACTGCTTGACCTTGATGAAAGATTTACCAGAAGGAGAGGTGGGATCTGAAAATATAGCCATGCTCACTGATAGGGTAATGATTAATCAAGGGAAACCTCAGGTTTACGGTACTCAATTTAAACAAGTAAATGGAGCACATGTTCCAAAAGATATTGAAGATATTGAACATGTAGATGAAAGACGAAAATCTATGGGATTGGACACTTTGGAGGAAAATATTAACCGAATTAAATTAAAGTATCCTTTAAAATAATAGATAAAACCATCTTTATTTCAACAGGAATCTCAGTGTGGAGACCACCCTTATTTTTTGTAATAAATCAAAAGGCGGTGAAACTTTCGTCCCACCGCCTCACTATCTCCACTCTATCTCAGAACAGCCTTCGGAGACACTCTGACCAGATTCTGAGGTCCTTCATGTCCCTCGGACCAAAGTCCAGCTTCAGGATGTCTTCCTTGGCCTCTTCATCGGAGAGGTTTCCTTCCCGCCAGCGTTTGTCGATAGCCCCAAGGATGTACGCACTGACGATCTCCACCTCTCTTATCTCGAGATAGAAGTCGATGTTTGGTTGCTCATTCTCGCTCAGATATTTGCGCGAGAGCTCTTTCAGGGTCTCTTTGTTTGTGTGCATTCAGCTCTCCAGTCTGTGTATGACAATACAACACTAATAGAAAAAAATCAAATACAGGTTATTGTTTTAACAAGTAGCTTACAGATAAAGTGTAAGTGTTTCCAGGAGCTATTAACTCTGGATCAGAAGTCAAACCACCTTTGTCTCTCATCATAGGTTCAATACAAATGAAGTCTTTTTCTGGTTGGGACCATATCCATATTTTTTTATATTCGGCAGATGGGTTAATAACTAGAGTTCCTATAGTTGGTATTTCTATTTCTAAGACAGTAGATGAATCTTTTGTTTTTGGATTATCCACACAGATATATTCTCCATTGGACCAAAGTCCAATTTGTTCTTCTATAAATTTTCCTCCTTCAAAATTGAATTTGATGTTAGCTTTTTCCTCTCTTGGAACTTTGAAATATGGATGTAAGCCCATAGATAAAGGAAGGTTTTTTGATTGTTCTTTATTTTCTACTTTTTCAATTATTGTGAAAGAGTCATTGTCCTCAAATCTGGTTTCGAATGTGAATTGAAAATCAAAAGGAAAAGATTGTTTATTTTTTTCTTCTGGCAGCAGGGTTTCTATAAAACCACTATCTCTTATTTCAGCTTTCCATTCAGAAGATGTTCTGGCGAATCCGTGTTCCTTTAAATTTGGGAAGTCGGGACTTTGTACTGGTCCAGCATTTGGAAATAGTATTGGGATACCCCCGTGAACACTAACAGCTGTATTTATAAAAGTTTCTTCTTCCATATATAAAATTTCTTTGCCTCGAAATTTTAGAGAGGTGATAATACCTCCTCTCTCTGGACAAAATGAAACCTCATTCCCGTTGTCTATTTTTATAGTTTCTATTTTTAGGTTGTTATTTTCGTTTGTCATCCCGTTAGAGATAGGTCTCACCATAGTTCGCATAATGATTCCTACCGAAATTAATTTATAATATTACAATTACCACCTTGTGATTTCCCGTGAATCTCTAACGGGATCATATATGTAAAGTATACCAGTTTGGTTTTTAAAATGATAAAATGGTTATGTGGATGAAATAAACAAACAGAAAAATAACATTCCTTTCTATAAGGTTCTAGGGGAAATAACGGCTATCTGGACGCTTGTTAATATAGGATATTACTTGGTTTTACCAATGTTTGGTTTTGAATTGAGCTACAATTCATCCCCGATAGCAATTTCTGTTTACTTTACTGTATGGGCAATAATTACTATCTTTAATTTTTGGGGTTTGTATAGAAAATGGTTTGATAAACATTTGCATATTTGGTTATATGGTGGTTTATCCATAGTTTCCGCGGGATTAATCTGGGGTTTAATCTATTTGTTTTCACAATTTTCTATACCGAGCGGACCCTTACTTTCTCCATATACAGATATATTGTTTGCTACTACTTGGTATTTTTTACCGAAAGCATTAGAGATTTTAATTCAACAGTTACTAGTAACTGTTCTTGTGCTAGAACTATTTTTTAGATTTGAATCTATAAAGAAGGTTCTTCTTGGTTACGTATTGTGTTTCGGAGGTGCTCATGTGGTTCTGTATCTTCTTAATGGTGCGCCTCTACCTTACTCTATGATTATGACAGGTGGGGCTTTTGTGTCCTCTCTCATTTTTCCATTTTTAATTCTCAGGGTTAGAGGGGGATTTGTTTATGCCTATATGATTCACTTTATTTTTTATGTTATTTTAGCAATGCTTTTGCATGCTTGGCCTCCTCCTGGTTATGTGATTTAGGTTTTTGTATGAGACTTGTTTTATAATAAGTAGAAATGAATAATAAAATTGAAGAATTAGCTTCCTTAATATTGGATTTTGGAAAAATAGACAGGATTACTTATCATCAAGATGGTTTATTGCCAGAATCAGATACAGATCATACTGTTATGATTGGAGTATTAGGTTTGTCCATAGCTTCAAAATTATATAAAGATTTGGATCTTGGTTTAATTGCACAGTTTGCTTTAGTGCATGATTTGGTGGAAGTTCACGCAGGGGATACACCTACTTTGGTTGGTGTGACTACTGATTCAGTCAGAGAAAAAGAAAAAAGAGAAAGACATGCTCTAGATAAAATAAAAGAAGATTTTGGTGAAGAGTTTAATTGGATACATGAAACTATAGAGAAATATGAAAGGCTGGATACAAAAGAAGCTAGGTTTGTAAAAACTCTTGATAAAATTTTACCCAAAATAACAGTTGTGTTGAATAAAGCAAAGGCTGTAAATGATAGGAAGTTTGGTACAAAAGATAGCGTTAGACAAAATCAACAGAAACAAATAGAACACTTAAGAAGCATTTCTTTTGATATGCCAGAATTACTAGAGATTTGGGAATATTTTAATTCTAAACAATTAGAATTTATTATTGATTAAAAAAAGACGCTGGGAAGAAGATTTCTCTTCCCAACGCCACTGTGTGCGAGGTCGTGAGCTACTTGTCTGCAACCTCCCTCATGTCCTGCTTGGTCAGCCCAAGCTCGTTCGGGCTGAACTGCCAGGCTCGGAGGATGTGTTGGAGGTAACCTCGTGCGTCCCCACTGCCTTCAAGCAGGCGAGGACGCAGAACTGCAACCTCTTTCCTGGCCATGACCAGTGCTTCGTTGCGTAGCTGGTCAGGACTGACCCTAAATGTGTCAGGTGAAGTGTCCATCCTTGAGACGAACTCCAGAAACACTTCAAGACCTTGCAGGTCTTGATCTCGTCTGGCAACGATGAGGAGGTTTGACGCCTCATGCACCATTGCGAGCTGGATCTCGTGCTTGAGGTCTGGGTAACTCGTAGACGGAGAGAGCTCATCGAGCCGTCCCAGCAGAACCTCCATCTTACGGAGGTTCTCCTCTATCTGGCTTGAGTTCCGCTCGTCTCCCTCGAAAACCTCCCTCGTCCATCCTTGGCTTGGTGTGTCCCGCCGCACAAGGTTGAACTGCTTCTCAATCTCCTGGTACTTCTCGATGACCACCGTGATTTCCTGGGCCTTCTGCTCCAGTCGGGTCATTGTTGTGGTGGCAGAGGAGGGTGTGGCAATATCTTTGGGTTTTTCCGTGAGGTATAAACCTCCGAGTGCCATAACGCAGATTGCAATGATGACACCGAGATTTTTCTTCATAGTGCCTCCAGAAAGAAACCGTGGGAGAAATTCCCGAAAGTTTCTTTATGTTCTGGCCAGTAGTATATCATATTTGAGTATATTTGTCAAACAGTAAAAATTTTTAGTGTCTGATATAATTACATACATGCAAAATAAAAATATATTTTATTTATTATTGGTAGTTGTTATAGTTGGAGCCCTGATTTGGTTTGGATCTTTGAAAAAAGATGTTTCCAATATTATGTCTTTTGAAGATTGTGAAAAAGCTGGCTATCCTGTTATGGAAAGTCACCCGCGTCAATGTAAAACTCCTGATGGTAGAACTTATGCAGAGGAATTACCAGAAAAAATTACATACATTAATTCCTCAGAAGATTTGATAAAAGTTGAGCTTCCTTTTCCAGGGGCGGTGACAGGGAAGGAATTCAGTGTGGTTGGTCAAGCAAGGGGGGTGTGGTTTTTTGAGGCGTCTTTTCCAATAAAACTTCTTGATAAAGATGGAAATACTCTTGATACGGCGATTGCTCAGGCACAGGGGGATTGGATGACAGAAGATTTTGTTTTGTTTAAGGCTAATCTAAAAGCACCAGAATCTTATATTGGTCCTGCAACCATAGTTTTAATTAAAGATAATCCATCAGGAATACCTGAAAAGGATGCATCCATATCTTTTCCTATAACAGTAGAATACTAGAAACTAAAAACCTCGCGTTATGCGAGGTTTTTAGTTTGTATTTAGTTTACTTTAATTGGCTCACCAGAAGATATTTTACAACCGTTTTGGAACTGATAAGTTGTAGAACATGTTATCTCAAGATAGAGGTCGTTTGTATTTTCTCCTTGGTTTAATGTCCATTTTTCTTCTCCGTCATTTGGGGTGTCTTCAGCAATAGTTCTCACTAAAACATAAGTTACTGGTGAATCTCCTGTTTTTCTAATAAGGTTTATGTTTACACCGGCATCTTTGGGATAGTCAGAAGTTTTCCAAGTAACCACTTTGCCTCCTGAAAGTGTTGCTGCTGCAGTAAGATCTGTATTCAAATCTGATACTGATTCAATAGAAACTGTGGCTGTGCTTATTAAAGCTTCTTTTTCAGTTGGAGTTGATTTGAAATAGAAAAACCAAATCAAAGCGAGGATCAATACAAGCACTAAACCAATAATAAATTTTTTCATAATTTTATTTTAAATATAATAAATCTATATATACTGTATAACTTTTTTGTAAAAAAGCAAGCTGTGCTATGGAAACATATTTTTCTGTCCAATTTTACAAAAATTATTTGACTATCTACTATAAATTGGTTATGGTTTAATCTGGTGTACGTTAACTAGAAAGGGCTGGGCGATGAGTCGATCTGTCAGGGCAGAAGGCAAGCTTCCAAAAGGAAGCAAACCAATCCCAGAGGCAATCAGTGCTCTGAAGCACGTCGTGGACCTTCCGGAAGTTCGGAAGGTGGTTCACGATCGTCCTATGGTTGTCAGGTGCGGCAAGCCGTACTTGGCAGTCAGCGCTGTCTGCAAGGATGGTCTCAGGGTTCGGATTCGTGGTGGTGGCCAGATTCAGCACATCTTCGTGAAGTGCGAAAGTCCCATGGTCATCAAGGATCTCATCGAGAGTGCCTGGGCCAGAAGGCGCCCTGGAGCCTTCAGCAAGCGTTCCTAGACGTACAAGAGTCCATTACGACCTCGTTTCACCAAAAGGTGGAGCGGGGTCGTTTTTTTTAATTTCCATTAGTGTATAATTTGTCTATATGAGCCAAGATGCATTACAAAAATATTTTTTTATTACAACTTTATTTTTGGTTTCTATTTTAATATTTTTCATCTTCCTGCCTTTCATTGAGGTTCTGGTGTTGTCTACGATTTTTGCTATGGTTTTAAGTCCGTTTTATCGTGTGGTTGTTAAGTTCTTGAAGGGTAGAGAAGCTTTGTCGTCTTTTGTTGTGGTATTTTTGTTTGCTGTAGTCATTATGGTTCCTGTATTTTTTCTGTCTACACAAATTTTGAATGAATCAACAAGTTTGTATTTTCAATTGAGGGATCAAACAGAAATTGATTATATTCAAAAAATAACTAATGCCATAGAAAAACCAATACAAGGATTTTATCCGAATTTTTCAATTGATCTAAATCAATATATTGGTATAGGTACTGATCTTATAATAAGTCATTTGAGCACGGTTCTTTATAGTTTGTTTAATCTAGTCACGGGAGTGATTTTGATGTTTATATCTATTTATTTTTTCTTGCGCGATGGATCAAAATTTAAGAATGTTCTTGTTGGATTAAGTCCAATGGATAATAAATATGATGAATTGATTTTTAATAAGATAAAACAAACCGTTATCTCTACAATCAAAGGAGTTATTCTGATTGCTATAATTCAAGGTGTTCTTGCTGGAATAGGTATGAAAATTTTTGGTGTTCCGAACGCAACTCTATGGGGTAGTGTTTCAGCGGTTGCTTCCCTTGTGCCTGGTCTAGGAACTGCAATTATATTTATACCAGCAATAGCTTATATGTTTATTATAGGTAATACACCTTTTGCTATTGGACTTATGTTATGGGGAGTATTAATAGTTGGTTTGGTTGATAATTTCCTCGGTCCATACTTATATTCAAAAGGAACAAAAACCCACCAACTCATTATGCTCTTTGCAGTATTGGGTGGGTTGAGCTTGTTTGGTCCTATAGGATTTATACTTGGACCTATTGTAGTTGCTCTATTTTTCTCACTAATAGAAATTTATCAAAATCTTATTTTGAATCAGTCTAAAAATTATTAATTTTTATATAAAAAAGATCGGGATGGATCTTCTCAGATCCACCCCGGATGAGTGTCGTGCTAGTAGTGGGTGCCTCCCCACGTTGGCGATGTGATCGGCTTCTTCGTTGTGGTGGCGGCAATTGTTGCTGCTACCACAACTCCGGCGATGAGTGCGCTGACGACGACGATTTTTTTCACAAGAACACTCCCTGTGCACCTGCCCAACCATCATGATTGGTGCAGTCCTTTGCTAGTAAAACATATTTCAAATTATTTTGTCAAAGGTTGTATGTGAAAACTGGCAGGACCTGTGTAGAGGACCTGCCAGTTCGTGTCCGCTTTATTCGGACGGGTTGCTTGGTGGAGTCTTCTTCTTGAGAAAGGCGAAGGCCCCCATGATGAGCACACACAGAAAGATCAGGGCGAGAGCACCACCCAGTGCTCCCATGTCGTGGTTCGTGGTTGCAATAAACATTTTTAGTCACAGGATTTGGGCTACATTGCTCTCAACCTGTGCCTCCAAAAATAAAATATCACCGTTTTTGATGTTTGTCAAAAATGTTTTTTTAAAAAACATGATACAATGAAAAGTATCTAATTTTATGGATCATCTTATAAATTTTATACAGTATGCTGGATATTTTGGTTATGCAATTTTATTCCTAATTATTTTTTTAGAATCATTTCCGCCAACGTTATTTTTGCCAGGTGATAGTTTGCTTTTTATTTCTGGATTTCTGGCCTCACAAGGTCATTTTAATATAGCCTTACTTATCTTAACTTTATTTATTGCTAGTGTTGTTGGTTATATTTTTAGTTATTCAATGGGTGAGTGGCTTCGCTCTTTTATTCTAAGGAGTAATGACAGATATTGGTTTAAAAAGAAACACATTGAATATACAGAAAATTTTTACAAAAAATACGGTATAAAGACTTTGGTTATAGGTAGATTTGTTCCAATAGTGAGGTCTTTCAGTCCTACTTTAGCTGGAGCTGTGGATATGGATTATAAAACTTTTATGAAATATGTTGTTTTAGGAGGATTTCTTTGGACAGGAGGAGTGACTTCTATTGGATATTATTTGGGTCAAGTAATACCAAATGCAGAGAAATTGTTGACGCCTATTATTTTAGGAATAATTTTTGTTTCTCTTGTGCCTGCTTTTGCCGAACACATAATGGCTTGGATAAAGAAATATATGAATAAAAAAGAAAACATTTAATTTTTTATGAGTGAAATAATTTCTGTTAGTCAATATCTGGACAAGTTAAATTTTTCTCTCAAAGGAGAAAAAGCCAAAATTATTGGTGAAGTCTCAGGTTTTCAAGAATATCCCGGGCGTACTTATTTATATTTTTCCATAAAAGATTCTAAAGATCAGAGCACGGTAAAATGTTTTATGTGGAAAAGAGATTTTCACATTTCTGGTGTGGCTCTTGCTGATGGTATGGAAGTAATTATTACTGCATATCCCAATATATATAAACCAAATGGAGGGCTGACTATGCAGGTGGAGCTTTTAGAACGGGTAGGTGAGGGTGCTTTACAAATAGCATACGAAAAACTAAAAAGAGAACTTGAAAAAGAAGGTTTGTTTTCTGAGGATAAGAAGAGGTTGTTGCCGGATTTTCCTCATAAGATAGGAGTTATAACTTCAAAAAGTGGTGCAGTTATAAATGATTTTTTGACAAATATAGGTAAATTTGGTTATGAAATTTTGTTTGTTGATTCTAGGGTTGAGGGGCAGGAAGCTATAAAGGATTTACTGTCCGCAGTAGAGACTCTAAAACATAAAGATATAGATGTTCTGGTTATTATGCGGGGAGGGGGATCACTCGAGTCTTTTCAGGCATTTAACAATGAGGTATTGGTTCGGGCTGTGGCCAAATTTCCTATACCTGTTTTGACAGGTATAGGTCACGACAAGGATACACCATTGATTTCTCTAGTGTCAGACAAGAATGTTTCTACTCCAACAGCGGTGGCCAATCTTTTAAATAATAGCTGGAACAATGCTTTGGCAAACGTTAATATGGCTGATCAAAAAATAAATTATAGCTTTGATTCAGCACTGAAAGACACTCGCTTTTTAATAGAAAATTCTGAAGTTTTGATTCAAAACAGGTTCAACTCATTATTTGATGTGTTCAAAAAGGCAGAGCAAACCTTAGTTAATGCGGTGAATCGTATTGAATCAGGTTTGGAAAGAATAAAAGATAATATAAAACACGTAGAAAAAGATTTGGTAAGAGGTTTTGTTTTTCTAGTAGGTGAGGTGAACGAGCTTGTTTCCCAAAGTGAAAAATTAATAAAACAATCTAACCCAGAGAACCAACTAAAAAGAGGATATAGTATAGTTAGGCATAAAGGAAAAATTTTACGTAGCGTCAAAGAAATTGGAAAGGGTGACCCATTAGACATTTCGGTTTCTGACGGTATAATAAAATCAATAACACAATAAAAATAAAATGAAAAAAACATCAAATACTCAGATTAATCTGAATGATACGTTAAAAAAACTAGCCAATATAGTTTCCTGGTTTGAGTCTCAATCAGAATTGGATGTTGAGAAGGGTTTAGAGTATGTTAAGGAGGGGGCTAACCTTATCAAGGCTTCTAGAGAAAGACTTTCTGAAATAGAGAACGAATTTAAAGAGATAAAAAAAGATTTATAAAATTAATTTTCTATTTCTATACCTGAAGAGTTTAAATCCTTGTGGGTGAATTTGACTGTCTCTCTGACGGGAGTTTTTCTTATTATTTCAATAATTTCATCTTCATTGTCTGATATTTTATAAAGAGTTAAATCATTTTTATCTACGGTGCCCAGCTTAAACAGAGTATTCTTTATGAGATCATCAATCCGGTTCCAGAAATCACTGCCGACTAGAATTATCGGCATTTTTATGATTTTACCAGTTTGAATGAGTGTGATAATTTCAAAAAATTCATCTAACGTTCCGTAACCTCCCGGGAAGAAAATGTAGGCTTCTGCTGAGAAAGAAAGGCAAACTTTTCTACTGAAAAAGTAATAAAAATCTAAATTGTGAGTGAGATATGCATTTTGAACTTGGTGATTCGGTAATTCTATAGTGAGTCCGATTGATTCACCTCCAGCTTCAAAAGCCCCGCGGTTTGCTCCTTCCATTACACCCGGACCTCCTCCTGTTACTACACAGTAGTGTAATTCATTTACTATTTTTTTTGCTAAACTCCTGGCTTTCTGGTAATAGATGTTCGATTCTTCAAAATGGGTTCCTCCAAAAAAAGTTACTGATCTGGGATAATCTTGGAGAAAGTTGAAACCGTCTGTGAACTCTTTTGATATCAAATGTACTCTTTCTCTGGTATCCTCTGCCATTTCTCTCTTGGACATTGGAATAGATGGTAGTTCTCTTGGTGGCAAATTTAATATTGGTTTGTCTTTCATCCCGTTAGAGATAGGTCTCACCATAGTTCATACGATGATTCCTATCGAAATTAATTTATAATGTCAGATTTACTTATTATTGATTTCCCGTGAATCTCTAACGGGATTCATGGATTATATTGTATCTTAGCTGAAAGGTTTTTGTAAAATTACAATCCTATGCTTTTTAAAAAAATTTCTAATTCATCTCCCGTGATTTCTCTGTATGAATTCGTAGGAACATCATTTAGTTCTATATTTTGAATTCTTATTCTCTGTAGATCTCTCACTGTATACCCCAGCTTTTCTGTCATTCTTCTTATTTGGCGATTCATGCCTTCTGTTAGGATTATGCTAAATGTTTTTTCTCCTATTTTTTTAAGAACAGCTGGTCTGGTAATAGCTTCTCCTATATCGACACCTTCTTGCATGTGTTTTATGAAGGCCGGAGTAAACTTTCTGTCTACTTCAACCAAATATTCCTTTTGGTGATTATAAATGGGATTTAGGAGTCTATCGGTTACACGTCCGTCGTTTGTAAGGATGATAAGGCCGTGGGATTCTTTATCTAATCTACCTACTGGAAAAACTCCTTTTATGGTTTCGGTTATACTTTTTTCTTTACCTTGTGGATTAGTACTGACTATTCCTTTGGGCTTGTTGTATGCAAGATAGATGTGGTTCTTTTTTGTATGGGTTCCACGAACTTCTACTTTATCTGTTTCTAGTATCTTGTCTCCAAGTTTTGCAATTTTGCCATTAATTAATATTTTATGGTTTTTTATTAGTTCATCTACTCCGGTACGTGTGGCAACACCCTTATGAGCAAGGTATTTGTTTATTCGCATTGGAAAAACATTTGTTACAACCGCTGGTGTTTTCTTGATTTTACCCATACACAAATAATAGCATGAAAATTGTTTACTTAATAAAAAAAACGTAATATAATTGAGCTTATGAAAAATCTAGAACAAAAAGAATGGGTTGCGGTTGTAGTCGCAATCTTTGTGGTTGGTTTTTTCTTTATATTTGGACAAAGTTTAATTTCTTTATTTACTAATGAAAATTCAAAGATGAGTACTTCACAAAAACCAGAATTACTAGCTGAAGATGTGGTGGTGGGAACGGGTGAGGAGGCTTTTTCTGGTGACAGGGTGGTGGTGCATTACACTGGACGTTTTGTTGATGGTAGAGTTTTTGACAGTTCTGTTTCTAGAAATGAACCATTTCAGTTTGTTTTGGGTGTTGGTCAGGTGATACAGGGCTGGGATCAGGGGATACTAGGAATGAGAGTTGGAGGAAAAAGAATCTTGTCAGTTCCTCCTGAGCTCGGTTATGGACCAAATGATTATGGTCCAATACCTGGAAATTCTACATTGATTTTTGAGGTGGAATTATTGAAGGTTGAAAAATAAATTTTATATTTTTCTAGATAAATGTTACTCTGGTTTTAATGAAACCATTGTCTTTCAAAATACATAAAGAACTCCCAAATTCTCTCGGGAGAGTGGGGACGATACATACTCCACATGGTGATATTGAGACTCCTGCTTTTGTGACTGTAGGAACCAAGGGTACGGTTAAATCTCTTACTCCTGAGCAGGTCAAAGACTTGGGTAGCCAGGTTATTATTGCCAACACATATCACTTATATCTGGAACCAGGAGATGAACAGATAAAAAAATTAGGAGGTTTGCATAAAGTAATGAATTGGAATGGGCCTCTCATGACTGACTCTGGGGGATTTCAAGTTTTCTCTTTGGGTGTGGCTTTTGGAAAGGGTATTAGTAAAATAGCTCACAAAAAAGATGAGGAAATATTATTACCAGAGAGATCTGAAAGTAGTACCGCAGATGATGAAGAAGAGCAAAGAGCCACGACAGTCAAGATAGATCCAAACGGTGTGATGTTTCGTTCACACTCAGATGGTTCTGCTCATTATTTTACGCCAGAAAAATCTATTGATATACAACACAATCTAGGGGCTGACATCATTTTTGCTTTTGATGAATGTACATCTCCACATGAGTCTCTTCATTATCAAAAGGAAGCATTAGAAAGAACACACAGGTGGGCTAAAAGATCCTTGGATCATCACCTGTCAAAAGAGAATCACAAAAGTCAGGCGTTGTTCGGAATAGTGCAGGGTGGGAGAGATGAAAAATTGAGAAAAGAGAGTGCGGAGTACATTGGTTCCTTGGATTTTGATGGTTTTGGTATCGGCGGTTCCTTTGAGAAAGAAGACATGGAGAAGGCGGTTGAGTGGTGTAATACTATTTTACCAAAAGAAAAACCAAGACATCTTCTTGGTATAGGTGAACCACTTGATTTATTTATGGCGGTAGAGAAGGGTTGTGATTTGTTTGATTGTGTTGGTCCCACTCGCATAGCCCGTAACGGTGCGGTGTATACAAAAAATGGGAGAATAAATTTAATGAACGAAAAATTTAGAGAAGACGAAGGGGTGATAGATCCTGGGTGTGATTGTTATACATGTAAAAACTATAGTAGAAGTTATGTGGCACATTTATTTCGTGCCAAGGAGATCTTGGGTTATACACTGGCATCAATACATAATGTGCATTTTATAGTGAAAATGGTGGATGGAATGAGAGAAGAAATTCTGAACGGTGATTTCATGGCTTATAAAAAGGATTTTTTGACCAAGTACTACAACAATAGATAAAGCCCTTGACTTATTTTGTGGTCGGGTGTATAATTAATTGTAGAGGTGGTGGCGCTCCTGAGAGATCGAGAAAGTCGACGAGACGAGAAGCAAAACCGCAAAACCGCAAAACCGCAAAACCGCAAAACCGCAAAACCGCAAAACCGAAAAAGTAAAAGCTGACGAGAAGCAACTCTCGGGTACGATGCGCTGCCACCTCAGTTCCTTGATTCTGATCCCCCGAGTCACTCGGTCTAGGGGGCCTGCCGCAAGGTGGGTTACTACCGGGTTCATCTGGGCGGGGTTCGTAGCTGCAGCTACACCCCGCCTTTTCTATTATATATAATTTATTGTATAGTGTTGGGATGAATTTCCAGATTAAACGCGATTTTAAACCTGCGGGGGATCAACCACAGGCCATAGAAAAACTTGTAAAAGGTGTGAAAACAGGTCTGCGACATCAGACTCTTTTTGGAGTGACTGGTTCCGGCAAAACTTTTACAGTTGCCAATGTGATACAGGAAATTAACAAGCCAACTCTTATTATTGCTCACAACAAGACACTAGCTGCGCAACTTGCTCAAGAATATAAAGAATTTTTTCCAAATAATGCTGTTCATTATTTTGTTTCTTACTACGACTACTATCAACCAGAAGCGTATATGCCAGTTTCTGATACATATATAGAAAAAGAAGCGATGATAAATGAAGAAATAGACAGACTTCGTCACGCATCAACCCAGGCATTATTGACTCGCAAAGATGTGATTATTGTCGCTTCTGTGTCCTGTATATATGGTCTTGGTTCTCCAGCAGAATATGAAAAAGTTAATTTGAAAGTAAGTCAGGGAGAAAAAATTTCTCGTGCGGAGTTTATTCGTAAACTCATAGATATTCATTACGAGAGAACAACCGCAGATTTGAAACCGGGAATGTTTCGAGCTATTGGTAATATGTTGGAGATAATGCCTATATCCCAAAAGCAGATTTATAGAATTGAGATAGAAGAAGGGAAGATAAAAGAAATTTTGGTCATAGATGCTATTACTCGTGCTGTTTTAGAATCAACACCTGCTTTTTTCTTGTTCCCAGCAAAACATTTTATATCTACAAAAGAACAAAACGAAAGAGCATTTAAAACAATAAAAGCGGAATTAACTACAAGGCTTAAGGAACTAGAAAAAGAAGGAAAACTTCTGGAAGCGGAGAGACTTAAAAGACGCACCTCATATGACCTAGCTTTAATTCGTGAGATGGGGTATTGCAATGGAATAGAAAATTACTCCAGACATTTTTCTGGTAAAAAGCCCGGAGAGGCACCAGACACATTGCTGTCATATTTTCCACATAAACCAGATGGTACCCCAGATTTTCTTACGGTTATAGATGAGTCACATGTTTCTGTTCCACAGATAGGAGCTATGCATGGAGGTGATTCTTCCAGAAAACAAGCATTGGTGGATTATGGTTTTAGACTTCCTAGTGCCAAAGATAACAGACCTTTAACTTTCAAAGAATTTGAAGAAAGAGTTGGCCAGACAATATATACATCTGCCACACCTGGTGAATACGAGAGAGAGCATAGTGAGCAGATAGTAGAGCAGATTATACGCCCAACAGGACTTATTGATCCTGTGGTGGAGGTTAGGCCTATAGTTGAAAAAGGAAAATACAAAGGTCAGATTTTTGATTTTATAAAAGAGGCAGAGACGGCTATCAAAAAAGGTGGTCGTGTTATCGCAACAACCTTAACCAAAAAAATGGCAGAGGATTTGAGCGAGTATCTAAAGGAAAAGGGAATTCGAGCTGAATACTTGCATAGTGATATAAAAACAATACAAAGAATTGAAATACTAACTTCTCTTCGTCGGGGTGAGTTTGATTGTCTGGTCGGTGTGAATCTGTTGCGAGAAGGTTTGGATTTGCCGGAAGTCACTCTTATCGGGATCCTTGATGCCGACAAAGAAGGATTTCTCAGAAGTGATACAAGTTTGATACAGATTATAGGTCGCGCAGCTAGAAATGTTCTTGGTAAGGTTATCTTATACGCAGATACGGAGACAGAATCTATGAAAAGAGCTATAGATGAGACAAATCGCCGTCGTGCTTTGCAGATTGATTATAATAAAAAACACGGAATTACTCCAAAAACAATCATAAAAAAGATTCAGGATATTACTGAACAAATGAAAACAGAACATGCCAAGACTGTAGACAGTTTGTTACACATGGATGAGAAAATGTTTACAAAAGATCCACAAAAACTAATCAAAATAAAAGAAAGGCAAATGGATGGGGCAGTCAAGATTTTGGATTTTGAAACCGCTGCAATACTGCGAGATGAAATTGCGGAATTAATAAAAAGACTTGCACCAAAAAGAGAGAAAAAATCAAAAAATAAATTAGAATAAAAAATTAGCGTGGGTCGCAACGACCCACGCCAGCGCTCGAGGCTCTCTCTAGACGAACCTCTTCTCCAGATCTTCCCAGTGAAATGCACGGATGCTACCGTCTTCGTTTGTGATGGGGACACCTTTCTTTTCCAAGGTGACCATGTAGGAGACCTTACCATTTCCTCCTGGCTTTCTTACTCTGCAAACATGGAAGATCCCGAAACAGTAGCCGAACTTCCTTACGAGCCCCTTGAATTTCGGATCCTTTTTCTTGGCCAGTCTGACCTGCATTCCAACTACCGGATGGATTCGGTTCGACATTTTTGGCCTTTCTGGGATGCGATCCCGGAAGTTTTTTCTGATAAAACACTAACATTACTAGGTTTGATGTCAAATTTGTTTATTTGTGGTATTATGTCTGTCTACCCCTATACCTATACGAAGAAACGGGGTCTCTTTATGTATGAAAAAAGAAAAACAAGATCTAATCATAGTTAAGGGTGCTAGAACGCACAATCTTAAAAATATAACTTTGGAAATGCCACGAAACAAAATGGTGGTTTTTACTGGTTTGTCTGGTTCGGGTAAATCGTCTTTAGCCTTTGATACTATTTTTGCCGAGGGACAGAGAAGGTATGTGGAATCTCTTTCTTCTTATGCCCGTCAGTTTTTGAGACAGATGCAGAAACCAGATGTAGATGAAATATCAGGACTTTCTCCAGCTATTTCTATAGATCAAAAATCACGATCAAATAATCCACGCTCTACCGTTGCTACTATTACAGAGATTTATGATTATCTACGTATTTTGTATTCACGCATAGGGCATCCACACTGTTTGGTTTGTGGAGATGAAATAAAAAAACTTTCAAACGAGGAAATTAAAAATTTCATTTTAGAAAAAATTGATGCAAAGAAAAAAACAATAACAACTAGTACAAAAAAAATTCCTCTTCCTATCTATGTTGAGATTTTTGCACCAGTGGTTAGAGGAAGAAAGGGAGAGTATTACCAACTGCTTTATGACCTACTCGGTAAGGGCTATTCACATGTATTAGTAGACGGTGTTCGCAAATCACTTCGTGAAAGAATAGAAATGACAAAAACCAAAAGACATTCCATAGATGTTCTGGTGGACAGCATTTCTCTTTTGGATTTTAAAACAGATGTTAAGAGTGCCGAGGAAAGATTGGCTGAGGATTTGGAAAAAGCTCTAAACGAATCAGATGGACAGGTAAAAATAATGTTTCGTGATGTCGCGCAGGAGTCTAATAAAGAATACATTCCTGAAGAATTTTTCATGTCTTCAAAACTGTCCTGTCCAAAAGATGGTTATTCATATCCAGAAGTGGAACCAAGACTATTTTCTTTTAATTCTCCTTATGGAGCATGTCCCGAATGTAATGGTTTGGGAACAAGACATTTTTTTGGAAAAGAACTTTGCCCTAAGTGTAACGGCGCGAGACTTCGTGAGGAAGCTTTGCATGTTCTGATAGGAAACAAAAATATAGTTGAACTAACTAGAATGTCTATCAAAGACGCTTATGATTTTGTAATGAATTTGAAACTCACTGAACGTGAAAAAAATATTTCAAAAGTCGTGATGAGAGAAATAGAATCCAGACTTCTTTTTATGATAAATGTTGGTATTGAATATTTGTCTCTTGATCGTAGAGCTCATACTCTTTCTGGTGGTGAAGCTCAGCGTATTCGTCTAGCCTCACAGTTAGGCTCTGGTTTGGTTGGTGCTTTATACGTTTTGGATGAACCAACTATTGGATTGCATTCTAGAGATAACGACAGACTTGTTAAAACACTTCTCAATCTTCGTGATTTGGGTAATACAATAATAGTAGTGGAGCATGATGAGGATACAATATTTGCTTCTGATTATATTGTTGACATAGGTCCAGGTGCTGGTGTTCATGGAGGTAATGTTATTGTGGCCGACTATTTGGATGATTTGATTACTGCCAAGAAAAATATTTCAGGTTCTGTCACTTTGGATTATTTGAGAGGGGACAGGGTTTTGGAAGTGCCAGAAGAAAGGAGAGACACACCAAAAGGAGAGTTGTCTATTCGTGGTGGAAAAATATTTAATATTAAAAATTTGAATGTGGATATTCCGCTTGGTAGATTTGTGGCGGTGACGGGAGTTTCTGGTTCTGGTAAGTCTTCTTTTGTCTACGAAATTTTGCATAGAAATCTACAAGCCAGATTTGAGAGAAAATATAGATCTGCGGAAATATACAATTGTAAGTCTTTTACAGGTACGGAATATCTTGGCAGGGCTATTTTGATAGATCAATCTCCGATAGGACGTACCCCACGTTCAAATCCAGCTACATATACTGGAGCGTGGTCTTTTATACGTGATTTGTTTGCGGAAACTGCAGAAGCACGTGCTCGTGGGTGGAAAGCAAATAGATTTTCTTTTAATGTGAAGGGTGGAAGGTGTGAGACTTGTCAGGGTAATGGAATGATAGAAGTTGAAATGCATTTTCTTCCTACCGTATATGTGCCTTGCGATGTTTGTAAAGGTAAAAGGTTTATGAAGGAGACTTTGGAGGTGCACTATAAAAAGAAAAATATTTACGATGTGTTAAAAATGACAGTTGAAGAAGCATTAAAGTTCTTTGAGGACATTCCATCTATTGCTGATAGATTGAAAACTCTGGACGAAGTTGGTCTTGGATATTTGGAACTCGGCCAGTCTGCTACTACTTTGTCAGGTGGTGAGGCACAGAGAGTGAAAGTGTCATCAGAGTTGTTTCGTCCACACTTACAAAAAACAATTTATCTTTTAGACGAGCCAACAATCGGTTTGCACTATGAAGATGTCAAAAAATTAATTGAGATTTTGCAGAAGTTGGTAAACAAAGGAAATACGGTTGTTGTTATCGAGCACAATATGGATATTATAAAATCTTGCGACTATGTTATAGACATAGGTCCAGAAGGTGGTGATGGGGGAGGACAAATCGTTGCCAAAGGAACTCCAGAGGAAATTGCGAATAATGAAAAATCATACACAGGTATTTATTTGAAAAAAGCTTTGAAGCAGTTTAGGGCGTATAGGAAGGGGTAAAAAATCTCTTCCTCACCAAAACTTTTTCAGAGACGTTCGTCATTCCAGCGAATGACTCACTCTAGTCCTCGGCCATGACTTGTAAAGAGCCCCTCACTTCGTTCGGGGTCTATGACAAGACCATGCTCATGACCTGCGGATGCTCTGAAAAGATTTTGGCTCAACGAGATTTTTTAAAGAGAATTAATTTTTAAAATGGAAATGGGCGCCGAGGGTTAGTCGGCGCCCGGGGTGGGTGTACTGTTGATCAGCGCACTGCGCTGATCTTGAGGAAGCACTGAGCCTCTTCGAGGAGACTCCAAACGGACGAAGCTTGGGCCGTGTAGTCGTGCCTGATGGGTGACCTGACTACCATAAGCTCGCTCATGAGTATGAGAGCGGCAGCCCAACCTGGCTGAAGTTGGAATCGTGCCACACTCTCCTTGTCAGTATCGTTGACGCCATTCTCGATGAAGACCTCGTTCTTCTTGAGGCCATCGCTGAGCCTCTTTGTCAGGATGGCCAACTGCTTCCTGTCGGTCTGGTTCATACAGTTCCTCCGATGGATTTTATATCACAATAAAAATAATAAAACAAGTATTTGTTTTGTAAATAGTAAAGAGCGCCGATGTTACTTGGCGCTCTCAGTGAACCGTTTGGGATCCTACTGTGTCATCCATCGCGTTCCAATAGAAGACAATATTGTGGAATGTAGCACCACGTTCCTTTAGGTGTAACAACAGTAGAGCCGTTACCACGTCGTCCGTTATGCTCCTGGATCTTACTCCATGGATGGGTATGGTTTCCGGATAGTTCTCCGGCGTCTCGATCTCTTCTCCTTCAAGGGTTTCGTACCACAGCTTGACATGGATGGTCATGTACAACCTCCTTGATTAATATTAGCATGTAAAGTATTAATAGCATATGTTGGAAAAAGACTTAAGACAAAAAATATCTAAATTCCCAGACACACCTGGGGTGTACTTTTTCCTTGATAAGAATGGCAAAGTTTTGTACATAGGTAAGGCTACTTCTCTACGAGATAGAGTTAGGAGTTATTTTAACCAAGATATAGTAAACACCAGGAGTCCGTTGGTTTTGAAAATGCTAAATGGTTTTATTGATATAAAATATACAGAAACTAGTTCTGTATTGGAGGCTCTTGTGCTAGAGGCTCATCTCATAAAAAAATATCAGCCAGAAGCAAACATAAAAGAAAAAGATAATAAGAGTTTTAACTTTGTAATTATCACTAATGAAGATTTTCCTCGTGTTTTAGTGGTGAGACAGAGAGAGTTGGAAAAAATGGGTTACGATGTGTCTTATACATTTGGACCATTTCCGAACGGTAGTCAGTTGCGCGAGGCCATGAAGATAATTCGTAAGATGTTCCCGTTTCGTGATAAGTGCGAACCATACAATCCAAGGACTCCCCTTGGAAAGAATAAAGCGTGTTTTAATAGACAAATAGGACTTTGTCCGGGAGTTTGTTCAGGTGAAATATCCAAAGAGGATTATGCAAAGCAAATCAAAAATATTATCCTGTTTTTTGAAGGCAACAAAAAAAGACTAATAAAAAATCTAGAAAAGGAAATGAAGGTTCTTGCTGAGAAAAAAGATTTTGAAAAGGCAAACCTTACAAAACATACATTGTTTGCATTAAACCATATTCAAGATATTTCTCTAATAAAAAACGATGTGTGGAAAAACAGAGAAGGTGTCACAGAAGTTTTTCGTATTGAATCATACGATATTGCTCACATGTCGGGAAAAAATGTAGTTGGTGTTATGACTGTGATTGAAGATGGAGAGATAAAAAAATCAGAGTACAGAAAATTTAAAATAAAAGAAGATCCGGGTGCTAATGATACTAAGGCTTTGAAGGAAGTTTTATCTAGACGGTTAGCTCATATAGAATGGAGAGAACCCAATCTGATTGTGGTGGATGGTGGGGTGGCGCAAAAGAGAGTCATGGAGAAGATCTTACAGGAAAATACTGTGCAAATACCAGTGGTATCAGTAGTAAAAGATGATAGGCATAAACCAAAAGAAATTCTAGGAGATAAGAAGTGGCTCAAATATGAAAGAGAAATATTGTTATCAAACAGTGAGGCTCATAGGTATGCAATAAATTTTCACAAACATCTTCGCGAAAAAATTTTGTAAAGTGTATAATATATTTCATGAAAACTTTACCGTCTTCTATCCACATAGGAGTTCTTCGTGGAGGACCGTCTCCTGAATATGATTTATCTCTAAAAACTGGTGCAAATGTTTTGAGGCACCTGTCTCAAACCCACAAACCAATTGATATTTTTGTTTCAAAAGAAGGTAAGTGGCACATGAACGGCTTAGAGAGATCACCTGAGAGGATACTAAAAAATGTAGATGTGGTTTTTAATTCTATACATGGTGCTTATGGCGAAGATGGGAAAGTTCAAGAAATATTGAGTCACAATGGTATTCCTTTTGTTGGTTCTGATAGATATGCTTCTGCTATATCAATGAACAGATGGATTTCTAAGCAAAAAGCAACGCAAGCAGGAATAAAAACACCAGTATCTATACTGGTAAGAAGATCTGATCAACTAATACCAAAGGCAAAGCAAATTTTTGAATCTATACCTTGTCCTTTGATGGTTAAGCCTGCAGTGGGAGGTTTTAATGTAGGTTCATATAAAGTTGAGTCTTTTAATGACTTGATCTCAGCTCTTGAAAATGTGCTGTATCTTTGTGAAGCAGCTATAGTAGAAGAATATATGGTTGGTAAGTTTGCTTCCTGTGATGTCATTGATAATTTTAGACAGAAAGATAATTATGTTTTACCACCTGTTGAAATTATCTCATCCGATAATATTGTTTCTCCTGGAAATTTTAGTCCATCAGAAAAAAAAGAGATAGAGAAAGTTGCTTTATTAATACATAACAAATTAGGTTTGAAACATTATTCCAACTCTAATTTTGTCGTATCTCCAAAGAGGGGCGTTTATTTGTTAGAAGTTAATACTACACCCAGGATTGAGGAGAAGTCTTCCCTCGTAGAATCTCTTCATTCTGTTGGGGTGGAGGTTAAAGACTTTTTGCATCACTTGTTGCATATGGCCTTGTACAAGACAGGTCTGTGGATTTAGTAAACGAAAAAGCCCACCGGGATTAATTTGAGCTTCTCCGTGTGGACTAGTGTTGTTTTGCTCGCCGATGAGCGAGCACTTCGTGAGTGTAGCCACATTCTTGGGTAACATCTCCTAATAGGCCATCTACTGGCCCGCGAAGGTTTGACGGATCACCGCAAATGTCAGAAACATCTCCAGTGATGCCGGAGACATCTCCTTCGATACCTGCGAAGTTTCCCCAGACTCCATCGTGAAGTCCAGAGATGGTGTTCTCAACGTTGTGCTGTGGTCTTTTCTGGTGGATAGGGCGCATGCATTTTCCTTTCCAGATTTTTGTTCTATAAAAATTATATCACGAAATAAAATAATAAAGTAAAAAAATAAATGAGAAAACCCCGCGACACTTGCGAAGCGCAGGGCTTCTCATGTGCGGGGCTGGGGGGTGGTACTACCAGAAGAGGATCTTGTGTGCGCAGATGATTTTGCGCAATCTTTTCCTGTAAGTCTTCTTCTCGGCCGAGGTGAGTGGAACGACCCTGAGAAGGAGTGTGTTTCTGCCAGGTGCCTTTCTGGGTTTTGACACAACCCATCCAGGCACAACCGCGTAGCTTCCGGTGTGGTTGTTGTAGGCTTGGAAGAAGATGATGGAACCCTTTCTCACCTTCAACTCTCTCGGCGGGTCAAAGATCTGGCCATCTGTACCCGGAATCTCCAGGTATAGGCTATTCAAGTATGACTTCGGGTCATACTCGTAGATCTGAAATTTCTTGCTCATCGGTGTATGGTTCTCCTCTCGCAGTACAGTACAATTAAATCAATATTTAGTCAAAGATATTTAGGGATATGAGAAAACCCCGCGACACTTGAAGCGCGGGGCTTCCTTGTGTGCGGGGTGGGGGCGGAGTTAGATCCCGCCGACGTCGATGAGACTCTCATCGAACGGCGGAAGGTCGATCTCCTCGCCGGTAGTCTCGCGGACTGCACCAGCAAAAGCGGTGTAGTGGAGGAACAGAAGTCCTTCCACGATTTCACGCGCCATCGCCTTCTGTTCGTCCGTGGGAGGGAGTGGTGGGGTAGAGAATGTTCTTCCCGTCAACATGAAGATGATGGTGGGGGAGCTTCTCTCGTCGTAGTAGAGAGTGCTCCAGACCGCCTCTTCCAGTTCCGGCGAAACGACAGGTTCGCTTGCCATGTTTCGTGCCCTCCTTAGGCACAGCAATCTATTTACAATTATAGCACTAATTGAGTTTATAGTCAATACTATTTTGCAATATCTGAGAGTAACTACTGATTTATGTACTTGTGAGATTAACAAAAGTTTGATAATCTAGTTTAGTTGGGCCCTTAGCTTAGTT
>CAYVNM010000007.1:0-45041 GCA_964453075.1 uncultured Candidatus Saccharibacteria bacterium
CTCGGTTTTCCCAATCCTTCCTCCACGGGAAACTCCCGTTTCCCGACCCCTTCCCCGTTCGACTCTCCCATCCCGCACAGACCAAAACAAAAAAGAGCCCTGGGGCTCTTTTTTTCTGTGCGGGATGGGAGAGTCGAACTCCCCACCACAGTTTGGAAAACTGTTATTTTACCGATAAACTAATCCCGCAATAAAACCATATTATCAGAAAAATGAACGACAAGCAAAAAATGTTATAATCACCCTATGATTCTCAGACTTGCCACCATTTTAATATTATCTTACCTTTTTATGTTTGGTTTGTGGTCCAAACCTGTTTCCGCGCCATTACCAGAAAAAAATGACCTAGAAATAGTAGAAATTAAAAACACAGCTACAAGTACAGAAAAAATTATCGCTGAAAAACCAAAGGAGCAACAGGCCACTACAACAAAAAAAGAAGGCATCAACAAAAAACCGGTAGCCACCACCCCAGTAATACAAAAAACCTCAACGCCAGAACCTGAGCCAGATTATGAGTTAATAAATACAAACACCAGACTGGCCACAGTAAACATTCTCTGCACAGCAAAAAACAATGATCTGTCCCCTATTTCTGGTACTGGACTTATAATCAGCCAGGATGGGCTTATTCTAACCAATGCCCATGTTGCACAGTTTTTACTTTTAAAAGATCTGTATCAAAAAGATTTTATTAATTGCGTCATACGAACCGGAAGTCCAGCATATCCAAAATATAAAACTGAATTAGTATATATTTCTCCATCCTGGATAGAAAAAAACAAAACCGAAATAACAAAAGAAAACCCTCAAGGAACCGGAGAGAACGATTATGCTTTTCTACGTATTACTGAGAGCATAGACGGATCCAAACTACCGACATTTTCTTTCTTACCGATAAACCTTCGTGAAAAAATAGACCTGGGAGAAAATGTTGTTTTGGTTTCTTACCCAGCAGGATTTCTCGGTGGATTATCAATTCTACAGGGATTAAGTGTCGCCAGTTCTGTCACAAACGTACAAGATATTTTTACTTTCCAAGGAGGAACAATAGATGTGATAGATGTAGGTGGTACGGTGGTGTCTCAGAAAGGGGCATCTGGTGGTGCTGTAGTAGACAAACAGACAACCCTTATAGGCATAATATCAACCAGTACAAGCGGAGCTACCACAAGCAGTCGCGAATTAAACGCAATTACATTAAGTTACATAAACAGAGTTTTTAAAAATGAGTCCGGTATTACTATTCCAGAGCTAATATCTAGCGATCTGGCAGATTTTGCAAAGAAATTTCAAGAAAATACGGCTGTAGGGTTAACTGATGCGCTGAAAGATCAAATAATAAAAAGATAGCTATTGATTAGCCGAAATCTGAACTATCATCTGAAAATTATCCTCTTTGACCGCCTTGTTTGGTTTTTTAAAACCACATTTTTGGCATTTGTGTATGATTATGTATTCCCCACCCTTTTTCTCCACCATTATCGGCTCCATCATTCCCCCACAATCCCCTGCTCTGTCTCCCGGAAAAATATCAACATGCTTAGACCACAAACATTCCGGACAGTGGTTCGTGTAGCCATTCCCTTTCACACTGAAACCACATTTCTGACACACAAAATCTTCTGTTGTACGAATAAAAGGCATAAAAGTAGTGTATCATAAAATACCATTGACAAAAAGTGATTAGCTGTTAGAGTATCCGATGGAAACCTGTTCATCACAAGGTGTGATGAACACAATCTTGGTTGGGAGGACTGGATTATGAGCGTGATCAAGTTCGAAAGGTGCGACTGTGCTGGCCCGAATCCTCATGGGTACTTCTACAAGGACGGTGTGATCCTTGAGGTACTGATCCTGTCGGTCACAGCAGGAAAAAGGCTTCTGGAACGTACCAGCAATGACCTCAACGATCAGGACAAGTCCCGGCTCGAGCAGGAAATGGTCAACGCCGGCCTGCCCGAGAAGAAGGCTGACGATGAGGACATCCTCGCCGTCGACGAGTCCCTGAAAATACTGTACACCATCGCCACAATGATGACGGATACAACCGAAAATGACGAGGATGTGCAGCACGGGATTATGCTCCTCATCGCTCTCGATGAACAGCCGTCTTCGGACTAACAACGCGCGGTTCGCCCCACACACTCCAACAGACGCCAGTTCCCTTCATGGGGCTGGCGTCAAATTCTTATATAAAAACTTTGTCGGAGTGCCGGGAGTTTCTTTTTAAATTTTAACTCGTCGGCACTCGTTAAAATTTAAAACGGTAATCCACGACAAACGCTCCTGCGTTTGTAAAACCGTGGATTCCTTCGAATCCCGGACAAAAGCTTCGCTTATTGTCGGAGTGCCGGGATTCGAACCCGGAGTCGCCTGTTCCCAAAACAGGAATGTTAGCCGTTACACTACACTCCGATAAACACAAATAACTATAGCAGTCTAACATAAAAACAAATAATAACAAACAAAAACTATAGGACAAGGTCGTCTATTAGGGATATTCTGCTTAACCCCCTTTCAATGTCTATTTGAACAGTAACAACATCAAACTGCCAATCCAAATCATCTGAAATGTCCTTTTCCAAAAGATAGGACTGTACTGCCCTACCCAATCTTTTTAGTTTCCAAGGATGCATATTATCTTCTGCTCTGTACGAGTCATTAGTTACATGTGTAACACCATCTAATTGCCTAGAAACGCTCTTAACTTCAACAAAATGAAGAGTATTTCCTTTTTTAGCGACTATATCTAATTCTCCCCATTTACGTGAATAGTTTCTGTCTAGTATTTCATAACCATTTTTCTGTAAGTATTCACAGGCCAAATTCTCCCCAATTTCCCCTATTTTTTGTTTTTCAGTAGGTTCTTTTGTTTGTTTCTTGCCAAACATTCCTAAATTGTACCTCAAATTGGTCTTTGTTTCATGTATAACAATATTCTCCATTTCACGTGAAACATTTACCTACTTTATCAAAAACAGACACTTTCAAGACATGTCTCATTATAAAAATCCCTAAACAAAGCCATATTTTTAAACAGACAATCAAAAATAAACAAAATGACCCAAATTCAAAGACCTGTCTTTAATACACATTTACACAGAGTTATCCACATTTTACACATAAAAAGACAGTTAGTCCTTGTGTAATTAATGGCTTTTGTTTTTTATTGTTTTGGTATATGATAGATAAGTTCCTAAATGCGGGTATGGTTTAATGGTAGAACACGTCCTTGCCAAGGACGAGATTCGGGTTCGATTCCCGGTACCCGCACAGAAAAATAGTCATATTTTGCAGGGAACACAAACATGCCAATCTCATGAAAGAGAGTAATGAAACCTCTCTTATAGAATTAATATTTGTGCGCTCGGCAGGAATCGAACCCACATCCACGGTTCCGAAGACCGGTACTCTATCCATTGAGCTACGAGCGCGCTTAACCGCTATATAATACTAGTAAAAAGGATTAAAGTCTATGATATAATGACTTTTATGAACAATTTCTCAATTCCAAAAGAAGTTACACATGTAACAGATGAACTAGAAAAAGCTGGTTTTGAGGCTTTTCTTGTTGGGGGATGTGTGCGAGATCTTATTCTTGGTAGAACACCAAAAGACTGGGATGTGACCACAAACGCAACACCAGACCAAATAATATCCTTATTTAACAAGACATTTTACGAAAATAGTTTTGGCACAGTAGGGGTGGTAGATGAAACAACTGAAAATGAAAGTCTTAAAATCATTGAGGTTACTCCTTACAGACTAGAATCTGGTTATTCTGATAACAGACACCCAGATGAGGTTATTTTTAGCCAAAAAATAGAAGATGACCTGAAAAGACGTGACTTTACAATAAACTCTCTAGCTTATTCTGTTTCACATAAAACAACCATAGATTTATTTGGTGGACAAAAAGACATTGAGGGTAAACTTATCCGAACAGTAGGAGAGCCGATTGACCGTTTCACTGAAGATGGTTTACGTATTTTACGAGCCGTGAGACTTGCTACAGAGCTTTCTTTTGAAATAGAATCAGAAACCGAAAAAGCCATACTTGAAAACGCCCACTTGTTAAAAAACATATCTGTAGAACGTATTCGTGACGAATTTACCAAAATAATCATGTCAGATAGACCCATGGATGGACTATTGATAATGAAAAAACTGGGTATTATCAAATACGTTATACCAGAACTAGAAGAAACTTTCGGGGTAGAACAAAACAAAGCCCATTCATATGATGTTTGGGAACATTTGATACGTTCTCTTCAACACTCAGCTGACAAAAAATACCCCCTAGAAGTCCGTTTAAGCGCTCTGTTGCACGATATTTCTAAACCAGAATCCCGTAGGTGGGCCCGCCTGCCAGTGCCTGAGCACAGCGATGGCGGGCAGGGACAAGAACAGGGAACCTGGACATTTTATGGACACGAGGTTCTAGGTGCCAGAAAGACGAAGAAAATTCTGTCAAACTTACGTTACACAACAAAAATTATTGAAAAAACTACCTCTTTGGTTAGATGGCACATGTTCTTTTCCGACACAGAACAGATTACGCTCTCAGCGGTCCGTAGAATGATTGTAAATGTTGGACGAGAAAATATATGGGATTTAATGAATATGCGCATATGTGACCGTATAGGCACTGGTAGACCCAAAGAAGATCCTTATAGGCTACGCAAGTATCATTCGATGATCGACGAAGCCCTTCGTGATCCGATTTCGGTTGGTATGCTAAAAATAGATGGTAAAAGAATAATGGAAATTACAGAAATAAATCCAGGACCAAAAATAGGTTATACATTACACGCTTTACTTGAAGAGGTGTTAGAAGATCCGAACAAAAATACAAGTGAGTATTTGGAAAATAGAACAAAGGAATTGATTGTTTTACCTGAAAAAGAGTTAGAAGCCTTAGGAAAACAAGGAAAAATGACAAAAGACCAAGCGGATGAGGAAGAAATAAAGAAAATAAGGGGAAAACACTACGTAAAATAGCCACTATATCAAAAAACCGCTCAATGATGAGTGTCCATACCTTAGGCACAGACACTCGTCATTGAGCGGTTGGGGAGAAGATCCATCCAGCTAATTCAATAAGCTAGTTATAATAACGAAGCTCAAAAAATATAGTAGATAGTGTAGGTTCGATTAAGGCTAGACATACGAACCACCAAATGGTCTTCAAAGAGGGGACTCGGCCGAGTCCAAAAAAAAAGAAAACGCGTTTTAAAAAGAACCAATGTAGAAAATCAATCCGACACATCTCACGATCTATCGGACATCCAATCTACGTCTGAAATAAGTTTATCATTTGTAAAAGACATGTAAAGGACAATTACAAATAAAAAGTGGATAACTCAAAAATACTTTTTCAAATTTCTAGATCTATCTCAATAGGGCAGTGGTCAGAACCAAAAATGTCACTATGTATAACACTTTTTTTTAATTTTGGTAAAAGTGTTTTGCTTATAAAAAAGTAATCTATTCTCCAGCCAACATTTCTTGAGCGCGCATTGGCCCAGTGAGTCCACCACGTATAGTGACCATTTCCTTTTGTAAAATTTCGAAAAGTATCCACAAATCCTGCGGAAATTACTTTGTCTATACCCTCTCTTTCTTCATTTGTAAAACCATGCTTACCCACATTCTGTTTTGGATTAGCTAGATCATCTTCTGTATGTGCTACGTTCAAATCACCACAAAAAACGACTGGCTTAATCTTCTGCAAGGTATTTACGTGTTCAAGAAAAGCCGGATCCCATTGTTTGTGACGAAGAGAGAGACGACTCAAGTCTTCTTTAGAATTAGGAGTGTAAACGTTCACCAGGAAAAAATCTTTAAATTCTGCTGTTAAAACACGGCCCTCTTTGTTTGGATCTCCATAATCGTCTTTTGAAAGTTTGTATTTATCACACAACTCTTCAGATAGACCAAAAGTAACCTGAATAGGTTTTTCCTTAGTAAATATGGCGGTCCCACTATAACCTGGTTTTTCGGCTGAGTTCCAATATTCTTCAAACTGACTCAAATCAATCTCGTTTTGATGTTGCATTGACTTTGTCTCCTGCAAACAGACTATGTCTGGATCAAGTTTTTCTATAAACGGCACAAAAAGACCTTTCTTGTGCACAGCTCTTATTCCATTTACATTCCAAGATATAATCTTCATATTAGTGATTTTTATTATGAAACTTTTTGTGTATATCTTTCAAGTGTTTATCCGTCACGTGTGTATATATCTGAGTGGTCACAATACTTGAGTGTCCCAAAAGAGCCTGAACTGAACGCAAATCAGCACCGTTACCTAGTAAATCCGTAGCAAAACAGTGTCTAATCACATGAGGAGTAACTTTTTTTGAAATTCCTGCTTTTATAGCATGTTGTTTAACTATTCTCTCTACCGATCTTTGGTTTAGAAAACCAAAATTTTTTCCATTTGTTTTTTTTGAATCTTTCTTGCCTATTGGCACAAAGAGGGCTTCACTCATATCTTTGCGAGCAGACAAATAAGCTCTAACGTGCTTCTTGGCATCATCTGATAGGAAGACGACCCTGACTTTTCCGCCTTTTCCACGTATAGAAAGCTCATCAGAATTAAGGTTTATATCAGAAGTAAGAGAACATAACTCGGAAACTCGAAGGCCCGTAGAGAACAGAAGTTCAAGAATGGCCTTATCTCTGAGATCTTTTAAATCATTTCCTTTTGGTGAACTAAGTAGGCGAGAGAGCTCGTCCGTTGTTATTAAATCAATTGATCTCTCTCCTGTTTTGGCCAACTCTATACGCTCGGCCGGAAGAGAGTGTACCTCTTGTCTGGCAAGATATTTTAGGAAAGCTCGAAGAGCAATGAGATAATAATTCTGGGTCTTTCTAGACAATGTCTCCTGCACATTTTTGTTGTGCCCAGTAAGTTGACGATTTAACCAAAGACGAAATTCTCGAATAGACGAATCTGTAATAAGTGAAGGATCGTCTTTTTTTATAAAGTCCAAAAAACGTGTCAAATAGTGATCATAATTTTCAACTGTTTTCATCGAACGCCCTTTCTCTATTTCTATATACTCCAAAAATTGCTGTTTGAGTTTTTTCAGACTGTGTGACATGTCTAAATTATATCACAAACCACGTCGCACAATATTAAAAACTGTCCAGAAAAGCACCTAAGGGCCACAACAACAAAGCCCTTGCAAAGTAAAGGGTTTTGTGATATCCTGTGTGAACGATGCTTACAAAGACAAAAAAATCAAAAATCGTTAAGGAAGTCCAGGTGCATGCGACAGACACCGGTTCTCCAGAGGTTCAGATCGCTATTTTGACAAAAAGAATAGACGAGCTTGCTTCACATTTAAAGAAAAATACGAAAGACAATCATTCAAGACGTGGTCTACTACAGATGGTTGCCGACAGAAAATCTCAGATGAAGTATCTTGAGAAAAAATCTCCGAAGCGATATAGTGCCTTAGTTAAAAAAATAGGTCTCAAAAAATAATCGCCAAAAGCGATTGTTTTTCTTTTTTTTGATACAATTAAACCTATTAGGGACTTTTTATATTTTATTATTAATTTTGAATCGTAAACTTCAGTAATGATTTTTACATTCTCACTTTTTATATGTCAGTAATTAAACACAAAAATCAACGAGTTGGTATTTTTATAGATACCCAAAACTTATATCATTGCGCAAAAAATATATATGGAGCAAAAGTAAATTTTGATCAAGTTGTCAAAGATGGTCTTGCGGGAAGACAGCTAATACGTGCTGTAGCCTATGTAATCACAACAGAAGCGGGCGATGAAAAAAATTTTTTTGAAGCATTAGAAAAAATCGGCATAGAAACCAAAACAAAAAACTTACAAATATTTTCTGGAGGTGCAAAAAAAGCAGATTGGGATGTTGGCTTAGCTGTAGACGCTATCAAATTAGCCCCAAAACTTGATGCTATTATACTGGTCACGGGGGATGGAGATTTTGTTCCTCTTGTTGAATTCTTACAAGTAAATGAAGGCTGTCAGGTAGAAGTAATGTCGTTTGGCAAAGCTTCATCTGCAAAACTAATAGAAGCAAGTGATGATTTTATAGATCTGGATTTAAACCCAAGAAAATACCTGATTGGTTTTGGTGGAGGAAACAAAAGAAACCGCCGAGCTATGTAGGAACTTGACTCCACAAGAAAAGAGCATAGTATGTCTGATGTCGCTAGACAATAGGGTCAAGCGATATTCAGGGTAAAAGCTGGCAGCTTAACCTTGGGTGGTGATGCTGGAGAGATTTGGACGACCACTCTCCAGCATCACCAAAAATCCAGACGCCTATTTCGCAAAACGCGGTCGACCCACCAACAGCGGGTCGACTTTTTTCATACAGATTTGACCAAAAGCATCTGTTAGTATAGTATGCATCTTGACGCGGCCCACCCCCCGCGTGACCACCAAGCCGAGGACCCCCCGTCTCGGTGGCACGAACACCCTCTGAAGGGGTGAGGCAGAAGGGAAACCTGCCTCACCCCTGAAAGAGAAGTTCTTTTTACATCGTGACCATTGGGTCACAAACAAGTCGCAGTAGCGCAGTCGACCTCAATAGCGGGTCGACTTTTTTCGTATATCCGCAAAAACAAAAATGTCTGATATAATATTTATGAAATGGAACCTGAAAAAGAAAAAAACGATCAGCCAACTCAAGAACAGAAAAACCTAATGAAAAATCTCCGAACTTATCAGGGGGACGTGGAAGAAGCTATAGCAAAAAATCATTTTACCACTTCCACCATACTAATAGCCGAGCAAAAAAGAAAAGAGCAAGACGCAATAGCCAATCCAGAAAAAGCTGTAAACTTAGAATCTAGAAACAAGTTATTTATCATAACTGGAACCATACTACTCATTCTTGGTATTGCTACCATAGGAGCTGTTTACTATCTAAAATCAAGAAATACTGTGATTGTTGAACAAAATACAAAAGCTTTGATTGGTTTTTCCCAAGAAAAGACAATTTCAGTAGCCAGTTTGAGCAGAGACAAACTCATAAGTGACATTCTTTCGGAAAAGGAAGCTATGAACCTACAGGTAAACTCTGTTATATACACAAACACCGTAGATGAAGGGGGTAATCCAGAAAAAATAGAAAACATACTTTCAATTTTGGCACCAAACATGCCACCTCCACTATCTAGGTCTTTTGACAAAGAATATATGTTGGGAATATATTCTTTCAACACAAAAGAGCCTTTTATTATTTTGACAACAAATGACTTTGCTAGTAGCTATAGCGGCATGCTTAAATGGGAGAAAGATATGGTGCTTGATTTGGGAAAAATATTTTCTATACCGCAAGAAATTAGCTCTTCTACTGTAGAATTTAAAGACGAATCCTTGCGCAACAGAGATTTGCGAGTTTTAAAAAACAACGAGAAAAAAACTATCTTGCTTTATTCCTTTATAGACAAAAATACCCTGGTAATAACAACAAATGATGACATATTAAATGCAATCGTTGGTAAATATAACGTCAGTAAACAAATAAGATAGTTGTGTTTGCGTAGACATTTTTTTCTGCTACAATACGCCTATATGAAACCAAACCTACAGCATTTTAAGGACTTACTAGTTAAAGAAGCTCAAGTTTTGGAGAACGAACTGTCTTCTATAGGTAGAAAAAACCCAGATAACTCCACCGACTGGGAAGCTGTTGCTACAAGCCTTGATGAAGACAATGCTGATGAATTTGATGTTGCTGATGATTTGGAACAGTACGAAAATAACAAAGCAGAACTTGATGCACTTGAAGTACAGCTAAACAATGTAAAAAGTGCCCTCAAAAAAATAGATGAGGGTAAATATGGTTTGTGTGAAGTTTGTGGTAAAGAAATTGAAAACGACAGACTAGAGGCAAATCCATCAGCAAAAACCTGCAAAGAACACATGAATAGTTAGGAACAACCACAATGACTAAAAAAACTTTTACGACTGATTTTGGAGGAAGGGAATTAAGAGTAGAATTTAGTGACTTGGTGGATCAGGCACATGGATCGTGCCTTGTTCAGTATGGGGATACTACAGTACTAGCCACTGCTGTGATGGCAAGAACAGCAAGAGAAGGTATTGATTTTTTTCCTTTAACTGTCGATTTTGAAGAAAAGTTTTATGCTTCTGGCAAAATTCTCGGCTCTCGTTTCCAAAAAAGAGAGGGTAGACCTACCGATGAAGCTATTTTGTCCGGACGTATTGTAGACCGAACAATAAGACCATTTTTTGATAATTGGATAAGAAACGAAGTTCAGGTTGTTGTAACTGTCTTATCTATAGGGGAGGATGATCCTGATATTTTGGCAGTGTTAGCCTCATCTATTGCACTCGGCACCTCCCACATACCATGGAACGGCCCAACAACAGCTGTCCGCATTGGAAAAAATAGTGATTTTGAAATAAATCCAACGTACACACAAAGAAACACTGAAAATTATCAGATGGATCTATTGGTTTGTGGTAAAGATGGAAATGTAAACATGATTGAGATCGGCAGTAACGAAGTGGGCGAAGATGAAATAATGAAAGCTCTAGAGTTGGCCAAAACAGAAATATTAAAAATACAGAAATTTCAGGAACAGATTTTTAAAGAAATAGGTAAAGAAAAGAAAAAAATAGAAAAGCCAGAACTAAAAAAAGAAACTTTGGATCTATTCGAAAAAAACATTGTTCCTTTGTTTGAGAAAAATCTTTTCTGTGAAAATAGCAAAGAAGGGTTGGTTTTTTTGATCGAAGAATGGAAGAAAAATCTTGAAGAATCCATAGAAGATGAGAAAGAAAAATTACTTGCTATGGATTATATCCAAGAAAGAATAGACGAAACGATTCATAGAGAAATAATAGAAAACCAAAGGAGACCAGACGGAAGAAAAGTCGATGAACTCCGAAAACTTTTTGCCAGGGCCGGAGGATTATCAAAGGTTTTACATGGATCGGGCGTGTTTTACAGGGGAGGAACCCATGTTTTGTCAGTTTTAACTCTGGGTGGACCTGGGGATGCTCAAATATTGGATGGAATGGAAATAAAAACAGAAAAAAGATTTATGCTCCACTATAATTTTCCTCCTTATTCAGTGGGTGAAGTTGGTAGAATGGGAGGAACAAATCGTCGAATGATCGGGCATGGTGCACTGGCAGAAAAAGCTTTAGTCCCAGTTTTGCCAAAAAAGGAAGATTTTCCATATACAATACGCCTAGTTGCAGAATCAATGGCATCAAATGGTTCAACCTCAATGGCATCTGTGTGTGCTGGAACTTTAGCACTCATGGATGGTGGCGTTCCAATAAAAAGACCTGTGGCTGGTATAGCTTCTGGACTTATGATGCACGATGAAAACAACTATGTGGTTCTAACAGACATACAGGGACCAGAAGATCATCACGGAGATATGGATTTTAAAGTGGCAGGAACAGAAGTAGGGGTTACAGCGGTACAAATGGATGTAAAAGTTTCAGGTATTCCTCTCAAAATTTTGAGAGAGGCTTTTGAAAAAGCAAGGGTAGCCAGATTAAATATTTTGAAAGTTATAACGGATGAAATCTCTGATCCTCGAGAGAAAATCTCAGAATATGCACCTCAAATTGTTTCAATAAAAATCAAGCAAGATCAAATTGGTCTTGTTATAGGAACAGGAGGTAAAACAATAAAAGAGATCAAGGAAAAAACAGGGGTAGATGCTATTGATATAAGTGACGATGGAACTGTGTTTATAACAGGAAAAGGAGATTCTTGTGAAAAGGCAAAATCTATCATAGAAGAAATGACTCACGAGTTCGCTGTAGGAGACAGAATGAGAGCCGAGGTAGTAAAAATCGCTGATTTTGGTGCTTTTGTTAGGTTGGCGGGTAGTTCTACTGAAGGATTGGTCCATATTTCTGAAATTGCCCCCAGGAGATTGCAATCTGCAAACGAAGTTATGAAAGTCGGTGATATTGTGCCGGTTGTAATAAAAGAAATAGACGAGAGGGGAAGGTTGAAACTTTCAATTAAAGATATTGCTCCACAGTGGTTTGAAACAAAAAAGGAATAATATTTATTAGTTATTAACTTAATAAAAAATATGGGGCTTAAAAAGATTTATTATGCTATTGCATCAGTAATCATAATCTTAATTTTGCTGTTTGTTTACAACTATTTAAATACAAACATGGCAACCCCTTCGCAAACGAAACCTTATATAGCAAAGGAGTCTGGAAAAAATACCGACAAACAAAAAGATGTCTGTGAATTTATAAACAACTCAACATTTAGATCAATAAAAAAATACAATATTGGCATGGGACCAGACGGACCAGTAAACGGTAATTATGAAATAAAATTTTCAAATGGAAAATTTGAATGGTTAGCTGGAGAAGTAGGTGGTGGGAACGGCACATATTTATGTAATAACAATCAGATACTTGGAAGTATTGGCCAAACATACAGTGTAATAGGCGCTTACAACAACGAAACAAATATATTACTTTGGAACAAAGTAGAATATAAAAAATAAAATATGGCTGTTTCAAAAATCTACAGCGCACAGACCACACTCCTTAGTGCACAAATAATAGATATAGAAGTAGACTTATCAAAAGGACTTCATAGTTTTTCCATTGTTGGGCTTGCAGACAAATCAGTCGATGAAAGCAAAGATAGAGTGGGGGCAGCAATAAAAAACACTGGATTTAAATCTCCAAAGAATAAAAACCAAAAAATTGTTGTTTCTCTGGCTCCGGCGGACATTAAGAAAGAAGGTCCGCTTTTTGATTTACCGATTGCTATTGGATATCTCCTGGCCAGTGAAGATATAGAAGCCAATACAGAAAAAAGAATATTTGTTGGGGAGCTGTCTCTTGATGGAGAACTCAGACCGATTAAAGGTGCTCTGCCTATCACACAGAAAGCCAAAAAAGAAGGATTCAAAGAAATATTTTTACCGAAAGAAAATGCTGAAGAAGCGATAAACATAGAAGGCATAACTGTATACGGTGCCAAAAATTTATTAGAAGTCTTGCAACACATAAACACGAAAAAGATCGGGGAAGGTGAGAACGAAAAAACCCAAATTAAAAATGTAAAAATAGATCCATTTAAAAAAACCAAAGAGAAAAAGGTTTTGAGAGAGATTGATGTTGACTTTGCCGATGTGAAAGGTCAGGAATCCGCAAAAAGAGGACTAGAGATAGCTGCGGCTGGTGGACACAATATAATAATGTACGGACCACCAGGAACCGGCAAAACCATGCTGGCCAAAGCTTTTACCCACTTGTTGCCATCACTTTCTTTTGATGAGATGCTCGAGGTGACTTCTATTTATTCTATTGGAGGAATGCTGGCAGATGGACTTATAGAACACCCTCCCTTTCGTTCTCCCCACCACACTGCATCATATGTTTCCCTTGTTGGAGGAGGAACAAATTTAAAGCCTGGAGAAGTTACACTGGCTCACAAGGGGGTTTTGTTCCTAGATGAATTTCCTGAATTTGATAAAAAAGTCTTAGAGACCCTAAGACAACCACTAGAAGACAGAGAAGTTACTGTATCACGAGCCAAAGGAAGTGTTAGGTATCCCGCGCACTTTATACTAGTGGCCACAATGAACCCATGCCCATGTGGAAACTATGGAGTAAAAGGTAAAGAATGTATTTGTAGTGCACAAAATATAGAAAAGTACAAAAGAAAGCTGTCAGGGCCTATAGTCGACCGCATTGATTTATGGGTTGAGGTTTCAAAAGTTGAACACCAAAAACTAACAGATAGTAGAGAGATGCATGAAGGGACAAACATAATGAAACCACGAGTAGAGAGAGCTAGAAAAATGGCAGAAAACAGATATAAAAAATTAGGTTTAAAAATAAAAACAAACGCCGAGCTTTCTCCAAAAGATTTGGTAAAACACATTATCCTTTCAGAAAAAGTAAAAGAAACTTTAAACAATTCCGCCAAACAACTAGATTTGTCTGCCAGATCTTACCACAGAATAATAAAACTGGCCCGAACTATCGCAGACATGGAAGAGAGCGCAGACATTTCTGAAAATCATATCCTTGAAGCACTACAATATAGACCCAAAAAATACCAAAGTATGTAAATAGAAATGGAAGTTTTAGAATGGGTTACGGGCGCCACGTATTTCAAAGTGCAGATGTACTCCCGTTGGACCCTTAACCCTTCCACTATTACCCATCTTGCCTATAACCTGACCCTGTTCTACATAATCTCCAGTATTCACAGTAGTTGCACTTAAATGGCCATATAGAGTTTGTGTACCATTTCCATGTTTTATAAGAACATACAAACCATAACCACCGTTCCACCCGGAACTTCTAGCAATCAGGACTTCACCAGAAGCAGAAGCAAGCACATCTGCTCCATAATAGGAAGCTAGATCAACGGCATATTTATCATGGAGTCCTTGTGTTCTTATTCCACCCACTATTGGTCTCATATAATAACCTTCATATGTAGGATACGAGACGGTTTTCTTTATAACACTACTATTTGTTGAACTGGTCGGAGCTGGAGCAACTTCACCATCAGGAACAACAACAATATCCCCAATAGCCAGCTTTGAATTTTTACTAAGATTGTTATATAAAAGAATTTCATCAAGATCTCCCTTGTACTTATTTGCAATGCTCTGCAATGTATCTCCAGATTTAACCGTGTGTTGTATGCCAGAAATGGGTAATATGACTAATTTCTGACCCTCTGAAATAGTGTTTCCTTTTATATCATTACCCCATCTAATGGTATTTACAGACACACCAAACATTTTGGCTATGGCAGGTAAAGTGTCTCCTTTTCTTACAACATATATACTGATTTGGTCCTCATCTGCAGTTTTTGTATCAACCATTTTGTGTGTACTTTCAGGTAAAAGGGAAGTGCCTCCCACAATAACTATTTCCTGATTTGTACTTGTTGAGGTTTGATTAGGCGATATAACAGCTTGAAGCAAAGCCATATTCTGTGAGTTTGTTTCTGCCTCTTCTGTCTCTGCCTCTACCGGAGAAAAAATTTTCGACAAAAAAGAAACAACCCCAGCATTAGCCGGAAAAGGTGTGATAATTGACGCCAAGAGAGCTAGGTTTAAAAACAAAGACGTCCCTATGTTCACCACAGATTTTCCTGATCCCACATGACGACATTCTGTACTTTCTGTTCGTCTTGTGCTTTTAAGACCAGGGTCAAACCGCGGATCTTTTTGTGAGCTTATAATAAGCTAAATTTAAAATATATTCTGATATCCAGTCATAAAAATGGCTTATATTAGCCATATTTTAAATCTTGAATTCGGTACTACTCAAGTATATACCCTCTAAAACACAGGTCAATAATGGTTATTAACAATCAAAAATACTCAGCTTTTAATAAACCACCACCGCTTTATTTTCTAAAGCACCCCAATTTTCCAAAAACTTATCCCGACTCATACGAATTCTCCCATATATAGGGTCCATCATAACGATGTGTGTAGGATTTGATGCAGAACCAGAATAACCAATAACAACTCTCGCGTGTTCTCCAGGAAAAGCTGTGATTTTTTTTCCTTTTTTTGTATACCATTCCATCGTATCTTCGTTTGAGAGCAGTCCCCACACAATAACGGGATTACCCTTGTCTACCTCACCCAGCACACGAGACAATTTAGCATTTTCTATAATAAAAGAATCTCTGTAACTAAGAGCCAGATCCCTGATAGGCTCCTCATAAACCCCGTAACCAGTACCCAAAAAGATTGAACCGTCTACGCTACCAACAAAACCCTTATCTGGATCTCCCCAGATATTGTCTGAGGTTTTTGGTCTTTTTGTATCAAAAGGTATTCTTGCTATAAGCTCATCCTCTGTGACATCAGAACCAAGATAGTTTAAAGCCATGCGTAATGCAGCTATTTCACAGGTAACAGAGTGCTCTTGTTTTTTAAACTCAAGCGGAACAGTTATCTTCTCATTAGAAAATATAACTGCAGCAAACATATCTTGAGAAGAATAAGACAGTTGTTTAAAGGCTCTTATCAGAAGTAACCTGTCCTGACGAAAAATATTATTTTGTGTAAAAACAAAAACAAACAAAACGATCACCGCAACTGAAAAACCAACTGCCATTTTTGAAATTCTTTTCATTATACTTATTATAGCCTATATTTTTTTAGACAAAAATACACAGCTGAACCCGGCGTGCTATAATCACCCAATGCAATACCTAGACACTCTGAACGAAGAACAAAAAAGGGCCGTTCTCACAACAGAAGGTCCTGTACTTATTGTAGCAGGAGCTGGTGCAGGAAAGACAAAAACAATAACACACAGAATATTGCACCTAATAACAAAAGGTATTCCTCCAGAAAGTATACTAGCAATAACTTTCACCAATAAAGCAGCCAAGGAAATGAGAGAAAGAGCAATATTTTTATTGACAGAACACAACAAAAAAACAAAAGAAAATACTCCAAAAGGAATACCTTTTATCAGCACTTTTCACTCTTTAGGAGTTTTGATAATAAAAGAAAACTGTGAATTTTTTAAATTACCAAGACATTTTAATATTTTTGATAAAGCAGATTCCAAAAAAATAATAAAGGATTCTATTGTGTCTCTGGGCATTGACCCAAAAGAACATTTAGAAAAAATACAACACATAATTTCCACAGAAAAGGGTAGGGGGGTTGATCTAAAAGAATTTTTAGAAAGAGAAAGTTTTGACTACACAAGCGAGCTCACAAAAAAAGTCTGGACCAAATACGAACAAACCTTAAATAAAGAAAGCGCTCTGGATTTTGATGATTTACTTTTAAAGAGCCTGAAAGTCCTAGAAAAAAACAAAGAAATCTTAGAGAAATACCAGAATCGATTTTTATACATTCATATTGACGAATACCAGGACACCAACAAAGTTCAAAACAAAATAATAACCCTTCTCGCTGAAAAAAATAAAAATATTTGTGTGGTAGGAGATACTGATCAAAATATTTATAGTTGGAGAGGAGCAGAAATAAAAAACATGCTCCGTTTTGAAAAAACATATCCTGACGTAAAAACTTTTTTTCTGGAACAAAACTACAGATCAACAAAAAATATCCTGGCTGTAGCTAATGAGATTATAAGAAAAAACACTTTTCGCATACCCAAAAATCTTTTTACTAATAATATTGAAGGTGAAAAAATTGGCCTATTTAAAGCACGGAGTGAAGTAGATGAGGCTCATTTCATAGCAATAAAATCAAAATGGCTGATATCAAACGGAGCAAAAGATGATCAAATTGCTGTACTTTATAGGGCTAACTTTCAATCTAGAATACTGGAAGAAGCCTTCTTGGCCCATGGTGTTCCTTATCAAATGCTTGGTACGAAATTTTTTGAAAGAAAGGAAATTAAAGATTGCTTAGCTTATATCAAAGCTTCTCTAAACCCAGATGATATTAGCAATTTTATTAGAATTATTAACGTCCCAGCGAGAGGGATAGGAAAAACAACTGTAGAAAAAATAATACAAAACCGAGAAGATGAACTAACAGAAACAACAAAAATAAAAATAGATAACTTCAAAAAAATGCTCTTAGATTTTAAAAACATCTTGATAGAGAAAAAACCAAGTGATGCAATAAAATATATTATAAAAAAATCTGGGATAGAGGATTCTTTTAACACTGGAAAAGAAGAGGATGTAGAGAGACTAGAAAACGTGATGGAACTAGTATCTTTGGCAACAGAGTATGATTTAAACGACACCAACGAAGAAGCAAGTGGAATTGAGAGATTTCTGACAAATAGCGCCCTCGTTTCCGATCAAGATTCTTTGGATGATAAAAAATGTGGTGTAAAACTTATGACAGTTCATTCGTCTAAAGGACTTGAGTTTGATTATGTTTTTGTGTCTGGTCTTGAGGAGAATTTATTTCCTCACAAAAAAATGTTTGACACAAAAAAATCAGGAGAAGACAGTGAAGAAGAAAGAAGACTTTTTTATGTTGCTGTCACAAGAGCAGGCAAAAAACTATTTTTGACACACGCAGAAACTCGTAATATATTTGGTAAACTCCAAATAAATTCACCGTCTGAATTTGTTGAGGATATTTCAGAAAAATACATAGAAAAAGAATCCTTTGGTGAGACAAACAGAGAACCACTATTTAGTATAGACTTTTAAAACAAAGTGAAAACAAAAAAATCTCTTGGTCAACATTTTCTAAATTCTCCAAAAGTAATTTCGGATATTGTTTCTGCTGGCAAACTAAACGATCACGACTTGGTTTTAGAGATCGGACCCGGGGAAGGTGTTCTTACCAAGGCTCTTCTTGATAAAAACGTTTCGGTTGTAGCCATAGAAAAAGACGACCGTCTTGTTCCTTTTTTGAATGAAAAGTTTTTAAAAGAAATATCTACAAACAAATTAAAGTTGGTTCATTCGGATGTGCTTGATTTTGATTTAAAAAAAATAATAAACAAACCGTACAAAGTTATCGCCAACATTCCTTACTACATCACAGGTCAAATAATTAGAGTTTTTTTGGAAACAAATAAACAACCAGAATCAATGGTGCTTCTTATACAAAAAGAAGTAGCAGAAAGAATCGTTGCAAAAGACGGAAAAGAAAGCTTGCTATCCCTATCTGTAAAAATATATGGCGAACCAAAAATAATACGTTTTGTTGGCAAAGGCGCTTTTACCCCACAACCAAATGTTGATTCGGCAGTCTTGAGTATTGAGAATATTTCAAAAGAAAAGCTTGGTGCGATATCTGAAACGTTGTTCTTTAAAATATTACACTCCGGTTTTGCTCACAAACGCAAACAATTATTGCCAAATTTGAGTTCTTTATATAAAAAGGAGCACTTATTAGAGGTTTTTGACATGTGTAAAATTGATCACAAATCTAGAGCCGAAGATCTTTCCTTGGAAACCTGGATTAATCTTTGTAAAAAACTATAAACAAAATTCTTGTGTGTTATAATGAACACATATGCCAAGTAGAAAAACAATTTCTGTTTTGATTTTATGTTTAGGGATTGTTCTCTCTATATGGCTCTTGTCCGAGAACGGAAAAACCTCTATAAAAAACACCAAAACTAACCCTCTCCTTGTTTTTTCTGATGAACCCAAGACCTACACAAAAGATGATTGGAAAAAAATACTAATAACAATAGACACCGGCACAACAACAGTTCTAACCAACCAGAACTCTGACGTCTATCCAGACGAAGGAACTCAAACCGACCTTATTTCTAGGGATTTTATGGCACAATATCTACTTCTCAAACAAGGTGGAGCAGAAATAACAACAGAACAAGCCTTAGATATAGCCCAAAAAACCCTATCATCAGCCGAATACACAAAAGCAACAGGTGTCAAATACACACAAAACGACTTAAACATAAACTCAAAAACCAGTAGGGAACTGACCCAAACATACATGACAACAATTAATAGTAGTCTTATAAAACGCTCCCCAAAAAACCTAGAGAATGAGCTGGTTATTTTGGATAGGGCAATAAATTCTGGTGAAGAAAAAGAGTTAGTAAAGCTTGATCCAATAATCACTGGTTACAAAGGTCTTATTGGTGATTTTCTTCAAATTTCTATCCCGTCTGATGCAGTAAGCATTCATCTTGAAATTCTGAATGCTATGAGCAATGTTTTGTCTAATATTGAAGCCATGAGGTTAACTTTTTCTGATCCAGTAAAAAGTTTTGTTGGGGTCAGCCAGTACAAAAAACATGCTCTGGATCTAAGTTTAGCAATGAAGAAATTAAACGATTATTCTTTGTCCAAAAAATAAAGACTTTTCAACAGTTATGCTAGTAGAATAAAGACTTTTTACTGTATAATATGTGTAATATTATTATGTCTTTTTATAAATTCAAAAAACCTTTCCTCTTTGGTGTTTTGATGTTGTTTGTTTTGTTTGTGATTCCACAAAAATCATCCGCCCAAATCCCAGTAACAGACGCGGCTAATCTGGTTGTCAACACAACCACCGCTACTACCAACGCAACGATAGCTGGTCTCCTAGGATCCCAGTTCGGAAAAGAGTTTGTAGGAGACAGTGTTGCAAATTTTATAGCAAAGATGATATTGCAAAAACTGACAGCCCAAACTGTAAACTGGATAAACTCTGGTTTTAAAGGAAACCCAGCTTTCGTTACTGATCCTAGCCAATTTTTCCTTGATGTAGGAGACAATGTAGCTTCACACTTTATTTCTAGCACAGCCTTAAACAGACTATGTAGTCCTTTCAAAGCACAGGTAAGATTGGCTTTAGTAAAAAATTATATAAAAGATAAAAACAATTACTCCTGTTCGTTGAGTAAAATAAAAGACAATTACGAAGCATTCACTCAAGATTTCAGTCAGGGTGGTTGGGATGGGTGGTTTGAGATGACACAAACGTCTGGAGGAAATCCTTATAGTGCTTACTTTGCAGCAGAAAATAAACTTCTAATAGAAATAGGCACCCAGAAAGATAAGTACAAAAAACAATTAGACTGGGGCAATGGAATTCTTTCCTTTGAAAGATGCAAAAGTGGAGCTGCAAGATTTGAAACCTTTGAAATGTTAGATAATGTAGGAACAACCGGTGCGTCAACAGGAACAGACTGTTTGCCTCAAGACAAAGAAACTGTAACACCAGGAACTGTCATAAACGATCAATTAACAAAGGCTCTTGGTAGTCCTTGGGCAAGCCTAGAAGCCGCTGACGAAATAAACGAAATAGTTAGTGCACTAATGCAACAACTAATATCTAAGGTTGTGGGTGGAATAAGTAGTGGATTAAGAGGATTATCTAGTAGCAACACATCTTCGCCAGGAACAAGGACTTTCTTACAACAAATGCTTGATTCTACAGAAGCAGGCTCTCAGGAAACCCAGGATTTTTATACAAACATGTATGCCATCGTTCCTTCTGATTTTGGTGGAACCGCACCCTCATCAACATCATCCATATCTAGTTTTATAATAGGCGGTGGTGGAGGTTCTGGACCAGGCTGTAGCGCCCTATTAATGTCTGGAGCCACAAGCAAGCAAAGCATAGTTAAATATGCCATGGAACAAGTGCTAATCGATGATCCCGCTTGGAACGACTCAACTGATGTAAGAGGTTTCAAAGAGGCTGTTGTCGATTGGCTCAATAGTCACGGAGAAGAATCAACTCAAGGGTGGAATGGTAATTGTAATAACTCAGCAAACAACCTATCAATAAGAACTGGGCCAACAACTGGAGAAATGTACGAAATAGCACGTGATGGAGCTGGTTGTAATAACGAGCCAAACCCTACCATGGCAGAATCTACACCTTGTAGACCCCTTAGTGGATACACTGGACCATGGAGTTACCTAAGCACAGGACAAACACCCCCTGGATTTGTGCGAGGTAGTGGAGGTGGTGGCACAGTAACAGTGACTCCAACACCAACACCTGTGATAACTGGAATTAGTCCTTCTGTAAACATTGTTGCTGGACAGACAACACTAACAATAACAGGAACAAATTTGACCGGAACAGTTAGGTTTACAGATAGTAATGGTGCACCTTACACAGTATCTGGAACCGTAAACGCAACAAAAACACAAACAACCGTAAAAGTCCCTTCGAATCTTCCTGGCGGATCAGCTACGGTCAGAATATTCTTGAACACAAACTCTTTATCTAATGCTTGGTCAATTACAGTTGATGGTGCTCCAGCAAGTGTTTCAACGGCTGTTGATGCAACTCCTGGATGGAGAGGAGGGTTGGCTCACAACACAAACAATGATACTTGGCTTGTTGTTTCAGAAAGTAGACCAGGAGATGGAACTGACGGAATATACGGCAGAATCATAAACAATGATGGTACTTACTTTGGACCAACATTTAAAATAGACAGTAGCGTCTCGGCACTGGCACCAAAAGTTGCTTACTCTTCTGAGTTACAAAAATATCTTGTGCTTTGGTACGATGCTCCTTCTAATTTTGGTGGCACGATATACGCAAGATTCATAAGCCAAACAGGAGCATTAGAAGATTTGGTTTCAGTAGCACAAGATCCGTCATCTTCAACACTGTTCTATCCAAACTCAATTTTGAGTTATGACTCAATTAATAACCAGTTTGTATTTGTTTGGGAAGGAAGCCAAGAGGGTAGCACAAATACAGTAAACAATATTTATCTTAGGGCCTTAGATAACAATAAAGTGTTTGGCAACATAGTAAGGGTAACAAATGGCGGAACCAGATACTGGATGCCTGCTGTCGCTGTAAAAAGTGACGGTAGTGAATATTGTGTTGTATATGACACCAGAGATCAGGGCGGTGTAAAGGTTAAGAGAGTTGATGCAATATTAGGAACAACCGGAGCAGAAACTTCTGTAACTTCTGCTGGTGCTACAGATGTAAGCATTGCTTATAACTCAGCAAACAATAAATACTTAGTAACCTGGACAGAGTCTGGTTCAACAAAAGGCAAATTCCTAAATAGTTGCGATGGGGGAGATGGGGGAGAAATAAGCACAATAAAGACCGGCCTAGCCAAAGCTATTACTTCTTATAACAGAACATCAAATTCATACGGAATAATAGGACAAAACATGACAAACATAGGAAACGGTTATGTAATATTCAATTCACAGGGTGTAATTTTGAGATCTGGTGATTTATTTGGAACAGGTGCCACAAACGGTAACTTTTCTCCTGTTATTGCACCAAACGAACTTGATGGAAGATTCGGTGCCAGTTCTTCAAAAGATCACTCAACGACAAGGTTTGCTTCTGATATTTAAAAAATGAAAAAGTTTTTATCATACATTTTAATAATTGTTGTGTTAATCGGCTTTTTAGCACCAGCAACAAGTCTTTACGCCCAGGATGTAGTCTACCCAGGACCAACTGACGGATCGCCTGTTGTCAATGTAGGTGGAGCCGGCACTTCTGGAACACCACCAGAAAACGAAAACGATTGTACTCTGTTCAGCAACTGGGACCAGTGTATTCTGAATGGCTTAACAAGAGTGGCTTTCATAATAATGGGGTTGATGTCATTGCTTCTTTACTTGGCTGGTACACTCTTGGATTTTGTAATCACCTTTACCATTGTGAACATGAGGGAAAACATAAAGGGCTTAACTGGCATAAATATTGCCTGGAAGGTTATAAGGGATCTAATGAACATTGCTTTTATATTCTTACTTGTATATGAAGGCATAAAAATAATAGTTGATCAAAGCGACCTAACAAAAGTAAAAAAGTTTGTCTCAATGGTAGTGCTAGCTTCATTACTCATTAACTTTAGTTTGTTTTTCACAAAAGTATTAATAGACGCATCCAATATTGTGACGATAGGACTATACAATGCCACAATAGAAAAACCGGGCTCTGCTTCCGGAGAAGCAAGCTCTGGCGGTCTTTCTATACCATTTATGCGCGCACTTGGCGTATCGAGTTTCTATTCTTCAACAGCATTCGACACAATGTTAAAAAACGCAGGTGGAGGATCAAACCTCTTGGTTATCGGCCTCTTGGGATCTGTTGTGTTTCTTATTGTAGCTTTTGTTTTCTTTGCTGTGGCCTGTATGTTTATTGTTAGATATATTATTCTCCTGGTGCTTCTGATGCTGTCTCCAGTAGCATATATGGGAATGGCATTGCCTTTCGTAGATAAATACTCTAAAGATTGGTGGAAGGCCCTCAATAACCAGCTACTTTTTGCACCTATATATATGGTAATGACCTTAGTTATTGTTGCTCTAATATCTAGCGATGGTTTTATATCAAAGGATGGTAACTGGGCAAGTTTAATAACAAAAGACGGTCTTTACTCAACCACCACATCGGCCGTATCAGCGACAAGTAGTAGTAGCATAAACCTGTTGTTTAATTTCGCAGTAATAATAGGCTTGATAATAGCTTCGTTGGTAATTGCCAAAAAAACCTCAACCGAAGGGTCTGCTCATATAAAGGATGCAACTGACAAATTCACCACCTTTGCAGGAGGGGCGGTTATGGGTGGTATGGGAAGAGCAGGAAGAAACACTCTTGGAAGACTAGGAAACCGTTGGGTAAATGACAAAGACCTACAAGATCGTGCAGCAAACGGTGATCTTGGAGCCAGAATGAGGCTGGCCACAGCCGACAAAATGGCCAAAAGTAGTTTTGATGTTAGAGCAACAGATGGTTTTAGTAGCCTATCAAAACAAGGAGGTTTAAACTTTGGCAAAGTTGATGTTAAAAAAGAAAATTTCCAGGCCATCAGAGAAGAGCAAAACAAAAAAATTGCAGAGGGTATGAAACTTTATAAACCATCAGCAGATTCTGAGGAGCAGGCCAAGGCTTTGCTGGACAGTGAAGAATTTAAATCAAAAGAAAAGAAAGAAAAGGAAAAGTATCTTGCAGGAGAACATAAAAACACAGAGGTGTACAAGAAAGCACTACAAGCAGAGAAAGACATTGAGCTACTTGAAAAAACCACTAAAGAGACAGAAGAAAACAATAAAAAAGTAGAAATGTTGAGAAAGAGAGAAGATGAATTAGCAAAAAGCGGTGGATCTCTAGTAGAAGCAGACAAAATAAACAAAGAGATATTAGAAATAGAAGAGGACACAAAAAACAAACAAGAGCTTATAAAGAAATTGCAAGACTTGGATGGAGAAAGAAAGGCAGCCATTAAAGAAAGGGGTGATGTAGAAAGAACTTGGATGTCTGAAACAATGAAGGGCCTGATTGCGCAAAAAGGTGGGCAGGAGAAAAAAGAGAAGGATGGAAAACTCATACAAGCAGAAGTTGTTGGTCTTTATCAAGAAAGATTAAATCGTATAGCCCGCAGAGAAGGTCACGAGGAAAACACTAATACACAGCTGGGCGTGCGTGTAGGGGCAAATACTGTCGGTGCCATTTTAAATGCCTTTGGTTTAACTTCTATGCCAAAAACAAAACCAGATAGAGCAGACCTGGCTAGAAAAATAAGAGCTTTGGGTAAGGCAAAAAAACCAAAAGAAGAGTTTGAAGAGCTTCTAAAAAAAGCGGGTATTGTAGAAGAACCAAAAGAAAAACCTCAGGAAGAACCAAAAACTCCTGAGCCGGAGGCAACAAAATAAAAAACAAAAAAAATGAATGAAGAAAATTTAAAAAAACTACCCAAACCACTACAGAAACTAATCTCTGAAGGAGTTTGGGAAGAAAAAACTAAAGAGATCGCCCAAAAATACTCTTTAAACGAGAATCAGACAGAAAACTTCATTGATTTGGTGTTATTTATTTTGTTGGGAGTGGATGAAAAAAAAGATCTTACAGAAATGATAGCTTCGGAGGTAGAAACATCTAACCTCTTAGCAGAACAACTAAAAAACGATGTAGAAAAAAGAGTTTTGGAATACGCAATAAAAGTTATTGATGATTACGATAAAGGAACCAGCACTGAAAAAACAAAGATTGATAACCAAAAGAACACTAAGGAAGATTTGCCAGAAGTAAGACCAGAGATCACTCCTGTGGTAGAAAAAAATGAGCCTGTTCGTGTGGTAGAACCAGTACAGAGACCAATATCCGTCCCAAGATACACAGGGGTACCCCTAGAAGAAGATTCTGAAAAAACACCAGAAAAAAGTGTGCCTGAGACACCGAAGCAACCAGAACCAGTACCCACTCCAGTAAAAAAATATGTAGTTGATCCTTATAGAGAACCCCTAGAATAAAATATGAGATACCAAGTTCCACAATTCATAGAAGTAGAAGATAAAATAATTGGTCCTTTGACCATAAAACAATTCGTTTATTTGGTTGGTGGAGCAGGAATGTCTTTTATTGTCTACACTTACTTGCCTATATACATAGCTTTTATACTTATAGTAATAATAATACCCCTATCTCTAGCACTGGCTTTTTACAAAATAAACAATAAACCTTTTATAGATTTTTTAGAATCCGCTTTTACTTTTTATACAAAACAGAATTTATATATTTGGAAAAAAGAAAAAAAGGAAATAGTACAAAAAAAACCGGAGGAAATGGAAGCTCCTCAGGTGTATGTACCTCGTTTGTCTGACAGTAAACTCAAAGAGTTATCTTGGTCACTGGATATAAATGAAAATCTAAACCCTCTCACGGGTGAAGACGGCAGAAAAACAAAATAATCAATCACAAAAACTTAATTTAATAAATTTTCCACTAGCTACTAGATACTAGCTACTGTATAATATTTGTATGGCTGTTAATTCAAAAGCAACACAAGAGTTCGTCCCAATAAAAGAAGTGCGAGACGGTATCGCCCTATTAAAAGACGGATCAATGCGTGGGGTAGTACTAGCTTCTTCTCTAAACTTTTCTCTTAAATCGGAAGAGGAGAGGGGGGCTATAATAATGCAGTTTCAGGACTTTTTAAACTCATTGGATTTTGCGGTACAGATTTGTGTTCAATCCAGAAGATTAGATATAAGGCCATACATAGCCCTTTTGGAGGAAAGATACAAGGAGCAAATGAATGATCTAATGAAAATACAGACTCAAGAATATATTGGTTTTATAAAAAAATTCACAGAAACGACCAATATTATGACAAAGAGTTTTTTTATCATCGTATCCTATGATCCAGCGATCATAAACGTAAAAGGAGGTGTGGTTGGTGGATTATTTAAGAAAAGCTCTGCAGCAGAAGAATTGGAGAGAAAGAGAGCTAGTTTTGAAGAAAACAGAACCCAACTAGAACAGAGAGTTTCTGTGGTAGAACAAGGTTTATCAAGATGTGGCATACGTGTTATTCGACTAGGAACAGAAGAAGTCATTGAATTGTTCTACAAGATATTCAACCCTGGTGATACAGAAAAACCAATAAAAACAAATTAACATGGGAATATTTGATTTTTTAAAAACAAAAAAAGAGGAGCAAAAGGTTTCAACGATTTTACCTCAAGAAATTTATGACTCTAATTCTTTGGAATTAAAGGATATTATCGCTCCAAGTGCCTTAAAAATCTCCCCAAAAGAAATAAATTTGGGAGAAAAAGTATTACGTAGTTTTTTTGTCATATCATACCCAAGGTATTTAGGGGAGAGCTGGTTTGCACCAATAATAAACCTAGACAAGGTATTTGATGTCGCAATCTTTGTGTTGCCAATAGAAACTTCCCAGGTACTGAGAACATTTCAAAAAAAAGTTGCAGAGGTTCAAAGCCAAATAAACACGCGCGAAGCCAAGGGTTTGGTTAGAAATCCAATGCTAGACACAGCATACCAAGACCTTGAAAACCTTCGAGACCAGCTACAACAAGCACAGGAAAAGCTCTTTGATGTTGGTCTGTACATAACCATATATGCAGAATCAAGCAACGAGCTAGATAAAATAGAGTCGGAAGTAAAGTCCATACTAGAATCAAAGATGGTTTATGTTAAGCCTGCGCTGTTCCAACAAGAACAAGCTTTTAAAACAACCATCCCTCTGGGAACAGACAGTCTTCAGGTTTATAGCAAATTAAACTCTTCTCCACTGTCTTCTCTTTTTCCTTTTGTCTCTTTCGATCTAACTTCGGACAAAGGAATTTTGTATGGAATAAACAGACACAATTCCTCTCTTGTTTTATTTGATCGTTTTTCTTTAGAAAACTACAATTCCATAACATTTGCAAAATCTGGTTCAGGAAAATCATTCATGACAAAGCTGGAAATATTGCGTACTCTAATGTTTGATGCTGATGTTATTGTGATTGACCCAGAGAAAGAATATGAATATTTGGCAGAAGCAGCTGGTGGAAGATACTTCAATATTTCCTTAAACTCAGAACACCACATAAACCCATTTGAACTACCAACACCAGGGGAAGGAGAGTCTTTTTCTAGTGTTTTGAGATCCAACATTATCAATTTGGTTGGTTTGTTCAGAATCATGATGGGAGGATTAACACCGGAGGAGGATGCTATCATAGACCGGGCCATTACAGAAACCTATGCACTCAAAGACATTACCGCGGATTCCAATTTTGAAAACGTAGAACCTCCTCTTATGTCAGATTTTGAGCTTGTTCTGTCTGGGATGGAAGGGGGCGATTCGTTAGCACAAAGATTAACAAAGTACACAAGAGGCACATGGGCTGGTTTTATAAACAGACCAAGTAATGTTGATATAAACCAAAGATTTATCGTCTTCTCTTTGCGAGACATGGAGGACGAGCTGAAACCTATCGCTATGTATATCATCATGCACTACATATGGAACATGATAAGAAAAAAGCTTAAGAAGCGCCTTTTGGTTATCGATGAGGCTTGGTGGATGATGAAATCTCCAGACACAGCATCATTCTTGTTGTCCTTGGCAAAAAGAGGAAGAAAATACTTCCTGGGACTTGCCACAATCACCCAAGACGTAGATGATTTTATGAAATCGGAATACGGAACACCTATAATACAAAACTCATCAATTCAGGTCCTTCTAAAACAATCACCCTCTTCTGTTGACAGACTACAAGAGGTTTTCAAACTAACAGATGAGGAAAAATACTTACTACTAGAATCTGATGTCGGAGAAGGAATATTCTTCGCAGGACTAAAACATGTGGCAATAAAAGTAATAGCTTCTTACACAGAAGAGCAGATCATAACCTCAGACCCTTCGCAGGTATTGGCTATTAAAGCAGCAAAAAGGGAGTTGGAAAATACTGCTAGCCAAACTGCTTAATCTCTGAAAACATAAAACCATATGGAGAAAGAAAAAAGCCAAATTTCAGACGTTACTATATTTTTGATGGTTTTTTCTGCCCTCTGTTTTGATGGGATACAGGCTGTAATAGGATGGATTCCATTTTTTGGAAACATTTTGGCTGCACTTTTGGATATATTTATTTTTTTAACATTCTTTTTGTGGTTCAAAATCCACGGAATCAGCATGATGACCCCAAAAAGAATATCTTCTTTGGTTGGTGGCGGTATAGCAGAAATTATTCCTTTCTTTAATGTTTTACCCATCTGGACAGGTGTTGTTATCTACCTCATCAGCACAACAAAAATCCGAGAAGTGTTGCCGGACGGTTCTGGTTTAACAAAAAAACTCACCAAAAGTGTGTATAAATAAGTAGTTGAGCAGTATTTGTGTGGTACAATTATTCTAATGAAACCCCTTGTTTCCACATTGATATTTATATCTATTTTTTGTTTTTTTGGTGTCACAAAAGCCCAACAAATAGACCTTCCCCAAACAGAGATTGGTTTAGAAATATCCCCAGAAAACCCCAACCCAAACAGCTCCGTGGTCGCAACAATAAATAGCTACGGCACAAATCTTAATTCTGCAAGCATAACCTGGAGAGTAAATGGTAAAACCCAAAAATCTGGTACTGGTGAAAAATCAATCAGCTTTACTGTTGGGGGAGAAAACACCACGACGATTCTCAGTGTTACTATAAAAACCCAAGAAGGTGAAACCATAGAAAAAACCCTCAGAATAAAACCTGTGGTAGTTGATCTGATTTGGGAAAGTGAGGGTTTTGTTCCTCCCTTCTATAAAGGAAAAGCTCTTTTTACCCACCAAAATAAATTAACCTTTATAGCAATGCCCCACATAAACAACTCGAGTGGAGTAGAAATTGGTGTAAAAAATTTAGTATACACATGGAAAAAGAACGGAACGGTAATAGAAGGAGCTTCTGGTTTTGGGAAAAACACTTATTCTTTTGTTTCCTCTGTGATATCAAGACCTTTAGTGGTTGAGGTTGAGGTGTCAACAACCAACGGTTCGGTCTCTGGTTATTCCTCTATGAGCCTCTCACCAGGAGAACCTTATGTGGTTTTGTATAAAAAAGACCCTTTGTTTGGTATAGAATTTCAAAAAGCCCTTCAGGGGGAAATCCTGTTAAACAACTCAAGAGAAATTCAGGTTGCTGGCTTTCCGATGTTTTTTGGAACCAATAACGTAAACTCCAGAGATCTGTCATATAGCTGGAAAATAAACGGTGCCACAATAAAAGACATTCCTGACCAGTCTGTTTTGGTTTTTAGACAAGAAGAAAATTCCTCCGGCACATCTGCAATCGGACTATCAGTAGAAAACAGAAACAAGATTCTTCAGTTCGCTTCTGGTGATTTTAGATTAAAATTTGGAAACAATGAATAAATTTAAAAAAAACATATTAAAAAGTTTATTCTTGGCTAGTATATTATTCTTTTTTGTTGTTTCTATATCTTTGGCACAAACAAAAGAGTACACTCCGCTTCAGCCGTTGCCAGGAATAGAAGCGAGTTCAGAAGGAACTGTCGCCTTGGAAAAGTACCTACCTGGAGTCTTTAATCTGGCAATTGGAGTATCTGCTGTCTTGGCTTTTATTGTAATAACTTGGGGCGGTATCACTTACGCCACATCAGACGCGTTGTCTGGAAAATCCGAAGGGAGAAAACACATAGAAAATGGTATATATGGACTTCTTCTTGTTATTGGTGCGTGGGTAATTTTGTACACCATAAACCCCCAAATTCTTAATTTTAACCTCATATTACCAAAATCAAGCATAACTGAGCCGTCTGCTAGTGGGGGGACTAGTGGTAGTGGAACAGGGTGTCAAGGAAACTGTCCGTACTCATACACAAATAATGGAGCCACAATAAGTTACAAGGATTGCTCAGGATGCGCCCCAGCAAACTCGTTTGGTTTGGACATAAAAACAAAGGTAATAAACGGAACCGCAGCACAGCTAAACAGTGAACTTGGTAATAGCTTGAAAAACATCCAAAGCTCCCTGGGGTCAGGAAACTCTTTCACTGTAACAGAAACATGGCCTCCAACAGTAAACCACAGAGCCCAAGGACAATATGATGGAACCTCAGTCGATATTAGACTAAACAATCTAACAATTGCAAACATTAATTCGTTCATTGCCACAGCGAAGGCAAATGGTTTAACAGCTGAATACGAAGTACAAAGCGAAAACGACAGACAAAACCTTATAAAACAAGGGGTTCCTGCTGATTCAATTAGAACGGTCGGCTACATAACAGCAGGACACTTCTCTGTATATAAAAAATAAACATGTCAAAGAAATTTTTTATCATAATAATATCAACTATACTAATTCTGTTGCTTGTTAGTCTTGTTGGCTACTATTTTTTACTACAAAACAACAATGGATCTGGTGGAGGAGTGGTCAGCACCTTTAAGAACTTTTTTCCTTTTGGGGGTGAGAGTGCAAGCACAACAGTACCTTTTGAAGATTTGCCTGTAGAGGACACGCCAAAGGAAAACGTGGATTACACAAAAAAACTACGGCTTTTATCTGCTGATCCAGTAGCAGGAATGGGGTTGTTGGATTTAAAATCCGGAACCGTTGTTCGTTATATAGAAATAGCCACTGGGCATATTTTTGAAATAGAACTTTTTTCTCCTAACAAAAACAGGATATCTAACACCACAATCCCAACAGTTTATGAAGCGTCCTGGGGCAACAAGGGCTTATTGTTGGTAACACAATACCTTAAGGATGACAACCAAACAGTCGACACTTATGGACTAACACTAAAAAACGTTTCCACCTCCACAGAAAGCAATATATCTGCAGTTAGGTTCGCAGAAAACATAAAAAGTGTCTCAACCAATGAAAACAGCGTGTTTTCATTGGAATTGAAAAACAGCAACTCTGTTGGTTATATATCAGGATTTGATGGAAGCAAAAAAACTGAAGTTTGGAATTCTCCAGTAAAAGAGCTTTTGTCTCAATATGTGAACTCAAAAACTATTGCTTTGACCACAAAACCACACCAAGACTCCGAGGGTTTCATGTTTTTTGTGGACACCACAACAGGAAGATCAAAAAAGGTTATTGGTGGTATATTTGGCCTCTCGACCATAACCAGCCCTTCAGCTACACAAGTACTGTTTTTAAACCAGAGATCTACACCAGAATTATTCATTTTTAAAACAAAAGACAAGAGCTCAGTAGCCATCACACCAACAACCCTTCCTGAAAAATGTGTTTGGAGCAAGAAAGATGAGACCATAGTTTATTGTGCTGTTCCTCAAGAGTTCATTCAAAGAGACAGCTTAACTTCTTGGTATGGTGGGCAAATTTCTTTTACAGACAACATTTGGAGGTATGATTTGAAAAACAACACATCGTTTATGGTTGGGCGGCTATTTAATGAGAGCGATCAACAAATAGACGTGATAAAGCCTGCACTGTCCGAAAACGAACAATATCTTGTTTTTATAAACAAGATAGACAACTCTTTGTGGAGCTTAGATCTAACAAAATAACTCTGACTTTATAATTTAAACCACGGTTATGTCTTTGTGGTATTTGTTCTTTATGTAAACCTCCTGAATAATTGCAAAAATATTGCTTGTAATAAAGTATATTGCGATAGCAGAGGATATTGTATAAGCAACAACGGTCATTATTGCTGGAAAAAAATACTTCATCTGAAAGGCCATCGCCTTTGCTATGTCTCCTTGTGTACCAGACACACTGTCTTGTTTAGAATTAGTAGATCTGCTTATCTGAAAATAGGTTGTTATACCAGCCAAAATGGCCAAGATTAAGCTTTTTTCTGTTATGTTTACAAAACCCAAAAAAACCATACTATTGGTAACCTCTGTCATGGGCAAACTAAAGAACATTGGGTACAACAGAATATCTTTAACGGCTGGTAACCCAGATTTTATAAACACCTGATACAGTCCTATAAGAATTGGTAGCTGTATTAATAAAATAAAAATTCCTGCAAAAGGGTTAATTCCTTTTTCTTTATATAATTCCATTATTTTTCTTGACTGCTCTGTTTTGTCGTCTTTATACTTTTCTTTTATAAGCTGGATTTCTTTTTCTGTACTCTTCATTTCTATCTGTGCTTTAGATGCTTTTATTGAGAGGGGAAGTATTATTAATTTTATAATCACTGTAAAAACAATAATTATTAAACCAGCATCAAAAAAAGGTAGCAGGTTCATTAAATAGATGAAGCCGTTATAGAACGGTTGAAATATTATTGTGTTGTATAAATATGACATCTCGTTATATTAACACACCCGAAACAGAAAGTAACCTGTTTATTTCTTCTTTTAAACCGCTAAAACTTATTCTCTCTGCTGTTTTTTTGAAAGAAAAAAACAGCAGATAACCATTCTGTATGTTATTAATTCCCTTAGAAACCGCAACATACCCCCATCTCCTAAATTTATTTCTAACCACAGCTTTATTTTGGGTTTTTTTAGAAATCGAAAAAGACACTTTGCTTGGTGTGTTGTTTTCTAGTGGTAATATGTATAAAAGCAGGCTAGGGGAGTTGTATCTCTTACCTTTAGTTATTATTTGAGGAAACTCTATTCTTGATATCCTCCTTTTTTTTGGAAGCATTTTTTTAGAAACTATACAGTAGAAACCTTTGCCCGTCCTTTTCTTCTTCTTCTCAATAGAGTATTTTTGCCTGTTTTTGACTTGCTTCTAACTAAAAATCCGTGGGTTTTTGCTCTTTTTCTTTTTTTGGGTTGATATGTTTGTGACATGTTTTTACAAGAAACTGTGTGAGTTTTTTATCTCCACAGGTTGTACACATATTATTAACATATAACTAGTTTTTTAACAAGTATTATAATTTTTTATTACCTATATAATATACCTCATGATGGACAACAAAAAACTCTGGGACAGTGTTCTGGTCGAGATGGAGCTCAATCTTTCAAAACCAAATTTTAACACCTGGTTTAAGGATACGTCTATAATAAAACAAGAAGATGGTGCGGTTTATCTTGGTGTTCCAAACACTTTTGTACAAGATTGGCTGGGAAGCAAGTTTCACAACGCCATTCTTAAGGCAATAAGAACACTTTCCCCAAACATACAGTCCCTACACTATGTAATATCAAAAGAAAACCCTAAAGATAAAATAGTTGTTGAAAAAACTCCACAAATAAACAAAGAGCTTCCGATGACTGATATCTATATAAACAAGGATGACAATCTCAACCCTAGATACACATTTGAATCGTTTATTGTTGGTCCATTCAATGAATTTGCGCACGCCGCGAGCCAGGCTATTATAAAAAAACCTGGTATTGTTTATAATCCTTTGTTTATTTATGGAGGAACAGGGCATGGAAAAACACACCTCATTCAAGCAATTGGAAATTATGTCAAAAACACAAGCAATAGAAAGGTTTTCTACACAACTTCAGAAAAATTTGGCCAAGAATATATTAACGCCTTACAACTAAATAAACCTAATTTTTTTAAGGAAAAATACAGAAAATATGATGTCTTGATTATGGATGATATTCAGTTTTTTTCAGGAAAAATGAAAATTCAAGAAGAGTTGTTTCATTTATTTAACCATTTATACGACAACAATAAACAAATTATTTTCTCCTCAGATAAGCATCCTGGACTAATTCAAGATCTAGAGGATCGTCTAAAGTCTCGTTTCAGTGCTGGCATGATCGTAGATATTCCAGCACCAGATAACGAATCCAGGGCAGCTATAATAAGAATGAAGTCTTCCTCTCTTCCTTACCCTCTAAATAAAGAGATTGTAGATTATTTAGCCTACTCTGTTATTGGAAACATAAGAGAGCTTGAGGGTATTATAAACACAATAACCTGCCAAATGCAGTTAAAAAATAGAGAAATAAACTTGTCTGAAGTAAAAGGTTTGGTAAAAAATAATACAAAACCTAAAAAACTAGTGTCAACAAAAGAGGTTATAAAAACCGTAGCAGAGTTTTATAACATAGAAGAACATCTTATTTATGACAAAACCAGAAAAAAAGAAATTATAAAACCAAGGCAAATTATAATGTATATACTTAGAGAAGATTTTAATATTTCTTATCCTGCTATTGGTGAAAAATTGGGGGGTAGAGACCATACAACAGTAATGCATTCCTGTGAAAAAATAAAGAATGATATAAAAATAGACGAACTTTTAACACAAGAAATAAATCAATTGCGTTCTATTTTTGTGTAAAAGGTTGTGTATAGTATGTAGATAATTTATGTAAAAAGGTGTAGATTGAGGTGTATAAGTTTTAAAGTTCTTTTTTAAATCAGTTTTATACACAGTTTTTTGACACTTATACACAGCCAGAAATTGTATTTTTTGGCTATAAGTAATGATTTTTTGAAGAAATACACAAAAAGCTTCTGTTATAGTAATAAAATTCTTAAAAAGATAAAATTAACTAATACTATGAATATCGAATGTGTTAAAGAAAAGCTTGCATATGCAATTGCAAAAGCTGAAAGAATAACAGGGAAAAATATAACCCTTCCTGTTTTAAGTTGCGTGCTTTTGGACGCGCACGACTCTAACTTAACTATCAAAGCAACAAATTTGGATTTAGGTATAGAAATAACAATCCCAGTCAAAGTAACCAAACCCGGAAGGATTGCTGTTTCTGGAAATGTTTTATATAACTTTATTTCAAACATAACAAATGATAAAAACATTACCTTAGAAGAAATTGAAGGTAATTTAAAGGTTTCAACGAACCACAACAACTCCATAATAAAAGCGTTTCCTGTTGAAGACTTTCCAAATATACCAAAAGTTTCAAACGAAAACACTTTTACGTTTAATGTGCCAAGCATGATAAAAGGTTTTAAATCTGTGATGTATAGCTCGTCTGTCTCCACCATAAGACCAGTTCTTTCTAGTGTGTTTTTGTGTTCAGAAGAAGATAGTGTTGTTTTTGTTGCAACAGATTCTTTTCGATTATCAGAAAAAAGAATAGGAGTAAAAAAACACAAAGAATTTAATCAGATACTGATTCCTTTTAAGAATGTTGGAGAAATAATTCGTACAATGGAAGATATAAAAGATGATGTTGTTGTTTCTTTAAACGAAAACCAAATATCTTTTTCTTATGGTGATTTATATCTTACCTCAAGGGTTATAGACGGGGTTTTTCCTGATTACAAACAAATAATTCCAAAAGAAACAAAAACAGAAGTTGTTGTTCTAAAACAAGATTTGTTAAGTGGACTAAGAATATCTAATATTTTTTCTGATAAGTTTAGTCAGGTTACTTTTTATATTAATCAGAAAAACAAAAAATTCGAAATAACAACAAAAAACATGGAGGTTGGAGAAAATGTTAATAATATTGATGCTGTTGTGAAGGGAGAAGATTTGTCTATTAGCTTTAATCACAAGTATATAGTTGATTGTTTCCAAGCCATAGATACAGACAGCATTTCTCTTTCTTTTTCTGATACAAACAAACCAATGGTTGTCCGAGGGGTGGGGGACCCTTCTTTTTTGTATCTCGTTATGCCAATGAATAAATAAAAATGCTAAACATAGATAACTTTTTAAATAAGTTTTATAAAAACATTAAAAAAACAGATTTTTACAAAGAACAAATTTTGGTTATTTTAGAGAAACATACAAAAACAAAACTTTCTTTTAGTGATATAGAAATAAAAAATTACATAGTTTTTTTAAAAACCTCTCCTGGTGTTTTAAATAAAATTTTTATAAATAAAGAAAAAATATTAGCAGAAATAAACTCAATAAGCTCAGAACTTGGTGTTTTTGATATAAGAAACAATCACTGATAACCATTTTTTGTTGCCCATTCTCTTACTGAGTATTCCCATCTTTCAAATTGAGGATCGAGAGTGGGGTTAACCTCATCAGAAGATCTTGGGTTGTCTTTGTTTACCCAATACAAAATAGAATGAACTCCTCCAGTGAGAACCTCTTGAGACGAGTAATAAGGAATATTTGGGTCGTTTGTTGGATTTTGAACGATGTTTGAGATTCCTCCTTGCCATTTTCCCCTTAGAACAGGTTTTAAATCATACGAATCCTCTTTTTGTGGTTTTGTAAATGTTTCTGTTGGTACTGTTTTTAACACTTCGTCCATAAAAGCTCTCCACATAGGGGCTACTATTAAACCCGAAACCTTCTTTTCCATGGGGGTGTTGTCATTGTTTCCTGCCCATGTTCCAACAACAATACTTGGTGTATAGCCAACGATCCAGGCGTCCTTATAGTTGTTAGTTGTTCCTGTTTTTACAGCAACATCACGTCCGTTAAAATAAATTACAGAATTGGGTCCATACAAAGGGGTTCTTGCTATATTATCTGAGAGAATATCAGATATTTTTCTTGCTATCTCTGGCTCTAAAACCTGAGTTTGTTTTGTTGAAATTTCCTCCAAAATTTTACCGTTTTTATCTTCAACTTTTATTATGCTTGTGTATGGAGACCTTTTTCCTTCAGTTGCAAAAACCCCATAAGCTGATGTCATATCAAGAAGGGAAACTTCTCCACCTCCCAAAACTAGTGTAAGGCCGTATTGATTAGAGTCTCCAAGATTCTCAATGCCCATATCTGTTGCAAGTTTTATTGTTTCGTTTATTCCAGCAAGATACAAAGCTTTTACTGACGGTACGTTTATTGATTGAGCCAAAGCCTCTCTTAGTGTCATAGGCCCTCTAAACTTATCATCATAGTTTACCGGAGAGTAACAATCCCCATCGCTTGTTGTGTTTTCTTTTGGACAACGTACAGAAAACTGGGTAGGTAAATCAAAAAGAACAGTATCTGGGGTGTATCCTTTTATAAAAGCAGCAGCATAAGCAAAAGGTTTGAATGTTGATCCTGGCTGTCTGTGGGCGATTGTAACATTGAAATTCCCATCTATTTTTTTATCAAAATAATCCCTGGAGCCAACCATTGTTAGTATTCCTCCGGTTTTTGGATCTATGGCGACGAAGGCATTGTTAGACGCATTGAAACTCTTCTCATTGCTTTCGGCGTATGTTTTTGCAATATCCTCTGCTTTTTTTTGTAAATCATAATTAAGTGTGGTTGTCACACGAAGCCCTCCTTGTTCCAAGACATCCAAACCATATTTTTTTTCTAGATAATCCTTAACAAACATAACAAAATGAGGAGCCTTTATTCCTTTTTCTGATTTTGGTAAAAACTTAACCTCTTCCTTTTTTGCGTTTTCATATTCAGAGTCACTAATTTTTCCATCTCTCAACATTTCTTTTAAAACAACATTTTTTCTTTCATCTAATCGATCTTTGTTTTTTCCGTAAGGGGAATAGAAAGACGGTGCTTGTGGTAGAGATGCCAAATAAGCCGCTTCAGCTATTGTTACGTCTGATGATTTTTTACCAAAAAAGGCCTGGCTTGCTTCTTCAACCCCATAAAGACTACCTCCATAAGGAATTTCGTTTAAATACATGTCAAAAATTCTTTCTTTTGACATAACCCTCTCTAGTTTTAGGGACAGAACCAACTCTTTAAGCTTTCTTGTTGGTGTTTTGTCTCCAGTTAGGATTGAGTTTTTTACAACCTGTTGGGTTATAGTTGATCCTCCTTGGCTATAACTCAAGGAAGCTGTATTTACTAATACGGCCCTTAGAACAGACAGAGGCTTAACCCCTTTGTGTGAATAGAAATCCTTATCTTCTATCGACAAAGTTGCGTCTTTTATGTATTGGGATATTTCATTAAACGGCACGACGGTACGTATTGTGTTTTGATACACATCAAAAAGTAGAATTTTTCCGGTGCTGTCATATATTTTTGTTGACTGGCTTATTTTTCTAGCTTCTATTGTTTCAAGAGAGGGGATTTGGAAAGTTGATAACCAAACAAGAATTATTCCAAACAACAAAATTCCACAAGAAGTCAAAAAAATAATAATATTTCTCCAACCGTGTTTTTTTAGTAAATTTTTTCTCATCGTTCATATTTTAACACAAATATGGTATATTGATAATATGTTTAATTTTTCAAAACCAAAAATTAACGTAGACGAAAAAGAAATTGACGATGTTATAAATCGTGGGGTTGAGAACGTTTTTCCAAACCGTGAGTTTCTTAAGTCAAAAATGATGAAAGGTGAAAGATTGTCTATTTATCTTGGTATTGATCCAACAGGACCAACGCTTCATTTAGGACACGTTATACCACTATTAAAATTAAGTAAATTTCAAAAACTTGGACATCAAATCGTGCTCCTTATGGGTGATTTTACTGGAATGGTGGGTGACCCCACTGACAAAACGACCGCTCGCAGAAAACTCACTCGTGAAAAAGTTCTAGAAAATTTAAAGGAATACCAAAAACAAGCATCGAAATTTATTTCTTTTTCTGGGCCGAACAAAGCTCTTTTTAAATTCAATTCCAAATGGTTGGCCGGAATGGATTTTAGTGAAGTGCTAGAACTAACGTCGCTAGTTACTGTTGACCAAATGTTAAAAAGAGACATGTTTGTCCGTCGCGAGGAAGAAGGTAAACCAGTTTATGTTCATGAGTTATTATATCCAATCATGCAAGGATATGATTCGGTGGCTATGGATGTGGACGGAGAAATTGGAGGTAACGACCAGACCTTTAATATGCTTGTCGGCCGTGATTTGATGAAGTTGTTGAAAAATAAGGAAAAATTTGTCATTGCTACAAAACTTTTGGTTGATTCGTCTGGTAAGAAAATGGGCAAAACGGAAGATAATATGGTGGCCCTCAATCAAACCCCGGAAGATATGTTCGGTAAGGTTATGAGTTGGAGTGACGACCTTATTCTTACAGGCTTTGAGGTTCTGACCGATATCTCTCTTGCTGATATAGCATCAATGAAAGAATTAATGGGTTCTGGCAAAAACCCACGAGATTTTAAGGCACACTTAGCTAGAGAAATAGTCGCGCTTTATCATGGTGAAAAAAAAGCAAAAATGGCAGAGGAAAATTTTGAGAACACTTTTACAAAAGGAGGCATTCCAGAAGACATTGTTGACGTTAGTGTTGCAAAAGATGTTTTGTTTGTTGATATATTGATGGTCAACGAATTGGTTGTCTCAAAATCTGATTTTAGAAGACTGGTTTCAGAAGGTGCAATAACCAACATGGATACAGGTGAAAAAATAACAGATCCCAATATGGTTGTGTACAGCGGAGTGTTCAAGATAGGCAAAAGGCGCTTTATAAAAATAAATGTTTTATAAAAAACACCAAACAAAACACCGCCTCACAGAGAGGCGGTGTTTTGCAAGGTTTGTCTTACCACAAATCTTTCTCGTCATCATCAAAAGAGTCTTCGGCTAGAGGGCCATCTTCTTCATCAGCTAGTTCGTCTAGAGAGACAAACGGATCGTCCTCAAGTGCACCCTTTTTACCACCCTTTTTACCACTCAAAAGGATTTCCTCGTCAAAATCGTCGAGATCTTCCTCTTCCGTATCTTCTAAATCCTTGTCTTTTGGGTCAAAATCGTCATCCATGTTTTTTAATATATCTTATAATTTTTTAAAATCTTTTATATTATAGATTTTCCATATTTGTATCAAATTATATATATTTTGCAAACACTAAATTCTTATCTTTTTGTGGATAACCCTTCGAGTTTTTTAAACGTGGTGCTCTGGTGGTTTTTCTGCTAGAGTACCTATATGTTTATAGATGAATTGACTCTAAATATTTGGGCAGGAAAGGGCGGTGATGGAATAGTTTCGTGGAGACACGAGAAGGGTATTGACCATGCGGGTCCTGGCGGAGGGGATGGTGGTAAGGGCGGCGATGTTTACGTAACAGGCGTTCACGATATAGGCAAGCTTTCCGAATATCGTTTTGTGAAGGATTTAAAGGCTGGTGACGGAGAGAACGGATTAGGTAATTGTATGCACGGCAAGTCAGGGAAGGATCTTGTTTTGGAATTTCCTGTTGGCACGGTTATAACAAATACCCAGACTGGGGAGTTTGTGGAGATTTTAAGTACAGAAACAGTTTTTTTTCTAAAAGGTGGTTGGGGGGGTTATGGTAACGATCATTTTAAGGGACCAAAAAACATAAGACCAAAAGAATCAACGAGCGGTAAATTAGGGCAGGGTGGTGAATTTTTTGTGGAACTAAAACTTGTGGTTGATCTTGGTCTTGTTGGATTACCAAATGCCGGTAAATCAAGTTTTCTAAACTCTCTAACTAGAGCCAATGCAAAAGTTGGAAATTATCAATTTACGACTCTCTCTCCTAACCTCGGTGGTTTTTATGGTTTTATAATAGCCGATATACCCGGCTTGATAGAGGGTGCGGGTGAAGGCAAGGGTCTTGGTCATAAGTTTTTGAGGCATATTTCTCGAACAAAAATGTTGTTACATTGCATATCTTGTGAAAACGAGGATGTGGAAACTGTTTTTAATATAATCAAAAAAGAGTTGGGAGAGTACGACAAGGATCTATTAGACAAACCAGAAGCTATTTTATTTACAAAAACGGACTTAGTTGATGACAACACGTTACAAAAGAACATAAATTTGCTTAAAAAAACACACAAAAATGTGTTGGCGGTATCAGTTATAGATGATGTGTCTATAAAAAAGACCGGAGACGAACTTGTTAAAATATTAAGAACCTTATAATTAGTAAAAATATGAAAAACGAATATAGTGTAACCATAGGATTGGAAATACACGCGGAACTGAAAACAAAAAGCAAAATGTTTTGCGGATGTGCTAATTCTGGTGACTTAAAGAGTCCAAATATAAATGTGTGTCCGGTTTGTATGGGTAACCCCGGTACTTTACCAACAATAAACAAGGAGGCTGTAAAAAAGGTTCTTCTAGTGGGCACAGCACTAGGGGGAGAGATAGCCGATTTCACTGAATTTGATAGAAAAAATTATTTCTATCCAGATATTCCAAAAGGATATCAGATAAGTCAGTACAAACATCCGCTTGTTAGAAGAGGCTCTTTGGTTGGGGTAGAGATAACTAGGGTGCATTTAGAGGAGGATACTGCAAGATCTTCACATAACACCCCTGGTGTTAGTTTGGTTGACTATAACAGAGCCGGAGTGCCTTTGATGGAACTTGTTACGGAACCGGTAATACACACAAGCTCAGAGGCTGTTCGTTTTGCAAAAGAGTTACAACTTCTTTTGCAATACCTTGGCGTGTCAGATGCAAACATGGAAAAAGGAGAAATGCGTGTAGAGGTAAATCTTTCTGTTTCTAACACAGAAACCTTTGGAACAAAAGTAGAAATAAAAAATATTAATTCTTTTAGGGCAGTAGGAAAGGCTATTGATTTCGAATTTGATAGACAGGTGGCTCTTTTAGAAAAAGGGGAGAAGGTGGTCCAGGAAACTAGAGGTTGGGATGAAAACCGAGAGACAACTTTTAGTCAAAGATTAAAAGAGTCTGCCCATGACTATAGATACTTTGAAGACCCAGATTTACCAAAACTAATGATAAGTGAGGTGGCTGAATTTTCTACCGAGAGTTTAAAAAAATTAATTGTTGAATTACCAGAAGACAAAAGAAAAAGACTCGCTAGAGATTTTTGTTTAAAAACAGAGGATGTGGAGATGTACGTAGGGGATAGACAGGCCGGAGAATTTTTTGAATTGGTGGCAGAAAATTTTGTTTCAAAAGATGTTGAATTTGTAAAAACCATTTCAAATTACATAACGTCTGATGTTGTTGGATTATCTAAAACAGTGGGTAGTGATTTTACTACAGGAAAAATAAACAAAGAAAATTTTATAGAACTGATGGCAATGCTCAAGGAAGGGGACTTGTCCTCAAGAGGGGTTAAGGATGTTTTAAGAGTATTGTTTGATAGAGGAGGAAGTCCAAAACAAATAGCAGAAGAAAAAGGGCTGATTCAAAAAAACAATGAAGAAGAAATAATTGTTATAGCTCAAAAAATTATAGATAACAATAAGTCTGCTGTAGAAGAATATAAAAACGGCAAAGAATCATTGTTACAGTTTTTTATAGGGCAGGGCATGAAAGAAACAAAAGGAAGTGTTAATCCAGAGATTCTAAAAAAAATAATTCTTCAGATAATAAGTAAACAAAATTAGTTTATAAATAAAAACCAAGAATACAAAAAAACCACCTGTTGACAAGTGGTTTTTTTGTATTCTGTTACTCATTTTCTAAGTGTCTAACAATTAGTTTTCTCACTTCTTTTTTAGAACTTTTTCTAAGTCCTGTTCCTATTTCTATCTCCTGAATAACCGTTTCAAGGTCTTCAATTTTATAAACTCGGTAGTTGTTCATGGGGTGACGGAAAGCTTTTAACTTGCCGTTTTTATCCCAATTGCGCAATGTTAGGGTGGAGACCCCTAAAATTTTTGAGGCTTGTTTTATAGTTATATATTGGTTTGCCATAATGTGTACTTTTATAAAGCTTACTAAAGGTTAATATTAATTATATAAAGTTTATTATCAGTTATCAACCTTCAATGTTGATAACTGATAATAAATTTTTTCTTATCTTAGATAGACCACCTCCTGTTTTTGGGTAGAACTAATAAACAAACCCAGAGCTGTTTGCTGAACAGTTGTTTTTTTGAGATGAGGCAAATCGCATAACTCATAAAAGAGATAAAAGTCGGTTTGTTTTTTATTAAAAATATTAAAAATAAAAACACAAAAATATTTATACAATAAGCCGTGTTTTTAATAAAAATGATTTTTGTTTATCCACATGATTTTGCTGTTTTTGCAAAAACCGAAACAGTATAATTTTAGTGATGAATTCTGATCTATTTTTTGAAAACAAAAAATACATTTCAACAAAAACAGCTGCGGCAATTTCGGGCTACTCAAACGACTACATTGGTCAGTTGTGTAGAGGTAAAAAAATTGATGCCAAAAGGGTTGGTAGAGTTTGGTATGTTTCGGAAGAATCCATTCTAAATCACAAAAAATTTTTTGTTACAAACGAATCTCGTTTGGACGAGAAACCCTTTTTAGAGGCCACAAAAAACGAGACAATCAATAAAACAGAATCTCGGATAGAGAGAGGGGGCGGGTTACAAAGACACGAGGGTTTTCTCAATAGAAATATTCCAAAAAAGCTTACTGTTTTGGTTACCACTACTCTAGTTTTTCTTGGTCTTTTTGCTTCAGCAAATTTTTCTTTATTAGAGGCATCGAGCTTAATAAGTTCTCTTCCTAAAAAGTTATACAAAAACACAGCACAATTAACTGATTTTTATGGGCAGGTTTTGGGAGAAAAATATGTGGCTTTTGGAGGGGTTGTTTTAAAGACCACACCAGTTGTAAAAACAGAAATAGTAAATTTTTTCAAATCACCTTCTTTTTATGTTGTTTCAAAAACAAAAACTCTGTCAAAGAAAGAGATAGAAATAATTGATAAAAACCCAACAAGTCATGTTGTCGAGGTGGTCAAGAATACTTTCGTTAAAAAAGATTTTGATTTAAAGAAGACAACAAAAACAGAAAAGAGTTTTTTTGTTGCAAACACAACACAAACACTCAGTTCTGTTGATAGGGCCGGGGTTGCTGTTTACAAAGAAATAAATAGTTGGTTCAAGAAAAAAGAAACTGTCCCACCAAGTTCGAATTTTTTCTCTACGATTCAGCTGGTACCACCAAGCATTGTAACTGTTAAAGATGTGCCAGCCACAACATCAACTAAAGTTATAAACACGACAAATGTGGTAGAAAGGACGGTTGTTAAAATGTTGCCATCCGATATTACAAAGAGTGAAGTGGATTTGAAACTAGAACAACTAAACAACAAGTTGATGTCAGAATTTCTTAAGTTGTCGACCGGTGGAAACACAGTTATCAATAATGTTTATCAGCAAATAGCACACTCACAAAGAATAGATAATCTAGGTGGGGTGGCTATCACTGGAGGATCCATAACAAACACACCAATAATTGCTTCTTCTCTTTCTGTCACAAGTACTGGCACTACCACATTCTCCGGAGGGCTAAATGTTACAAGTGGTTGTTTGTCTGTAAATGGGGTTTGTCTTGGTTCTGGTGGTGGTACTCCAGGTGGCGCAGATACACAAATACAATTTAATTTAGGAGGGGTTTTTTCTGGCTCTTCTAATTTTGTTTGGGATAACACAAACAGCCGTCTTGGTATTGGGACAACAACACCGTATGAAGCACTGGCAGTTTCTGGTAATGTTGTTGCGGATTCTTTTTTTGCAACATCAACAACAGCAACATCAACCATTTCTGGTGGACTCACGATTACAAAAGGTCTAAATCTAAGTAGTGGTTACATTTTTGGAGCAGGACTTACTTCATGTTCTGGAGCAGGAGATAAGTTGATTTGGAATAGTGCAACAGGGAAGT
>CAYVNM010000008.1:0-44748 GCA_964453075.1 uncultured Candidatus Saccharibacteria bacterium
AAGCTTTTCAAAAAACTTAATTCTCCCCAAAAAATACAAGATTATTTAAATTCTTTACCTTTTAACTTTAGAGAGGACGGGGTGTTTGTTTCTCCTAGGATGGTAATAAAAACCAAAAAATCTGATTGTTTGGAGGGGGCTCTGTTTGCGGCCAGTGTTTTAGAATTTCACGGAGAAATTCCTTTGATAATTGATTTACGCTCAGTTAAGAAGCCTTTTGATTATGATCACATAATTACGGTGTTTAAAAAATTTAATTGTTTTGGTGCTATTTCAAAAACTAATCATGCGGTTTTGAGATATCGTGAGCCGGTTTACAAAACCGTACGAGAGCTAGTCATGTCTTATTTTCATGAATATTTTTTAAATGATGGCACAAAAACACTCCGAGAATATTCTTTGCCATATGATTTGAATAAATTAAATTATCTAAACTGGAGAACTACGGAAGAAAATCTTTGGGAAATCCATGAAATTTTGGACAAGATAAAACATTACCCAGTTTTATCAAAAGAACAAATAAAGAATTTGAGGAAAGCGGATAAAATAGAAATAGATGCTGGCAAAATTGTGGAATATAAGCATAATTGATATACTCAAACCTGTATGTGGTATAAAATCCGCAATCTTGTTATTGGTTTCTTTTACACAAAGGTACTAAAGCCTATTTTGTTTATTTTTGATCCAGAAAACGTTCATAATCTATTTTCTGGTGTAGGAAAGTTTTTAGGCAAGTTTGCTTTGACTAGGTGGAAAACCAGACTTCTTTTTGGTTACAAAAACAAAATTTTATATCAAAATATACTAGGAATAAATTTTGAAAATCCAATTGGTCTTTCTGCTGGTTTTGATAAAGACATAGAACTTACAGATATTATGCCTTCTGTTGGTTTTGGTTTTGAAGAGTTGGGTTCTGTCACAGCAAGACCGTATGCAGGTAATCCAAAACCTAGACTTTGGAGACTTCCTAATTCAAAAAGTTTAGCGGTTTGGTTTGGACTAAAGAATAAGGGTGTGGAAATTTTGTCAAAAAGACTTGCTGGTAAAATACATCGTTTTCCAATAGGGGTTAATGTAGCATTTACAAATTGTAAAGAAAATCTAGATGTGTCTTTGGCTATAAAAGATTATGTTCTGGCTTTTGTTGCTATGGAAAAGTATGCAGACTACTTAACAATAAATCTAAGTTGTCCAAATACCTCTGGTGGTATGCCATTTTTGGTTCCAGAAAATTACCATAATCTAATGGTTGAGATTGATAAGATAGAAACAAGTAAACCAATATTTGTGAAAATATCGCCAGATATGAGTCACATGGACGTAGATAATTTTTTGGAAATTAGTTCTAGGCACAGAATTCATGGAATAGTTTGTTCCAATCTAACCAAGAATACAAATCCGGACGAAATCAAAGATAAAATGCCCCCACATGGTGGTTTGTCTGGAAAACTGGTTTTTCCAAAAGCATTAGATCTTCTCACACATATGTATAAAAAAGTAGGGAACAAATACATTTTTATTTTTGTTGGAGGGGTATTTTCAGCTGATGATGCTTACAAAGTTATACGTCAGGGGGCTAGTTTAGTGGAGATCATAACAGGTATGATTTTTGAAGGTCCTCAGGTTGTTAGTGAGATAAATAGAGGATTGGTAGAGAGAATAAAAAGAGATGGGTTCAAAAATATAAGTGAGGTTGTTGGAGTTGATAACATCGGTTGATAATGTAATATATCTGAGTATGCCGTCGTGGCTTAGTGGTAAAGCACTGTCTTGGTAAGACAGAGAGCATGGGTCCGATTCCCATCGACGGCTCAAAAAATCTATAGATTTTTTATGGGAATCGGACGACGGAGCGGGCACCTGTCGAGTACGATAGGTCGCGAGTCGGTGCCTAGTCTAAAATTTTCTGGCGGGAAAATTTTAAGACGAAGGAGATACTCCCATCGACGGCTCAAAAAGCCACCTTAGCTCAGTTGGTAGAGCAACCCCTTCGTAAGGGGTAGGTCCGCAGTTCGATTCTGCGAGGTGGCTCCAAATGGACAAGGAGCAAATACAAAAAGATATATACAACTTAGAACAGGATATGAACTCTGCTGATTTTTGGTCTAACAAAGACAAGGCACAAGCAACTATAAAACGTATTCAAGAATTAAAAAATGAACTTCTTGGAAATCAAAGATATGATAATGGAGATGCAGTTATGACTATTTTTTCTGGAGCAGGGGGTGATGATGCTGAAGATTTTTCCAGCATACTTTTAAACATGTATCTCAAATACTGTGATAAGAATGGGTTTTCAGTTTCGATCTTGCATCAAAATGAAAATGATCACGGTGGATTTAGAAATATTACAATAGAAATATCTGGAAGACGAGCTTACGGTACACTAAAAAATGAATCAGGTGTACACCGCTTGGTCCGTATTTCCCCCTTCAATGCCAAATCTCTTCGTCACACCTCTTTCTCCATGGTAGAGGTTATTCCAAAATTTTCCGCCAGAGGCGGACCCGCCTCTGGCGGGGACCTTGAGATCTCTGACAAAGACTTGAGGGTTGAATTGTCCCGTTCGTCGGGTCCGGGAGGTCAAAACGTAAACAAGAGAGAGACAGCGGTTCGGGTTGTTCATATTCCAACTAACTTATCGGCACAAAGCGATAATGAACGTTCACAAGCTCAAAATAAAGAGAAAGCAATGCAGATTTTATACGGAAAGATATATAAGGCTCTTGAAGAAGAGAGAATAGCAAAAGAAAAAGGTATGTATATATCAAAAACCACTCAAATAGAATGGGGAAATCAGATTCGATCTTATGTTATGCATCCTTATAAAATGGTCAAAGATCATCGTACGGGCATGGAAACAAGTAACATAGATGCTATTTTAGATGGAGAAATAGAGGGATTTTTGGAGGCAGAAAAAGATCTGTAAAATTAAGTAAAAGATTTTGCCTTGGGCCTCGAATGAGTTATACTATGTAGGTATGATTCACTTTGATAAAGTATCAAAAATCTATCCAGACAACTCAATAGCACTGGAAGATATTTCTTTTTCCGTTGAACCAAGAGAGTTTGTTTCTATAGTAGGCCATTCAGGGGCCGGTAAAACCACTTTGCTAAAAATGTTTTTGGCAGAGGAGTTACCCAGTAGAGGCAAAATATTTTTTGAATCAACGGATATCAGCACACTTAACAAAAGCCAGATAAATGATTTTCGTCGTAAAGTTGGGGTTGTCTTCCAAGATTTTAGGTTATTACCAGACAGAAATGTTTATGAGAATATAGCTTTTGCTATGGAAGCTGCAGGGAGGACTGATGATGAAATAGAAGCAGATGTTCCACACGTACTAGATCTTGTGGATTTGAAAAGTAAAATTTGGAATTTCCCCCATGAGTTATCTGGAGGAGAGAGACAGAGGGTTTCTATCGCACGTGCTATAGTTAATCAACCAGACGTGGTTATTGCGGATGAGCCGACAGGTAATCTAGATCCTTTGAACACCTATGATATTGTTCAGATATTGAAAAAAATAAATGATTTGGGTACCACAGTTATTTTGACTACTCACAACAAAGGGGTCATTGATTCCTTGAAGAAAAGAGTTTTGACTATGGAAAATGGTAAGATTATCCGTGATGACAAAGAGGGTAAATACATAATATAAAAATATATGATTTGGATAAAAGCAAAAAGAATAGTGCGTTCTGGATTCTATAGCTTTTGGCGCAATGGTTTTGTGTCTCTTTCTTCGATTTTGGTTATGATGGTTACTTTGTTTGTTATTGGTTCCACTATATTCTCTGGAGCTATACTAAGCTCAACATTGAATCAAATTAAGGATAAAGTAGACGTAAATGTTTATTTTGTTACTACCGCAAGTGAGCAAGAGATTTTGGAAATAAAAGAGAGTATAGAGAAATTACCTGAGGTTGCCCCTCCTGTTGTCTATGTTTCTAAGGAACAAGTTCTAGAAGATTTTAAAAAACGTCATGAAAATGACGAGTTTACTCTTCAAGCATTGGATGAGCTCGGTGAAAATCCTTTAGGAGCTACACTCAACATAAAAGCAAAAGATCCATCTCAGTACGAAAGCATTGTTAAGTTTTTGGATAATGAAAGTACTTTGTCTTCGGATGGCACAAGCATAATAGATAAGGTTAATTATTATCAGAACAAAGAAGCAATAGATAGATTAACCAATATAATTCATTCTGCTAATCGTCTCGGAGTTATACTAACTATTTTTCTTATAATAATATCTACCCTTATCACATTTAATACTCTCCGTCTTGTCATTTATATGTCTAGGGATGAGATAGCTGTCATGCGACTTGTAGGAGCATCTACTAATTATATCCGCGGTCCTTTCTTTGTGGCTGGTGCTATTTACGGTTTTATATCAGCAATTCTAACTTTAATCTTGTTTTATCCTATTACTATCTGGCTCGGAAATACCACAGAAAATTTCTTTGTGGGGTTAAACGTGTTCCATTACTATACAGCTAATTTTGGAGAAATATTTCTTGTTATAGTGGCATCTGGTGTTGTAATAGGTTCAATTTCATCGTTCTTGGCAGTAAGGAAGTATTTAAAAGTGTAATTATAAATTAATCAGATTTTCGGGATGAAAAAGAAAAATCACAAGTATATTTTTGTAGTAGGTGGTGTGATGTCTGGAGTCGGTAAAGGGATAGCTGCTTCGTCGATTTGCAAGATTCTTCAAAGCAAGGGATTCAAGGTCAACCCAGTAAAGGTTGACCCTTATTTAAATGTTGATGCTGGAAATATGAACCCCACCGAACATGGTGAGGTTTTTGTTTTAAATTCAGGACTTGAAACAGATCAAGATATGGGTAATTACGAAAGATTCCTGGAGATGGATTTAATAGATGATGATTATATGACTTCTGGAATGATTTATAAGCACGTTATAGAAAAAGAAAGGAGTCTTGGTTATAAAGGTAAGTGTGTAGAGGCAATTCCACATATTACAGAGGAAATAGTTAGGAGATGGAAAAAGTCTGCAGATTATCACGAATCAGATATATCTTTGATTGAAATAGGTGGAACTATTGGAGACTATCAAAACATTCTTTTTATAGAGGCGGCAAGAAATTTGAAAATAAGATATCCTCAGGATGTACTTTTTATAATGGTTTCTTATTTACCGGTTCCTGGATCTCTAGGGGAGATGAAAACTCGGCCAACACAGAATGCAGTAAGACAGCTGAACTCATACGGTGTTCAACCAGATATTATTATTGCTAGAGGGACACAAGCCTTAGATCACAGACGTAAAGAGAAGATAGCCTTCTCCTGTGCAATACCAGTGGAGAATGTTATTTCAGCTCCAGACATAGAGAGTATATATGACGTTCCTTTAAATTTTGAAAAAGATAAAATTAGTTCCCTAATATTCAAAGCATTTCATATCCGCACGAAATCCAAGGAGGATACTCTGAAAGAGTGGAAAAATTTTGTAAATAAAAGAGCAAAAGCAAAAAATGTTTTGAATATAGCGGTGGTTGGAAAATATTTTGATACAGGTGACTTTGTCTTGTCCGATGCCTATGTTTCTGTTATAGAGGCTGTGAAGTTCTCGTCGTATTGGAAAGACGCAAAAACAAAGTTGACCTGGATTAATTCAAAAGAATATGAAACAGGAACAAGAAAGGTTTCTGAGTTAAAGAATTTTGATGGAGTGATAGTGCCTGGTGGTTTTGGTGAATCAGGTATAGAAGGGGTCCTACAGGCCATAAAATACACGAGGGAGAACAAGATCCCGTATCTTGGTCTTTGTTACGGTATGCAACTAGCTGTGGTTGAGTACGCTCGTAACGTGGTTGGCTGGCAAGATGCCCATACCGCCGAAATAAACCCAAAGAGTAGCCATGTGGTCATAGATATAATGTCAGAACAGAAAAAACTTTTAGAGAGTCAGAACTATGGCGCCACAATGAGGCTTGGATCTTATCCAGCAATTCTCAAAGAGGGAAGCATTGCTCGCTCTGCCTATGGGGTGGGAGAAGTTTCGGAGAGACACAGACACAGATATGAAGTTAATACAGATTATGTTGAGGAAATAGAAAAAGCTGGACTTGTTTTCTCTGGAAAGTCGCCAAATGGGACTCTGATGGAAATAGCAGAGCTTCCAAAATCTGTTCATCCATTTTTTCTTGGTACGCAGTTTCATCCAGAGTTCAAGGCAAGACCCTTGCATCCGCATCCATTATTCACTGCTTTTGTAGAGGCTTGTTTAAAAAATAATAAATAATATGGAAAATAAAAAAATCGGTGTTGGTTTTGGGGTCATGATTTTAAGAGACAACTCTATTCTATTAGGGCAGAGACATATAGATCCAGAGAAGGCAGATAGCGAGTTGCATGGGGAGGGAACATGGACTATGCCTGGAGGCAAGTTGCATTTTGGTGAGACTTTTGAAATTGGAGCACGACGTGAAGTTCTGGAAGAGACGGGAATTGAAATTGATTTGGATAGTTTGTCTGTAATAAGTCTTGCGAATGATATGGTGCCAGATGCTCAGTTTATAACTATCGGATTACTCTATACAAAACCAACAGCTGAGCCAAAAGTTATGGAACCAGATGAGATAACAGAGTGGAGATGGTTTCCGCTAGATAACCTGCCAACACCTCTATTTTTCCCAAGTAAGGAAATATTAGAAAATTATTTCAATAAACGTTTCTACTTAAAATAATCCAATCTTGTAAATTAGGGTTTTTTGGGATATTCTACACGTATTGCGAGATCGTCTAATGGTAGGACAACGGTTTCTGGAACCGTTTATCTTGGTTCGAGTCCAAGTCTCGCAGCAAAGTTAAAATATCACCGTTTTTGGGTGATTTGAACATCACATCAAACGGACTTTTAAGGCTCACTGTATGAATATTTTTCTCTTTCAGAAAAAGGTTCCAACAGAGATTTTCGAGAATATTTCTTTTTTTGAAATCATCACCATCAAGAAACTCTTTTCTGGCTCTGCTTGCTTCTAAAAAGACTTTTTTGGTCGGTTCCAACAACGAAGCGGGTTGTTTCTTTTTTAGCTCCTCAATCTGTTTTGTTAAGGAAACTCGTTCATTGTGAATTGCAAGGACTTTAGAATCGTATAATTCCTTCGTAATTTGCTCACCAAGGAAAGTATCGAGTAAGAGGGATTCTTTCGTTTCGAGAGCGTTTAACTGGTTCTGGAGGGCAAGTAAAGCTTTTTCGGTATATTCCTCATCGAGACCAAGCTTTTCTTTAGCCGCCTCATACATGATTTCAATTTTTCGTTCGGAAAAAGCAACACAATCGAGAATTTGAGAAACTTTGTCATAAAGGTAAGTTTCTCGCATGTAGCTTTTGTGTTCATTACAATGTTCTCTGTTTCCAGTGCAGTAGTAATAGTGATGACCTTTTTTAAGTGAAGCGGTCAACGCACATCCGCAATTCTCACATTTAAGAAAACCTCTAAGTGGAAAAAATAATCGTTGAGGACGTGGACGAGTTCGGTTGTGCATGACATCTTGTGCTTTTTCAAATGTTTCTTTTGAAATAAGTGGTTGATGATTGCCTTGATAATATTTTCCTTCTCGTTCCATGAGTCCTGTATAAAAAACGGATGAGAGAATTCTTTGGATATGGCTTTTCAAAACTTTTTTACCTGTGCGTGTTCGTAATCCTTGTTCGTGGAGAATGTTTGAAATTTCTTTGTAGCCATAGGAACCAGTGAGATACAGTTCAAATGCTTTTGGTACATACGGAGAACGAACAGGATCAATAACTACTGTCTTTGTTGCCTTGTCGTTGAGGTATCCGAAAGGTGCATGATTAGGCCATTCTCCACGAGACATTTTTTCCCGATTACCACGCTTCACATTTACAGATAAATCTCTGATGTATTGATTTGCCATTCCAAGTTGCACAGCAAGCATGAGCACATTGTCCGATGGAAGATGTATTGATTCGTATGTTCGAATTTCTTTGATGACACCTTTCTGTAATGAATCAATAACTTTTCCACCATCAACAAAATTTCGAGCGAGACGATCAAGTTTCCAACAGAGAATACTATCTGCTTGCCCTGATTCAATGAGCTTCATCATTGTATTGAATACAGGACGACCAGCAGATTTTGCAGACATACTTTCACGAAGAACTTTTGTGATATTTAAATTATGTTTTTTAGCAATATCTAAAAGTTCCCGTTCTTGGGAATCCAAAGATAAAACTTGTTTGTCTTCTGTGTCTGTTGATTTTCGGCAGTAAATAAGGTATTTCATATTGCTAACTATAGTATACTTATGTTTTCTGATAATCAATTAAATTGAATCGGGAATTTTTGGATGGAATTACTAGTTGTTCAAGAATATTTTTTGTTTCAGGAGATTTTTCAATTGAAATTCCAACACCTACCTGCTTTAAGTCAGTCTTGTATCTGTATATAGTGCTTCTATTTAGACCACCTCGTAAAAACATATTTTTCATTTCATCACTAAAGTAAAAGTCTTTGTAGAATTGATATAGTCGAGTAGCTTTTGTCTTGGTAAAATTATCAAATAGTATTTGTTTTATAGTCTCATCACTCATCGAATCCGTATTGAGATAACAGAATACTTTTTTCTCTAGATAATATTTGAGTATCTCTTCGATAGCTTCGTCATCTAAAATATCTTTGAGATAAACTTTCTCCAAAAGGAAAAAGTCTTGAAGGTAGACTCTTTTTAGGCTAATTTCAAATCTTACAATTTTATTTGCATAAGCCTGAAGTTGTACTGCATTGTTAGTATCGATTTTTTTATAATCATGCACTTTAAATTCTGAGCCTTTGGCATAAAACTTTATTGTATAAGCACTTCCTTTGTACATAACAGAAGTGTCGTAGGTGTATTTCTTTTTTCTTGGAAAATCAATTCTTCGCAGAAAATCCATTGCATAAGTGGCTTCATTTTGATTTTGAAAAATCCAGTTATAACAAACATCAAGCTTATAAATTGGCCAAAATGAGAAATGAGGAAGCTCGTAGTTCATGTGGTTGCAGAGTTCAACATATAGTTGTGCCAAGATTTCAGATAACTCATGTGGATGGATCATTTCGACATTGTTTCCTTTGGCAAATTTTGGAGCCGAGAATTCAATAAAGAATCCTTGCGGAAGCTCTGTTGATTTAATGGCAATAGTCCGTTTGTATGAGCCAACCTCAATATTGCTACTAAAAAATTCAAATTCTACTTTTCCTGTTTTTAAATCATCTTTTCTAAATCGCATAAGGTTGCCTTTCAGTAATTCCATAAGACCTCGGTCTTTCATGGGGATTAAAAATTTAATAGTGTCTATCATGGTGCATTTTGCAACGTACCCTAGGTGTTACTAACACCTAGGGTAGTGACACTCTTATTTTCGACCTTTAGCGACCCACTCGCCTCTAAAGAGGGCGAGGTGGGTCGTTTATCACTAAACGCCAAAAACAAGCCAGCAAGTGAATGTAAATACTCGTTGGCTTGTTCAGGAGACAGCACCAAGCCATGCTCTTCTTTAAAGCATTGGATTGTCTTTTCTATTAAATTTTTACTAAAAACTGTTGATTCCACTGTATCTTTTTTAGATACAGAAAACAGCTTGAACAAACACGAAAGAACCACGTATTTTGTGGTTTCGTATTGCGTTCTAGCTGGAATCAACTTCGGAGTTACCTTATTTGTTCCACAGATCTAGACACCAACATTGGAGTCTGGTGTGCGATTGTGTAGTCAAGGTGCAGACTGTACGAGGTAATTGTCTTCCTTTTGGGATTTTTTGTCAAATATTAAAAATTCACTAAATCATTTACTCGTTTGCCGAGAGCTCGGGCAATTTTCTCCATATTAGTAAGAGTTATATTCTTTTCGGCACGTTCGATCATACCAATGTATGTTCGGTGTACTTTGGCGAGTTGACCGAGTTTTTCTTGCGAGATACCTTTTTTATCTCGCTCCTCTCGTACTCGTTTACCAAATTGAATGAGAATTTGTTTGTTCATATCTACACACATAAGTGTAGATACTTGCTAACTTTGGTTCTACATACTATAGTTAGCGTAATATTCACATGCCTAAATTAGTCTCTACCAAACAAACTCTAAACTTGATGGAGGCTCTCGAGAAGAGGGGTATTAAGACTATTCCAGAGTATTGGGATGGTCACAAACATGTAGATATTTATATTCCTGCAAATCGTATGTATATCGAGGTGGAAGGAATACAGCATTTTACCAATTCAAAACAAATTATTTCCGATTTAAAAAGAGATTACTACTCTGATCTTGGAAATCACTTTACTTTTCGCATAACAAACCAACATATTGAAAATCATTTAGACGAGATTGCTAATGCAATTTCTGAAGTTGTAAAAAATAATTTAGAAATCAACACCGAAGAAAGAGGTACGGATCAATGAATTATATTTTTGTTTTTAAAATATTTTTCTCGACTTCCTCAGTTCCTAAAGGTGAAATACGTACTTTCCCATTTTTTTGATCATATTCCATTAAACGTGAATTATGAGCTGGAATTAAAATATGTTTGCGAAACATGCTTAGTGTGCTGTATTCAACCCATTGGAATAATTCTTTCTCAACAACCCATGCTGGTTTAGAATATAGAAGAAGGAGAGTTTGATCTTTTTTGCTCATTTTTACATCAAGAACCCTCTTAATACCGTCAACTTCCCAAATTAGTGGGTGTTTACGCTCAATAAGGCTATCAACTAGTTCCTGAGCTTCTTTAGTAGATATTCCGTGGAATATTCTTATAATCTCAGCGAGTATCCAGCTTGCCATGGCATGTACAGCTGTAGCGTCTAGAAAATTTGGATTTACATCTCCACCAAGGTGACCCACTCCACGGTTATTGCGTATCTCATACAGAGATAGAACTACTCTTGGAATAAGTATGCGAAGACTTCTATCTCCTACAAGATTATTATTAGCAGGTAGTGTTTCTAAATCTCGACAAGCTTTTACCATATCTCTTGGTTTATATGGTTTTTGTGGTAACTGGCCTTTCAAACTACCTTCGATAATGGAATAAACCGCTTCTGAAAATTTACCTCCATTTAACTCAGACGGCTCCCACCTATGTTCAAGATAATTTCGAGCGATTTCCTGGTAGCTTTGTAGTAAGGCGTCACGAAGATCGGTTGGTATGACCGCAAGGACTTTAGTTGGATCGATCATTTTATTCTTTATTTTCTTTCGTCAATTCCTTGATAAGCTCTGCGCCTCTTTTAAGACCTGGTGCAGTGAGTGTCCAGCCTTTTTCTTTTGAACCCGTAAATTCATTACCTTTTGCTTTGAGGTGTGCTGAATGATTTGCATTATCGTAGCATCCTGAAGACTCACAGAGTGCTCGAGCAGATTTGTCTTGAAAAATTGGATTGCCTGTTGCAAGTAGTTGTGCAATCCCAGTCAAAATGTACGCATTGTATGTTTGCCACTTTTTATTTTTTCCTGGTATATGAACAGCGATAACTTCTGCTCCATTATCTGTTATATGGAATACTTGTTCTAGATTATCAGCGGTTAAATTATTCTGTCTCATCCAAGCCACAGCTCTGGGAGGGAGAGATGTAGTATCTTCGATGTTGTTTTCAAGTTCAGGTTCTGAATTTTTTGACTGATTCACAAATGATTTGTTCTCACCTAGTAGGACAAGAGCGGCTTGTAATACGCGTGCACGTTCATCAGATGGAAGAGGGGTTAATATTTCAACAATCTGAGTCATTGCATCAATTGATTTATTTTTTTCCATATATGTTGTGTATAAATTATCAGTAATTATTTGTTCATTTCATTTTCGACATACCGTTCACCTGTTGAGGTAAGATACCAAGCCTTTTTTAAATCCTTCTTCTCTTCTGCTTCCATGAGAAAGCCACGGGCAATGTTTTTGTTTACCGCATCGTTTATATTTTTAGGAATTTTTTCTTTAGCCAGACGGAACATGCTTTCTAGATCTGGTACATTGAAAGCTGGTTTTCCCTCTATATGCTCCAAAAAATAACTCAAGGCAAGAACTTTTTGCGTTTCAGTCCCTATGTCTTTGGTCATAAGAAATTCTTTTGCAGATAACTTTTTACCCTTTGGGGCAACGACTGTGTCAGTTTTACCAAACTGTTTTTCAATTTTCTCGAGACGGTTCTCGAGACTTGCGACTCTCTCTTCGATAGTATTTTCTTTTTCCATTTGATTTAAATGAATTATTTAATAATTTCCCCATATTTCTTAACTGATAGAAGTATACTCCTATCGATTCTACTGTCAATATCCTTCTTGGGTTATATAGAAACTGGCACTCTATCTATAGGATATGAATAGAAATGGAGACTTTACGCAGGCAAGAGAAGTATAAACCGAACATATAAATTTATTAACTTATCTACAAACTATAAAGTGTGTATTTATCATAGATACCATATAGCCTATATTTAAGGCTATATATTTATGTATATAAAAGATAATTTATAAATATATAATTTGTAGATAATAAATTGCTCTTGATGAGGAGCGAGGTTTAAGTAATAAAAAAGCACCCAATCAAGAGTGCTCAGATCTACATATAGATGCTATAATTTCAGAATCAGACTAGTTCCAACTTCGTACCACACGGCCAGCCTGTTAACTTGGATTATAGTTCATTGTGCAATTTGGCCTGCTCTCTCTGAAAAAATTCGTGCATCATTTGTGTGGGCCAGGTTTCTTTACCATCTTTATCTTTTTCTGGAGGAAAGGCCTCTCTTAATTCTTTGTATGAAGATATGCCGTAGAAGTTAAGAAGAAATCTTGCCTGTATTTCAGTTAAATCAAATATTGCACTGTGGTTTGTCGTGACTTGTTTATTGTTTTCTGTTGCTTCCCTGGAAACTTCTTCAATTATTTTTTTTAATCCAACCAATTCTATTGTGGTGAGTTCAACACCTAACAACGCTTCTATCTCAGATTTTACAAAATAAAATTTTGTTTGCTCACCTCCTTCCGAGTATGATTGCACCAAACGTTCCGTATTTATATCATTACGTTTCTCTATTTCTTCAGGATTTATGAAATTAGGTTTCCAGTCATCCATAGTGTATTTATGGTAGCATATTTACAATTTAGGTTCCAACTTCGTAACAGACAGTCGGCTTTATTTGACATCGACATTTTAATGTGCTAATTTTTTTTCGGAGGTAACCATGCCAATTGTGAAGGTTTGGTGTTTGCCTGACGGTCTCACCGAAGATGATCTCAGGGCAATCCACAAATCGATCGTTGCTGAAGCTGTTGGGCAAGACGTAGGCATCAAGGACGAGACAATGATGACCGTTCTGTTTCCACCAGACATGATGAAGTATGGGCTCGGCTCGGAGATCATCATCGAGGTTCTCACCGGACTCTTTGTCCGGCGAGGTCTCGGAGCCGATGCTCGAGAGAAGTTCGCCAAAGCGATGGTGAGAGCGGTCAAGAAGCTCTATCCGAAGCCGATGGTTGAATGCTTCATATACCCGTTTCAACAGGAGGACGGGTTCTACAACTGTCCTGAAGGTGAGAGGGTTCCAGAAGAGCGTCGCGTCAACCCTTCTCTCATCGATCGACATATGACACCATGAACACCCGCCTCGATAAGCAACGGCAACCCGCCGTCAAGCATTATCGACGGCGGGTTTCTGTTTTTTAAATAGGATGGTTTCGAGAATTTGATATAATTTTTTTTATGAAAGAATTTTTAGTTTTTGGAATAAAGGAGGCTCGGGCGGCGATATTCGCTGGTTCTTTTTTCTTGTTGCTTTTTGCATCAAATCACATTCCACTTTTCGGACTAGCTAGATATGATTTTCTTTTCATCGTGGCCGTTGTCATACAGGCAGTTCTTTATTTCACTAAAATAGAAACCAAAGATGAAGTAAAAGTTATTTTCTTGTTTCATATTATAGGTCTCATCCTAGAGCTTTATAAAACAAGTCCTGGCGTTGGTTCCTGGAGTTATCCCGAAGAGGGGGTTTTGAAAATTGCCACCGTGCCTTTGTACAGCGGATTTATGTATGCCGCCATAGGTAGCTACATAAGTCAGTCTTGGAGAATATTTAAACTGGAGTTAACAAATTATAAGCATTACTTATTGAGTGTTTTTCTCTGCCTTCTTATCTACATTAATTTTTTTACAAACCATTATATTTACGATTTCAGAATGTTTTTAATTATCGCTGTCTTTGTATTTTTTTGGAGAACAAGAGTCTATTTTACAGTAACTAGCATTCGGCGATGGATGCCGATGAATCTTGCATTTCTTCTCATTGCTTTCTTTATCTGGGTTGCTGAAAATATATCAACCTATCTAGGGGCGTGGCAATATCCGAACCAGGTACATGGTTGGGATATTGTTTCTACTAGCAAAATAACTTCCTGGTTTCTTATGGTTATTATTGGTTTCATATTGGTTGCTTATTTAAAACACTTTAAAAAAGATGTCCTGAAGAGGTAGGTGTTTATATAAAACATTTAAATTTCAGCCGCATCATTTCTGATGCGGCTTGTCGTAACCATCCCGGCGGTCTGATCGGATGAGGTCTCTTGTTGTTTTGTTGTTCCAGAGACCAGCCATCTCAACGTGTGCTGTTATCCACCCAGTCCAGCGCCCGGCCTTGATGGCCTCATCAACAGATGATGTATCCATCCTCTCGATCTCATCACACATCCAGAGGATGTAAGATGATGGGGCAATATCCTTGTCTTTGAGCTCAGAATATTCAGCTCTGGTTTCTGGTTCCATACGTGCGATTGTGGCTCGTATAGTGGCGATTGTTTTTGTGTAGTACAACTAGGCACCACCTTTCTTTCTTTTGTATAACAATAAACAGGGTAAGTGTCAAAAGATGTGCCCAAAGTCATATTTATTTTCCAGTTTCCTCAGAAACAAAACTTGCTATAATAGTGTAACGTTAGTTTTATCAATTTAAATCAAAAAACATGACAAAGAATCCAATCATTAATGCGTTCTCGGCTATAGTTTATATTGTGGCAGTGGTATCCTTGTTGTTTTATTTTTCTACTTTTAAAGGTTCAGATAATTCAGTAATGATTCCTATTTCTATACTATCACTTTTTGTTTTGTCGGCAGCTGTTATGGGTTATATATTTGTATATAATCCTCTTCAATTATTTCTAGAAGGTAGAAGAGAGGAGGCCACAAGTCTGTTTCTTAGAACTCTCGGTACGTTCGCTGTTATAACAGTTGTTATACTTGGTGTGACTTGGGGTGTTTTTCTAAATAAGACAGAAGATTCATTAGTTCCAGCACAGGGCAAACTTAATATTGAAGTTGTATGTCAGAGTGCGCTTTCTTATATGACATTTCCAGACGCAGCAAGTGCTGATAAGTTTGTAGAACAATGTAAGGAGGGTAAATATCCAGAAGTAATCGAAAGGTATAAATCAGACATGGGGCTAGGTGATGGGGCAGCTATCTAGTTTTACTCATTGCTAATAAAGCAAAAATAAAGTATAAAAAGGACAGAGGAGGTGTCTTGTGGCTCACTCGGCGATCCCGCATAGCGGGCAACGTTACGGTACAGCTAGGAAGCGCGGAGTCTCAGGGGAAATGCTGAAACTGTTGAAGCTCGGTGCTACTAGGCGTAGCTCGGGTGCCACAGAGGAACAGCAGAGAACGATCAATCAGAAGATCGCTCTCGACAACCTGAAGCACCAGAATGGTTCTCGATGACCGCCACACTAACCGCTCGGGGGATTGCCTAAAAGGCTTTGCTTCCCGAGCGGTTTCGTTTTTATTTGAGTTTTCTTTTTAATAAAAGTCGTTTTTTGATAGAATGAGGTTATTGTAATGTTTGCTCAATACAACAACGTAATTCCGTATTTTGTTATCATGGTTTTTGTTGTGCTTCTTTCTGCAGTCCTTGTAAAATTTATTCCTTTTTTTCGCAAAATAGTTTCAGTTGAATCATCAGAGCGTTACGAAGCGCTTGATGGTTTGCGAGGGTTTTTAGCTATTGGTGTTTTGTTCCAACATGCGATACAGAATTATTCTTTTTTTCAAACTGGTTTTTGGCAAATTACGGATTCTAGATTTTATCGATTTCTTGGTGGAGAAGCGGTCATTTTATTTTTTATAACTACTAGTTTTTTGTACTGGACAAAAATGATTACTAGTAATAACGGAACCAGCATGTTCCAGTTATACAGAAGTCGTTTTTTGCGTCTTGCCCCTTTGTATATATTTGCTGGGTTGGTAGTTAGTATTATTGCTTTGTATAATACTGGTTTTCACATCACTTCAATTCAGTTAGTTTTTAGAGATCTTTTTTATTGGTTTACTTTAGGGCTTAAGACCATCACTACTTTTAATGGTTATAACATTATTCCGATAAATGCTGGTATACATTGGACCCTTAGATATGAGTGGGCCTTCTATTTGATTCTGCCTCTGATAGCTCTCATTCCTAAAAATAAATACGGTAGATTAATATCAATTATCATATTGGTAGGAGTTTTGCTTTTACCTGATAGAGGGTATTGGGCTATATTTTTGTTTGGTATTCTCGCTGCTTATATTGTTTATTATTATCCTACCGTGTCCTGGTTTAAAACCTGCAAATGGTCCGCCGTTGTTCCCATTGCTGGTTTGATAGCCGTATATTTCATGAATTATAAACCTTATTCCTATTCCCAATATTTTGTGAGCCTCATCGTCTTTCTTAGTTTTGTTTATGGTAATAATTTATTTGGACTTTTAAAAAAGCCGGCTGCCAAGTTTCTCAGTACCATAAGCTATAGTATTTATTTATTGCATGGCATAGTACTGTATTTTGTTTTGCACACAGTAAATCGGTTTTATCCAATTGTTTCTCTCAATACACTCTCATATTGGACGATTATTCTTTTTGTGTCTTTGCTGGTTGTGGTTGTTTCAGCTGTAGCCTATAGGTATATAGAGCATCCTTTTATAAAAAGAATCAAACCAAAAAGTAAATCAACGGAACTGGTTTCTGTGACTGATAGAGTGATATGAGTGTTCTAGTAATTTATCATATATTATCATGGTAGTACGTAGTAACTTAAAAAGACACAAAGAAGAAAAAGTTTTATTGAGGGTATTATTCTTTATATTATTTAGCATTTCTGCTTTGGCCTGTTTTTATATTTTAACTCGAATTGAAACAGGTAAAGAGTTGGGAGTTATTGCTACAAGCACACCGGAGATTGTTGATCTTGGTTTGTCTATTGTACCGGAAAAAATACAACAAGGTGAACCGGTACTGATAACTATAAACGGCATCACCTCTACTTCCAGTGTTAAATCTTTTACTCTAGATGGGCGTCCCATAATTTTGTTTTATCAAAATGGTAAAATCACCGCTCTTCTCGGTATAGACTTGAGAGCTGCACCCGGCGTGTTTCCTCTCGTTCTAACACTTAAAGATGGTAGGTATGTAAAGAAAGATCTGATTATTAATCCACGTGTTGTTATAAAAGAACCATTTGGAATACCGGACAAACTCGGAGGTAATACACAAGAAAGCGAAAGGCAACTTATTTCCACTTTGGCTGAGGAAGCCAAAATAGTTAATGCTATACCTACGGGTAAAGAAAAATTATGGACAGAAAAATTTAGATTTCCATTAAATGGTCCAATTGTTGTCACTTCTGTTTATGGATATACCAGAATCACTGGTAAATCAACATTGTCCCACAAAGGCACGGATTTAGAAGCCCCCATAGGTACCCCAGTTTACGCTTCCAATCGAGGCATGATTAGATTTGCGGATGCTCTTCGTAACTACGGCAATACAGTAATTATAGATCATGGTCTAGGTTTACAAACTGTTTATATGCATTTGTCAGAAATAAAAGTAAATAATAATCAGATGGTAGAACGTGGAGAATTGTTAGGAATAAGTGGGGATACTGGTTATGTTCTTGGTCCTCATTTGCATTTCAGTGTAAGAATATGGGATATCTCTGTGGATCCTATGAAGTTTCTGGAAATTTTAGGTTCAAATAATTAGAGTTATAGAATTAAGTTTAACTTTGCTATACTAAAGATCATGTTTAAGCTTTATTTTTTGCCAATCATAGCTCTTGTTCTAATTGTTTTGTGGATGTCTAATGTTGCAGTTTCTAAATTTATTATTTCAGTCTTTGGAATAAATTCTCGTTCAGGTCTTTTTTTTATAAATTTTGGACCATTGGTTTTGACTGTTAGTTTTATTTTTGCTCTTTTTGTGGGTGCAAAATATTACAACTCGTTTACTAGGGTTTTATATTCTGCTTCTGCTTCTTGGATGGGTTTTTTCTTCTATTTATTACTGGCCTCGGCGGTTTATGGTTTTGTTATATTTTTGGTGAGATTTGTTGGTCCAGAAATTTCCTTGCGTTGGTTTGGTGTCTCTCTTTTTGTCTTAGCCTTAATTGTGGGGGTATATGGGCTTTTGCATGCAAGAAGAATAGTTATCAAAAGAGTTGATATCAAATTACAAGAGTTGCCGATTTCTTGGTTAGACAGAACAGTAGTATTTGTGAGTGATCTTCATTTGGGTCAAATACATGGAGAAAATTTTTCTCGCAAAGTAGTAGATGAAATAAATTCTTTAAATCCAGATATTGTTTTTATTGGAGGTGATTTGTATGACGGTTTTCCTACAGATATAGAACGTGCAACATTACCACTTCGTGATCTCAATCCAAGACTTGGAGTCTATTTTGTAACTGGTAATCACGAGGAATTCGGTGACAATATTCCTTTTATAAACGCTGTTAAAAGCGTAGGCATAGAGGTGCTTGATGATAAAACTGTTTTAGTGGACGGGGTTCAGATAGTTGGAGTTGATTATTTAAATACGAGAGACAGAAAAAAATTTACCGATATTCTCAAGGGTATGAATTTGGACCACAGTAAACCATCTATTTTAATAAAACACGAGCCAAAAGATGTGGATGCTGCTTCATTAGAAAAAATATCTTTACAACTATCTGGACATACTCACAGAGCTCAAATTTGGCCACTTGGTTATATTCCAAAAAAGGTTTATAAAGGGTTTGATTATGGTCTAAATGATTTGAATGGTATGCAGGTATTTACTTCAAGTGGGGTTGGGACTTGGGGGCCACCCTTGCGTGTGGGGACAGATGCAGAGATTGTTCTTATAAGGTTTAAATAGTATATAATTGTACTTATGAAGATAAAATGGAAAGAGGTAACAAGATTTTCTCAGCTGGTGGCTGTAGTTTTGTTTGTTGTTGTGTTTTTTATTGGTTTTTGTTTGGGGCGTAGATTTGAAAACAATTTTATTTTAGGTGTACCATCAAATAGTGCAGAGTTCACTTGTTTAGATAATAAAAAAATAGAAGCTGATTTTTATGAAAATTTTATTCATCTTGAAATAGGGGTTTGGGATGATGTGTACTTACCTCAGACAATTTCTGCTTCTGGGGCGAGGTATGCTTCAAAGGATGAGTCAATTGTTTTTTGGAACAAAGGAAATACGGCTTTTGTTACAGAGGGAAATCCAAACAATATAACTTATAAAGACTGTGTGATTATATCTGAGAAAAACTAGTCTTGTTAATTATCTTTGTGTTACAATTATTTTAATGAATAAACAATTACAAGGAGGTTTTATAGCCTACGCAGTAATGGTTGCTCTTGGGATAATTTTAATAGGAGGTAGTTTTTATTATTACTCAAGGAGTGGTAATGGATTATCTGAAATGCAAAAAGAGGCAAAAATGAATCTAGATTCAGAAGCTACAAGTTTGTATGCTTTAAAAGCTAGATACAAAGCAGAAAGGGAGGCTATTTCAAAAATAAAGGACGAGTATTCTAGTGTTAGGAGAAATATTTTAGCTAAAACAGACATTTTTTTTAGTAATGCTAATTCGGAAGATCCAAGGATTAAAATAAAAATTAGTGATAAATCAGTAGAAGCAGAAATAAATAAAAAAAGATTACAGATCACAAAGATGCTTGAGGCTTGGGAGTTAAAAAATGAAATTATAAATTCTGATTCTTTGTATCAAGATTTGCTTCCAACCTTGAATGATTTAGTAAAAAGTGCTGAGCAAGATATGGCTTACATAAGGCAGTATGTCAAGGAATTAGAGGTTATTATAAACAATCTCTCTCCTAACAATTCAAATTTAACACAAGCGCAGATCATTGCTCTTGAATCTATCATAGAGGACAGTAACGAATATATACAAGAATCTATTTCGGTAATAAGTGAGATACAAGCGGAAATTCCAGTACCAACAAATCCTGTTGTGGTAGTGCAGGAAACTGGAACCACAACACAGGCTTCTTCAACTGGAGCAAGTATGCCAACCACAACTCCTCCTCCTGTTGTCTATCCTCCTATAGTGACTTTAACAGAAATACAAACTCAAGAAAAAAAGGTGGAGGAGGCCAAAAAGGCACTTGAATCCATTACTGCAACCACTACGTCACCAGTTACCACCACACCGACCACAACTCCTCCAGTAAATACAGATCCAATACATGTCATTACGTTGCCGACCACAATAATATATTACTTACCTCCATCTAATATAGATTACACTGGGTGGCCTGACATAGCCCCAGATACAAATGTATCAAAACCATTGTTACTTCAAGGATCAGATTGATACATAGAAAAAGACCTAGGTTTTACCAAGGTTTTTTTCCTAAAAATCTTTAATTATTGAATAGTCAAACCAAGTTGTGTTCTGACTATGTTTACATAAGCATTGAAGGAAAGTGATCCGAAGTATCCTGTTCCTGTAGTAAGACCTGCTGGTACTAGGACTTGGGCAGCATTTGCGTTTTGCCATCTTGCTACCGCATTAGCTGTCAATTGTCCAAAGTATGAGCTTTCGTTTCCAGGAGAACCACTACCTGATGCAGCGACTGTGAATCCTGCCCAGTTCAAATATCTTTGTAAACATCTAACGTCTTCACCACTTGAACCAGTTGTAAGACCTCGTGTAATCTCACAAAGAGGTATAGTTGAAGCAGAAGTTGTTGTTACTGTCTGGGCATTGATTGTTGGTATGGTTACAAGTGACATCAGAACAAAAACAATCAATGTGGCTACGGGAATATTTGATATTTTTGTGTAAAGTGATCTCAAATTTAATGTTTTCATATAAAATTAATTAAATTCTAATAATATGACCTTACATATATATTAGACGTATGAGGTACATATTTCTTACACAATGATTTGAAAATGTCCTTATGTAAATATATAAAGTTTTATTGAAATGATATAATGAGCCAACTGTAGATACAGATTTATTTTTTAAAAACAAAAAAATGATTAATAATTACAACAGAATTATAATAATAAGTGTATTTCTGCTGGTATTGATTGGTGGTTTGTATACGTATAAGCTATCAAAAAAAGATGACAGTTCTAATGAAGAAGTGTTTTGTACGATGGAAGCATTACAGTGTCCTGATGGTTCCTATGTTGGTAGGAGTGGTCCACGTTGTGAATTTTTGAAATGTCCTGAACACGAATCATTTGTTGGAACACTCAGACAAAAGGAAAATGGTTTTGATATCATAATGGCTTCACCTGAAAATAATAGTGGAATGGAAGTCTCTTATGTTATGCCAATAACTCTAAAAGTTAGTAATGTTGTTGGTCAATTAGTGGGTAAGAAAGTTGAAGTATTTGGTTACTTTACCGAAGGAAATAATTTTTATGTAGAAAGATTAGAAGAGTTAAAAGGGGAAGATCCTTTGGTGGGTAATGTGAGGGTTGGTCAGACAGTATTTATAAATGGAGTCAAAATAACTTTAAATAAGATAGTTGGGGATAGTCGTTGTCCCGTAGATGCTATTTGTATTTGGGCTGGTAATGTTACTGCAAATGTAACATTACAAAGTAATACAGATAAAGAGACTATAGATATTTTTTCCGACAAAGGCCCGGTAGCTTTTGATTCTTATCAAGTCAGTCTTGAGCAAGTTAGTCCTTCCAGTAAGGCAGATACTAAAATAAAACCAGAAGATTACATTCTAACTTTCAAAGTTCGTTCTAATTAATTAAGACACACAAAAATATTATTTCTAGATTGAATTTATATATAGAGATATGCTAATATATGCATATGACTGATTTGTGCAAAGAAATGGCTCGCATGGGCAAAGGTATTGGTAACGAAAATCGTTATCGGATTTTGGGTATTTTAATGAAAGGATCTAGAACAGTGGGAGAAATTGCAGAGAAAGTTCACATGGCACAACCAGCTGTTTCTCAACACCTTAAGGTGCTCAAGGATTCAGATTTGGTTTTAGATGAAAGGCGAGGGCAAGAGGTTCTTTATTCAATTAATGTTGAATACATGACCAATTTATTGCACAAATTGGCAAAAGATGTGAACAGAAATAACAAAAAATAATTATAAGTTAACAAAATAAAAATGAATTACAATACACTTCCAGAATTAGAAATTATTGAACAAACAGCTAATGCGGTTCGTGAAAGAGGAATAGAGGTTTTTGTTGTAGATGACAAAAAAGAAGCTTTAGAAAAAATAAAAGATTTTATTCCAGCAGGTGCATCTGTCAACAATGGATCCTCTCGTACTTTGCAAGAAATTGGATTTATTGATTATTTGAAAGATAATAAACACGGATGGAATAACTTACATGAAGCTGTTATTTCTGAAAAAGATCCTGAAAAACAAGCTGAGCTTCGTAGAATGGCTGTTTTTTCTGATTACTATCTTGGCAGTGTTCATGCCCTAGCTAAAACAGGAGAAATCATTATTGCGTCTGCCTCAGGTAGTCAGTTACCACATATAGTATATACATCACAGAATTTAATTTTTGTGGTCGGGGCTCAAAAGATTGCTGATACTTTTGGTGAAGCCATGAGCCGTGTTAGGGATTACGTTGTTCCTCTTGAAGATAAGCGAATGAAGGATGTGGGTATGGGTGGTACTGTTTTGTCAAAAATTTTAACTATAGAAAGAGAGCCTTCTTTTATGGGTAGAAAGGTTAGAATGATTATTGTCAAAGAGCAACTTGGTTTCTAATTTTATATCCTATGTAATTGGGGTATAATTGGTTTATGAGGAAAATATATATTTCATTATTTATTCTAGTGCTATTACTAGTAGGGTTTGTGTTTTTCAAAAGTAAAACAGTCAAGGTGGTTAATGGTGATTACCTAAATACTACTTACAAGATAGATGGTCAAGAAATTAAATTGGTAAATGGTAAGTTTGAAATGGAATCGGCCCCGGGATCATCTTCCAAGACTGTAGTTAGATATTTTGGTAATGAAGTCAGGAGTGATTTAGATGATGACGGTAGAGAAGACGTGGCTTTTATTTTGACTGAACAAACTGGTGGTAGTGGAACATTTTACTATTTAGTTGCAGCTTTGAATAAAGAAGGTGGTTTCGTTGGTTCTGATTCTGTATTTTTAGGTGATCGTATTGCTCCTCAATCAACGAGTATGGGTAAGGGCAATGTTATCGTGGTGAATTATGCGGTGAGAAAACCTGAAGAAAGCTTCGTTGTTGCTCCTTCCATTGGTAAAAGTATGTGGTTGCTTCTTGATCCTGGTACAATGCAGTTTGGGGAGGTGGCGCAAAATTTTGAAGGAGAAGCAGATCCTTCAATTATGAATCTCAATATGCAACCATGGACATGGGTTAGTACTGTCTACGGTGATAATAGAGAAGTGAAACCTGTGGGTAGCAAGTCTTTCGTTCTAACCTTTAATAAAGATGAAAGTTTCTCAGCAACAACCGATTGTAATGCTGTTGGTGGGGAGTATCTTTTAAAAGACAACAAAATAACATTTACCAGAATGACTTCTACTCTGATGTACTGTGAAAATTCTCAAGAATCAGATTTTGTAAAGATGCTTGGGGAAATAGAAAGTTATCATTTTACAACCAAAGGAGAGCTTATATTTGACCTTAAATTTGACAGTGGGTCTATGGTGTTTAAATAAAATAATTCTAATATTTTTTATTTTGCATCACTTCTCTTAAAAGTGTTATTATATGTAGATGATTAACACCAAGAATTTTGAAAGTTATTGTCGTGCAGCCAATTATATATCTGCAGCGCAAATTTTTTTAAAAGATAATTTTTTATTAGAAAGACCACTTTCATTTGATGATATAAAACCTCGTCTTTTGGGTCACTGGGGGACCTGTCCTGGTGTAAATCTTTTATATGCACATTTAAATGCTCTTGTTAAAGAACATGATATAGATATGCTTTTTGTCTTGGGTCCTGGGCATGGTTTTGCAGGATTACAGGCTAACCTTTTTATTGAAGGAACTCTTTCAAAATATTATCCTGATTTACCTCAAAATAAAGAGGGTTTTGGTAAAATGGTTAAAGCTTTTAGTTGGCCCCACGGTTTTCCAAGTCACACAAATCCTGGCACACCTGGAGCGATTTTGGAGGGTGGAGAACTTGGGTATTCTCTGTCCACTGCTTATGGAGCAGTTTTAGACAATCCAGATTTGATAGCTGTTGCTATGGTTGGAGATGGTGAGGCGGAAACTGGTCCAACAGCTACGGCTTGGCATTTGAATAAATTTATTAATCCTAAAACAAATGGTACGGTTTTACCCGTTCTACACAGAAACGGCTACAAAATATCTGGACCAACAATATTCGGAAGGATGTCGGACGAAGAACTAGAATCATTGTTTTCAGGATACGGTTACCACCCATATTTCGTTCTGGGTGGAGAGGGTGTGCACGAAAGACTGTCTCAAACCTTGGAGACTTGTTATAGAGAAATACAAGACATCAAAAAAAATTCGCCGGTTTCTCCTAGGTTTCCTATGATCATATTAACTACTCTTAAAGGTGAGGGAGGAATAAAGGAACTTCGTGGTAAAAAAATAGAAGGTAATTTTGCAGCTCATCAAGTCGTGGCTACTATGGCAAAATCTGATCCAGAAGAATTAAAACTAGTTGAAGATTGGCTTCGTTCTTATAATTTTAACGAGCTTTTTGATCCGGAAAATGGATTTGTTGAAGAAATTAGAGAATTAATCCCAGAAAAAGACAGATTAATAGGAAGCAATAAACATTGTTTTGGTGGTGATAGAGTATACAAAGATCTTAGCTTGCCGGAGGTGGGTGAAAATGCTGGCGAAATAGTAGAAAGAGGTAAAACAATGGTCAGTAATATGATTGTAGCTGGGGAATACTTAAAAAGAGTTATTGAAGCAAACGAATCCTCAAAAAACTTCAGGGTATTTTCTCCTGATGAAACATATTCAAATAAATTACATGCAATTTTTAAGGCCACAACAAGATCTTTTGTTTGGCCACACTTGCCTCATGATGAAGATTTGGCAATGGATGGTCGTGTAATAGAAATGCTTTCAGAGCATTCCTTACAAGGTTTAATGCAGGGGTATGTTTTGACTGGTAGACATGCTGTCTTTCCTTCTTATGAGGCCTTTATACAAGTAGTTGCAAGTATGACGGATCAATATGCCAAATTCCTTCGCATTGCCAGAGAAATATCATGGAGAGGTGACATATCTTCTCTAAATTATATATTAACATCTCCTGGTTGGGCACAGGAACATAATGGATTTTCCCATCAGAATCCGGGTTTTATAGATACAGTTCTGCAAAGACATGGTCCTTATGTTAATGTTTATTTTCCACCAGATAGAAATTCTACTCTAGTTTGTTTGAAGAAATGCTTAGAAACAAAAAAAGAAATAAACGTTTTGGTTTCAGGTAAAGCAGATTCTCCTGAGTGGTTGACTGTTTCAGAAGCAGAGAAGGCGTTGTCCAAAGGGGTTATGGTGTGGGATTTTGCAAGTGATGAAAACCCAGATATAGTTTTTGTTTCTGTTGGAGATTATCTAACAAAGGAATCTCTAGCAGCTATCACGACTCTAAAAGAGGATGCTCCAGAGGTGAAAATTAGATTTGTAAACATTCTTGAGCTTACAGCCATGGGTGTTGGTTCTACAGACAAAAAAATGTCAGACGAAGACTTTGAGGGTTACTTCACAAAAGACAAACCCGTTATTTTGAATTTTCATGGTTATCCAGAAACCATGAAACAGGTTTTGTTTGATCAAAAGGGTGCAGCAGGTAGATTTTCTGTTCATGGTTACATAGAAAACGGCTCAACTACTACACCTTTTGATATGCAAGTCAGAAACAAAACCAGTCGTTTGCATATAGCAAAGGAAGCCGCTGAAATTTTAGGTAAATCTGGGGTTATTTCGGCTGAAAAAGCAGGAGTTATTAGTAGTAAATATGATAGACTTCTAGACGAGCATCTAGTCTACATAAAGGAGAATGGTGACGATCCAGAATATATCGCAAAATGGCAATGGAAAAAAATATCTTAGTTGTTAATATTGGTAGTTCGTCAAAAAAATATCACTTGTATCTAGGTGAAAATCTTTTGATTGACGCGCATTTTGAGCATGACAAAGGTGGCTTTGTTGTGACTTATGCTGGAGACAAAATAAAGGAAATTGTTCAAGAGGTTTATGAAAATGGTTTATCACACTTTTGTGAGGTAGCAGAAAAAAGCGGTCATATAAGTGATCTGAAACCAGTTTCTCTTATTGGGCTTAGACTGGTTGCTCCTGGGGAATATTTTACACATGATCATGTTGTTGATGAAGAATTTTTGGAAAATCTCGATCGGGTGGCCAAGAGTGATCCTGCTCACATTGATCCTATAAAAATAGAGATTGGTAAAATTAACAATTTGTTTCCTGGGATAAAAATTGTTGCTGTTTCAGATAGTTCATTTCATTCCACAATGCCAAGTGTGGCAAGGTTTTATGCAATACCATCAAAAATGGCGAAAGAAAGGGATCTGTATCGTTTTGGTTTCCATGGAATATCCATATCAAGCATAGTTCGGGGATTCAAAGAAAAATCATTAAATTTGGGTAAAAGGGCAATAGTTTGTCATTTGGGTAGTGGAGCTAGTGTTACGGCACTTATTGATGGTTGTAGTGTAGATACTTCCATGGGTTATTCTCCACTTGAAGGTTTAGTGATGAGTTCACGTGTGGGTAATATAGATGCTGGAGCTGTTCTTTATCTGACTGAAAGTAATAGTGTGAATGATTTACAGAAGTTGTTTTATAACCAAAGTGGTTTACTTGCTCTTAGTGGATTATCTGGTGACATGAGAGTGCTTCTTGATGCGGAAAAAGAAGGAGATGAAAATGCTCATTTGGCTATAGAATCATTCGTCTATAATGTTCGAAAGTATATAGGTGCTTATGCAGGAGTTATGGGTGGTTTAGACACCTTGATTTTTTCTGGAACCATAGGAGAAAGATCTGCTGTTTTGAGGGAAAGAATTTGTGACAAATTTGATTATCTGGGTATTCACATAGATCCACAAAAAAACAAAGCTTTAGTTAGTGAAACAGAAATTTCAAAAGATGGAGGTGTGTATATATATGTTAGACACGGGGATGAGGCCGGAGAGATAATGAGGAGGGCAGGTATGTTGGTTAGATAATTTTTATTTATTAGTTTAATTGTTATAAATAATATGGCTAAAGGAGAAACATATAAAAAAGAAAAAAAGAAACCAAAGAAAGTTAGATAAACAAAATGAAAAAACCATTATCAATAGAAGAAATAAGAAGTTTAAGGAAGCCAGTACATAACGTTAATACAGAGCATAAGGAAAAATTGACATCATCTGAGTTATTTGCTCTCAGTATAACAAAAAATATAGGTACAGCAGGTTTTTTCTTTGTAATATTTTTTTGGACTGTTATTTGGCTAGCTTGGAATACTCTAGGTCCAATTGAGTTTCGTTTTGATCCTTATCCAGCTTTTGTTTTATGGCTTTTCATATCAAATATGATCCAAATATTTTTATTACCTTTGCTTTTGATAGGGCAAAATTTACAAGGGAAACATGCAGAAGTCAGAGCAGAAGAGGATTTTGAGATAAACTTAAAAGCTGAGAAAGAGATTGAAACAATTCTTATACATCTAGAAAATCAAAACGAGATTTTGGAAAGAATAGAGAATAAATAATTTTTATTTTTTGTTGATTTCTGATTCTATATTTTCTATTTTTTCTTCTACTCTGTTCAAGGTTTTTTGTAGTTTTTCTATTTGGTTTTCTTCGCTGATTATTTCTTCTTCGGTTTTTTCTACAAGAGTTTTTTCGCCTTTGAGACCTGATATGATGAGACGATTACCTATAAATGCTGAAACAAAGACCCCAGTTATTAACAATATTATAGATCCAGCTATTAAAGATAGTGCAGAGCTAATATTTATTTCGTCTGCCAAGTGCCAAACTCCACGCCAAAATAAAACAACCCCTATGCCTCCCAAAAATGCATATAAAAATGGGGTGTGGCTAAGTTTTCCTCTGGTTTTATCCTCCAGTTGATCAAAAATCCTTAGTAGTCTTTTTAGTATCATAGTTTTGTTACGATTTGGTTTAATCATACACTAATAGTACAATTATTTCCATGAGTCCTATGGGAAATTTATAGGGAATCATTAACTGGATAATCTGGTCTTACAAATTAATTTTGATAGGGATCATTGTGTGAATTATGATGAGGCCTATCTCTATAACAGGATGAATATGAATAATAAAAAAGCAATAGTTTGTGATTTGGATGGGACATTAGCTGAAAGCAAATCAGCCATGTCAAAAGAAATGTCAGAAGTATTGTGCGGTATTTTGCGGAATCATTTTTTGGCTATTGTTTCTGGCGGGACTTATAATCAGTTTCAAAAACAGTTTTTGGCAAATTTTTCTTGTCCAACTGAATTTTTGCCTAACTTGTTTTTGTTTCCAACAAATGGAAGTGCTTGTTATAAATATGACGTATCAAATTCTGAATGGAAACAATTATATAATGAAACCTTGAGTGAAGAGCAAAGAAAAAAAATTATAGACGCCTTGAATGAGACCATAAAGGAATTGAATCTAGAATTGAAACCTGCGTATGGTGAAATAATAGAAGATCGAGGAAGCCAAGTTACTTTTTCTGGTTGTGGACAAGAGGCTCCGGTTTCTGTAAAGCAGGGTTGGGATCCTGATCAGGTGAAGAGAAGAGAAATTAAGGCTGTTTTAGAGAAAAAGATACCAGAATTTGAGATACGTATGGGAGGAATGACTTCTATAGACATAACTCGGAAAGGAATAGATAAAGCTTATGCTATACAAAAGATTAAAAGTATCATGGGCGTCTTGGATGAGGACATAATCTTTGTTGGTGATGCTCTTTATAAAGGTGGAAATGACTCATCTGTCAAGAAGACAGAGGTTGATTTTATACAGGAAGACGGTCCTTTGGAGGCTGTGGAGTTTCTGCGCCAATTTGCATAGGTTTTTATTGCTTGCTTTTAATTTTGTATGTTATAATTTTAGTATGAATTCTTCTACCACCAAAAAACCATGGGGGTCATTTGTTAGTTTTACAAACAATGAATTGTCTACTGTAAAGTTATTATATATAAGCAAAGGCGAGGAGTTTAGTTTGCAATACCATTTAAATAGAGATGAGTTTTGGAGAATAATTAAAGGTAATCCTGTTATAACCATAGGAGAAAAAGTATTGAACTCAACTGAAGGTGAGGAGTTTTTTGTTCCAGCCAGGACAAATCATCGTATAGGTGCTCCAACAGATGATGTGGTTGTTCTAGAAATATCCAAGGGGGTTTTTGATGAAAACGATATAGTTAGACTAGAGGATAAATATAATAGGATTTGATGAAGAAAGGTAATTTGAAAAAGCCGAAAACAATAAAAAAAACAAAGGGAATTCCTTTAACGGTTTTTGCTGTAACTGGTGGTGTTTGTTTACTAGAGAGGATTAATGGAAAAACTACAGATTCGTTGAGTTTAGCTTGGAGTACTGATGGATTAGTTTTTTCCAGTGATTCAAGAAGAGTTTCAATAAAAATATCTGATTCAAAAGCGGAAAAAATAAGAGATTGTGATAATTTCAATGTTTCTCCGACACCAGGTGGTTTTGTAATGACTTATATAAGAAGAGGTAGGACCAGAGACAAAGAATATATAGTGGTTGCTAAATCAAAAGATCTATACGAGTGGTCTGTTAAATCAGAGATATTAAGAATGGACTCAGACCACTCTGTTGTTATTTATAATAAAATTTTGGATTTATTTTTGTTGTATAGAGACGGTCTGTTTATAAAAACTCAATCGACAAGATCTTTATCTTTTTGGAAGGAAAGGGCTTCTCTGGTTTTGACCTCGAGGAGTGGGATGTTCGACGGGGGGCAGCTTGATATTATCGGTGGCATGGAGACAAAAGAAGGATTGCTTTTGATATATAACTCATCTGTAAAACAAGATAAAGAACACCTGTTACAGATTGGTGGAGTCTTGTTCGATGTTAATAATCCTAAGCGTATACTTTGGCGTTCCGAAGCCCCTTTGTGGCAGGGTGTGGTGGAGACAAAAAATAAGAAGGATGTTATAAGTCCTGTAGGTTTTGTAAGTATAAAAGAGACATTTGTTGTCTATTGGCTTACAAAACAAGGGAACATGGTTTTGTCTACCTTTCCTTCTTTATTCAAGAATACAGAGATATATCAGCACAAAATTCTGAAGAGATTTGATAGGAATCCAATTATTACAGCCAGAGATGATCACGATTGGGAAATTCAAGGAACATTTAATCCTGCGGTTTTTCAGGATGAGGATAATGTTTTGCATTTGTTTTACCGAGCAATAGGTAAGGATGGAATATCTCGTATAGGTTATGCACAAAGCACAGATGGTGTAACCATCACAAAAAGATTACCTCATCCAGTTTTTGAGCCATCACCAGGTTTGGGAATGCCAAATGCAAGAGATGCCGCTGGGCCCATAGGGTATCATCCGTCTTATTATACTTCTGGAGGAGGTTGGGGAGGGTCAGAAGATCCTAGGGTGGTTAAGATAGGTGATCACATTTACATGACGTACGTGGCGTTTGAAGGATGGAATTCAATACGCATGGCTTTAACATATATTTCTGTTGATGATTTTAAAAAAGGTAGATGGAAATGGAAGAAACCAATACTACTTTCCTCTGCAGGACAAATAAACAAGAACTGGGTTTTGTTCCCGGAAAAAATTAACGGAAGGTATGCGATATTGCACAGCATATCACCAAAAATTCTCATAGATTATATAGATTGTTTTGATGGTTTTAACGATACTTTGTGCATCAAGAGTGAACCACCTAGTGGCGGGAGAGAAAATCATTGGGATAGTAAAATGAGAGGAGCGGGTCCTCCACCCATAAAAACTTCTCTTGGTTGGCTTATACTTTATCATGCCCAAGATAGAAAGGAACCCCATAAATACAAATTGGGTGCTATGATATTGGATTTTAATAATCCAACAAAGATTCTTCACAGGTCTTCTCACGCGATACTTTCACCAGACATGCATTATGAAAATGAAGGGAAACCAGGTGTAGTTTATGCCTCGGGAGCAATAATAAAAAATGATGATTTGTATGTTTATTATGGAGGAGGTGATAAGGTGGTTTGTGTAGCTACAACTCCACTTAAAGAGTTTTTGGATTATTTAGTCACAGGCAAGCCAGATTATTATGAATTAAAAAAAGTAATCTAATATTATAGTTTGATTATTGATTCGTGTTTATTTTATAAATTTTAAAAACCATAATTCTTAACCCTAGTATGTATGTAGTAAAAAGATCAGAAAGTAATCCTGTACTTAGTCCAGTCTCAGATAATTCTTTTGAAGATTATGCCGTTTTCAATGGCAATCCAATAAAAGTAGGTTCTTCTATTTGTATGCTGTATAGAGCACAGAATCATCCAGAGAAATTTGAAAATGAGAGTTTCTCTCTTTCTACTGTTTGTAAAGCTGTTAGTAAAGATGGTGTAAATTTCAAAGACAGGGAAGTTCTGATCTATCCTGAGAACGCTTGGGAGAGATATGGTTGCGAGGATCCTCGTGTTACAAAGATAGATGGAAAATATTTCATTTTTTATACAGCTCTTTCTGCTTATCCACTAAATCTAGCTTCTGGTATTAAAGTAGCTCTTGCTATAAGTAAAGATTTGAAATCAATAAATGAAAGGCATCTCATTACTCCATTTAATGCTAAGGCCATGACTCTCTTTCCGGAAAAAATAAATGGTAAATATGTTGCATTATTAACTGTTAATCCCGATTTGTTGCCTACACATATAAGCATGGCAGAGTTCAAAAAGATTGAAGATATGTGGTCCGAGGAATATTGGAAAAAATGGTACAAAGAACTTGATAGTCACATATTTATACATGGTGATAATATAGACAGGATAGAAATAGGTAGCTGCCCCCTAAAAACAAAAGATGGATGGCTTTTGGTTTGTTGTAGAATTCAAAATCATGCTTCTCCAAACAGAGTTTTTGCTATAGAAGCCATGCTTCTTGATCTAGAAAACCCAAAAAGAATTATAGGAAAAACACGCGGAGCTTTACTTGTGCCAGAGGAGTCGTATGAAAAGAATGGAATAATTAAAGATGTCATTTTCCCAAGTGGTGCTCTAATAGAAGGAAATAAATTAAATATATACTATGGAGCAACAGATACAACAATAGCTATAGCTAGTGTTGATTTAGAGTCACTTTTGGAATCAATGAAGTTTCCTTATGTAGAGGTTGGTTTTAAGCGCTTAACTTCTGGAGCATTACTTAGGCCTCGTAAGGATAAATCTTGGGAGTCCAAAGCTATATTCAATCCTGCCGCGATAGATATAGAAGGTACGGCTTATATTGTTTATCGCGCTATGTCAGAAGATAACACATCGGTTCTAGGGCTAGCCTTGAGCAATAATTGTACAGATATAACATATCTTTCAGATGAACCGATATATACACCAAAAGAATCTTTTGAACGTAAAGGTGTACCAAATGGAAACTCGGGGTGTGAAGACCCAAGGTTAACACGCATTGGAGATATCATTTATATGTATTATGTGGCTTATAACGGAATAACACCTCCCGCTGTGGCCATGACCTCTATTGCTGTGAACGATTTTAAAAAGAAGAAATGGAGTTGGTCTAGACCAGTACTTGTTACGGCTGATGGTGTGGATGACAAGGATGCATGTCTACATCCAGAAAAAGTTAACGGTAAATATTTTTTGTTCCATAGAGTTGGCGGTCGTATTTGTGGAGATTTTGGTTCTTCTCCTGCTTTTCCAGAAAGAAATAACTTCAAAAATATACCAATACTAGGTCCAAGACCTGGTATGTGGGATAGTGTGAAGGTTGGTATATCTGTGCCACCAATAAAAACCAAGAAGGGTTGGATACTTTTGTATCACGGAGTTTCTCAAAGATCTAGATATAGAGTGGGAGCAGTTCTCCTTGATCTGAAAGATCCTACAAAAGTTTTGGCTCGTAGTACAGATGCATTGTTTGAACCACAAGAGGCATATGAAACAGAAGGACAGGTGAACTACGTTGTATTTCCGTGTGGAGCAGTAGTTCGAGATGGCATAATATACATGTATTATGGAGGTGGTGATTCAGTAATTGATGTGGCCTTTGTATCAATCAACGATCTATTAGAATCTCTTACAGATTAATCTTTTTACTTTGTATCATTTAGAGCCAAACTATATTTTGTGCCCACTATCATTAGTGCACCAATTAGTATAAAGATATATTGAAATTGAATAAACTCAAGAGTTAGGGTTGCTAGGATGGGTCCTATTATAAAGGATAATGGACGGCTTATTCTGAAAAAACTAATAACATCCGATTTGTCGGGATTAACCTGTTTGAAAAAATAACTTTCTGTAGATATTTCCACAAAACTAGCGCCTACACGTGTTATGAATAATAAAGTGGCCCATATCCAGAACACTTTTGCTGTTACAAAACTTATAAATATAGTAGATAATCCCATAATTAAAAACCCTATACTCAAAAATTCTTTTTCTCCGTATTTCTCATCTGCAAGTTCTCCAACCGGAACTTCGAAAAATACAAAAGGTAGTAGCATTATGGTGAACATCATACCTATTTCTGACCAAGAAAAACCTATGTATTTTTCTAGGTACATGGGTACATAAATTACCATGTAAGCATAAAAAAGTTGTAATAAAAAGTTGGAGGCAAAAATATTATATAGATTTTTATTTTTTATATATTCAGATAAAGTTTCTTTGATTTGTATATGTTGGATAATAGGATTTTCTACATCTTTCAATCTTGTAAAGAAAAAGTATAAAGGTACAAGGAATAGGCATGAAACTGTGTATACAAGGTAGTAAGCATTGTTAAAAAGCAGTAAAGCCACAAGGCTAGGTCCTAGTACTATGGTTATATTTGTTACTGTTAAGTAGGTTGCCCGAATACTTCCAGTGAGGTTGTCGTCTTTTGACACGTCCTCAATAAACATATCCATATTGAACAAAAGAAGAGATATGGATACTAAATGTGCCAGAAAATAAAGACCTATTAAAAAAGAGTTATTAGAAACAGCCAGTCCTAAAGTAGATAAAAACTCTATAGCTATACAATAAATCGCAAATTTATATATACCTATTTTTTCCAGTATTCTAGATGCGTTTAGTAAAAGCAGTGTATTAACAATAGAACCCACTACATACAATGTTGATACTTGGGCTTCAGAAAAAAATAGATTCAGGAACGTAGAATTAACATATATAATCAGAGCGTAGTGGAACGAAATAAATATATTAGATAAAAATATAGTATTAAGCAATCTGCTTTGTCTAAAAGGCAATAGAAGTTTGTCCATATGCTATTTATTATAGCGTAATATTTTTTTAGACACCAAGGACAACAGGAATAACCATCGGTTTTTTTGCTGTCTTTTGGAACAAAAATCTTCCTATGTTGTCTGAAAGGTTAGATTTAACGAAATCAAAGTTTATGGGATTCATTCCTTCCGTTGTATCTTCTACAGTCTTCTTTATTATGAGTCTTGATTGGGCGAGAAGGTCCTGTGATTCTCTAACATAGACAAATCCTCTAGCTATTATGTCTGGAGACTTCTTCAGTTTTCCTGTTTTAGTATTTATACTAACAACAATAACGAATATTCCGTCTTGAGCTAACATTTTTCTGTCTCTTATAACCATTTCCTGTACATCACCAATAGAGAATCCGTCTACCATCATTATTCCGCTTGGGGCTTCTTCTTTTAATCTTACCATCTTATTACCACCATCTTGGATTTCTATTATAGAACCATTGTCTGGGACAATTATGTTTTCTTTTTGGACACCTATGGATTCTGCTAGGTCTTGGTGAACACGCAACATGTAGTGGTTACCGTGTATAGGAATAAAGAATTTCTCGTTAACTTTTTTATGTATCCATTCAAGTTCACCTTTATTTCCGTGACCAGTAGAGTGGATAAATACATCGGAGGTTCTGTAGTGAATAATTTTTGCGCCTTGTCTTGCTAGATTATCTTTCAATTTTTGAACTGATCTTTCATTCCCTGGGATAATAGAAGAAGATAAAAGCACTGTGTCTCTTGGTGTTATTTTGAAAAACTTGTGTGTTCGATTAGACATTCTCATTAGAGCTGCGAATTCATCACCTTGTGCTCCGGTTGCGATTACCACTATTCTATCAGGTGGGTAACTCTCCATTTCTGCAGTAGTAATGATTGTTTGAGGTTTTATTTTAAGTAAACCCATTTTTAGCACAATATCTATGTTGTTTTTCATGCTACGCCCTTCGACCACAACTTTTTTGCCGTATTTTTCTGCCGTCATTATTATTTTCATCACACGTTCTAGTTGTGAGGCAAAGGTACCAATAATTAGTCTTCCTTTTATATCTTTTATTATTTTATCCAAGTTTTCATGAACTATTCTCTCTGGGGTAGAGAATCCGGGGTTTTCAACATTTGTGGAATCCATCATAAGCAAGAGTACTTTCTCCTTTCTGAAACGGGAGAATTCTTTTTCTTCAGCTTCTGTAGGAATCCCATCATTGTGATCAAGTTTTATGTCGCCAGGGTTAACTATACAGCCATACGGGGTGTGAATCATAAGACCCATTGAATCTGGTATGGTGTGAGTAACGGAAAAGAAACTTATTTTTAGTTTTCCTAAGGTGATTGTATCCTCTTTTTCTACTACTTTTATATTTAAGGCTGGTAGGTGAGGGAATTCTTCGTGTCTTTTTCTTATCATTATGCTCGTAAGATTTCTCGTATATAGAGGGGGATTACCAATTCTTTCCATTATGTAAGGAATACCACCAACATGATCTAGGTGTCCGTGTGTGATAAATACTCCTCTAATTTTGTCTTTTCTGTCCTCCAGGTATTTTGTGTTAGGAAGTATGTAATCAACACCTGGTGTATCATCGTCTTTAAACTGAAAACCCATATCTATAACAATAATATCGTCCTTGTATTCAACTACTGTCATGTTTTTACCAATCTCCTCTACACCACCAAGAGGTATTATGCGTATATTGTCTCCAGATGACGGTATTACATCATGTTTTTTGTTGGTTTTTAGACGAGGCATGTCCTGGGTGTATGATTTTTTAGGATGCTGTCTTGTTCTGGGAGAGTTAGATCTTCCTCTTCTGAATCCACCATCTTGTCTTGTGTTTTGATGTTCTGTTGTTTTATCCATGTTTTTATTAATTATTTAATTTTTATTTTTAATTTATTTTACAAATATTCCCCAGACATGATTGGTCTCTATGTACCATTTTGATACGTTGCTAAAACGTTCTGATGGATTAGTGAGAATTCCAAGGTTCACGTTGTGTATTTTTTTTGGCATTATATATATGAAATGAGGTGAATAGGTAAAGACTGCGGGCATATCATTTTTTATTTCTTTATTGAAACTCTCTAGGTATTTTTTTTGTTGTTCTAGGTCCGTTGTGTTTCTAATATTTTCAAGTAATTTGTCTGCTCTTATATTTGTGTACAAAGCTATATTAAGTCCTGGATTATTTCTCTGAGATGAATGCCAGAAAGGGTAGAGGTCCAAATCTCTACCAACAATTTCTCCAAATAATAGAGAGTCATATTTACGTGGTTTGATAATGTTTTGATTTAAATCTCCTATTCCAAATATTTTTACTTCCACCTCTGCTCCTATTTTTTGCCATTGATTTTGTAAAAGGTATGCTGTTTCTTTTAGCTCAGGTGCATCTCCAGTAGAGATAGAGAATGAAAGCGTAGCGGAACCACTTTTATCTTTTTTCTCGAATATGCCGGAACTATTTTCTTTCCATCCATTTTTTATTAGAAGATTTTTTGCTTTTTCTATTCTCTCACTTTCTGTTAAGTTGGTGTAGGATGGTTCAATTATGTTGTTCGGAGGTACTGGTCCATCAATAATCTGTCCATAGCCACCAAGGATATTATCTACTATGGCTTTCTTGTCAGTTGCTATATCCAGAGCTTCTCTAACTTCCTTGTTTGTGAAAACAGTAGCTACATTTTGATTAAAAAATAATCCAAATATACGTGGTAATGGAGACAGGATTATTTCATCTGGTTTTATTTCTAGGTCTGATAATGTTTTTGGAGAAATACTATGGACGCTTTCTATTTTTTTATTTTTTAATGCATCGTTTAGGTCTTTGTCTTTTTGGAAGGATTTTATTGTAATGTTTGTTATATAGGGTTTTCCAAAAACATATTTATTGAAAGCCACAAGGTGGTATTCTGATGGTAGGCCACTTGAAGTGTAGGTAATAGAATCTATTTTGTATGGTCCGGTACCGATAGGTCTAGTGTTAAATTGGCTAAAAGGAAATTCCTCTATGCTTGCTGTTTTCCAAATGTGTTTAGGTAGAATTCCGATGGTTAAATTTTGTATAAACGGGGAATAGGGTTGTTTTAATGTGAAAGATATTGTTTTTTCATCTATTTTTTCTACTTTTACTCCATTCCAATTGGTTTCTCTAGGACTTTTTAGGCTTGGATCTTGGATCTTTTCTATTGTGAATATAACATCATCAGTTGTTAATTTTGTGCCGTCATGGAAATAAACATTGTTTTTTAGAGTAACTGTATATACCAGACCGTCATCAGAAATTGTATAGTTTTCTGCTAAATCTGGGGTTAGTTTTCCGTCATTGTCTATTTTTAGTAGTCCTGAGTACAGTAGCGATGTTAAATCTTTGTCTATATCACTTGATGCAAGAATTGGATTTATAAATCTTGGAGAACCAACTATGCCCTCAGTTAAGCTTCCGCCATAGTCTGGTACTTCCACTAAGAATAATTTACTTGTCTGGTATAAAAGTAAAACTCCGCTGATTACAAATATGATTGTAAATATAGAAAAAATTGTTTTTTCTGTAAGAGAAAAAGCTTTAATAACCCTTGTTATTTTTGATGCATATGGTATGTGCCACTCTTTTTTAAATGTTTCAACTATTTTTTCTTTATTCACGAGATTAAATGAGTTATCAAATTTTAAGATAAAAAGCTATAAAGTCTAAAAATATATTAATCAGATAGAAAAGGAATCAAGTTTGTGTTTTTCAACCTCAAGCTTTTTGCTTGGTAGATTTTGTTTATATAAGTAGTAGACTAAATGAAGTTGCGACAAAAACAATTGCTATAACTATTGTAGCAATAAATATCGTTTTTTCTAATCCTCTTTTCGTGTGGTGTCCTGAAGAAAATCCATCACCACCTCCAAATGCTCCTCCGAGACCAGCCTCTGATTGTTGTAGGAGAATTCCTCCAATTAGGAGGATTGATAAAACGATTTGAATATAAGGCATACTTTCAGCAATATTCATGATGAGTACTAGTATACCCTTTTTTAAATTTTAAGCAAATATTTAGCTTGTTGACTCTGGATATTCGGATCGGTATACTTTGTGTGCTTATCTTCTAATACAGAAGGTTTTTACTAGCTTAAAACTTGAAAAATATGAAAAAAGTAAAGTCTAAAAAACCACTAAAACCAAAGGTTAGAGTAAAGGAGGAATCACAATCACAGAAAATAGTACCATTGGGTAGTAGGGTTCTTATAAGACCTTTTACCAAAGAAGAGTTGAGCCCAAAAAATAGTTTTGGCATTATTCTTCCAAATACTGGTTCAAAGGAAAAATCTGAACAAGGAATCGTTTTGGCTGTTGGTCCTGGTGAGTATCAGGATGGTGATTTGATAAAAACCACAGTTAAAGTTGGAGAGAAGGTGGTTTTTTCCAAATACGGATATGAGGATGTTAATGTTGATGGGGAAGAATTATATCTTATAAAAGAGGAGAATATTTTAGCAATTCTTAAATAAAAAACATGGCAAAACAAATCTTATTTAATGAAGAGGCAAGAAAAGCTCTCAAAAGAGGTATAGATCAGGTGGCAGATGTTGTCAAAATAACTATAGGTCCAAAAGGTCGAAATGTCGTTTTGGATAAAGGTTATGGAGCACCTACCATAACTAACGACGGTGTTTCAATCGCTAAAGAAATCACTCTGAAGGATAAATTTGAAAACATGGGGGCTGAAATTATGAAGGAAATAGCAACCAAAACAAACGAAGTTGCTGGAGACGGTACTACTACTTCTGTTGTTTTAGCTCAAGCTATTATCAGTGAAGGAATGAAACATACAAACATGGGTCTAGGTGTCATGGGTATTCGTACAGGGATAGAATCTGCCACTTCGGATATAGTAGCTGCATTGAAATCCATAGCTAAGCCCATCAATACAAAAGAAGAAATCCGTCAGGTTGCCGTTATATCTGCTGAATCAGAAGATATAGGCACAATTATTGCTGATACTATAGAAAAGGTTGGGAAAGATGGTGTTGTTACGGTAGAAGAGTCCCAGTCTTTTGGAGTTGAGTCAGAGGTGGTAGAAGGGATGGAATTCGACAAGGGTTATATATCTCCTTATATGATTACAAATACAGACAGGATGGAAGCAGAGTACAAAGATGTTCCAGTTTTAGTTACAGATAAAAAAATATCAGCCATAAAAGAAGTGCTTCCATTATTGGAAAAAATTGCATCCACTGGCAAAAAAGATTTGGTAATTATAGCAGATGATGTTGATGGTGAAGCTTTAACAACATTTGTTATAAATAAATTACGAGGTGGTTTTAATGTTCTTGCTGTGAAAGCTCCTGGCTATGGTGATAGGAAAAAAGAGCAGTTGATCGATATAGCAACTATTCTCGGTGCCACAGTGGTTTCTGAAGAGTTGGGTTTAAAAATAGACGAAGTGGATTTAGATGTCCTTGGTAAATCAAGTAGGGTTGTATCAAAAAAAGATAGTACAGTTATAATCGGAGGAAAAGGCAAGAAATCAGAAATAGAGTCTCGGGTAAAAGAACTTAAGAAGCAAAAGGAAGTAACTAAATCTAAGTTTGATATTGAAAAAATAGAAGAGAGAATAGCCAAACTATCTGGTGGAGTGGCAGTTATAAGAGTAGGTGCAGCCACTGAGACAGAAATGAAATATTTGAAATTGAAAATCGAAGATGCAGTAAATGCCACAAAAGCCGCCATAGACGAAGGCATTGTATTAGGAGGAGGGGTTGCGCTGGTTAAGGCTTCCGAAAAAGTAAAATCAAATATGGAAAAAAAACGATATAATGATGAAATTAGGGTTGGATACGAAATCGTCCTAAATGCTTGTGAAGTACCTCTAAAACAAATTGCCGTAAATGGTGGTAAAGGCGATGGTTCTATAGTTGTTGAATATGTGAAAAAGACAAAAGGAAATAGTGGCTATAACGCTCTTAAAGATGAATATGTTGCTGATATGTTTGAGACAGGAATTATAGATCCAGTAAAAGTTACAAGGACGGGTTTGCAAAATGCAGCGTCTGCATCTGCCATACTACTTACTACTGAAGCTGCTGTGACGGAGGAACCAAAAGATGATAAGTTTTCACAAGGTAGTGTGGCTGGAGGAATGGATTATTAATTTGTGTTATAATATTTGGGTTAAAAACTAATAATTATAAAAATAAAATGGAAGAAAAAACTTTTTTACAAAGAAACAAGGGTTGGGTTATTGCTCTAGTTTTGGTGGTTTTATTAGTAGGTTGGGGAGTTTCTAAATACAACTCTTTTGTAGTTATGGGTGAGAAGGTTGATGGACAATGGGCACAAGTGGAAAGTCAATATCAAAGAAGATTTGATTTAATCCCTAACTTAGAAGCATCAGTTAAGGGTGTTACACAACAAGAACAAAGTGTATTTTTGGGATTGGCTGAAGCTAGAACAAAATATTCTGGTGCCGTCACTGTAGAGGATAAGGTAAAGGCCACAGCTCAAGTTGAAACTGCTTTGGGAAGACTTTTGGCAATAGTAGAAAATTATCCAGCTTTGCAGTCCTCACAAGCCTTTAGAGATTTAATGGTTTCATTAGAAGGAACAGAGAATCGTATTGCTGTGGAAAGGATGAATTATAATAATCTTGTTCGCGATTTTAATGCTACTGTAAAGAGATTTCCTAACTCTATTTTTGCTTCAGTATTTGGTGTTGATGCTAGAACATACTTCGATGTAGCTGAGGGTGTAGAGGACGCTCCAAAGGTTGACTTTGTTAACTAAAACCATACATGCAAAAATATTTTGCATTATTCTGTTTGTTTTGCTTGCCCTTTTTAGCGCTAGCCTTTGTTGTACCAGAAAAACCAACGGGGTTTGTGCAGGATTACGCAAAAGTTCTTAGTTCAGAAGAAATTACAGCTCTTGAATCAAAGATTGTTGATTTTGAGAAGAACACCACAAATGAAATAGCAGTAGTAACCATCGGATCTTTAGATGGTGATGAGATTGAAAACGTGGCACAGCAAATATTCACTAAATGGGGAATAGGTAAACAAGATAAAAATAACGGAGTTTTGCTTTTGATCTCAATTTCAGACAGGAAAACCAGAATACATACAGGATATGGTGTGGAGGGTGATCTGACTGATATAGGAACGTCGTACATCCAAAGAGATATCATGACCCCCACTTTCCGTCAGGGTAATTATTATGCAGGAATAAATGGTGCGGTTGATAAAATGATTGAGGCCTTGGGTGGTAATAACATTGTTCCGGAAAATTATTCTGAAACACCAGAATTTAAGATGAACTGGGAGCTTGTTTTTTTTCTAGTCTTATTTTTGTTGCAGTGGATGGGAGCATTATTGGCAAGATCAAAATCTTGGTGGGGAGGGGGTGTGGTCGGGGTTGTTCTGGGATTTATATTGATGGCTGTATTTACTGTGGTCATAGGAATTATTGCAATAATAGTGCTGACTCCACTCGGTTTGCTGTTTGACTATATAGTTTCAAAAGCCTATACGGGAGCAAAAAAAGACGGAAAGAATCTGCCTTGGTTTTTTGGTGGTGGAGGTTTTGGGAGTGGTAGTTCCTCTGGCGGAGGCTTTGGTGGTTTTGGAGGGGGGTCTTCTGGTGGCGGAGGATCAAGTGGTAGTTGGTAATTAGAGATTATATGGATGAGATTCAAAAACTAAAAGAATATATTTTAGATTTAGAGGCCAGGATCCAAGATCTTAAAAAAGATTTGATTCACGATTCTCTTACGGGTCTTAAGACTCGTAGGTTTTTTGAGGATAGAGCAAGAGTATATCTGTCTAATATTGAAAAGATAGAAGAGGGTAAGAGAAGGGATTGGTTTGGCTTTAGAAATCTCAGTTTTCTTTTTGTGGATGTTGATAATTTTAAAAAAATCAATGATATCTATGGTCATGCTGTGGGTGATGAAGTTTTGAAATCTATATCAGAAACTATTTCGGAAAATGTTAGGGGTGGAGATGTGGCAGCACGTTGGGGAGGTGAAGAAATAATGATTATGTTGCTTGGTGCAAACGAGGATGACGCAAGAAGTAAGGCAGAAAATATAAGGAAAAGTGTGGAAGATCAGTCTTTTGAAATTGTTCCTGGTCTGAAAGTAACTATTAGTGTAGGAGTGGCAATGTATACAAAAGGTATTAACCTTGATCAATTAGTAAAGAATTCGGATTTGGCTTTGTATAAAGCGAAAGAAAAGGGGAGAAATAATGTGGTAGCCTTTTCAGAGATTTGAGGATAGTATTATAAAATTGGAGAGTTCGCATAGTGGTCTAGTGCGCTCGCTTGGAAAGCGGGTAAGGGGGAAACTCCTTCAAGGGTTCGAATCCCTTACTCTCCGCTAAATTTTTTTTAATGAAAACTTTTAAAGAAAAAGTGTATGAGGTGGTTAAGAAAATTCCAAAAGGGGAAACTTTGACATACAAGGAGGTTGCCAGGCGTGCCGGTAATATAAAAGCAGTAAGAGCTGTAGGAAATATATTAAATAAAAATTTTGACCTAAATATTCCTTGTCACAGAGTCATACGCTCGGATGGAAAAATTGGTGGGTATAACAGAGGAATTGAAAACAAAAAGAAGATTCTAAAACTAGAAGGTTTTCTCAAATAAAAATGTTATAATGTTTTTAATATGAAAGCATATATAACAATTTTTTTGTCGTTAGTAGCTTTGGATAGTGTTTGGCTTGGTTTTATCTCAAAGAGTTTTTATCAAAAGCATCTAGGGTTTATTTTTGGAGAAAAATTTGTTTTATGGCCAGCTATCATTTTCTATTTACTTTTTGCTTATGGGATATTATTTTTTGTTTTGACTCCAGCTCTGGAAATGAAATCAATAGGAACAGCTCTTTTTAGGGGCGCTATCTTGGGATTGGTCGCTTATGCTACTTATGATTTAACAAACCAAGCTACCATATCCAAATGGCCTCTTGTGGTTACCTTGGTTGATATTGTTTGGGGAATGTTTGTTACATCTGCAACTAGTGTTATTGCTTATTATTTAATATCAAAAATATAATATGGATACACAAAACTGGTATTCACAATTGATAAAACCTACTTGGGCTCCGCCATCATGGCTTTTTGGTCCGGTCTGGACTGTTTTGTATTTACTCATGGCTGTTTCCTATTGCAAGGTTTTCATAATGTTTTTTCAAAAGAAAATTTCTTTTATAGTGCTTCTTCCGTTTATTTTAAATTTGTTTTTTAACTTTATTTTTTCTCCGATTCAGTTTCAGTTACAAAATAATTTGTTAGCTGCTATAGATATTTTGCTTGTTCTTGGAACTATAATATGGGGCATGTTTGCTATTTATCCATATGCAAGATGGGTAACATATATTCAAATTCCATACTTAGCTTGGGTTTCTTTTGCTACTGTTTTACAACTAACCATTACTTATTTGAATTGGAGATAATTACAAGCCATATTTAGCATGAGAAATAAACTAGTAAAAGTAAAAGATAAAATGCAAAGTGGGTATACCTATATTCTAGAGGAAGAAATGGGTAAGAACTTTGATCCTCGTTTTAAACCAGATTTAACTCCAAAACAAATGCTTTTTCTCGGTGTTTTTGGTGGTGTGTATATGAGAGATTGTCGCAAAGAGTTTCCCGAGGACTGGTTTGTCAAAGCTAAATTCGCACCAGACAACACAAAAAAACATTTAGCCTCTATAAATTTTTTTAAAGTAAACGCTAGCCAGCCACTTTCTGTTTGGAAAAAGAAAGGGTGGATTTATAAAGATGATCCACGAGGCTGGTTTCAGTGGTATTGTAGATATTATATGGGACGCAGAATTAAAGATGAGGATGATAGACAAATAAAGAGATGGTTAGCAATAAAAAGACATATAGCACAGGTAACAAAGAACTGTATGGAAGGTGATTTTATGTGTAGACCAAAGCAGAGACAGGCTATTCTGCACTGGGCTTATGATAGTAGAAAA
>CAYVNM010000009.1:0-37413 GCA_964453075.1 uncultured Candidatus Saccharibacteria bacterium
TTGGATATTTCAATGCAACATCAACAACAGCGACATCAACAATTGCGGGGGGGCTAAGTGTAAACGGAGGATCACTGTCCAATGATTGGTACACAGGAATCACATCTATAGACGCTCTAAACATAGGGGGAATGAATTTTGATGACAATGCTGGAATAGTCTCATGGATAGATTTACCCGTATCAACAACTACAGCAGGATTGGTAGAAAGCTATACCGCCCAACTAGCAGGTAACCCGATGATCACTGTATACGGCACATCAATAGGTACAGGAGGAGGAGCAAATAATCTAGCAGTAGGAATAGGTACATCAACACCATTTGCAAAACTATCAGTAGCAGGTAATGGCCTAACAACAGGTTATGCACTTGCAGTGTCAGACGTAGCAAGCACAACAAAATTTGTAATACAAGATAATGGTAATGTAGGTATAGGTACAACCACACCAGCAGCTAGACTTGCAATTAACTCAGTATCGGGTGATGCATACTCACTATGGATAGGATCAACAACAGCTCCATGGCTCAGAGTATCTAACTCAGGCTTCGGAACAACCACACTCTCAGGTCTCACAATCTCAGGACAAGCAACATCAACATCTAATGTAGGATGGAATATCACAGGAGGTTGTTTTGCAGTAAACGGTACATGTGTAGGAGGATCATCATACGGTGATACAGACGTAAACTCCTACATCCACTCCTCAACAACAATACCTAAGACATATACAGCTAACACATTCACTAACACAAACACATTCAGTGGAAACACTCTATTCACATCTCCATCACAAGGATTTGCATATCTAGGTACAGGAGGACAATTAAACACAATAGCTTCATCATCAGTTAGACTATCATGGTTCAACAATGACGCTGGATTCCTGACATCACTATCTGGTGCTGCATCATCTACACTACTAGGAGACATAAACACATGGACAGGTCTAAATCAATTCGCAAAAGCATCCTCAACTCTATTCTCAGCATACACAGCATACTTTGGAGGAACAGCAACATCTACATTCACAAATGCAGGTTATCTAGGCATCGGTACCACCACACCATGGGCACAACTATCAGTGAATCCAAATGGAATCACAGGACCATCCTTTGCAATAGGTTCATCAACAGCAACAAACTTTGTTGTGACAAATGGAGGTAATGTGGGTATTGGTACATCTAATCCAACATCCAATCTTCAAATCGAAGGCAATTCATTTAAAATTACAGCCGGAGGTGCAACACGAGCATATATGGATCAATCTAGTGGAGACATGGTCTTGGGTCTTACTAGTGGAGCAGGAAATGAAAATGTTCGTCTTAGTACAGCTGGTGATAGTTATATTAATTATGAATTGGGTATTGGTACAACAACCCCAACTTATCTACTTAACCCAGTGTCTGCAACAGCACCACAACTCGCACTAGGTGCAGGAACCGGACTAGCACAATGGACATTCCGTAACGCAGGAGGAAACCTCTATCTCTCAACAACCACAGTAGCAGGTACAGCAACAACTACAACAAGTGCACTGACGATATTAAACAGTGGTTATGTTGGTATTGGTAAAACCAACCCATTATACAATCTTGAGGTTTATGAACCAAGATCTGGTGATAATGCGACTATTTCTGTTGGTCAAGGCAACGGTTTCTCAATGAGATTAACAGCAAGTGCTAGCTCTAACTTGTTTACTACCGGATATCAACAAACGCTCGGTATTGGTGCTAATGGTGGTTCAAGTCTTTACATAAACGGTTTGAGTTCAAATGTAGGTATTGGCACATCAACTCCATACGCCAACCTAGCAGTACAAGCAACAGCAAACCAAACAAACCCGATATTCGAAGTAGCATCATCATCTAATGCAACCAAGTTTCTAACTGTTGCTTCGGACGGCTTCGGAACAACCACACTCTCAGGTCTCACCATCTCAGGACAAGCAACATCAACATCTAACGTAGGATTCAACATTACTAACGGATGTTTTGCTGTGAATGGTACGTGTGTAGGAGGATCATCATTCTCCAACACTCTAGCAAACGGAGGTACAGCAACAACTACATTCTACAACGGAGGTCTAGTCTTCTCAGATGGTCTACGTCTAACACAAGCAAGCAGCTCAGCATCACTATTCTGGGATGACTCAAACAGAAGACTGGGTCTAGGAACATCAACACCATGGGCACAATTATCACTCAATCCAAACGGAATAGGTTCATCACCAGCATTTGCAATAGGTTCATCAACAAAGACAAACCTAATTGTAACAAACGCTGGTAATGTAGGAGTTGGAACGGCTAGTCCTGCTAGTTTGTTTACTATTAACCAGGCTACAAACATTACAGGAAGCAGTCCAGACACATATGGTTTTTCTTTGTATAACCAGGGAACTGCAGCTCTATCTATTGGAGCAAATTCAAGCAATTCATACATACAGAGTTGGGGAGGAACACCTTTACACATAAATGATCAAGGTAATAACGTTATCTTGAATGGAAGTGGTGCTTCAAGAGTTGCCGTTGGTGGAGCTGTAGACTCATCAAATGCAAGATTAAATATTGTTGGGTGGAATCTTAACAATGAATCTGACAATAGTGTCGGATCAGTTAATGTTGTTGGAACGATAGACAAAAATGATGCCAATACACGAACATTTTATGACGTACAAATCAAACCAATTCTTAATGCTGGTGTCTCAAACTCAAACACTACAGTAAATGTTTTAGGTGTTGATACTGTCAATACATCTGTTACAGGATTGACTACTAATTTGATCAAGGCAAGTTATGGAGGAAGTGAAAGATTCTCAATCAATAGTGCTGGTACGGTAGGGTGGCAGGATGGAGGAAGCTCTTCTGTATCTTTCTATTCATTCGGATCTAATGGCTGGTCTGGATATGCAATGCAGTTCGGAACCGGTGGTTACACTGATAGAGCATTCGGTAGAACTTCAGATGGTGTTGGTATTAGTACTAATGATCAAGATATTCTAGATGATACAGATTTTGTTTTCACTTCTTCTGGTAGGCTTGGTATAGGAACATCTACACCTCAATACAGCCTGAGTATCGCATCTTCTACTGGTCCTCAACTCTCCCTCTCAGCAGGAGGAGGACTAGCACAGTGGACATTCCGTAACGCAGGAGGAAACCTCTATCTCTCAACAACAACAGTAGCAGGTACAGCAACAACTACAACAAGTGCACTTACAATAGCAGGTAGTACAGGAAATGTAGGAATAGGAGAAACAAATCCAACATACAAACTACAAGTAGCAGGAGCATCAGCTTTCTACAATTCAGACAACTCTACACTAATAGAACTAGGATATGCACCATCAAACTCTTGGACATTAACCAGAGATTCAAGTGGAATTCTACACTTCAACTCAACAGATGGTTTAACTAATGTTCTAAACCTAGCTAGAGGTGGTAATGTAGGTATTGCTTCAACTTCATCATACGGTCTACTCTCTATCAATCCAAATGGAATAGGTTCATCACCATCCTTTGTCATTGGTTCATCAACAAAGACAGATTTCATAGTTACCAATGCAGGCAATGTGGGAATAGGTACATCTAATCCACTTGATAATCTACATTTAGTTAATGGAGATATTAGATTGAGTAACACAGGTGTAGGAAGTGCTGGTAGATTATTAATTTACAATCCAAATCAAGGAAACTCAGATAACCTAATTTCATTCCAAGATGGTGCTGATACTTCAAAAACAAGTATTTACTATACAACCTATAATTCACTAAATAGTGCAATTATAGATCTAAATACAGGAGTACCCCTAAGAATAGGAAACAATCCACTATCAAGTACACCTAATCTATACATAGGTGCTAACAACGGTAATGTTGGTGTAGGTACCACCACCCCATACGCCAAACTCTCAGTTAATCCAGTGTCAGGTGACTCAGTATCATTCGTAGTAGGCTCATCAACAGCAACACAACTATCAGTCTCATCCCTAGGCTTCGGAACAACCACACTCTCAGGTCTCACAATCTCAGGACAAGCAACATCAACATCTAACGTAGGATTCAATATCGCATCTGGATGTTTTGCAATAAATGGAACATGTGTAGGAGGTGGAGTAGGAAGTTATGGAGACACAGATGTTAACTCCTACATCCATTCATCAACGACAATACCAAAGACTTACACTGCTAACACATTCACAGCACTAAATCAATTTGGAAACGCCTCATCCACACTACTCTCAGCATACACAGCATACTTCGGAGGAACAGCAACATCTACATTTACAAATGCAGGATGGTTAGGTATTGGAAATGTTAACCCTTCATATCCTCTAGATATATCATTTACATCAACCAACTCAACCGCTGGTGATGAAAGGGCTCAAAGAATTGTTGTCTCAGATACAGGCGCTGTCAATTCTGGTATAGATTCAACTTATGCTGAATATATTAGTTTAACTAGAACTGGGGCTACTGGTGGATCTAATTTTGTCACCGGTGAATACATTGATTTTATTGGTGATGGTGGTGCGGATCAACAGTTTAAAGGGAGTGTAATAAATTCTTCTGGTGTCGGTGCTGATCAGATGACGGGTACTTTGGTATCATTTAGTCCTGTTACAACAGACACTGCAGTTCTGACTGGTCATCAAGTTAACCTGAACGAAAATGAATTAGAAATTGCTTCTGGTGTAACTGGTTATGCTGTTACCGCATACAACTCTCGCAATGTTATGGGGGGAGATTTTGATGTGTCTTTGTTAGATGATGCAATTGCTGGTAGTGTGGCTTATGGTTTGAGAATTAATATGACCAATAACTCTGATGATGCTGGAGATGAGATAATTGGCCTAGTTATGTCGGCAAGTAATTTTGGTTTGAATAATAAAACAGCCGATTACTTTATGTACCTAGCAAATTACGAAACATCAGACGCTGTAACTGCAGGCATTATGTTCGATAGTTCATCTGGTGGAATTACAACAGCTCTGGACGCTTCAAATCAGTACATAACTACAGCTTTGTCGATTGGAGATAATCAGATTTTAGGAGGTGATGGTGTAATAGACTTCACAAACTTTGATGTACTAGCATCAGGATTTGTAGGCATCGGTACATCAACCCCATACGCCAACCTAGCAGTACAAGCAACAGCAAACCAAACAAACCCAGTATTCGAAGTAGCATCATCATCTAATGCAACCAAATTCTTAACAGTAGCAGGCTCAGGCTTCGGAACAACCACATTATCAGGATTAAACATAAGTGGTTCAGCAACATCAACATCTAACGTAGGATTCAATATCACAACTGGATGTTTTGCAATCAATGGTACGTGTGTGGGCTCATATGGGGACACAAACGTTAATTCTTTTATCCACTCCTCAACAACAATACCTAAGACATATACAGCGAATACGTTCACAGCACTTCAGACATTTAATTATTCATCTTCTACTGCTTACTCATCATTCATTACTGCTTCAACAACAAATTTTGTAATCAATGGCTCAATATTTACATCTCTACTGGGAGCAGGATTACAAAATACAGGTGGAGCACTAACACTTAATGCAACGGGTGATTGGACAGGAACCATAGACGGAAATAATTTTGCAGGTGGTGCTATAGGAGCAGGTGAGCTTATATATGGTGGATCCCCAGGATCATTCTCAGAACTTGCAGTTTCTACAAATGGTTTTGTTTTGGCTTTATCTAACGGTGTTCCTGCTTGGGTTGCTACAACCACACTATCTACAATATCAGGTACTCTACCAGTTTCTAAGGGTGGAACAAATTCAACTTCATTTGCCAATAATTCAATACTAACTTCATCAGCGGATGGGTTATCTTTAATATCAACATCATCTCATCCTCTTTATGTAGGAGGATTATTTGCAACATCATCAACAGTTGTTTCTACATTCACAGGCGGAACACTGACACTTGCTTCATCAACTATTGTTGGTAATGCAACTACTACTGGAACTCTTGGTGCTGGTAGGATATTTATGAATTCTGATTATATTACTGATTTTACAGGAACGGGTTTGGGTCTTTCTACTGGAGCTTTGTCGGTTAACACTTCACAAAACATTTCTACACTTTCAAACCTAACGACAAATGGTCTAGTCACCACATCAGGAGGTACTGGAGCACTATCAGTGACTGTTAACGGAACTAATGGACAAGTATTAGCTATGTCAGGAGGTACACCTACTTGGGTTGCTACAACAACAGCAGGTACCGGTTTGTCGTACAATGGAAGTTCGTTCTTGCTTGATACGGCAAATAGTAATACATGGTCTACACTTCAAACATTTAATTACTCATCATCAACCGCTTATTCATCATTTGTTACAGCGTCAACTACTAACTTAACCGCGGGTCTGGTGACTTTGTCTACTACAACAGCCGGAACACTCAAAACAAATTCAAGTGGAATTGTGTGGGCTGATACATCTGTAAGTGGAGGTGGACACACTATTCAAAATGAATCAGTAGATCTACCAACAGAAGCTAAACTCAATTTCCTTGGAACAGGAATAAACTGTGTTGACAACGCAGGAGTATCTACAGATTGTACAGTTAACGCAGGGGCTGCTACTGCAGCGGGAAGTACAGGAGGTATACAATTTAATACAGGAAATGCTCTTGATGCTGTTAGTGATTTTGTTTGGGACAAAACAAATGGTCGCCTAGGTATAGGTACATCATCTCCTTTTGCTACTCTTTCTGCATCATCAACCTCTGTCAATTCTGCTGTTCTCTTTGATCAAAGAGGAACAGGTGGTTTGCTTTCATTGCAACAAGGAGGTCTAGATAAGTTCACTGTTGGAAACAGTGGAGCATTGAGTATCTTTACAGTTACAGGCGATACGGTAAAAACCTCAACAGGAGGAACAAAAATAACAGATTTTGATTATTCAGGCTCAACACTTGCTTCAACCACTGCTTCAAATGGTTATGTCGGTATATTTGATGGTGTTATACAGGGTCAAGGATCTATCACTTCAACTACAACAGTAACTGCTGCGAACGTTGGAGTTGGAGGACATGCTGTATTACGTACAAATGGTCAGTATTTGATAATTCATGGAGGTGGTTCTGCTACTGCATCTGTTTGGAATGGTATACAAGGTGGGACCATGTCAACTCTTGCAACCAACGTGGTTTCTACAGGATCAGTTGGTGCCGGCTCTATATCTCTAAAGAGAGCAGATGGTAGATATCTCATAATTCATGGTGGTGCGGGAACAGCCACTTCTGTATATGATCCTATGGGCATAACTGCTGTTACTGCCGGACCATCTCTTACAGGAAACGCGGCTACTGGAACAGCTGCTGCACTTCTACCAAACGGAAAATATTTGATTCTTGTTGGAGGAACGACCAACTGGGGTATATATGATCCATCCGCATCACCTTCATCTGGTTATACAAACGTTTCAGTTGGTGGAACTACATGGGGTCCAGGTACACACATAGTACAAAGAGATAACGGAACATTCCTTATTTATGCTGGAGGATCAACCTCCACATATATATTCAATCCTTTTGTTGGTAACGGTGCAGCAGGAAATATGCTAGCTGGTCCTACAGCACCAACAATAGTTACTGGAGGAGCCTTTTCTATTAGAAGACAAGACGGATTATTCCTAACTTTGCCAGGTAAGGCCAATGAATCATTCTTATATAATCCGGTTGGAACAACTACTACAAACTCATTAGGTGCCTTCTCTGGAAACTTGGGGGTTGGGCCTTCTGCTCAGCTTTCAGAAGGTGCGGCTCAGACTATGTGGAGACAAGATGGTAGATATTTGATGATAACAGCTACAACATCTGGATCAGTTTTGACAACAAATGTAATTGATCCTGGTGCAGGTCTCCCTGGTACATCTGGTGCACAGAATCCAACATTTACTACATCTGGAGTTCCTACAATGACTGCGGGTGCAGTTGGTCTTGGTATGACAGCATTTATGTTGCCAAATGGCCAATATGCAATCATAAGAGGAGCAGGAAACACAATAGATATTTATGATATGAACTTTAATACGGGTGTAGATAGCGCCAATCAAGAAAACACATACTATGAGAGTGAGTGTATTAGTAGTCCAAGTCTATCTCCTGATTCAACTCTCAATTGGACTTCTAATCAGGAAGGTAGAATACAGGCTTATGTTAGGACAGCGACTTCACCATCTCTGTGTTCTTCTGCGACTTATGTTCCGATAGGAAATTCAGGTGATAGTATTATGGCAACATCAAGTTTGGATAATATGGTTCAATTCAAATTTGTATTCAAAAGAGAGCTTCCAAAATTTTTGGATCAGGAATGGGGATTACGAAAAGGTAGTATTACTAGATACAGAAGAGTTAACGCAGATCCAGTGCTTTATGAAGTAAGATTGGACAATGGAGCAGCAATACACAGAAGTCAATTTGATTTCGGTAATGCTGTTTCCTCAACTACTGCACCTGCTTCTGGTCCTGTCTATGTCAACATAAGCAATGATGCAAGTAGAAACAATGCTCTAGCCCTGCTTTCATCTAGTTACGAACCAACAATAAACATAACAAATGCCGGCTTTACAAACGGAACAACAACTACCCACGCACCTCTTACCACAGCTACAGCTTCTACTACTCTTGTTATGAAGTTACCTAATGGTAAATGGATGGTGATTGCAGGTAATGCCACTCCAAATGCTATGGTCTATGACGAAACAACACAAGCCTTTACCGCAAATACAACTGTTCCTACCGTAGCTATAGGTATAGGTGCTATTTCTTTCAAGAGACCTGACGGTAAATTCCTGATTGTTATGGCGGGTCATGGGGTGGCTTCTTCTACTACAAATATATATGACCCTATTGCCAATACATTTATAGCAGGACCAAACCTAGCTTCTATTAGTGGTACTACTGGTGCTGGTGAAGGTGCATCATTCCTACCTCTTCCAAACGGCCGTGTTCTTATTATGCACGGAGGTGCTACAGCCATGTCTTCTATCTATGATCCTGTAAATAATAGTATGACAGTTGGACCTCAACCTCTTTCTGCTGCAACAACTGTTACAACTGTAGGTGCTGGTTCTCTGTGGATACCTAAACCTGACGGTACATATCTATTCTTACCAGGAATGGTTACTACAATGACACCTGGTCAGCTTGGAGCAGCTTGTTCTGCTGTTAGAACAACCACAAATATATTTAACCCATACACAATGAGATTTACATTTACAGGTGCACCTGCCCAGACAACAGGTGGTACTGGTCCCGGAGCATTTGCATTCCAGAGAAAAGACGGTCAATGGGTTATTGTAAAGGGTGGAGCCACAGCTACATCTTGTGCCGGCGGTGCATTAGCGAACACTTCGCAGATTTATAACCCAACATCAAACCAAGCTATGATTGCGGGTCCAACCATGACTGGTAATCAACCAGGACCAGGATCTCATGCTATGCCTAGGCCAGATGGAACTTGGTTAATTGTTCCTGCAATGAACATAATGGCAACCACATCTCTACCTAGAACTGGTGAAACTGGAAACATAGGAACTACAACAACTTATATATATATTGAAGAAGCTGGAGGATTAACATCTGTTGGTGATCAGTCTACAATCGGAGCTTTTGTGATAGGTCCGGCATATATAAGCAATATAGCGTCTGGAGCTGTTTCATTCCAAAGATCAGATGGTAAGTTTGTTACTATTGCTGGTGCGGCAACCACTACAACATCAACAGCTGTTCATGTTTATGATGCGGGATGGGTAGCTAGTGGTATATACAAATCAGAGCAGATTGATCTTTCTCCTGTAGGTACAAAACTTAATGCAAACTCTACTCTTGTTTGGAAGTCAAATATGAGTTCTATGCCAACAGGAGGAATTTCTGCCGAAGTCAGAACAGCAAAAAATCAAGCTGCTCTAGGAACATCAACCCCTATAGGTATAGTAAACGGAGGATTAATAAATCCAGGATCGGAGGATACTTGGATACAAATAAACTTTAACTTCAGAAGAATATTCCCATCTTATAGCGGAATTTATACTGATGTCTGGAGTAGTAGTAATAGAACCTATCCTCAGAGACCTGTCCTAACTCCTGTGCTTTATGAATACAAAGTGTCACAAGATAAAGACATTTTGAACCTGCAAGCTGACGGTTTGTCTGTGTTCAGAGTCTCTACTAATGGTGATGTTTATACACAAACAGGTGGAACAATAAACACGTCAGGTGCCGACCTCGCAGAGCGATATACTTCTCAAGAGACTCTTGATTTTGGAGAAGTTGTAACAATAGATCCTATGAACAACCATGCAGTCAAAAAATCAAGATATCAATATGAAGCAAACTTGGTTGGAGTTGTTTCAACTGATCCAGGATTTGTTTCGGGAGCATATACAGAAAATTCATACCCAATAGGTCTTATCGGTCGTGTTCCTGTAAAAGTTTCAACAGAAAATGGCATGATTAGAGTTGGAGATTATTTGACTACTTCAAGTGTTCCAGGGCACGCAATGAAGGCCACTCTGTCAGGAAGAGTTTTGGGTAAAGCACTTGAGTCAATAGATCCAGCTAAACTTACAGACTGTCCAGCTAGTGATGTTTATGTTGCTGGTAGAAAATGTACAACAATAATGATGTTTGTTAATTTGATAGATTATGGTGGACAGTCTGTTGATTTGGCAATGAGTGATTGGACCGAACTCAAAGCAGAAAGAGCTAAGGCTTTGGCTCTGGAAACTGGCCTAGAACCAGAATTGTCAGGATCATCAGAAAATACAGTAAATAGTATTATGGAGGGAGGTTCTATCGGAGTAGGATCTAGAAACGAACAAATATTAGGATTCTTGGCAGAACTTAAGGCAGAAAGAGAAAAAGGAGTTGTATCACAATCAGAGTTGTTTACAGATAGATTGACTGCAGTTTCTCAGATAATTTCACCAGAGTTTATTTCTAACGCAATACAAACAAAGGCATTGGTTTCAAATACCATAACAACAGATGAAATCAGGAGTAATGATGGTCTAAAGATGACTCTAAATAATGGCAAATTAGTCATACATGGAGTAAAAAGAAAAATAGTTAGTGAGGAGGTAGCTTCTTCTACTCTTGTAGCAAATATAATATCTTCTATTGTTTCTACCTCAACTGAAGCTACTTCAACAGATGTTGTTATGGCTACAAGTACAGAAGCGGTGGCAAGTACTACAGAAACAATGGTAAGTGAGGTTGTACCAGAAGTGGTTGATTTGGAAAATGATATAGTGATTAGTTTTGATACAAACGGAAACGCTTATTTTGCTGGCGAGGTTGTAGCAAATAAAGTAAGTACAGGAGGTTTGTCTGTGACAGGTACAGCTACATTTACTGGTGGACTTGAGGTAGATTCTATTGGAAATGCAAGCACAACGTTGTCTATGCTCGGAGATGTAACGTTCTTCGGTAGGCCTTACTTTACTTCTGATACTGGCGGAACAGCTACTGTTAAGAAAGGTGCAAAATTTGTAGATGTTGTGTTTGATAGAGAATATATAGAAACACCAGTTCTATCTGCCTCAATTGCCTTTGCAACCACAACAAGTGAAGAGGAAATAGAAGCAATGTTTGATGAAAATATACAGTTTGTGATCACAAAGAGGGACACAAAAGGATTTACTGTAAGACTAAACAAGCAAGCTAATAGAGATATTGTGTTTAATTGGATTGCTTTGGCTATAAAAGATTCAAAAGAGTTTACTTCTCGTTCTGAAGATATCTTACCTATTGTAACCACAGATGAGACAACTACAGCTACAACTACGACCACAGTAGCGCCTGTATCAGAAAATGTTATTATAGGTGGAGAATCCACCACAACTCCAGTAACCACTTTAGAAACAGCCACAACAACTGACAATGGTACTATAGTAAATGAGCTAGTGGAGCCCATAGATACAGTTGTAGTACCAGAGCCCGTTATAATAGAAGCTCCCAAACAGAATGAGCCTATTCCTGAGGTGGTTCCAGTGGAACCTCCACAGGCAGAGGTGGTTACAGAGACAAGTAATCCTTAAGTCAAATCATGATAATGAATTTTTTACAAAATCTAAGAAAAAATAAAACTATATTATGTGCGTTCATGGTCTTGGGAGCTGGTGCAGGAGTTTTTTTAGGTTATAAGGTTCACAACTATAAATACAAAGAAAAGTGTATTTCTAAACTTCATTTCATAAAACCAAATTTGAATTGTGATTTACATGATGATAAATCAGAAAAGCTCTCTACTTTACAAAATAAATTAGAAATCGTTATAGATGGAATTAAAAAAACAGGTAAAGCAAAAAGAGTCTCTGTGTTTGTTAGAGATTTAAATACATCTAGATTTGCAGGGGTTAATGACGGGGAAGTTTATTATCTGGCTAGTTTATTAAAAGTTCCACTACTTGTGGGCGGTTTCAAACTTGCAGAAGTAGAACCTAGAGTACTTGATCAACAGATATATTACTCTGGTGAGCAAAATTTTTATAAAGATCAATTAGTAAAACCATCTGAATCATTGAATGCAGGGGAATCATATTCTGTAAAAGAATTAATGAAACGTTCTGTTGTTTATTCCGACAACACAGCCGCACAACTCCTTTTTGATTATTTTCCAGAAGGGTTTTTGGACAGAATCATGGAAGCTCTTGGTATACAGTTTTACAAATCAACAGGAGAAAAAGAAAACTTTATAACCGCTAGATCATACGCTAATGTTTTTCGTATTTTATATAACGCTTCATATTTGACTAAGGAATATTCGGATGAAGCACTTTCTATTCTTACTCAGACAAACTATAAAAATGGTGCAGTATCTAAGTTGCCTCCCAAAGTTTTGGTTGCTCACAAGTTTGCAGAAAGGACTGATATAGATGTGGAAACTAGAAATGTTTTCTTAAAACAATTTCATGAATGTGGAATTGTATACGCAAAGGATAGTGAAGAACCATATATATTTTGTATTATGACTGATGGTTATGAGTATGCCGATTTGGAGAAGGTTATAAGTGACATTTCTTTAATTATTTATGAGGAAATGATTGAAGATTAGCAATTTTTTAATTTGTGATATAATTGTTGATTATGGAACCAAATATAAATTCAGAAAAATCAAAATTTAGATATCTGATAGTAGTGCTCGTTTTGCTTCTTGTTTTGGCTATGGGTACTACGTATTACTTTTATCAAAAAACGAAAACTAATATATCAGAAAATCCAGAGAAACAATTGTCCCAAGTAATAAAAATGGTAAGTAGACATATGGTTTTACCAACAGATGAAACTCCAACCATGGCTACAGTTTCTGACCCAGAAAAACTTAAAGATCAGCCATTTTTTATGAACGCACAAAAAGGAGATAAAGTCTTAATTTTTTCAGAATCTAGAAAAGCTATCCTCTACAATCCTACTTCAGACAAAATAATAGAAGTAGCCCCAATAAACACATCAAATCCAACTATTTCACAATAATCACTTTAAAAACGGTGTTTTGTTAAAAATAATTTTTGGTTTATAATAAGTAGTGAATTCTTTCATTATTTATTATGTATTTTAAAAATTTACAAAAAATAATTTGGTTTTTATCTCTAATTTTATTTTTTTGTATAAAACCTGTTTTTTCTCAAGAATTTACTTCTACCAACTATAAGGTTTTGGATCCAGTTATGAACGCGGGTGGTTATGGATCATCTGCTAGCTTTAAACTTTTTGGTGTAATATCAGAGATATCTATAGGGACTAGCACATCATTGTCTTTTGGAGACAATTCTGGATTTTTGTATTTTCCGTTTGCTTCAACCCCATCAGTTTCTATTACAGCAGGGAATGGTCAAGCCTCTCTTTCTTGGACTGGCTCTACAGGGTATTTAGGTTGGACAGCTTCTGGATATTCTGTGGGTCAATCAACTATTTCTGGAGGTCCTTACACATATACTTCACTAGGCAATGTCAATTCTTCTGTTCGTACAGGTCTTACAAATGGAACTACATATTATTTTGTTATCGTTGTTAAAGATTCTTTTGGTAATTCCATAGCCACTTCAACACAAGTTTCAGCAACTCCAAGTAGTCCGGTTACACCGCCATCTGGCGGAGGGGGTGGCGGAGGAGGTGGTGGTGGGGGTGGAGGAATAATAACCATCTCTGAAACAGGAGTAATTTTTTCTGGTAGAGCTTATCCATTAAGCAAGGTTACTTTTCTAAAAGACGGTCAATTAGCTTTAACTACTATAGCTGGTCCAGATAGTAAATTTGAAGCAAAAATTACAAATCTTACTTCTGGTGACTATACTTTCTCAGTTTATGGAGAAGACAAGAACGGTATGCGCTCTAGCCCTTTTACTTTTTCTATATCCATAACATCTGGGGCTCTAACGAGAATAAGTGGTATTTTTATTGCACCTACCATTGCGGTAGATAAAAGCGAAGTTAAAAAAGGTGATAATATCGTTATATTCGGTCAAAGCTCGCCTTTGTCTGAGATTATAATAAATGTTAATTCTGAAAATGAATTTTTTGAAAAGACACCCAGTGATAAAGATGGAATATATTTAAGAAATTTTGATACTTCTGTTCTTGAGTTAGGACAACACACCACAAAATCAAAAGCCTCTGTTGGAGGCGAGATAAGTTCTTTCAGCAACACAGTGGGGTTTATTGTTGGGACAAAAAATGTAACGGTTAAACCAACAGAAAAAATGACTAAATGTGACTTAAACGAAGACGGAAGATGTAATTTGGTCGATTTTTCCATAGCGGCGTATTGGTACAAGCGCACTCTTAGTCCAGAGTTTATAATAAGAGAGAAAAAACACTTAAACGCTGATGGTAGGGTAGATTTAGTAGACTTTAGTATTATGGCTTATTACTGGACGGGTTAAAAAAATTATGAAAAAATTTATTAAATCTTTATCGGTTTTTGTAATTCTCTTGTTATGGTTTGTTCCTAAACCATCTTTTTCGGCGGAAATGTTCTTTCAAACAGAAAAAATTTTGTATGGAAAAAATGAAAATTTTGTTGTAAAAGTATTTATAGACACAGAGAGTGTTTCTGTAAATGCAGTCGAGGGTAAAATTGTTTTTAATGATATTTTGGAAATAAAAGAAATCAGAGATGGTAATTCATCGATTAATTTTTGGATAGAGAAACCAGTCAATAATTCTAAAGGCGAAATAACTTTTTCTGGTATAACCGCTGGTGGTTTCACTGGACAGGAGAAGTTTTTATTTTCAATCATTTTCAGTGCAAAACAAGAGGGAAAAGCTCTTATAAATTTTGATGGTGTCCAAGTATTAAAGAATGACGGGATTGGTACTGGTGTGATGGTAAAAAAAACACCTTTGAACCTTTCGATTTCAAATGAATCAAATACTAAAGAATCTGTATTAATAGATGATAGTAATCCTCCTGAAGATTTTAAGCCTAGTGTGGGGATTGACCCAAGCATGCTTGGAGGTAAGTATTTTGTAGTTTTTAGTACTCAGGATAAAGGTGTGGGTATTGATCATTATGAAATTCGTGAAGGTTTCTGGGGTGAATATGTTGTGGCAGAAAGTCCATATCTTTTAACTGATCAAGGTCTGACAAAAAAAATATATATAAAAGCAATAGATAAAAATAAAAATGAGAGAGTGGTGACTTTTGCACCGCAAAATTACATCAAGTGGTATCAGAATTACTTAATTATTAGTATAATAATATTGCTCATAATAATTTTATTCCTTCAAAAAAAATGGAGAAAAAATACACGATAATATTATTTTTTATATTTTTTATACCAGCACTGGTTTCGGCTGCGAATCTTTCTATAAGTCCAGCGGGCGGAACCTTTGAGGTTGGAGATAGAGTTACTATAAGGATAATTGCCACAGGAGATGTGCCTTTTAATGCAATATCTGGAGATGTTTTATTTCCAACTTCTATTTTTTCAATTGAATCAGTTTCCAAATCCACTTCCGTACTTAACTTTTGGGTTACAGAACCCACTTTTTTAAAGAGTATTGGTTCTGTCAGATTTGAAGGTGTGGCTTTGGGTGGTTTTCAGGGTACCACAGGGACCGCTGTTACAGTTAATCTTAGGGCCGTAGGTGTTGGCTCAGATAAGGTTTATTTTAGATCTGGTCAGATTTTGGCAAATGATGGTGAGGGGACTGATATTACGGGTGATTTAATAGGGGCTAATTTCTCGGTAAAAGAAGCTGCGGTTAAAGTTCCAGAAAAAGAAAAAATAATTGTTCCAAATCCTGTTGTGGAAATAGAGATTCCTCAACCTAAACCTTCCTTGAAAGCTCCAGAGATAATGACGGGAACAAGATATGGTGAAAGATCTATCGTGGGACTATCAGATTATCCTAGATCGCAAGTATTAGTGACGTTTGTTGCTCTGGATGGATCAAAGATATTTATAACTGGAGTAGCAGATGTAGATGGTGGTTTCAGTTTGGTAATTCCAAAATCTTTGAAGAGAGGATCGTATTCCGTTTCGGCTGTAATGATAAAAGAGGATAAAACCAATAGTCAGACTTCTAATTTAATAACAATAAAAATAGGTAATATCTTTTCAGATTTGGGTTACGATGTGTGGTTTTTAATGGTTGTTCTAATACTTCTTGTAATATATTTATTGTTACGCATTTATTTTCACTTAAAGAAAGATAAATTTAGACAAAAAGAAATAAAACATGAATCTGGTGAAGCAGAAAAAGTTACCCACAAGTCATTTGATATATTACGTGAAGATATAAGTAATTATGAAAATGAAAAATTGAGCACTTCAGAACGAAAGATTATTTCAGGTATTAAAAAGGATATAAATGAAGCCGAAAAAACAATAAATAAGGAGATAAAGGATATAGAGTCCATATGATGTTTAGTATCAACAGAATAATAGTTTTATTATTGTTTTTGTCACTATTTGTGGCTGGTTCTTTGGGTGCTCAAACAATAAATATAGAAGCTTCTAAACTGCTAGCTCATTCTGAGGTGTATTTTTCTCCTAGATCAGGTAGTTTTGTAGAGGGTTCCACTTTTCAGGTTCCTATTTTTGTTAATACTCGTGGTAGAAGTGTTAATGGTATTGAGGTTAGAATAAGTTTTGATAAAAACAAGTTGGCCATAACCAATCCCACTGGAGGAGTTTCTATTATCGGTGTATGGGTTGAGCCTCCTGGTTACGATAATACTCAAGGTACCGCTAGTTATGTTGGTGTGGTTCCAAATGGAATAACGACAGAAGCGGGTCTTATTGGTACGATAACATTTAAAGTTATAGGTACAGGAAGAGCGACTGTAAATGTGAGTTCTCGGTCAAAAATTTTACTAAACGATGGTATGGGTACAGAAACCATGCTTGATCTTGGTAGGGCCGAGTATAATCTTTTACCAAAGGCTCCAGATGGAGTACAGGTTTTTTCTGATACCCATCCAGTTCAGACAGATTGGTACAACAACAAAAACCCTGTATTATCTTGGATAAAAGACGAAGGGGTTACAGGTTTCAGTTTTGAAATAGACAATAAACCTTCAACTATTCCAGATAATGAGATAGATTCTGAAGACACAATCAAATCATATGAAAATCTAAATGATGGTTTGTGGTATTTCCATGTCAAAGCAATTAAAAAAGGAGTGTGGGGGACAACGGGACATTTTTTAGTAAGAATAGATACGGTTCCACCAGCAGAGTTTACACCTGAGGCTGATTATCTCATGGCAGCAACGATTCTATCTGAAAGAACTCTAGTTTCTTTTTTTACCACAGATAATCTATCTGGGGTGGATCACTATGAAGTAGGTGTTATAGATAAAGATCAACCACCAACGGAATCCCCGGTTTTTGTTGAGTCCTCTAGTCCTTATCAGGTACCTATAAAAGTTGACGGGAAATTACAGGTTATAGTTAGGGCTGTAGATAAAGCTGGTAATGTTAGGGACGAATCTATAGACGTTAGATATCAAAATAAGTTAATTAATTTTATTAAAAATTACTTAGTTTATATCTTACTAGGTATTATATTATTAGGCTTTACTATTTTGATTATTCACTATGTTTTTGGACACCATCTAATAAAACGCATAAAACAGTTTTCTAGGATAATAAAAAGAGAAGAGGCAGAGGAAATACTGGCACAAGATCAAAATTCTGAAGAAATAAATAAATCTATCTAAAAAAGACTTTGAGTCTTTACTTCCATAACTGGTTCCCAGTGTTTAGTGTCTAGTTTAATTTCTTTGGTAAATGGCCCCTCTTTAAATATTAGTTTTTTATTTTTTAAGGCGTATTCATAAACATCCTTGGTAATCCTTACATCATCTAGGCAGTATTTACGTATTTTTTCTATTTCACCATTTCGCCACCAAGCTACCGCTTCCAAACCATTACCACTTTTACCTATACCAAATGTACCTTCTGCGATTTGATCTAATTTCATTCTTCTACCATAGGAATTTTTTATTTCTTTTAATAAATCAAGTGATCTGATTTTGGTTAAATCTCCGCGCCCATCTTTTTTATAATATTTATTTAGTAGAGGAATATCAAAATGATCACCATTATAGGTTATAAGCATGTCTGTTTTTTCTAAAATATTCCATAAATTACTAAAATCTTCTTGCAAAAAACTACTATAGGAGTTGTTTTCGTAATCGTATAAGCCAACTAAAGATATGTCCAAATCAACAGGATCACTAGATCCTACATCCTGAAAAATATTTTTTGTTTCAATGTCAAAAACCACTTTTTTCATAATTGGGATTAGTAATCTTACTTATTTATTACGGAGTATATTTGTTCTAATTTAACCCTATCTTCTTTTCCGGTCTCCATATTTTTAACTCCATATAAACCAGATTTTATCTCATCTTCTCCTAAACATATAACAAATGGTATTTGTAATTTGTGGGCTATTTTAATTTGGTCTCCTAGCTTTTTTCCACTTAAATCTACTGAAACATTTAGATTTTCATTTCTTAACTTATTGGCTAATACATTTGCCTCTTTTGTATACTCTGGATTGGTAGTACATATATAAATATCGGAAGGTATTTTATATTTTGGTAGTAAATTGTGTGTAGCAAGGAAGTCTTTCATTGTTACATCTCCAGCACCAAAACCAACAGCTGGTATTTTTTTTGCTCCAAAGATGTCTAAAAGATCATCATAACGACCACCTCCCAAAATAGCCCTGTTATTGTCTGGGTGTAAATCAAATACTTCAAAGACTATTCCTGTGTAATAATCAAATCCGCGCATTATTGTGGGTTCAAAAACAATATTATCCGTACCAATGTTGTTTAATTGTTCTATCAAAGTGATTATGTCAGAAACATCGCTATCATTTTCTCCAAAGAATTCCAATAATTTTTCTGCTGACTCTAATAGAGAAATAAACTCGCCAGACTTCTCTTTAAGTATTTCTCCTATTGCTCCGTCAAATGCTCCAGATGAAATCTTCTCTTTTTTGTCTATTATTTTTGAAATTTTGTGTGAATCATCTTCATTCAAATCAAATCTCTTGTATAGGTTATTTATGATTTTTCTGCTATTAACTTTTATTACAAAGTCACTACTTTTTGCGCCAAAGTTTCTTAATATTTGATCTGCTATACTAATAATTTCTATGTCAGCCTGTATTGAATTAACTCCAAATATATCAACATTTAATTGCCAATGCTCGCGAAGCCTTCCTCGTTGGGGTTTTTCGTATCTAAATAAATTTGGTATAGAATACCACCTTAGAGGAAAGGTTAGATTGTGATGTTGACCTGCCACCATTCTGGCTATTGTGGGTGTCATTTCTGGTCTAAGGGTAACCTCACGCTCTCCCCGGTCTGTAAATGTATAAGTTTGCTCATTAACTATTTCTTCTCCAGTTTTTGCTTTGTATAATTCGGCCGGTTCCAGTACAGATGCGTTGTATTCCAGGTACCCAAATTTTTCTGCTATCTCTCGCCATTTATTAAAAATATAATTTTGAACAAAAAGGTCTTCAGGGTAGAAGTCCCTGACGCCTTTATAGCTCTCGGTACTAAGTTTTGAAATTTTGCTCATATAGGTTATTGTATCAGAGTATATGAAAAAAAATAGTGGCCTACATTTGCTATACAAAAAGCTGGGAGAGACGCCAAATCAATGCGTAATGGGTTTTAAGCTCAAAAATAAAGAGTATTTCGACACTCCAATGACCTATGCTGGCCGCTTGGATCCTTTGGCTGAGGGTTTATTGCTCGTTTTGTCTGGAGAAGAGATACAGAGGAAAGACAGTTATTTAGAATTACAAAAAACTTATATTTTTGATGTTCTCTGGGGTTTTGCAACTGATACGGGGGATGTGCTGGGTCTGGTTTCTAAAAAAGAGGTTAGCGTGCCTACCACTATAGAGGTAAAAAAAAGATTAAGTGAAGTTGTTGGAAGATTTAAACAAAAATATCCTGTGTATTCTTCCAAGCCAATAAATGGGATGCCTTTGCTTGAATGGGCAAGAAGTGGAAGGTTGTCAGAAATAGAAATTCCAGATCATGAAGTAGAACTTTTTCAGGCAGAGCATTTGACTCGCAGGAGTATCACTGGGGAAAAATTATTGAACGAGATTAAATCAAAAATAAAATCCGTAATAGGTGATTTTAGACAAAAGGAAATATTAAATAAATGGGTAGAATTACTTTTGAGAGATATAGATAGGGAATTTGTTATAGATCAAATTTCCATAAATGTTTCTGGTGGTTTTTATGTACGTCAGTTTGTGTCTGATTTGGCAGAATTTTTTGATGAAGGTGCAACCACTTTTCATATAAAAAGGATAAAAGTAGGGGATTTTGAGTTGGAAGATATTGAGGAGTAACCAAGTAATTATTTTTTCAAAGCCTTTTTTCTCAAACGCACTGATTTCGGAGTTATTTCGATAAATTCATCTTCTGCCATTATTTCCATCGCCTTTTCTATATCTAATTTGTATGTAGCGGCAAGGTAGATTGAGCCATCTGAGCTTGTAGATCTCATATTTGTCAGCTGTTTTCCTTTTGTTGGATTTACAAATAAATCATCACCCTTTGACACATTTCCTATAACCATACCCTTATATACTTCAGTTCCTGGATCAACATAAAGGGTGCCTCTTTGTTGTAAGTTGTCTAATGCAAAAGCCAAGACTTTGCCGGCTTCCATTGAAACCATTGATCCATAGTTTGTGCGTTTTATTTCGCCAACATGAGGGCGGAATTCGACGAATCTAGAAGCCATAATACCCAAACCTTTTGTGTCCACAATGAATTGACCTCTATACCCAAGAAGACCTCTTGTCGGTATTTCAAAAATTAGTCTTTGGTGACCATGTGCCTTCTTTATGTTCATAAGTAAACCTTTTCTTTCTGTTAATTTAGAAATAACTGAGCTTGCTAGTTCATCTGGTATATCTATAGTCACTTCCTCAAATGGCTCAAGTTGTACACCATCTTTCTCTTTAATAATAACTTTTGGTTGGGATACTTGTAATTCATATCCTTCTCTTCTCATGTTTTCAAGCAGGATAGCTATATGGAGTTCTCCACGACCATAAACTGAATATCCTTCAGCTGGTTTGTTGTCGTTCCAATCAATTTTTAACCCAACATTTATTTCTAATTCTTTTTCTAACCTCTCTCTTATCTGTCTACCTGTAACGTATTTACCTTCACGACCAGCAAATGGTGAATCGTTTACAACAAAATTAAGAGAGATAGTTGGTTCATCAATATTAATAGATGGAAGCATGTCAGCATTTTCGTCTTTACAAATAGTGTCTCCTATGTAAACAGTTGGTAATCCAGCTATCATAACTATATCTCCAGCTACAGCTTCTTCAGTTTCTACTCTTTTGGTTCCTTCAAAACTAAAAATTTTTGTAAGTTTTCCAGATATAACCTTATTGCTATCGTGTTGCTTTACAAAAACCAAATCACCATTTTTTATGGTTCCTTCGTAAACACGACAAACAGCTAATCTTCCTAAAAAATTATCATATGCAAGATTGAAGGATTGTAATCTTGCAGGAAGGTTTTTGTCTCCAGATGCTGGTGGAACTTCTCTAAGTATTGTTTCTAATAGTGGAGTTAAATCTTTGCTATCATCTTCAAGTTTCATTTTAGCTATTCCATCTCTTCCTATAGCATAAACAGTTGTAAAGTCTAACTGATCATCGTTTGCTCCCAACTCTAGAAAAAGCTCAAGAACAAGTTCGTGTACTTCTTCTGGTCTCGCTGCTGTTTTGTCTATCTTATTTATTATAACTATAGGTTTTAGGCCCAGTTCCAGTGATTTTTTCAGCACAAAGCGTGTTTGAGGCATTGGTCCTTCTTGGGCATCAACCAAAAGAAGTACGGTGTCTATAGAGCGCAATACTCTTTCTACTTCAGAACCAAAGTCAGAGTGACCCGGAGTGTCCACTATATTTATTTTAGTAACTTCTTTGCCTGAGTTTTTCGGTGGATAATAGATAGAAGTATTTTTTGCATAAATAGTTATTCCACGTTCTTGTTCTATTGCATTAGAATCCATTGTGGCATCATCAGTGGTCACCATACCAGTTTGACGCATTAAAGCATCAGTAAGTTTAGTCTTACCATGATCCACGTGAGCTATGATTGCTATGTTTCTAATTTCCATATAGTTAAGAAAGAAGAGTAGATTACCCTGATTTAAAAACACCGGCCCTTGCCGGCAATTACAGGCTAATTAAAGCAATTATTCCTTTAAAAGTCAATTTTTGATTATTTTGATAAGTTGCTTTATTTTTAATAAAGAGTCATTATTTTAGTATGTTTATTTCTCTATCTGAGATTTTGCATATTTTGGAACAGTATAAATACTGGATAATTTTTCCCATAGCTATATTTGAGGGTCCCATAATGGTTATAATAACTGGGTTTTTAACGTACTTGGGTATTCTAAATGGTTACATTGCTTATGTTATGGTAGTGATGGCTGATATAATAGGAGACTCACTTTATTATTCTATAGGAAGATTATGGCGAAGTTCAACTAGGGTCAAAAAAATAGGTTATTTTTTGGGGTATGATGATAAAAGTGAAGAATTCTTAGAAGAACATTTCAGAAAGCATAAGATGAAAACTTTTTTTATAGCCAAAATAGCTCATGGTGTAGGTGGTACTGTTCAGATTGCTTCGGGTATAGCGAGAGTCGGATATCCAGAGTTTCTTTGGTATAGCGTTGTGGGTACTATTCCAAAAGTCTTAGCCCTTTTTCTTATAGGTTTTTATGTTGGTCAATCATATATAAAAATCAATGGTTATTTGCATTATATAGCACTGATAACCATTGGATTGGCTTTTTTAGTTTTAATATATTTTATAATTAGTAAAAAGTTAAAAAAGTCTTTGTTGGAAGAATAAGTATTCATAATTTATTGATTTTTTGTTATAATATTTAGGCATATGACATCTTCTAGTTTTACAGTTCCAGCTATTCCTAATTTGTCCATACCATTTTTGGCCAATATCCCTGTTTTGTTTGTGATATTTATTTCTTTTTTTGTTGTCTATGTCATAGTGTCAATAATTCTAATGTATCACTGGTCTCATTATGGTACACATAGAGGTGTTATGGTTTTTGTTGAGACTTTGTTTGTGTCTGTTTCAGTTGGTTTGTTTATCTTTACTTTTCTAGCTTTAAGTTATTACTAATATGTTATACAAAGCATTACATTTAGAGCAGGATGAAAGGGTCATTTTGGAGGTTCGTAAGCACTGGATAGTTTTTATTGGGTACATTTTTGCCTTGTTTTTTGCTGCTATTTTACCCATTGTTTTGGTTATGCTATACAAAGTTTTTACTCCAAACTTATTTATAAATATAGAAATTTCTGGTAATAAAAATGCTTTGTTGTGGTTTTGTTATTTCCTGTGGTTGCTATTCTTATGGATCTCTTTGTTTGTAGAGTGGACTAAATATTATTTAGATGTGTGGTATGTAACAGAAAAGAGAATAATAATAGTGGATCAAAAAAATATTTTTCATAGAGAAATATCAAATGTTCGTTTCGAGAAAATTCAAGATGTTTCTCTTGAAGTTCAGGGTTTTATTTCTACTTTGTTGAAATTTGGAAATATTAGGGTTCAAACTGCCAGTGAAAATAGTCAGGAGTTTTATATGAACTCAGTTCGTCATCCAGAAATAGTTCGTAAGATTATTTTTAGTCATCAAAATAAGAGTAGTGGAGCAGGCTTTGGGGGTGCAGTATGAGATTGTTGGTAATACACAGGCCTTGAGTGATATTTGTAATTTAAATTGATATAATATTGATGTGTCAATTATTAGTTAATTATTTTTTAATATGAAATCATTACATATAGTCAGTTTTGTTTTGTTAGTTGTTGGGGGATTAAACTGGCTTCTTGTAGCATTTGGTTATAATCTAGTGGATTCTCTTTTAAAGGAAGGATCTATCTGGGCCAAACTAGTATATGTTCTTGTTGGTTTGTCAGCTGTATATCAAGTGTTTACACACAAGAGTTCTTGTAAGGATTGTGTGGCAGGTGGAAATATGGGTGCACAAATGTAATTTTTGTTAATTTTTTAATTAATAATCAAAAAGGACTCTGCACAGAGTCCTTTTTGATTAGTTTGAGTGTATATGCGATATTATATCTATTTTATAATATGAAAGTTCATTTTTTAGTATTTTTGATAATTTAGAACCTAAAATCTTAGGTAGTTGCTCTGTGGCCAGCACTCCTTTTAGTTTATCGTTGCTATCTGTCCAAGATTCTAGTGCGTAAAAAGCGATTATAGAGGCACCTATTCCAGCTGGATAAGATATGTAGGTAGAACCACTATAAGGAGTGTCTAGTAATTCTAGGTATCTATGAAAACTTATACCAACACTCTCTGTTATAAAAGTTCTCAGTTTTCCATTTGGATTTTTCACTTCTACACTTATATCTGCCATAGCTGAAAAATGGGCATTATTTATTATTTTTTTTCTCACATATTCTTCTATCTTTTTTGGTGTAAGTAGTGCGGGTAGTACATTCCTAACTATTTTTTCGACTGATAAACCGCTTATATTGCATCCCGCATCCATCTCAGAGAGGAGGTTTAATTGAAAGAGATTTTTTACTAATTCAACTTCATTTCCTCCCGTGAATATTTTTATAGAAGGAATTTCTGGATAATTTTGGTGAATAGAAAATAACTCTTCCTGATTTATAGGATATTCTTCTGTTGGCAAAAAAGTGTGTGGAAAATCATAATTTTTGGAGTTTTCAAATGGATCATCAGTGTATATTTTTTTATCTTTAAGATATTTTGGGTTTTCTTTTAGTTCATCTAGGGCAACACTGGGAGACCAGGCAAAAACTATTTTTTTTGATTGTATGTTTTCAAGCAAGTATAAGTTAATTTCTTTAACATTAAATTTTTCTGGTGCACACAAAATAGAGTCAAGTTTTTCACCTATAATAAAATTTGTTATACCTGGCGATATGCCCAGGTTTATGAGTCCAAATAAATTCTTATTCTTCATTTGCTCATTAAAATCTAGTTGGGAAAAACGCATAGAATTTAATGTTTTTTCGTTATACATATCCGAAGCTAAATCACAGTAGTTTGAATTGAAATCTATGGCCAATTTTATTATACTATCGTTAAATTTTGGCGTGGAGCTGTTTACCATGAGCTTTGATCCAGATAAGTATTCGGAATATTTATCTGGTGAAGAAAATAGTTCAGAAAAATCAGAGATTTCTAGAAAGACACTTTTCTCTACTATTTTTTCTGCGTTATATAGAACCTCCTTTGCTTTTTTTGTATCTCGAACAATAAATATAAAATTTACTTCTTTTTCTTTGCGTTCATATAACTCGTTTAAACATATAGCCATTACACGACTAACCGTACCAAGTCCAAAAAATATAATTTTATTATTCATAATAAAATTATAACATGAATATTTATGAGAGCACCCCAGCGAGAAAATCTCGCTGGGGTGTGTTGGAAACTCAACACTGTGCTGGGATACAGTGTTGAGTGTTTATCGATCGCTGTGGTGACGCAGAAGGTGCGCCGGAACTCTGTCACGCCGAGGGTCTGACTTGCTGGCGCATTCCAGGCATTGTTTCGTGCCTGGCACCGCCTTACGTCTCACCTCGCTGATCTTGTTGCCGCAGGCGCAGTGGCTGGATCCGTTTCTAGGGTCCAGATCCTTCCTAGTGGATTCCTGAATTCCTCTGACAGAGCTCTCGACAGACAGACTTTCGAGATGAACTGCCATTTCGTGCAGGTTCCCTGGCACTTCTTGATATGACATCCCAGCTTCTCCCACGATTGCCCCTGCTTCATGCAAGGGGAATAGGGTTTATGTAACGAACTGTTCAAGCTGTATTAAACCACAGTACTATATATTTTGCAAATATTTTTTCCACACAAAACCAAAAGCCCCCGTGCATGACGAAGGGCTCAGGTTTCTGTGGCTTTTCCTTTGGGAAAGAGGAAGCAACTCTTTATATAATATTTGTTTCTAATTCGAGTTCATAACTCTCGATATACGCGAAACGTTGTTTTTTTAAGGAGGTTCCTCTTTGAGGAGAAGCTAACATAATTATCTGCCTGGTCAAAAATAAATCAATAGCACCAGTGGAAAAAATCAATGACTAAACTGTGTATTAGTTGTTGAAAAGTGGCAAAAAATGGTGGAAAACTTTTTATACGTTCTCTTTTTTGATTCGTCAATAATTAATAGTTAAACTGTTCAAAGTGTATTTGTTCTGATGGTACCAAGTTATTTTTTAGTTTTTTTACTATATCGCTTATCATTTGAGATGGTCCACATATATAAATATCCCTTTCCTTAAAATCTGGGCAAAGACTACTTATTTTTTCAATATCAATTCTATTATCTTGCCCTCTTTCGGTATAAAAATTATAAGATTTTATTTTGTTCTCTGTAATTTCTTCTGTAAACACGGAATCTTTTTGTGTTTTATTGGAATATAACAAAACAGCACTATCTTTTTCTTCCACCGATTTTATCATAGAAAGAATTGGTGTTATTCCTATACCTCCTGCTATGAAAAGATATTTATTTTTTATTGCTTTTTTTAATGTGAATGTGCCCAAGGGGCCATCTATCCATACCTTAGTTTCTATTTTTAGATTATTTATTTTTGACGTAAAGTCACCAGAAGCTTTTATAGAAAACCTTACACTTTTTCCGTTATAAGAATCTGAATAAGAGAATGGATGGTGGAACCACATGTTTTTTTGCATAAATATAAGATTGGCATATTGACCGCTTTCAAAATTATAACTACCCATTTTTTTACCAGATATATAAACAGAATATATATCTTCATTTTCTTTTACTACGCGTTCTATGACAAATTTATGTCTAAAGAATAAATAAGCTGGTTTTAGGAATCTATATCCAATCAAAATTCCTGCTGTTACTGCGCTGATTAGGTACCAATAATACATAGCATTACCAGAAGAAAGATCCCCAGTTTTTGTTTGGTGTCCAAAAGACAAAACAATAGCTAGATATAGAGGTAAGTGTGCAAAGTACCATATCTCATATGGTATTTTTCTTCTTATTCTGTCTAAAGAAATTATAGCTGTAAGAATGATAATTACGAATGCTACAGTGGCTGGAAGTATGTCTTCCCATGCAGTCTGAAAATTCATAAACTGGTGAAATAGAGAAGTTTCATTTACTCCGGCATATCCGATTATTAGGGATACCGGGTGAATTACTAGGAAAAACCCCAAGAATGAACCAATCCATCTATGTAGTTTGTTTAATTTATCAAAACCATATTCTTTTTCTATCAGGGAAAAACGACTTATTAGTATGAGTTGTATCATTATTAAGTAAGCACTTAATAATCCAGTTATTCTGCCTATAGCAATAAGAACATCATTTAAATTTTTACTTTCTATTAGATAAGAAGAATTAGAAAACCAGAAATAAGCTATTAAATAAAAATTTAATATTAAAACGCTATTCCAGAATATTTTTTTCATTATTTTATCTTAAATTTCCTATAATATTTTGTGTCAACAAATCTAAGTCGTGTTTTGGTACTCGACTGAATATTGCGGTAGCTTCTATTCCACAACCCTTCATTATTTTCTCTTTTCCTGCTGGGTGGTTTGGTATCAATTCAGTAATGTTGTAAACTTTACCGTTTATTGAAGTCCAACAATCATTTTCAGTTTTGTGTAGAGCCACTTCTGATAATGAATATGTTTTTATTGTGCTTGTCGGAACTCTTTCAGTTTCTTGTTGTTTGTTTTCAATGGTTGTGGAAGTTGTTGCAGACTCTTTGTTTTGTGTTGGTCTACTCAATGAGGCGTATAGTGCTCCAGCTCCCATAATAAATATTATAACTGTTGATATTATTATTTTTTTATTCATTTTTATATTTTATAAATATTAACATAAATTAGAGATTTGCTAAACTCTCACATAAAAAACACTAAAATTAGTGTTTTTTGTGTGAGAATGCATTTATATTTTTTTAGTCATCATCATCTTCGTCACCATCCCTTGAGTTTTTTATCTCTTTATTTTTTCTATTTTCCTCTTTTTTATTTATTTTGGTTTCCTTGTTGCTATCTATATTAAATGTGACTGTTGAAGAGACACCTTCATTGTTTGCTAAGTCATAGGCTTTAGCTACCAAAGTATGTTGTCCTAAGGATAACTTTTTGGTTTTTAAGAAGAAAGAGTAGGGAAAATGTTTGTCTTTTTTTATTAACACACCATCAAGAAAGAACCTTACCTTTGTTACTCCAACATTATCCGAAGCTGAGGCTACCACCTTGAGTTTTTTTGACCAAAATGGTCCTTTGGTTGTTGTGGCAACAGACAGTGATATTGTGGGTGCTACATTGTCTATTTTAGGAGTTGTAGTTGTTGCTGGTGGAGTTACGGGGGGAGTTGTTGATCCGGTATTATTTACAATAACATTTATTGTTGTGCTGTTTGTTTGGTTGTTTGCAAGATCAAAAGCTTTTGCCATCAAAGTGTGAGAACCATTTGAGGCTGTTGTTGAATCCCAAATAAAGTTGTATGGAGAGGATACATCAGTAGATTTTAATACTCCATCAACATAAAATTCTATTTTGGCTATACCTACTGATGGTACTATATAAGGAGATAATCTAGAAACACTTGAACCGTGCTGTCCTTGGTAGATGGTTGTCATATCAGTGCCACATTTTCCATTAAAAACACTACTTCCACCAGAGTGTGTATTAACAAGGGTTGTTACATCATATTTAACTCCTAGTATGGTGACTACACATGCTCCAGAAGAGACGCTTACATCAGAAGCCTCTGCTCCAACAGAAGTAGAACCAGATATTGTTGCACCATTTAATGGTAGTGTAATAGAAACAGTTGGTGGAGTAGTATCAGATACGGCAAGTGCTGTTATGGGTGCAAAGGGTAATAATATTAAGACTCCAAGCCCAACTGGCACTACTTTTGCTAAAAATTTATTAGAAATAAGTGATTCAATATGTCTCATTGTTTTATATTTTTTAAATTATTAAATTTATAATTAAATGCATTTATAACAAATAATTTGTTATACTGGGGTAGACGATGGTAGTTGGTATTGACTTACATACGAAAGCTGGTTTTATTTATGGTTGTAAGAAAATTCTTCCGATATCGTCTATAAACAATGAAAGACATACAAAACATGTTCCTTGATTCATTTAAACTTTATTCTGACGAAATATTTCGTTTTACCTTTTTTAGACTAAATGATAGGGAAAAGGCAAAGGATTTTACCCAAGAGGTCTTTATGAAAACTTGGTTATTTTTATCAAAAGGAAATGATATAAAAAATATACGTGCTTTCTTGTACAAAATAGCTAACAATTTAGTAGTGGATGAGTATAGGAAATCAAACAGAAATAACCAAGTTGAATCTCTTGATGAGAAATTTGAGGATGGATACGATGTTGGTTTTAATGATACGGAATCTTGGTTGGATAAAATAGATGGAGAAAAAGTTATAAAACTAGTAACTCTTCTTCCGAATTTATACTCAGAAGTTATATTTTTGAAATATGTAGAAGAAAAAACTATATCAGAGATAAGTGTCATTACAGGACAAACAGAGAATTCTGTTTCTGTTAGAATTAATAGAGCAATAAAAAAATTAAAAGAACTGGTTTTAGAGGAACAACAAAAATAAAATATGGATAAAATATTTTCAAAAATAAAAAACCAAAAATTAACACCTGAAGAAAGATCAGAGATGTTAATTGTTTTAAATAAATACATGAAGGAAAATCCAAAACAAGATTTCCTTTCAAAACCAGTAAGGTCACCTTTTTATTCTACTGTTTGGGAGATATCAAAACAAAAGAGAGTAGCTCTTCCAGTAACTGCGGTGATAATTTTTGTACTGACAACAAGCACTGTTTTTGGTGCTAATAATTCCTTGCCTGGAGATGTGTTATATCCTGTAAAAAGATTTGGTGAGACTGTTCAGTCTGTCGCAGCAATAGGAACAAAGGCAAAGGCAAAAGTATCTACAGAACACGCAATATCACGCCTTGAAGAGGCTGCAGAGCTTGCTTCTAGAGGCGGTTTGACTGAGGACAAAGTTTTGGAACTTGAAGATGATTTTAAGAAACATTTTGATAAAATAGAAAAGAATATAGAAGAATTAAAAAATGAAGGTGATGAAGATAATGCCGAAAAACTTATGGCCGTGTTTGAAGATACTGTGTCTCTACAGGGGGAGGATTTTGACAAATTAACGGAAAATGAAGATGTAGATGAAGGCAGCAAGGAAAATTTACGAAAGATCAGGTCTAAATTGGAAGATGAGGTAATCAAAAAAAAGAAAGAACGAGATATAGAAAAAGAACATAAAAAAGTAGAGGGTTTGGATAGGGAATTAAAAAAAGAAGATAATTTCAATACTTCAGATGATGATGAGGGTTATGAAGAAAAAGAAGTAAGTGGTAGGGATAGAGATGGTGATTAATTTTGAGGATATTAATCAAATATTTTGACTAAAAAGTCGTTTATTTCTCTTTGATCCATGTCGTAAAAATTTTTGTTTTCTGAGTGTATTTTTGTTGCTAATTCAACTCCAACAAAACGCCAATGCCAAGGTTCAAATTGATAGAATTTATTACCTTTAGGATATGAAAGTATGAAGCCGTATTTGTAAGCGTTTTGGTTTAACCACTCATAGCTTTTTGTTTTATCAAACCCACTCAATGTCTCGCCACCGGTTTGGGTTGTGAAATCAACAGTACTTCCTAGCTGGTGTTCGGAATATCCTTGGTCAGCAGAAAATTTATTTGCTGCTGTTGTGCCATACACAACCTTATAACCAGTTTTTAAAGCTGCTTGTGTGCCGAATGAGCGATAGGCAGATAAAACAAGTAAGGATACTGAATCAGATGCAGCAGCCTTCAATAAGTTTTCTAAGTATGGTTTTATGTTTGAATGTATCGTTTCTGTCTTTGTCTTTCTGTATAAAAAAGCAGCATCTATCTCGGACAGTTGTGATGGGGTGTAGTTTTCGTTTAAGAAATAAACATTAGAATATTTTTGTAATAGTTCTCTGTCTGTTTTACTCAGTTTGTATAATTGACTTACCACACTAGACATTGATTCTACCTGCATACCAAACTGGTCATTTCTAGTTTGTTCAGCCTGTAATGATGAGTATAGTCCGGAATTTTCATTTGCGATTGTGGTGTTTTTTTCTCTTAATGTTTGAATATTAATTTTAGATAATTCCTCTAGTGTTTTTAAGTCTTTTTCATTCTGTTTTAACTTGATATTTTGTAGGTAAAAAATAAAACCTCCACAGTAGATAACAAGAATCAATAAAATAATAGTACCCAAAAGAAATAGAGTTTGTGATTGTTGGTGTTTTATCCATCTGATAATACTAGATTCCTTGGTCATAGATTATCATTATACATTATTCGTATCGTGTTTTCATCATTGTTTTTATGTCACATTTAACACATTTGCAGCCTTTGGGTTTTATGTGAACATTAAAATATTCTTTGCCATAGTTATAAGTCAGTTCTTCTCCGGGCTTAATATTTCTTTTTGAAAATATAAAAATGCGTCCTTTTGGTCCATCGGCTTCACAGTTGGGACGGCATGAGTGGTTTATATAGCGTGCTTTGTTTGAAGGAATGTTTCCATTTATCATTACATTTTTATCTACCCAAAAAAGATATTTACTATTGTTCGTATAGTGATCTTTTTCTTCTACGAGGGTTCCAGTGTATTCAATAATACAAGAGCCTTTTGGTATTGGATCTACGGCAAATAGTCCTTTGCCCGTGCCAGATTTACCAACCCTTAAAGCGAAATTTCCTACAGTATATTTATTTTTCATATATTGCGGTCTATTGTAACTGAAAGTTTAAAACTGGGGAAGAGAGAGTATGGGTCCAATAAATGAAAAGCCGACGTCAGTCGGCCTTCCCAGTGATTGGAAGTAGTGAGTCATAGACGATAGTTCCGGGCTCAACCTTCTTTGAAATTACCTGCCTACCTTCTTTGCTCTCAGATATGCGCCAGTGCAGGTCCTTCACTCCTTGTCTTATTATTTCTGTAACATTTTCTTCTCCCGTCCAATCCTGGATTTGATCAATGAGTTTTTGTGTTCTGTGATCCATAACGAACTGAAACTTTTTTGACATATCGCCTCCAATTTGAACAATATAACTTTAGTTGCATTGTTGTCAATAAATTTTTCTACGATCAGGGAGCTCTTTTTAAAATTAGATTTGTCGTCTTTAATCTTATGTGTTTGGGTCTAGATTTTTCCTCTTACTTTTTATTATTTTTGCGATGCTGATAACAACTATGATGAGTCCAAGGAGTTGTGCTCCGGGACCGTCATCATATCCACCATACACAAATATGAATATTCCTAATAATATGAATAGGATTGATAATGCTATTTTGGTTTTAGTCATATAAGTAATAATAGTGGTTATTAAATATTAATCAAGATAGCTGAGATTTTTATGATAATTTGTTAAAATATCTACATGTCAAAAAAAGGAATTTCAAACGGAACAGTACATAAAATGCCGAACGATTTACGTGAGGCACTATCTTCGTCATCTAAAGCGCTTACTGCTTGGGAAGAAATTACTCCTCTTGCACGCAATGAATGGATCTGTTGGACAATATCAGTTAAGACTGAAGAAACCAGAAAGCATCACATAAAAAGGGCGGTTCTAGAGCTTGCCGCAGGGAAACGTCGTCCTTGTTGTTGGATAGGTTGTGTTCATCGAAAAGATAAATCAATGAGTCCTTCACAAAAGTATGTGACGGGTAAGATGTCTAAGAGGAAGTAGGGGGGATTGTTGTGGTATTGACGTCAGTTCTGCAAAGTAGTACTTTGTTGTAAGTTCTTCGGGTTCCAGGAGGGACCCAAAAATGAGTGAGTCGATCAGACGCAAGTTGCCTGACGAACGTCAGGCCATAACGCACAAGTTCGACATCGCAGGACATGAAGGGTATCTCACCGTCTGCCTCTACGAGGACGGAATGCCCGGTGAAATCTTTCTGGTCTTGGCCAGGGAGGGGTCGGCAATCTCTGGTCTGGCTGATGCTTTCGCTATGGCCGTGTCGCTCAGCCTGCAGTACGGCGTGCCTCTCGAGGTGTTGGTGGAGAAGTTCAGGGGGATGCGATTCGAGCCGTCAGGCATGTCGAAAACTCCCGACATTCAGGTCGTCAGGTCCGTGGTGGACTACATCTTCCGATGGTTGGAGATGAAGTTCATCGTGAACAAGACGAACGATTCGGAAGTGCCACCGCCATTGGGCTAGTTGCCCCGACACACATCGAGGGCCGGACGGGTTCAATCCCGTCCGGCCACGCACAGGTCGCCACAACTTCCAAAGGAAGAGAACGGGCGACCTTTTGTCTTATTTAAAAATTTTTTGTTGACACAAATTAGCGACCAGGGACTCGAAACTTACAGTTTCTGTACATCTTTTATGTTTTTTGTTTCGTAAACTCACAAAAAACTATCAAAGGTTTTCGAGCCCTGACGCAAATCAATAACATTGATTTGCTGTCGCAGACAAACAAAAAGCGCCTAATGGCTTTTTTGGTTGCTCTGCGACCAGGGGATCTCTGCTTCGTTTCTCAAACTTGCCGTCGCAAGTTTTCGGACTAGCCACCACCTCGTCTGTTTTTTCTGCTAAAAAAACATGACTGCGGTGTTCGAGCCCTGGCCGAAAATGTGTTAAAACACATTTTCTTCGCAGAGCTAAAAAGTAAAGCCGCCCAAAATAGGCGGCTAAACTTTTAAAAGCTCGAATGGAGGGACGCATTTCGAACATTCGACTGGAAGGGAGAATTTAGTAACGTGGAATTTCATCTTAAAACGATCAATAACCTAATTTCATTATCACACTAACCTTTCATTATGATATCATAATTCTATATGATTTCGTTACTATTTACAGGTGTCAATTTTTATGATTATATAACCTCGGAGGTTATTTGAAAAAACTATGGAAAAACCTAAGATATTACTCATTCACGGCTGGAATCACTTGAACTACACATCAGTAGGGAGTGTAGATGCATGGGCTAATCGTTCACGTTTTACGGAGGAGCTTTCAAGGTACTTCCGTGTTGTACGTATTAACCTGCCAGGATTTGGTGGACAAAAAGACCCACAAACTCCTTGGACAGTTGACGATTATGCAGAATATATTGGTGTAATCGTCCAAACTGAAAAACCAGACTACGTTCTCGGTTACTCTTTCGGTGGTGCAATTGTGCTCCGCTGGAAGAAACTCTCCGGAGATACAAATACCAAGACGTTTCTCATTTCACCGGCGATTATTCGTCAATACGAGGAAAAAGATCTGAGTGGTATGCAGAAGGTGTTAAAAGCAGTACTTCCAAGTTCACTCATTTCTTTACTTCGAGATTTATATCTTACGAAGATCCGAAGAAATCCATACTATTCAAAAGCAACGAAGGTGATGCGCGAAACGTATCGCAAAATCGTTGTAGTGGATTTACGGATTGATCTTCTTGAGATTCTCAGCCCCGTCACCCTCATTTATGGTGAGCGGGACACCGCAACACCCGTTGAACTGGTGAAGGAAACTGTTTCCAAGTCCAGGGTGCAACACACACTGCACATTGTACGCGAGGGTGGACATGACATTGCAAACACTCACACAAGCGAGCTGGTATCACTTATCACAAAAGGAATGGAGGTGTAAAGATGAAGTTTGATGTTCGTACGCTACGGAAAATTCTACCACACTCAAAATTTGTTAATGTCAGCGACGATGAGACATTCACTGTTCTCAACGTTGCTCACCTGAAGCAGTTCGAGAGCGTTGGGATCGATGACAAGATTCTCTACTTCTGTGTATACGAAGATAATCCTAATGCGATGGGATGGTATAACAATCCATTTGATCGCACACGGAATATCTCTACAGCACGCGAGGATAAGAGAGTCACACTCGTTGTTGATTCTCGAGTCAATGAAGATAGTCTAAACAACATTCGGCACATTCGCGTTGAAAACATCTTTGACGCGATTGATCGAATTCGTGAATATGTTCTTTCGCAAGTGAGTCCTTTGGTGATTGGTGTGACGGGAAGCGTTGGTAAAACGACCTGCACCTCACTCATCGAAAGTGTTCTAAGTAAGAGATTCAACTGTGGAAGGGTCTATTCAAAACGTCTGACTCCACTGACACTTTCTTCATGGCTTGTGAATTTCCTTGAAGCATCACAGACGATACTGGCACTTGAGTACTCGATGTATCGAAAAAATCACATCGATAATCTCATGGATATTCTACAACCAAGAATCGGCGTTTTTCTCAACATTAAGAGAATGCATCTTGGTGTGGAAGGAATCAACACTCTCGAGGATATTGTTGAGGGGAAGGAAGCTATCGTAAGAAGATCTACGACAGCTTTGCTCAACCTTGACGACTTACTCGTCAAAGAGCTTAAGAGAAGTGATGATTTAGGGTTCTCACTTCTTGATCAACATGCTGACGCATTTGTTTTTACAAAAGGTGCTGAAGCTGTCTTGTCATTGAACTTTGCCGGTCAAACAATTCGATTTCTTCCGTATATCAAGACAACCTTGTTCTATCAGCAAGCGGTAGTTGCGAGCTTGCTTGGTATATACACGGGAGTTACTCCGGAAGAGATAAAAGAAGCATTAGAGGAATTTAGACCAGCAGAGAACAGGATTGGTTGGGTTGATCTTTGTGGTGAGAAAGTGCTTTTTGACGGTGATGTGACGGTTAGTGGTCGCATGGCTTCTTTATCGGAACATCAGTATTCAAGTAGCATCTTGCTCATCCATAGTTTCGATTTCGGAGAGGAAAACGTTGAGCTACAAGTCGATGACTTTGCTCAAGTTTTCTTAAAGTTTTCGAAGGTGAGGATTCTCGATACTGAGGAAAACAGGATGATTATTTTGAGATACTCATGGAAAAACGTTACCTTCGCAAAGAAGGAAGACTTTCTCCATGGAATCTCGAGATTTGAATTCAAAGTTCTTCATTTCGGGACTTACTTTCGGAAACACAAGGACTTGAGTTTCCTTCTTCGGTTCACGACCGTCTGAGTAATATCAGACGGTCGTTCTTTTTATACATTTCGAGCCCCTTTTAGGGTATAAATAATTAATAGCTTTGACTCTGTAATTTTTATATAATTTGGTGTATGGAGCAAAAGACCGAAACAATCGATATCTCTCATCAAGAAATCAAAGAGTATGATCCGAAATGGGTAGAAATGTTTGAACAAGAAGCAGATCGGATTAAGAGTCTACTTGGTAATAAGATAACGAGAATCGAACACATTGGAAGCACATCTATTCCTGGGCTTGCTTCAAAACCAATAATCGATATTGCGATTGAGATATCCTCATCAGAAGATGCTCAATTTATTATTGAATCACTCTCAACTCTCGGATATCCATCTAGCCGAGAAGGTCAAGATAAGGATGTATCTACAGAGCGGTATCTTTTAAGAAAGGGTATGCCTACCGAATATCATCTTTCGATTTGTTACGCTGATAAAGGAAGTTTTTTAGAGCGACAGATTTTGTTTAGGGATTATTTGCGTGAGCACGGCGAAGATAGAGATACCTATGCCACGCTCAAAAAAGACTTATTGAGAAGTGACCCAACTGGTAAAGGAGGTTATATTGGAAGTAAAACAGACTTCGTCATGCGTATTTTGAAAAAGGCAGGATTTGAAAATAAATGGTTTGATTTAAGTAAATACTAAAAAAGTTCGAATCCCATCCTGGGTAACTTGTCTACAACAAAATACGCCCCTATAAATAAGGGCGCATTATGTGTTTTATTTGGCTC
>CAYVNM010000010.1:0-17307 GCA_964453075.1 uncultured Candidatus Saccharibacteria bacterium
GCATGCCTTATCCACGCCGCCAGCGTTCATCCTGAGCTAGGATCAAACTCTTAAAAAAAGTTTAATCACAATTAAATTGTGTAAGCTTTAAAATGAGCGGAACAAAATAAAGAAGAATATACTTTTTATTTTATTTTCACATTTTAGATGAAGACTGTCTTAATATGATTGTTATTGATTGTTGTGAACCGTTGCTTTAGATTCACATATCCAGAATTATTTAAAAGGATATTTTGTCGCACCCACAATCCCTGACAGGACCATAAGTTTGACGAAAACTTGCACTTATAAATACATTCTATAAATTCAATTTGATTGTCAAAGTACTAACTAAAAGTGCCCATTTAAGGCACCTAAGTAGTATAGCCATATTTGTTACGAAGTCAAGCCCAAAATCCACTGATTTTAATTACCAAAAAACCCACCAAAGTGAGCCTCTTGGCGTTACTTGATGGGCACTTACTTCCACGAAACCACCTCAACAAAACGAAGCAGTTTGACAGGCACTTTCTGGACCACGAGAGGGTCGTCGCTCGGACAGTTGATGACGGTTTTCGCGGCACTGATGGCCGCCTGATCATCAGCAACATTCTTGATCGGCACCGACTTCGAAACACTAGTCTGCCAACTGCTTCTATGTCCGTGGAATCGAATTTCCTCATAAAACAACTCGTAATCAGGCATCTTTTCTCTCCTGTATTATAGTATATCACAAAAACAGAAAATGTCCAATAAAACTTTCATAATTTGGATGAAATCCGACGTGAGAAATTAAAAAGGTGAAGAGCCTTACTTGTCGTAAGGTGATGAGCATTTTTAATTTGGGAACGAGGTGAGAAGCGAAGCTTCGCAAGACCTTGAGCGTTTTGTAATCAAAATGTGAAAGGTGTACTGCTCCTGTAAGGAGTTCGCCAAATTTGAAAGTCTTAACTCTTCTTCTGAGCTTTCTCAAGAGTGACAAGTAGTGTAGATGCCAAGAAAATAGATGAGTAAGTACCAGCAACCACACCAACAAGCAGAACAAATGCAAAGTTACGAGTAGCCTCTCCCCCCACAAAATACAACGCAACAAGAGCCAAGAAAATAGTAAGGGATGTGTTTATCGATCTTCCCATTGTTTGAGTTAGAGAATGCCCCACAGTCTCTCCAAAAGTGTGCTTAGATTTTGTATCATGACCAACCCTCAAATTCTCTCTAACACGGTCAAAAACAACAATAGTATCGTGAACAGAATAACCCAGTATGGCAAGAAGTGCAGTAACGAACAAAAGATCAATCTCTCCTCCCCTCCAATGGGTCCAAACAACATAAACACCAGTTGGAACCACAACATCATGAGCTAGGGCTATGATAGTAGCAAATCCATATTTCCAAGAAGGAACAGGAAAAGAAACTTTTCTAAAAGCAAATGTAATAAAAAGAACTATACAGATAAGAACAATAACAATAGCTAAATATGCTTTATTTTTTAGCTCTGTACCAACAGTTGGACCAACAGAGTTAAATCTTTCTTCTTTCACTTCAATACTTCCGTTGTTTGAAAAAACATTAACAATCTGAGTTTTTTCAGCAGGAGTTATTTCTCTAGTCTTTAAAATATAGTTAGAATCCCCAGAAGGAGTCAGAACATACGTCCCTAAACCTAGATTATCCAATCCTGCTTTTATAATCTCTGTTCCTGGTCTTTGTGTCATTGATTCTACTGGTAACTGTGAATATGATACCTCTAAAATAGAACCTCCTCTGAAATCAATGCCGAAATTTAAACCATATACAGACATGGCAACAAAAGAACCCACAACAAGAAGCAAGGACAAGCTGAAGAATAATTTTCTGTTATTTACTATGAACATATATTTTAAAAGTGAAGACCGTTACTGAATAAAATTTTTGCTAATTTACTAGGTGCACCAGTATCTCTCTTTGGTGCAAGTGCAAACAAAAATGTTCTTGAAACCGTAATGGCTGTAAACAAAGAAACCAAAACTCCTAAACCTAGAGTCAGTGCAAACCCTTTGACTGCAGAAGTTCCAAGCCAAAACAGAATCACTGCTGTAATCATAGAAGAAATATTTGAGTCACGAATAGAAAGCCAAGCTCTAGAAAACCCTTCGTGTAAAGAGTCATGAACTGATTTACCCTTCTTTAACTCCTCTTTCATTCTTTCAAAAATCAGAACGTTAGCATCCACAGCCATACCAATAGACAGAATGAATCCAGCAATACCTGCTGCTGTAAATGTAACTGGAATCAGTTTGAATATTGCCAAAGACAATATTATGTACATAACCAGTGAGACACTAGCAACTATACCTGGCAATCTATACCAGACAATCAAGAAAACAACTATAAGTAAAAATCCCAATAAACCAGCCTTTACTCCTGATGTTTTTGCATCTTCACCAAGAGATGCTCCTATACTTTGAGTCGATATGAGCCCAACCGGAACAGGCAATGCTCCGTAATTCAAATCACGAACTAGTGCCTTTGCCTCATCTCTAGTAAAACCACCGGATATTATAGCCTTACCGTCTTTGATCTCATCTCTGACCACCGGGCTTGAAATTACTTGACCATCTAGAAATATGGCCAGAACTTTACCTAGGTTTTCTCTAGTTATCTTGGCAAACAAGTCTCTTCCTTCATCATTAAATGTAATAGAAACTATAGGCTCACCTGCCAACTGGCCGCTTCCAGATGTCGTAAATTGCAATTGTGCACTTTCTAGATATTGTCCATCCAAACCAGTAGTTACAAAAATCTCATCATTTGTTTTTGTTTTAAGTTCTTCTTCAGTAAAACTTTGTGCCTCTGGACGCACCAGCATAAACTCAAGTTTTGGAGTTTTCCCTATCAGCTCAACAGCTTCATCTATGTCTGTCACACCAGGTAGACCAACAAGTAATCTGTAGTCATCTGAACCCGCAACAAGCCCTGGATTTTCCACTTGAACAACTGGCTCACTAACACCAAAAATGTTTATTCTCCTTTCTATAACATCACGAAGAGAAGCCATAGCTCCTCCTATGTCTCCAGATTTTACCTTAGAAATATCTGCCCTATAAGTTAACTCTGTTCCTCCATTCAAATCCAATCCAAATCTAAATGGATATTTATCTGTTCTATAAACAAAAAAACCAATAGCTACAACAATAATAATAAGTGCAATCGATAATACCCTGTGTTTTAACATACGGGGTTTATTATATGAATTTGGGAGAAAAAAGCAAATTTACAAGATAACTAGAAATTCAAAATTTGGATTTTGCTTGCTTTGTATTCTGAATCAGATGGTTCTCCATCATAATAAACAACGACTCTTTGTGAATCTTTTATCTCAGCAAAATTTCCCGAAATATTTCTGAATTTTCCACCCTCTCTAACTTGCTTTGTTATTAGTGTTTTATTGTCAGTATTTATAACCTTTTCTTCTTCACCAATTTTCACAAAAACTTTTTGACCCTCCACTCTTGAAACAACCCCCATGATAAAATTTGGTGTTTCTGTTGCTCGTGAGTTTTGAGTGTTTTGGATACCCTGAAAAGATTTTGGTGAATTAGTACCAAAGAGATCAAAAGACACAAAACACCAAACAATACCAATGATAACCACCACAACCAGAGCAACATAATGAATACTTTTATTTTCCATTTTTTTATTCGGTTAAAATGTTTTTAAAATTCTATATAGTTAAACGCTCTTAAATCAAAAGCAGCGGTTGCATCCTCTGGGCCATCAACTATAAAAGTACAAACCGGAAACATTCCCGAACAACTAGTACCGCTCCAGCCAGCAAACTTCCAATAGGAAGACTTTGGTGTAGCTGTCAGAACCACAACTTCACCTTCTCCATAGTTACCAGAACAACTAGCCCCTCCATTACCACAGTCTATTCCACCCGGTGAACTTGTTACAGATCCACCTATAGGTACACTATTAATGCTAATAGAATGTGTTGTATTCACAAGTGTTGCTATACAAAGAGGACTATCCGCCCCACCATTCAAACCGCTACATGTCCAAGAAACACTTGAGCCGGGAGAAGGAAAAGTAGGTGTAGCTGAAGGTGTGCCCTCTGTACAATAGTCCCCAGCATACGAGCTTGAACCTTGCGGATACGTAGTGGCCGCTGGACCACAAACTCCCACCACAGGAGCCGGAGCTATTGAAACATTATAGGCACTGGACCATGCAGAATTAACTCCTTGGAGGTTTTGAGCTAGTGCTTGGAATTTTTTATCACCAACTGTTGACCACGATAGATCTGTGCTCTGAGAAGCTCCAGACGCTACATACCCGCTTCCAGGCAACCAAACATCAGCAGTTCCGTCCATGGTATCTGTTGAAATGTAAGGTGTACCATCAGCCTTCTTCCAATCAACACCATATCGTAAAGTATTACCACCAGAATCAACAGAATTAAATTCATAAGTAGCATTTTGGTTTTGATAACCAGAAACCGGACCAGATATTGTCGGAATAGTTGGAACAGATATGTCCAAACTAAAATTCGTATCAAAGTTTATATAACCAGTTTCATACCCATCATTCTGTTGAAAAGTATAACCAACCTTACAACAAGTCGATGTCTCCACAAAACCAAATATATCATTATCTGAAACTGGAGAATTAAACAACGGTGTAAAACGAACTGTAAAACTAACAGAACGTGTATTTCCAGAATCTACCACCGCACAAGAATCAAGATGTATGTATTCACTACCAAATGGCTGAACAGCGGCAAAACCACCACCAACAGGATTTGTAGAACCACAAGAAGGAGGTGTAACGCCATTAAGAGAACAACATTGACGATCCTGAAATCCGTCATATATATCTCCTGGCTCATACCAAGACACAAATCCACGTAAACCACTACCAAAACCTGCCTCATAATTTACCACGGCATGAGCAGCCATAATTTTATCAGCACCATGCTGATCGGTACCTGAAACAACAATATTATACTGAGTTGTATTGTTTGGATTAACAGAACTAGAACTTAGAGTGACATTAGTAGGTATTGTTCTAATAAAATTAGCACTGTCACATAAAAACGTTTCCGAAGCAGAATTAACAAGTTGTGCCGAAACAAGTATTTCACCTAATCCAGGATGGCTTGCCAAATCAATATCAGCATACCATGTACCACCACCAGCATTTACACCTGGATACCACACAAGATCATCCAAATTACTAGAACTATCTTTGGGTTGGTCAACTATGAGCGGGTTATAAGGTGGAGTATCTGAGTTTGTTGGAAACCATACTTCAGTTGCATTAGCCACACCATAAGCAAATACTCTCCTTGTGCCAGAATTTGAAGTTATTGCATCTCCGTCTGGACCTGCAGACGAACAGGTAGAAGCCAGAGGTAAAACATTAAAAGCATTTGTTTTGACAGCTGATAACCTAGGTGCAGTAACACTGACAGCACGAAACCCTGGTGTTGCTGAAGGACTTATGGTAATTGTGGCTGTCAAGCTTGTAGAACTATTGACGACCACATTATTTACAGTAACACCAGCACCAAAAATTACCCTGGTCTGACCAGAAATGAAAGAAGCGTTACCATCAAGAGTAATACCGACATCCAAAACTTCTCCTACTCTTCCACTGGTAGTACCCAATGAAATGGAAATAACTTCTATTGTGGATGGATCGGAAGAAAGACCTGTCTCATTATTTGTAACAACAACTGAATATTGACCGACAGTAAGCGCGGGAACACGTACAGAAAGACGACGTATACCTCGAGATGCATCCACAACAGTGTTAGAAGTTGGTGTCACCGAAACACCACTTCCTCCTGAAATCGGTGTAAAAGTTATAAGATTGTTGGCAGTAGTAGTACTCACATTGTAAACTGTCACACTAAAAATTGCGACAGGAGAAACCATTGTTGTCTCAACAGTGATAATGGTCGGAGCAGCTGGATCTGCAGCTTTGGTTAAAGACAAAGGAACAAAAACAAAAAGTGTAAACAGTATTACTAAAAATACATTTTTTTTATTCATTTTAAATTTTTGTTAAAATTCATGATATTTAAAGTCTCTTAAAATAAACTCTGCTTGAACACTTTTGTTACCGTTGACTGTAATCGTACAAGATTGAGAAGTTCCCGAACAATCCCCTGTCCATTTGTCAAATTTCCAATAAGAAGACTTCGGTGTAGCAACCAGTGTAACTGTACTATTTTGGTTGAACTGGGCCACACAAACACTCCCACAATTTATCGCGCCCCCCGTCACAGTACCGCCCGATGCGGGAGTTTTTCCAACATTAACGTTATATTGAACGACATTTAGTTGGCAAACTGAACCATTCCAAGTAGAACCCGAAGCACAGCTAATATTCAATGCTTTATTGTCTAGTGGTGCCGAGGTATTGCCATTACGAACAAGCAAGAAGGTGTGGGCCCCAGGAGTCAAACTATTAGAAACACCAGCATTAGAATTTCCAGATAGAATGTTTACATTATCTTTTCTAATAGTTATTACATCACCACCAACCAAATTTTGCGTGGTCCAGCTGATAGTTGTATTACATGTCGAAGCACCAGCAGCTATTGTACAAGATGGAACAGTAAGTGTTCCAGATGGTGAAGCTGATAACAAATCAAAGCCGTCAAAAACAACCCAAGGAGAGTATTGTAGAGAATTATCTCCTACTATTCCTGACATATCATTATTGGTTGTTGGTGCAGTAAATGTGGGATCAAAACGTACTACAAAAGAAACTTCTTTAGTATTGCCGGAATCAACCACAGAACACGAATCCAAATGTATATATGAAGGATTAAAACCATTAGCGAATATATAGCCAGTTCCCCCTCCGCATGATTTTGCTTCCAGATTAGCAAATAGAGCTGCTCCAACATTCCAAACCAATAAACCTCTCGTTTGTCCCGCATTAGGACCATCCTTGTTTATAGCTACCTCAAGAATCCTAAGGTCGCTTACGCCACTCAAATCCACTCCTGATATTTTTATCGTATATTGATTTACGTTGTTTGGATTAACTATGGATGAACTTATGGTCACATTACCCACAGAAGGAATTGCATTCAAAACAGTAACATCACTCCAGGCACCACAGTTATTACTTTCATTTGATTCTGCTATCAAACCAGCATCGGTTGCATTTCTTTTATCAACACAAACTCTAATTGAATAGGTACCCACAGTAGAAAATGTATGGGATACAGATCCTGTTTCTGCAAACCCGGCCCCAATCGCTGTAGGTATTGTAGAATATGGTTTGTTTGTGATAACCCCACCTCCTGCACTGGCAGAAGCTATCTGGAAGAAATAATTAACTGTTGCACCGGTTGATGAGCCACCTATGTTTGACAATATGGCATAAAAATCTTGACTCATTCCTGTTGTTGCTTGTAAAGGTGTTACCCCGGTAGCCGTCAAATCAGGTGCACTAACTGCGGCTGGAGAAACCCCTACACTCACACTACTAGAAGCATCTGGAACCCCAGCCTTATGACAAGTAATTATAAAGTTGTATGTACCCGCAGTCATACCACTTCTCTGTGTTATAGGGCTTCCGTTAGTTATGTTTGTACCAGACCAAGAACCTGAGGCATCACACGAAGTCGGATTACCTGTTGTTGTCCAACTAAGATTTGTCCAGTTAGCAGGCAAAGTCATTGAAGACGGGCTGGCACTCAAAGTAACTGTAATTGGGGCTATGGGACTAACTGTAGCAGAGACTAATGGAGACCATCCGCTTGCATTTGCACATTGTATAGAAAAAGTAGTTCCTGAGTTTATATTATTTATAACCTGTGTGTTAAGTGGAGCTGTGGCTTTGTTTATACCAGCGAAACTCCCTCCTCCGGCAATACACAAAGTAGGACTGTTTGTGGTTGTCCACGTAAGAGTAGACGATAATGGAGATGCTCCCGTGGTAGGATTGGCTGTCAAAGTAACAACTGGTCTCGTATCATTTACCACAGAACTAATCGTAACAAAATTACCAAAATAAACGTTTGAAGATGGTGCTGGACAAGTGAGGCTATCTGCAGATCTCAAGTAATAATAACCTTCAAGGTGCACCATTTGAATAGTCGTTGAATAACTTCCGGGTGTGGTTGGGGCGGTCACATTGAAAGTCCAATCTACTGTATCATTCACATCCATAACATAGGGTAGATGACCATATGACAGACCAGCTACGGCTGCTGGGGCTGTAGAAAGAAGGCTTAGATTCCCAGATTTTGGATAAAGCTTAAACTTGTTTCCGTCATACCATTTTGTATTACCAGTATTCCTTGCGCGTATCGTGACAGGATAAGTTTGACCAGCCATCATTGTTGCTGGTAAAGGAGTCACCACTGTAACCACGGCATTCTCATCACAAGTTACAGGATCTGGGTTTGGCACATTGGCAGGGTAAACTATGACTGTTCTAGAAGCTGATGCGTTAGCAAACCCAGCCTTACTACAAGTAATATCAAAAACATAAGTTCCAGCGGTCATTCCTGATCGAAGCTCTGAACCTCCACCCGGTGCCTTTGAACCACTCCACCAATTTGATGCTGTACAACTATCAGGATTTCCAGATGTTGTCCAAGACAATGTTGTCTGGTTTGTTGGCAGAGTCATAGAAGTGGGATTGGCTGAGATAGAAACAGAAATTGAACCAGGTGTTATTGAGCAGGCGTTGGTATTACATGCTTGAGTACTAGGACCAGAACAATCTGCCCCTCCGTTTGCAGGATATGGATTACTACATGTTCTGGTTTGTACACCACCGTTACATGAAGCACTACAAGCACTCCAAGCACTCCATCCACCATTAACAACTGGTGGTGGAGTAACTGTTGATGGCTGATCCCCAACATCAATATTTATATATATCTCTCCGTGACCACCATCCCAACTACTATCTGCCGTTCCATTACAAGTTCCTTCTATTGTCCAGGAGAAGTAACTGTCACCTTTATCTAGTATTTCAGAATCCCAAACACGACTATACTGAATGAAACCTTCCTTTGTTGTGGACACTCTTCCGTAAGGCCTAACGGTCATAGAGTAAGCATTTTGATCAGGAGCCGTTGCTACACCTTCAAATCTCAATTCTGTACCATACGGTACAGATAAAGTTCTCTCTATATACGAATCCCCTGTGTTACCAGGATCACTAACACTATAAGTAGCTAAAAGATTGTTGTTTGAAACATCATAAACCTTAACTTCCATAGTAGAACCTGGCCATTGTCCTGAACACATGAGTGCGGCCTCAGCAGTTTTTTTACCTCCAAAATAAAATGGTAAGACTAATAAAATTAAAAACAATAGTAATGTTTTTCTCATGTGTAAATAATAACACAAATATATTGAGTTGTTTATCTGTAGTCCACAATGTCTTTTGTGGATAACATATTTTTAGTTGAAATTTGCCAGGGACGATTTCTCATCCCTGGCAATTCTTTGTGACCAGCGTTTTATTGCCACGCTGGCGTGAGGTTCAACTCCTCTCGGAAAACCGTCGGTGGTAGTGATTTGTCGGGAACCACTCCAACTCCTTTCGCTACCCAAACCTGAAATACGATGTGGGTAATGTTCGGGGTCGTGATACTGACCTTGAGAGTGTTTCCACTAACGGTGTCGCACTTGTCACCGACACGATACGTCTCACCCCCCATATGGTAGGTTGATTCGTCCACCACCTGGGGGTTGCCGTACATCACGTTTCCAACTGTGTACTGCCCTGACATCAACATGGATCCGATGTAAGCAGTGTAGCCAGCTGGACCACCACAAGTGTAGAAGACCGCTACGGTCTCACCGACCTGGAAGGTGCCACCCTTGGAGGGCGAGACACTGGTCACCCACACATGGAGAGGAAATTCCTCGCCAGGAATCGAGACCGGATGATCGACTGTTCCGGGAGCCGGCCTGGGTTGAACCGTATCCACCCTTGTGGGAGTTGGTGCAGTCGGCGAGAGGAACTCGTCTCCGACCTGCTGTGAGCACCCGAAGGTGACGATGCTGACCAAAATGGCCAGTGGAACAACGACGAAGCGACGACGAACTGACGTAGCCTTCATGATGGTCCTCCGACCGAAGTTGGTTTTCTTGTTTGTGAAACTCACCACGTGCTCCGCACGTGAAGTTACTTTCTAGTTTCATTATACACCCAAACAATAGAAAAGTCAATGTCAAGACTGTGGCTGTGGATAAGTCAGAAAAACGTTATAAACCCTGCCTAGAAATCAAGGCTTTTATGGTTTTTAAAGCTATTTTTATATCAAGCCAAAAAGACCTGTTTTTTATGTAAAAAATATCGTAAGTTAATTTTTCTTTTGTTAGACTTATCTCTGCTTGGTGATGTGGATGGTTTTCTTGGTGAATTTGTGCCCATCCAGAAAGTCCTGGTTTTATCAAGTGTCTAATATTGTAGTAAGGAATTTCTTTACTATAGATATCTACCCCTGAAGGCAACTCTGGTCTTGGACCAATAAGAGACATGTCCCCCCTCAAAACATTCCATAATTGTGGTAACTCATCTATTCTTGTTTTTCTAAGAAAATTCCCAACTGTTGTAATTTTATTTACCTTATTAGAAGTAAGATCAGATTCATTTCTGTTCATTGATCTGAATTTATACAAGCGAATATTTTTTCCATCCTTACCCACACGTTCCTGAGAAATAAATATGCTCCCACCATCATCAATTTTTATAGCCAAATAAACAAAAGGATAAAAAACCACAGACAACAATCCAAGAATCAAGGAAAGTGAAAAGTCCATTACCCTTTTTAGAAAATCATATGTAAATTTTGGTGACACAGATACGTTTTCTAAAAACCAACTATACGTTACAAGAGAAAGAGGAATTCTATCAAAAATATCTTCGTAAATACGGTGGGAATCTATAAAACGAACTTTTGAGAAAATAAGATTGTAAAGATGGGGCAACATAGGTGTCACATTTTCATGTGAGAAGTCTACAGCTATTATTTTTATATCGTTGGAGTAAACCTCTTTTACTATATCTTCCTGTATATCTATAGAAGAAGTGTCAGAAACATCTATAGATGATACAAAAAACAAATCATATCTGCTGTTATTATTCACCTCAAAAAGCAATTCTTTCATTTCACTACCTGAACCAATGAGAAGTGCTGGCTGTCTTTCGTTTTTACTAAAGAGCACATTGCCATAAAGTCTCCACAGGAGCATACAAACAAAAGAGATGAGTAGATACACAAACAAAATTGTCTTGGGTGTAATTCCAAATACTGGAAAAGCATAGAAGAAAGCTATTGCAAAAATACTGTTTACAACTTGAGCATTGAAGATAATGCTAGGTAATTTGCCTTTTAGAATAAGCGTGTGCTTTTCGTACAGACCAGCTATAAAATAAACCAAAAACCAAACAATAAAAAGTATAGAAAAAGGAACAAGGTGGGTTTCAAACATTCGCCATGTAGGAATTTCAAAAAACCTTACATACAAAGATAACCAAAGAGAAAAAACAAAGAAAAAAATGTCTCCAAAAAATAGAATTATGGCTTCCTTTTTTATCAGATTGCCCATAGAAAGTATCACCATTATATGGTAAAATAGCCCAATATGCAAGACGTTAGACCAAAGAAAAAAGTCTGTTTAATGGTCACAAAAGGTGTTTGGGGTGGTGCCCAAAAGTATGTCTACTCCATAGCAACAAATCTACCAAAAAATATTTATGATGTTTTTGTTATAACTGGCAAAGGTGAAATATTAAAAAATAAATTAGAAAGAGAAGGCATTAAGGTCTATGAAATAACTGATCTAAAAAGAGACATTTCTATATTTTCCGAAATAAAAAGCTTCATTTCCCTATTTAAAATACTAAAAAAAGAATCCCCTGACATCCTACATCTAAACAGTCCAAAAGCCGGAGGATTGGGAGCCTTTGTCGGTAGAATACTCGGTATCAAAAAAATTGTGTTAACAGCCCATGGGTGGACCTTTAATGAAGATCGAGGAGTTTTTAGTAAAATAATCATAATGATCATATCCTGGATCACTGTTATTCTCTGCCATAAGACCATTGTCATAGCAGACAAAGAACTGAAACAAGCCAGAAGAATGCCTTTTGTAGACAAAAATAAAATAACACTGATAAGAAATGGGCTTGAGAACATTGATTTTAAAGAAAAAATAGAAGCGCAAAAAAAACTATTTGAAAACATAAACAAAACCGTTATAAATAATGTTCTATGGTTAGGAACTATTTCAGAACTTCATAAAAACAAGGGTCTAGAATACGCAATTGGAGCCATTAGTAAAATAGAAACTCCTATTGTTTTCTTCATTATAGGAGAAGGTGAAGAAAGAAAAAATTTGGAAAAAATAATAGAAAAATATAACTTGGAAAATAGAGTTTTCTTGGTAGGTTTTCTAGAAAATGCAAAAGAGTATTTGAAAGCTTTTGATATATTCACTCTCACATCTATAAAAGAAGGTCTCCCTTACACTATACTTGAAGCTGGCTTAGCAGGTCTCCCCATAATAGCAAGTAATGTTGGTGGAGTACCAGACATAATAGACAACGGCATAAATGGTATCCTAGTAGAAAAAACAAACGTAGGACAAATTTCAAAAACTATTGAATTCATGATAAAAAATCCAGATCAGAGGAAATCCTTCGGTTTGAAATTACAACAAAAAATAGAAAAAGAATTTTCTCTAAAACAGATGCTAAGTAAAACTATACAGTTATACAATTCCTAATTATTCTAATTGGCTATTGTTTAGGTCAATTAGAAATTAGGTTAATTTTCTAGAGCTTCCAAATTTGGATGAAATCCGACGTGAGAAATTAAAAAGGCGAAGAGCCTTACTTGTCGTACGGTGAATGAGCAAAATTGAACTGCAACAACGCAGATGAGGTGATTTTGCGAGTTTTAAATACCAACCATTTCGTTAGATGCGATATCCTTATGCACCGTCCTCGCCCCTCTTCTCATTCCCATGAGAATTCCCAAACCCAAAAACTCCGTGAGCAAATGACTGCCTCCGTAACTCATGAATGGCAAGGTATTTCCCGTAACCGGAAGTAAACCGATATTCATGCCTATGTGTATTATTGAGTGAACTAAAAACAAAATACACAAACCTACTCCGAACAAAATTTCAAAATTACCACCACCCCTGAAGGAAATCCTTAGCATCCTCCAAAAAATTATTCCATACAAAGAGAATAAAAGTATTACACCAACAAAACCCCATTCTTCGGCAAAAGCCGCAAAAATAAAATCTGTTTGATACTCAGGTAGAAACTGTAGTTTGCTCTGAGTACCATATCCTATACCCTTACCAAAGAACTGTCCCGAACCCACTGCAATAGTAGACTGATATGCGTTATATCCTGTGCCCCTTATATCCGTGAGAGGATTTATAAAATTAATAATTCTACTTTTCTGGTAAGGTTGAAATACAAAAAACCACAAACCACCAAAAGCCAGAGAAGCGATTAGAAAAACGAGCAGTAAGTGCTTTTTTGATATTCCGGATACCAAAACCATACCGAGCCACAAAAAAAATATAATTATGGCTGAACCAAAATCCGGTTGCAAAAAAACTAAAGTAAAAATAACAAAAACATAAAACCCAGAAACTAGTATGTGTCTTATGTTTGCAATTTCTATATGGCGTCGAGAAAAATATTTAGAAAGCAAAAGTATCACGACCAATTTTATTGGATCTGCTGGCTGAAAAGAAAAAGCCCCAAAGTTAAACCAACTCTGTGCACCTTTAAAAACACTTCCAATAACAAAAAGTAGAGACAACAACCCAACAGATAAAACAAAAAGAGTCACTATTATTCTAGTATTTTTTAGAAATCCCCAATCTATAAAACTGGCGATAAAAAAGACAACAACAGAAATAATTATCCAGTCAGTCTGCCTCTCAAAAAAACGACTATTATCTACAAAAGAATTCATGGTCACCAAACCAGCGAATGTAACCAAAATCACACTGACAAACAAAATCCAGTCAATATTTTTAAAAATATTTTTTATACTATTCAAATACATAACTTTTTAAAAGAAACGATAGATAACAGTTATGACATTTGGTTTCTTAATACAGAGATCAGACGTTATTTTGCTGTATATGCCAGCCAATTTTTCTTTGTTTGGAGCAAAGAAATAGTAACTATTACCAGAACTTAGTTCTCTCAAGAAACCTTCACTAACATTATTACCAAGACCGATAGTATACAAAAGAATTCCTGAGTCTTTTATCTCTTTTGCTACTGTCTGAGCTGAAATTGACGGATAGTCAGTAACTCCTGTCTGTTTTGGTTCTGTAGGAATTCCATCGGTCAGCAATATTACTGCTTTTTTACTATTGTTTCTGGCTCTGTCTGACCTTAATTCATTAAAAGCTTCTGACAAACCTCCAAATATATTAGTTTGATCTACCGTAGAGGTGCTGAGAAATACATTGCTAATCACACTGACCGCCCCATCTCTATCGTGGGAAAGCTGACTCTCTTGTTTTGGGTTAGTACCAAAAAATGTAACAGCTACGCGATCCTCATCGGTTAAATTTTTTATAAAATTCTGTGCTGTACTTTTAACAGTATTAAATGGTTCTGGTGGGTTTGCACTCTCCGATTTCATACTGCCAGATTTATCCAGCACCACAGCTACATCTAGTGGATTGGTACACGATTCTACACCTAGATCAAATGGTTTTGGCCAAGTAAAGACAAAATCCTGAGAGGAATTACGTGCCAGGTTGTCTACAAAAGTACGAGAAGCTGCAACAGCATTTTCTTTATTATCCAAAACCAAAACAACCAATTCTATTTTTGGTATATTTTTCAAAGATTGATTTATGACTGTACCAGTTATATTTGGTATCGTTGTGGTAGAATTTATAGCGCTATATTTCAAAGAAATTTCAGGCTCTTTCTCCGTATTTTTTTGCCATGGAGCAAAAGATATAAATCTAAAGTCTGTTGATTTTGGTTTACTATTTTTTATGACTATTTGTGTTTCAAAAACTGCAAATTTCTTGTTTTTTGGTATAGAAGTAACACCCTCTCTTATAGTTACTAATTGATTATCTGTATCATAAATTCTGAATTGATATTTTGCTGCGTTATTTTCTGAATTGATGTTTGGATTTTCCACAAAAGCAACCACACTATAAACATCTCCTGAAATATTAAAAATCTTTGACCACAAGACTACAGGGGCTAGAGCATCATTTGAACAAAGTGATTTACAAGAACCACCACAATCAATACCTTTCTCGTCTCCATTTTTTTTGCCATCATTACAAGTCGGTGCTTTATAGAAAAAATTCCAAGCCAACAAAAAGCTGATCAGAGAAACTATCAAAATAAAACCTCCTCCGTACAATAACCTTCTTTTTGTTGACCATGGTGCCATATAAAAATAATTATAACAAAAAACACCCGTACTTAGCGAGTGTTTTTTTGTCAAAATTCAGTACTAAGTTCTGGCGACTAGCTACTCTCCCACGATGTAGTACCATCGCCTCAACAGAGCTTAACTGCCGTGTTCGGAATGAGAACGGGTGTGACCTCTGCGATAAATCACCAGAACTTATGACTGAATTTAAAAGAATTTTTGTGAACTTTGTTCGGAGGATGAGCGATGATATGATCGCTCATCCTAGATAGCTACGCAAGGAAAGGATTTACACCTTTTGGTCCTAGGTCTTTCGACCTTGAGAACTCTCCACAACCTCCGTCGAACAGGAGTTTTGCAGAGCACTTGCTTCACTGCCGGGCAGGTTCACATATTAGCTGTCATCCATAACAGTGTTTACACACTGTACCCCGGCGATCCCAAAGAACTCCGAACAAAATTCACAAAGTAAAACGTAACATGGAATTCATTCCATGTAACAGGATGAAGTTAATGATGATTTTTAAATTTCCTAATAGAAATCGGCTAATTAGTACATCTCGACTGAACACATTACTGTGCTTACATCTAATGCCTATCACGTGATCATCTCTCACGGGCCTCAAACGATTCCTAATCTTGAAGTTGGTTTCACTCTTAGATGCTTTCAGAGTTTATCCATTCCCGACTTAGCTACTCTGCGGTGCCCTTGGCAGGACAGCAGACACACCAGAGGTCAGTTCACCCCGGTCCTCTCGTCGTTTATTCCCCTGTTACCAGGAGCACAGACTATATCTTCATCCACCAGAGAATCTGGTTAGGATGTTGGCATATTATAAATGTAGCCCTGTCTTTCGCTTCAGTTCAAAAGACCTTCCAGTACTACATAAATCCTCCACCTCATCGGCGGAAAGTCGTTACGGGGTCAAACCCAATATCTGAAACAATTCACTTCGTGTCCTCTTTTTCTTGGTAACGTAATTCTGATTCTGAATTACCAAGATAAGACGGACAAGTTTAGTTAGCTGTTTACGGTCTAACATACTAAATTTTGTTTTTGACAAAATTGTGCAGGATTCAAACAAAGCTTTTGCTTGAATCTTTTTGAACTTGATATTTGGTATCAAGTTTTTCAAAATTTCTCTGACTGTCGCAAATCCATTAATTCTAAGTTCGGACATTCCATCATTTCTTTTGGATAAATATCCTATTCCTAAAACTTTTTGAATCCACAACAAATCTTTTTGATGACGAGTATCCTGATAGAAACAAATGGTTGCCATAAAACGAATTTTATTTTTACCATCTGCTCTTTTCTTGATTTGGAGCATTAAGCTCCCATCGCCATCAAGAAATCCTGCTATATATGCTAAATCAATATTAGATCGACTTCCCACGGTATTATCTTAATTATTTTCTGGTCCTCAAGTAAATTGTACCAATCATGACGGACCGTCACAAGAATGGTTATCAACAGACCTTTTAACAATAAGACTTCACCGTTATTAGCCACTTTTTCATCAAGAATTACTTCTTGAAGTAGCAAGGCCCTTTCGGGCTTACTAGGGGCAAATCTTCTCAAGAATCAACGCCTACAGTAGATAGGAGACCAACCTGTCTCACGCATGTTCCCACGAATTACTTCGTGCATTGGACTATAACTTCACCTTTTCAGGTTGTTGATGTTTAGTCTCTACGGGCGTCACTTTTTAAGGTAACTTCCCTCGGTATTATCCATTTGGATTTCACCGATATAAATCAACTTTAATCGAAATTTGAATTCCGACCGCCGTGATTTGATTGGTCTAACTTTCATTTACAAAACGAAAACTTTCAAACAATCCTCTGAGGATTCAGATTGTGGAGAAATCCAGATTTTTTAGCAAGCTAATAAAAATGAAATTCTCCACGGT
>CAYVNM010000011.1:0-11037 GCA_964453075.1 uncultured Candidatus Saccharibacteria bacterium
GCTCTGCGACCAGGGCTCGAACCTGGGACATCCTCCTTACATTTTGTCCTTAATTACTTAAGGTATGGACTATATCATCACCGTGACGAATCGACGGGTGAGGCGCTTCCTGGGTATTATTGTAAATAATACCGAGTACTCTCTTGCGAGATAGTCTCTGAACCTTTCCCTTGATTTCTCTTGGGATTTGGCTGCTGATTACCCTCCAATTCTTTTGGATTGGGCTTCCAGCAATTCACCTCATTTTTCAACCAAAATTTCTTTTGGAAGCTGCGTAATGCCGTCATGTACTTCAATGTGGCAATTTGCACACAACAAGATACATTTTTTAATTTCTTCCTCTATCTTTTTCCAAGACCTTGTTAAACCTCTTGATGAGAGATCGAACTCTTTTTTGGAGGGGTCGATATGGTGGAAACTAAGTACTCGTTGACACTTATTGTAGCCACATATGGCACACTTATTGCCTTTAGATGTTCTGGCCATCTCGCGAAGTTTTCTTCTTCTTCGTTTGACTGCCATACGCATATACTCGGCGCGATCGGCATAGGTTCTAGTTTCTTTTTTCTTGGTATACATAGTAAAAGTATACCATTGAACCTACGACACAGGGAGGCGCTCTACCGACTGAGCTATCGCAGAATATTGTGTTGTCGAATGAACGACTCAAATATAATAACAAAAATAAACAAGAATGCAATAATACAATTGTTGTTGGTTTCCAACAGACCCAATATGCTATAATAATAGTATATGAATCCCGTTAGAGATTCACGGGAAGTCATTAATAAGTAACCTGACATTATAAGTTAATTTCGGTAGGAATCATTATGTGAACTATAGTGAGACCTATCTCTAACGGAATGAAAATAAAAATAAGATCAAAGAATTTTGATTTAACCCCTGCGATAGATGAGTACGTATCCAAAAAAATATCTTCCTTAGAGAAATTTTTGGATGTAAAAGGTGAGGTTTTGTGTGAGATTGAGATAGGTAGAACAACCAAACACCATAATTCAGGAGACATATTTAAAGCTGAGGTTAATATAGCTCAACCAGGAGGTAAACAGATTTATGTTGTTGCGGAAGAGGCAGATTTATATGCGGCTATTGATATAGTGCGTGATGAAGCAGAAAGAGCTATTGTTTCTAGAAAAAATAAATACAAAACATTGTTTAGGAAAGGAGCGTCTAGAATTAAAGATTTGTTAAAAAGAATAGATTTTAGAAAAAAAGAATAAATGGAACTAGGACATCTTAATCAAAAAGCAAATCAAGGATTGGTGTTTTTTGTATTTGAATGTATTTTGGCTGTGGTTTTTCTTTTGAATTTAATGCAACAGGCTGTAAAAGTAGAATATAAAACTATCTTAGAGTCTGAAGCTGGAGTTTATCTTGACTAGGATTTTTTACCATTCATGTAGTCTTTGTAACCCATTTCTTTTTTACCCTCAGGTACGACTCTATCCATTACTAGTTCACCGTTTTCTATATGTGCTCTTTTAACAATAATTCTTTTATTGTTATCAATAAAGTATGCCCCTGGCCAAGTATGATATGCTCGTATTTTTCGCAGGTTCAATTCAGGGGAATCATTTAGGTCTAGTTCAGCATCTGTTTTGCTAATTTTTTGACAATAAGTTGCTATGTTATGATTTTGCTCTTTTTCCTCAATTTTGCCTTCTATCCAAAGTGGTAATGTTTCAGATAAAAGATTTGCTCCGGTTCTTGCTAGTATTTCTTCTAAGTCGTTTGAATATGGTGGCCAATCTATAATAGTTACTTTTTGTTGGGCGATTATTGGGCCATGATCCATTTCAGCGTCTAGTCTCATGATAGTTACTCCGGTTTCTGTTTCTCCCAAAATAGCACTTTGGATAGGGGATGCTCCACGAAGTTTTGGTAGTAGTGATGGGTGGATATTTAATGTTTTATGTGTGGGTATGTCCAAAATATTTTGTGGAATTATTTTTCCGTAAGAAGCTACAACAAAAACTTGAAGTTTGTATTTTTCTAACTCCATTTGAACGTCTTCATTTTTCAATGATTTAGGTTGGATGAAATTAACACCTTCTTTTTTAGCCCATACCTTTACCTCAGATGGTGATAGGATCAATTTTCTGCCTTTTGGTTTATCTTCTGTTGTTATGATAAGGGATGGCACAAATCCTTTCGATTTGAGCTCTTCTAGTACTATTACGGAGAAATAAGATGTACCAAAGTAAGCAAACTTTATATTATTTTTTTGCATTTTTTGTTTTGGGTTGAGAATGTTTTTGGGGTGGCGGTGGCATTTCCTCTACGTATTTTGCCTTGTCTATAAAGAGAATGCCGTCCAAGTGATCCATCTCATGTTGGAAGATCTGAGCCAATAAACCCGTCCCACCTCTCTCAAATTTATTACCGTCTTTATCAAATGCTTGAACAGTTGCCTTGTGACCCCTACTAACTTTTCCATAAAGATATCTTACTGATAGACACCCTTCTTCTACTATCTTTCTCTCTTTAGAAACCTTTTTTAACACTGGGTTTATAAAAACCATATCTTTTCCAGCATCATCATTTTCCTCTCTCTTTTTTATAAGGTTTTCAACTTTTTTAGATACTACAAATATACGTAGAGCATATCCTATTTGGGGTGCAGCGATAGCTACACCATCATCCTGAGAAGCAAGCGCCTCACTCATTTCTTTTAAAATCTTTTGGATTTTAGGTGTTTTTATTGATTCTAGAGGTACACTCTGGCTAATTTCTCTTAGTACAGGAGCTTCTTTTTGTAAAATCTTCTTCATTTCCTTTAAAATATCACAAAAGTGTTATTGGGTCTATTCTAATCATGAAACTTGGTGGTAATCCCCGTAGCTTATCTAAGAGATTTTTATCTACCCATTTTCCATGGGGTAGTGAAATTAATCCGTGAACGGTATATTTAGATTTACTTCCTGGATTAAAGGCATCAAAAACTAACATCTCAAAAGGTTTTAGATATTCTACAGTTTTTTCCATTTCTTTTTTTATGTGTGTTTTTTCTCCTTCTAGGCTGATTTTTATGTATGTAGTAAATGGTGGAAAACCTATTTCTTTTCTCTCTTCTATTTCGTCACGATAAAAATCCATGAGGTTTCCACGTAATGCGTAATCAAATATTTTTGGATTTTCTTGTCTCGTTTGGAATATTAGATTTTTTTGGCTTTTTTCCCTGAGGGTTAGTAATATATGAAATATTTTTTCATTTATTTGAAAATCAGGGATAGAAAAATAAGAATCTATAGAAACTACTGCTATATTTTCAATATCCTCGTTTAGATAACTCAGTGCCATCTCGGTCCCAATCATTATGCTTCCTGGATTTTTATAGAAAAGATCTCTGGCTTTTACGGCTTGCTTGTGAGTGGAAATATGTTCTTTGTCTATAATAATTACATCTATATCTTTTATTATTGAGTTTATTTCTTCAGCCACTCTTTCCACACCAATTCCCAATGGATTTAATCTCCAACCGTTACAGTGTTTACACAACTCTTCTGCGTCACGTCTCTCCCCACAGTGGTGACAAACAAAAAGGTTTCTATTTTGACTGCTATTTTTTTTGCTATACAAGACAACCGGTGTATTACAGTTTTTACAAACAACTATATTTCCACAATCACTACAAACTGTTTGGGGGTATAAACCTTTTCGTCCACAAAACAAAAAAGTGTGTTCGTTGTTTTCTTTTGCATCAAGGATCATTTTTTTCAACCTGTCGTCAAATATCTTAAATTCTTTTTTCTTCATATCCTCTGGGGTACGCATATCTATTAGTTCGCAATTTGCAGTGGTGAGTGAGCGAAATTTGAGGGGAGATAGTTCGGCGTAGGTACCATTTTTTCCTTCCCACAATGTTTCTGTTCGCAAAAGTATGTCTCCGAGAACAACACGGACGTTTGATTGTTTAGCTATTATTTTTACAGCAGTGCGGATATCTATATATGGTCTTGTCTGCATTTTGTAGGCACGCGAGCTTTCTTTTTCCAACACTATGGTACCTAGATCACTTCTTGGTATAGACAAAAATGATCCTGTAGCAATAATTAAAACAGGATGAGTTTCCTCTACTATTTTTTTCCAGGTTTCAAGTATTTCTTTTTTGGGTAATCCAGAGTGGAGTACATAAGTGTATTTTTCTATTCCTTTTTCTAGTGTTATTTTTGCGTTCAGTAAATCTTCTGTACCCGGCATACAAAAAAACACACTTCTGTTTTTTGCAAACTCTTCGCGAATCAAACTCTTGTATGTTGCGTATCTCTCCGAGTCGTCTGACTGGAGGAGTAGGGTCTCGTAAAATATTCCTTCTGGTTTTTCTTTGGGGGTGTACGATAAATCCTTATTACCTTCTAATATTGTTTTGGGAATCAATGCTGATAGGACACTGCCAACACTACCCGCGTTATAGTCTGCTATTTTTTGAGCGCTTTCAATAAAGGAATCTGATAAAAAATATCTAGACTCTATATTGTCTATTTTTTTTATATTGTAGGTTAGGTTTTTTAATTCAGATTTTATCTCTTGGGCAACCTTACTTCCCACTACAAGCCCGAATACTGTTTTGCTACGTAGGGGAATAGAAACAATTGAACCCATGACTATATCTTTCTGGGTAAAATAGGTTAGGGTATCTTTATTGATGCCTCTGCTGATGGGAATTACTGTAACTATACGCATGTGGGTATTATAACCCAAAAAATACAGCTTTTCTCTTTTGATCACAAAATCTCTTTCTCGCCATATCTTTTTTAGAGCAACCTTCAAAATTCCAGCGAATTTTTAAGGCCAGTCCTCGGCCTCTAGTTGTCAAGAACGGGGTGCCTTGACAACACCAGCTAGAGGCACTGCGGGGTCTCTAAAAAAATATGATCTTGAAGAGATTTTGTTGAATCCTATATAAACAAAAGCGCCCTCAACCATTGCTGATTGGGGCGCACGAACCGACGGGTTCGGATTTGTCACTTTGCCAAGAGGTACGCTGCCACACCCGCCAGAACGAAACCGATGAGCTTGGATGAGGTAATCCCGACCTGAGTCACCTGGTAGAGTGCTGGAACGGCAATCTGTGCCAGGGTGGTCAAGACGATGAAAGTGCTCACGGTCTGTGTTGAGGTTTCAGCAAGACCACTGTTGAATGTAAGGAGCGCAGTGGCCCCAATGACTGCCCCCAGAACGGTGAGTGTCCAGTTTGTCTGTGCCAAACCGGACAAGTCTGTTCTGTAGACGGTGAACGTCGCCACGATGGTCAGTACCACCGCGCAGTAAACCATCGACATCAGGTTTCCGGTGAGATTGCTTCGGCTCAAGAAGATGGGCCAGATGCCGAATCCCATACCGGCGAGTAGTGCCTTGATTTCACTCATGCTCATGTGAGCCTCCATTTCCTACTCATCATTATAACATATTTATATGATAAAGGTCAAGTACCGTTTTCTAATCTCTTAACTAAAAATGTTTTTAGGATAAGAGATTATTTTTTAAATAAACACCTGCATTAGGGCTTCGCCATCTAGAACATAAATAAAGCTGTTATCTCCCTCAATGAAACTAGGGGACATACCTTTGTATATTGGTAGAAAATTTTGCGTGCCAACTTTATCTACTTCTATGGCGTAAACAGCATTTGTTGCGGAAAAAATAATTACATCAGTCCTATCTTTATAGAAATACAAATTTCTAACTTCTGGTTCTGGTTGTATGACGGTGTAAACTTTTTCTTGAGTTTCTACCATTACGCCATTATCTTCTATCCAAAGTTTTGTTTTGCCATCTTTTGAGATACGAGGAGATTCTTTTGTTGGAAGTGCGTCAGTAATTATTTTATTTCTTATTTTCCAAAAATCAGGATCTTCTTTTGTGATTATGTTTCCAGATGGATTACTTGAAACAAGAACAGGTTCAAAATTTATTTTTCCCTCACTTCGCATCTCTATATCTTTCTTCCAAGGAAAATATCCTTCGCGTGAGACTATGACTGTGTGTTTTCTGGGGGAGAGTGAGACTTCTACTACTTCATTATCTTTATCAGTTACTATTTTATTATTTTCATCAATGAAAACATTTGTAAGAGGCATGGCAACTTGAAGAGAAAGTGTGCCTGCTTTTCCAAGCATAAAATTTTCAGTGAGTCTGTATCCTTTCTTATAACCAACAATGATCAAAACTAAAATAAAAATAGTCAGAAAAGTGTATGTATAGACAATTTTATTTTTCTTTATGTGGTTTTTTACTTTGTCTATCATATCGGTTATAGTATAAGGCATATGGGTATTTTCTCAAAAAAACTGGGTATAGATCTGGGGACGGCCAATACGCTAGTCTTTGTGCCTGGTAGAGGTGTTGTGTTAAACGAACCATCTGTGGTGGCTGTGTCAGAGGAGGATAATCGCATTTTAGCTATAGGAATAGAGGCCAAAGAAATGATAGGGCGCACACCAGAGAGTATAGTTGCATACAGACCAATGAAAGATGGAGTCATTGCTGATTATAGAGTTACAGAGGCCATGCTGCGGTATTATATAGATAAAGCTCTGGGTAAGTGGAATTTTGTTAAACCAGAGGTCTTGGTTAGTGTTCCTGCTGGAGTGACCTCTACAGAGCGTAGAGCTGTCATAGAGGCCGCTATTCGTGCAGGAGCCAAAAATGCCTATGTGGTCAAAGAACCAATTCTAGCTGCTATTGGAGCGGGGATACCTATTCACGAACCAATGGGACACATGATAGTAGATATTGGTGGTGGAACCACTGATGTGGCTGTGATTTCTCTAGGAGGTATTGTGGCTTCTACTTCTGTTAAATGCGCTGGAAACAAAATAGATTATGCTATTACGGATTATATTAAAAAAACTTTTAATCTTGGTATTGGAGACAAAACCGCAGAAGATATAAAGATAAATGTTGGTTCCGCAATTCCTCTTGATGAAGAACTCACTATGATGATCAAAGGGCGTGATTTTGTTACTGGACTTCCGAGAAGTGTTGAAATAAAAACAAATGAGGTGGTCAAAGCCATCAGTAAAGATTTGCGAGAAATGATAAAAGCAATAAAAGATGTATTGCAAGAAACCCCACCAGAACTTTCGTCAGATATTATTGATCAGGGAATTATAATGACAGGAGGATCATCTCAGCTTCGAAATATGCCTGAGCTTGTTTTCAGACGTACAGGAGTGAAAGCTGTTTTGGCCAAGGATGCTTTGTACTGTGTGGTTAAAGGGACGGGAATTGCTCTAGAGCATCTAGATACGTATAAGAAATTGATTATCTCGAAACGCTAAGCTTCCAAATCTCACACTCGGCATAAATTTTTAGAGCAACCTGAAAAATTCCAGCGAATTTTTCAGGCCTCTCCTTACAGGAGCAGTACACCTTTCACATTTTGATTACAAAACGTTCAAGGTCTTGCGAAGTGATAATATCACTTCTCACCTCGGCCTCTAGTTGTCAAGAACGGGGTGCCTTGACAACACCAGCTAGAGGCACTGCGGGGTCTCTAAAAACTTACGCTCTCGGTGAGATTTGGAATCCTCAAGTATCTGCCTGAAAATTTGTTATAATCAAGAAATGCGACAACTAATTGATTCATACAAAAAGACGGGGGATTTGCATCATGCCTATTTTCTGGTGGGGGATGCTGTAGAGATTTTTGAAGGGCTAAAGAATTTTTTGAATGGGCAAATGGGATTTAAGACTCTTGGTTCTGCGGACTTTTGGCATGAAAGATATAATACTTTGAATATTGAAAACGCTAGGTTGATAGCAGAAAATCAGGGGCGCAGGGATTTTTCCTTAGGTAAAAAGATTTTTGTGATAGAAGCAGATTTTATAACAGAAGAAGCTCAGAACGCGTTACTCAAAGTTTTTGAGGAGCCAACAGACGGAACTCACTTTTTCATTATTTCACCACAGGACCTGCTCCTCCCAACACTTCGTTCTAGAGTGGTGGTTGAATTTTGTGAAAGTGACGACAAAAAGAAATCTAAAAGTATTTTAAATATGGAATTATCTGAAAGATTGGAAAAAGTAAAAGAAATTACAGAAGCTATAAGTGATGAAGAGAAAACCAAGCAGGATGCTATCAAGTTTTTAAACCAAATTGAAAGAGAATTGTATAAGCTCGGAGTGGAGAAGTCCCACAACTCTCTCCAAGTTTGTGAAAAAACTAGAGCGTCTCTCTATGACAGAGGTGCGCCTGTAAAAATGATATTGGAGAATCTTGTGCTCTCAATCTAAAATTAGAAATAAAGGATTACATATGCTAGAATAGTAATAACTTTATACGACAAAGTTTAAAAACATGGCATACAATTTCACACCATTTAAACAGGCAACCAAAGATATTGAAGAGTGGCTCAAGAGAGAATTCTCTTCCATAAGAACAGGTAGAGCAAATCCAGCAATATTAGATACTGTTAGGGTCGAGGCCTATGGCTCAGATATGTCCATAATGGAACTTGCAAATGTTTCAGTGGAGGATGCTAGGGTTTTGCGCATAGCTCCGTGGGACATGTCTCAGGCCAAAGCAATAGAAAAGGGTATAGTTGCTTCAGACCTTGGTTTGTCAGTCAGTGTTGATGATAAGGGTCTGCGCGTCATGTTTCCAGAACTTACTTCTGACAGGAGATTGGGCTTTGTTAAAGTCGCAAAACAAAAATTAGAGGATGCAAAGGTAACACTCAGAACAGAGAGAGAAAGAGTGATAAAAGATATAGAGAAACAAGAAAAAGAAGGAGTTATTTCAGAGGATGAAAAATTTAGACTAAAAACAGAATTACAAAAAATGTTAGATGATACAAATAGAATACTTGATGAAGTTTTTGCTAAAAAAGAAAAGGAAATCACAGAATAACAAATGTCTATAATCATCTTTATTATAATTCTAGCCATACTTATTTTTGTCCATGAACTTGGGCATTTTCTTGTTGCTAAGAAGTCAGGAATAAGGGTGGATGAGTTTGGTCTAGGATTTCCTCCAAAGATTTTTGCCAAGAAGTGGGGGGATACTACTTACACTCTAAATGCCATTCCTTTTGGTGGTTTTGTTAAAATTTTTGGTGAAGATTCACACGGTGAAGAGATTTCTGAAGCGGACAAAAGTACCAGTTTTATTTACAAATCTAAATGGGTTCAATCTGCAGTTCTGGTGGCGGGCGTTACTTTTAATATTATTTTTGCATGGCTTTGTATATCTCTCGGGTTTATGATTGGTTTGCCTGCATCAATGAATTATTCCAATTTTGGCAAAACCACAGATACAAATCTAGTTATAACTGAGGTCGTTACAGACTCTCCAGCTCAGAAAGCAGGTCTCGTTTCTGGAGATATGATTCTCCTAGCTTCTGGTGGAGGTATGACTCTGCAAAATGAAGAATTGACTCCTGAAAGTGTTAAAAATCTTATAACCAATGAAAAAACTAAAGACGTAGAAATAATTTATCGTAGGGGTGAAGATTTACCAAAAAGTATAAAAGTAGAGCCTATAACAGAATCAATAGGTGGAAGAAAAGTTATTGGTATTGGTATGGATAGAATGGGAACTCTGAAACTTCCAATTCATCTTGCTCTAATTGAAGGAGTCAGAACTACTTGGTATTTAACCAGAGCCACGGTTGCTGGCCTTGCTGTGTTTTTGTGGGACGTCGTGACTTTCAATTCTGATTTTTCACAAGTTGCAGGTCCTGTGGGTATAGCAAAAGTAGTGGGTGAAGCAAGTAATCTAGGATTTACGTATCTTCTGTCACTTATCGCACTTATTTCTATAAACCTTGCTGTTATAAACTTGTTACCGTTTCCAGCTCTTGATGGAGGCAGGCTTTTGTTTGTAGGTATAGAAGCTATCATGCGAAGACCTATAAAACCATCTGTTGTTGCTTGGGTAAATGGTCTTGGTTTTGCCTTTCTGATACTGCTTATGATAGTTATAACGACCCATGATATTTTGAAGCTTTTTTGACCCGTTCTTATTTTTGAGATACTATTTTATTAAATAAACATGCGACAATCACAACTTTTTACAAAGACTCGCAAGGAAGCGCCTGCGGACGAGGTGTCAAAAAATGCACAGCTTTTAATTCGTGCTGGTTTTATACATAAAGAAATGGCGGGGGTTTACTCTTATTTACCTCTTGGTTTAAAAGTTATAAAAAAAATCGAAAATATAATCAGAGAGGAAATGAATGCGATAGGAGGCATTGAAATGAAGACATCAGTGCTACAAAACAAAGAAGTCTGGGAAAAATCAAACAGATGGGATGATGGCGTGGTAGATAACTGGTTTAAAACAAAGCTTAAAAATGGAGGAGAAGCTGGCCTTTCTTTCACCAATGAGGAAGCATATTCTAATATTTTGAATCAATATGTAAATTCTTATAAAGATTTACCTATATATCCGTATGATTTCAAGGAGATTTTTAGGAATGAGACGAGGAGTAAGTCTGGAATAATGAGAGGCAAGGAGTTTTATTGGAAAGCGCTATATTCTTTTTCAAAGGACGAGATTGAGCATAATATTTTTTATGAAAAAGCAAAGATTGCATACCAAAATGTTTTTAACAGAGTAGGAATTGGGTATTTGACTTACATGACTTTTGCTAGTGGTGGTACTTTTTCAAAATTCTCACATGAGTTTCAAACCCTTACAAATGCTGGTGAAGATACAGTATATGTTTATAAAGACAAGAAAATCGCAATAAACAAAGAAGTGTTTGTTCCAGAGGTTAAAAAAGAATTAGGTCTGGGAGATGATTATGAGGAGGTTCGAGCGGTGGAGGTTGGGAATATATTTACGTTAGGAACTAAATTTTCAGAGCCATTTGATTTGAAATATAAAAATGAAAAAGGAGAGGAAAATTTTGTTTTCATGGGTTCATATGGAATAGGTCTAGGAAGACTTATGGGCACTGTGGTTGAAGTTTTATCAGATGAGAAAGGAATCGTTTGGCCAAAAGAAGTTTCTCCTTTTGCTGTACATCTAGTGAGATTGGGGGATAAAGAAGAAACAGTTTCTTTTGC
>CAYVNM010000012.1:0-7566 GCA_964453075.1 uncultured Candidatus Saccharibacteria bacterium
GATATGCTTGCAGTAATGATACATCTTCTCCTTTACTTCCTACTGTGAGTGTACGTGTGATGTTGGGTCCTGGTGTTACTGGTTTGGTTGTTGTTGGTTGTTGTGGTGTTTGTGTCTGTGCTGGTGTGGTTGGGGTTTGGGGTGTAAATTCATCTGCTGGTGTTGATGGGCCAGGAGTCACTATCCCCACAGGTCCACTTCCTCCTCCACTTGGTGGAGGAGACGGAGGTGGAGTGATAGTTGGGAATACAACATTTGTAGCTGGAGTAATAAATGTTTGATTAACAGATGTGGTTGTATTGTTAACGCCATCTCTTGCTGTTATGTGATAGTTGTATGTTGTGTTAGGCAAAAGTCCTGTCAGAGTTACTGTGTGTATAGTTGTTCCATTTGAATTTAGTGTTGAACCATATGCTGATGTTAAACCATATTGCACTCCACTAGTAGATGTTTCGTCTGTTATCCACGTTATTTTTGCTGTTGTTTGTGTAATATTAGAAACAACAATAGACGATATCGTAGGTGGAACAGTATCAGTAGGTGGAGTTGGTTCTACAGGCACCTCAACTGGTGGTGTTGGTGTTTCAACTGGAGGAGTGACTGGTGGAGTGATTGGAGGGGTGACGGGAGGAGTTGTCCCATCATTAACATTTATGTTCGCCGTAAACGATTCGGAAACTGCATTATTGTTATCATATGCCACAGCTTTAATTGAATGATTGCCCATGGAAATATTTTTCCACGAGAAAGCATAAGACGCTGTAGTATCTGTCGTTATAAGTGTTGAACCATCGTAAAACTCAACCTTTGATATCGTACCATCCAGATCACTAGCTGAAGCTGATAATGTTATAGATGTAGGAGATGTAAATGCTTGGTCTTTACCTGGTGATGTTAAGTTTACTGAAGGAGGAATGTTTCCTGTACTGGTTAAGGTAAAGCTTTTTGGGGAACCAGGAAGTAATTTTAGTAAGTTTGAATTAGATGTATCTACACCATATATATAGACAGATCTAGTAACACCATCCCTGTATTGAGCAGGTATTACATAATCAAAACCATGACTATCGCTAGCACTATAGCTAATATTTATATCTGGTCGAGCAACATTTGTTCTAAAATTAGTTATTAATTGTCCACCCCCATCAACAGGACCATCGAAATATATTCGTACATTGTTTCCAGAATTTTTTGCATCCAAATCCATCGTCCAACCTTTTATTGCCCCACCAGATGTTATTTCATCAAAATTACCAACGGGAAGATTATTACCCATACTTTGTGTCGGTGGTGTGACTGGGGGTGGAGTAGTTGGAGGTGGAGTAGTGGTTGTGTTATTTGTTGTAATACTAACAGCACTAGACGTTGTTTTGTTACCCATTGCATCACGAGCAACAGCTGTTAATGTGTGAGCACCATTTGAAACACTAGTAGAATTCCATGATACAGAATATGGAGCGTTCAAATCCTCCCCACCAACATTAACGTTATCTACTTTAAATTGGACGCCGATTACTCCGATATTATCGGATGAATTGGCGGTAATAGTAATAGCATCTTGAACAGTAGAAGAATTTGCAGGAGATGTGATTGACACTGTTGGTGGTGTTGTATCAACTGAACTTGAATCGTAGTTCTTCGGAGACCCAGCGATTTCTGAATATTTGGTTGTGTCGTTTAAATCAATCGCATAGATATGAATAGCGTGTGGCAATCCGTTTGCATATTGAGAAGGAATTGTGTATTTAAAACCATGACTGCCTGTTATTCCATACGCAACGTTAACGTCTGACCTAGAGTCATTTGTTGTTTGAGTCCTCATTACGGTCCCCACACCCTTTGGACCATCTACATACATCTGAACCGTTACCATATCAAAACCATTATCTGGATCGAAGGCCCATCCTTCAATCACTGCTGAGCTAGTTATTTTGTCAAAATTACCGACAGGCATACGGTTAACCCCAGTCGCAGAATACAGTACAGTAATATTACTTGATAAAGCTTTATTACCTGCTCCATCTGTAGCCTCAGCAAAAAAGATGTGATTGCCCTCTGTCAAACCAACTGGTGGAGTCCAGTTTATGGAATACGGTGCTGTGTTATCTACCCCAATCAACACACCATCAAATTTAAATAATACTTCAGAGATTCCGGTATTAGCTACACTGTTAGAATCCGAGGCCTCAGCAGTAATAGTTAGGTTAGAACTAGGCCCTATTATTATATTTTTAATTGGAGAAACAAGGGAAACTGTGGGAGGAATTGTATCTGCACTAGAACCCACTACAAGATTGATAGCACCAGAAACACTAGATAAACCAGAGTTATCATAAGCTTTAGCTGTTACACTATAGTTGCCCGCAGGAACAGCCGACCAATTAATCGAATATGGAGAAGTGGTGTCAGTACCAAGAAGAAAAGATCCATTGTAAAAATCTACTTTAGTAATCGAACCGTCTTGATCATTAGCTATGGCCGCTAAAATAAAACCAGCTGGTGGTAGTGCTGTGAATTTATTTGTAGTTAAGACAACAGTTGGCGCATAGGATATCGCTGCACCCTGTTGTGTAATTGTAATTTGGTGTTCACCAGAAGGATTAGTTGTAAATGAAATACTACCAGCAGATACATTACCAGATTGTTTGGCAAATTCTGTTCTTAAATCTGGAGCAGTTATTGTTTGTGTCGTAACCGCACCCGTACTAATATTTTTATCACTAATAGTGTAACTGATACCAGAACTTAGGTCATTAATAATGTGTCTTGTTAATCCGCTTGTACCAGCTCCATACTTGTATGATATGTTTTGTCCTGAAAGATTTAATGGCTCTTCGTTGGTTGCAAACATGACCACCGTATTATCTTGTCCAGTCACCCTGTTTATATATACACCCTGCATCTTTCCTTCGATAGATTCTACTAAACGAGTCTCTACCATGGTGCTCACCATATTTGCATCCGCCGTCTGGACAACATGTAAGAAATTTTCTTTAGAATTATTTTGTGTTGGAAGAACATCAACAGTATACGCACCAACATAAAAAGCACCCCAGTCTCTCATTAGATTAGTGTTCCCTGAATAAATCACTGCTTCCCCAGTGTCTCTCTCAAATTCGTGGTTTAAACCACCGACTTTTTCTATTTTTACCGACTTTGGTAATAATGTTTTTACAAAAACACGACCATGAGCACTGGAATTTATACCGGGTTTGTATGGATCTGAAAGATTATTACTTATAGTAATTTGGTTAGCGTTTGAATATACAGTTTTTCCTTCTCTTGCAACATTAGCAGTACCGTTGATTACAGGATCATATGCCATGTTTAATTCCCAACGTTTGAGAATCTCCGGTCTAGTAGTTTCTACCCTATCAAACACGACAATGTAGTCTGATTGCTCGTAGCTTGATGGACGAATAAGAGTATACTGTCTCGTATAATTACTAACACGACTTCTGTCGTAATTACGCACGAGATCAGTATAAACATAATCAAACTTTCCGTTAACCGTGTAAGGTTGATATCTTTCTACTCCACCTCTGTAAGCAACATGACTAGAGTTAAGAACACGAATATCACTATCAGACAATCCGTCATTAATAAAACCGCCAGTGCCATCCGTAGATATTGTGGCTGGATCATTAAATCGCATTACATTCTGACGTTGTGTAGCAGAAGCTCCGTCTGCTCTATGATAGGCAACTTTTTTGAATATTAAGGGGCCACCATATTTGTCTATACTGAAACCCAGAGGAACTCCATTGGCAGTTCCTCCACCCGCTGTGCCCCATGTGTGTCCGTCGTACTGATATGGAGGTGCACCAATTACAAAAGCAAGATCGTCCTTATTTTCAAAACCGGATCTAGAGAACACCATACCTAGACCTGCAAAATATTCAGTAAGTGGCAAACCAAGCTGTTGAGGCGATTTTTGCACAACACTGTTATCTCCCAATAAAGCCTCCTCTAACAACTCTGCTGGAATCTTGGAGACAGAAGCACCTCCACCACTAACTACCAACCACCGAGATAAACCAGCCATGTTGGGATCTGTATTCTTAAGTGGTCCAGTTAACATCTGAATATGAAGAAGGGCGTCGCCACCAATACTATCGTTCACAGACATCTGACCCCATTTTAAATATTTACTTCTATTCCATGGTGAAGATAAATAAGCCAAAAATTTAGAGTGATATCTCATATAATCAGCGTTTGCAATAAACGTTCCTTGAATGAAATAATCAACATTTGTTGCAGTACGCCAACCATCTAAATGAAAAATGTGTCGACCAGAATGGTTCCCATATGCATATGCACTTATTTCTGATGGTCCTCCGTTATGTTGAGCTATAAAATTCTGCGCATCAAGAGCTTTTCCATTTAACATGTGCTCATCGAATCTATTCACTATTGAAATCGCATCCGCATCGGCAAACCCATCACCATAAATAGCTAGCCCAATATACCAAGGAAAACGATACTGCTCATGATACTCTGAGCTCATTATACCCCCACCCTTCAAACAAAGACCTACATGGGCCAACCAATCTGCCACAATCTTTTTTTGTGCTGTTGTAAAATTTGTATAGTTCCAAGTCCAATCATAAGCCCTGGCTACTATAGTATAATTCTCTCCACTACCGTGAAAATTTTCTACCTTACTGGAATTAGCTACGGCACAATCAACGGGAACAGAAGCATAACTCATTATTATTTGAACAGCACGATCTCCAAAATCATTTATTGTTTTGCCTCCATAGTTTATCCCTGGAACTTCTCCGAGTAAATAAATCAGGGCGTGATAATCGGCAGCATTACCCGCCCCCACATCATTAGCCAAAACATTTGAAGAAAAACCCTCTACTACAAGATCCACTAGCTTCTGATACTCCGCCTTGTTTGGTCCAGCCATTTTTTGTCTAAAGCTTTCTAAGGTACTAGGAGTTATGTGTAATCGTGGATGTACTCTTTGAGTTATTGGACTTCCGGGCATGAAAGTGGCAGCCTCAGCAACCTTAGTTTCAAATAACTCCGGACCATAATTTACTTTATTGATTGAGTTTACAAGAAAAGTCGTGGCTGTCACGACTATCAATAGAAACACACTCCAGTGATGCTCGTTACGATTCGGGTGGTTATGCCAGTCGCTATACCATTTTGGTTGTGTTTTTATCATGAATTTTTTGTTACTCTGTACTACATATTATAAATTATATAAGAAACCCCGTAAACAGACTCCTCCTAATTCAATTCTGGATCTGGCACTATGACTTTGGCTCCCCAAATTTTCTTATGTAAAGTAGCCCAGACCTCTTGCAATTCTTTGTTTTTTAATAAAAACAAAGTTATAACAGCGGAAATTATTCCGACTACCCCAGACAAAAAACCTTGCATAAAGATACCGATCAAAGTGTTAATATTAAAAACAGAATCAAAGACGGCCAAGAAACTGTAAGTTACGAAACCCATAATTACCGAGGCACTAAAAACATCAAAAAACGTTCGAGACACGGATGACGAAAAATTTTTAAACTGACGATTGAAAGCCACCCAGTAAATAACCAGGTTTATTATTGATCCTAACGTGAATCCCAATGGCAACATAAGAACTATGGTCCCTGGTGTATCGGACACTTTTAATATTGATTCAACAAAATTTCTAAAAAACAAACTTGCCTCAAAAAATCTTACTAAAACAAAACTACTTAAAACAATAAAACCTGCGGACAGAAGATTCATTATTAGAGGAGTTTTTGTTTTACCCTGAGCATAATATGAACGAACAAAAAGAGTGGTAAGATTTTGAGCAAGCAAGGAAAAAACGAATAAAGCCAGGGCTGCGGCAGTTAATCTCGTATCATCCCAATTAAACTCCCCCGCACCAAGCACAGTACGAACAATCTGGGCTCTTAAAACTATAAACAAAACTGAAACTGGTATAGACCAGAAAATTATATGCCTCGTAGAGGCAACTATTTGTTTCAAAAATTCCTCGTGATGACCTCCAGAAAATAAACGGGTTAACGTAGGAAAAGCTGCTAACGAATAACTAACTCCAATAATACTAAAAGGCACTGATTGTAGGTTTAAAGAAAAATTAAAAATTGAGATTGATCCAGTTACAAAAAATGATGCAAGAGAAATCAGAAATAATTTTGCTATTTCGTTTGAAGAAACAGTAATGGTTCTAGGGATAGATGTATAGATGATTTTTTTTATAAACGCAAAAGTTATTTTTAAACGAAACCTTGGTAACATTTTTTTGCTTGCAATGAATGGTATCTGAATAGCAAAATGAAAAAAGGCACCAATTACAACCCCAAAACCTAATCCAGAAATACCAAAAATAGGATAAAGAAAAACTATACCTAGAATTATACCTATGTTATAGACCACAGGAGATATGGCGTATATAAAAAATCTTCTGTGCACTTGTGTAATACTTGCCAATAAATTTGAAAAACCAAGAAACACTGGAGACAAAAGAAGTATCCTTGTTAAGGTTACTAATTCAGTAAAAGATTCTGAATTTTTAAATACAGGAAAAAGCAATGCCATTAAATATGGGGTGGCAAAAAATACCACAACACCGGCCACAGCCATAAAACCAAAGAAAAAAGAGAAAACGGAGTCTATGAATTCTTTTGCCTCCTTCTCTCCTTTTTCAAAGTGCTCAATAAGAAACGGTATAAGTACTGATATGGAAACCAGTGATGCAATGGTAACAAAAAGTAAATCTGGAATTCTGAAAGCAGAATAATAAAGGTCTAGAGTATCTCCTGCCCCAAATTGACTAGCCAGAATCCTATCCCTAAAGAGAGCCAGAACTTGGGAACATATTGCGAAAAAACCCAAAAGATAAGCGGCCTGGTGTAGGCCGGATATCTCTTTGTTTAACATGTTAAAAAAACTTTTAACCATTTTATTCTGTTTCTTTCACAGGTAATTTATTTTTTTCAACAGTAGAAGACTCTGGGTCAACAAAAATGTTTTTACCTGCCTTTAAGTCTGTCAAAATTGTTTCAACTTCTTTACTCTCTGGATTGGTTTTCTTTAATTCTTCAAATTCAGCTATAGCTTTGGCATGTTCACCCAGCCTTTCATAAGACAACCCTAGAAAATATTTAGCGTTTGCATAATTAGGTGTAATATTTAAGGCCTTTTGTAGTTCTGTTACAGAACCCTTAAAATCAGCCGAGTAATATTTCAGCAAACCAAGTTGGAAAAATGCACCAGAATTTGTAGGATCTATTATTGTTACCGCGGTTACTGACTCAATGGCACCTTTTATATTTTTGGCCTCTACTTCTATTTGTGACAACAAGAAATATGCGTCTACATAATTCCTTTTTAATTGTATTGCCTGTAACGCATAATTCCTAGCTTGATTCAAATCTTTTTTCACAATCGCTAGTCTCGAATGAAGAATAAATATTCCAGGATTTTTTGGGTTATGACGAAGAGCTTCATTATAAGCAAACTGCGCACTTTCATAAGCACCTTCTACCTTAAGTTCTGGAGCAGATACTGCTTCGTACACACGCCCCAACGCTATCCAGTTTA
>CAYVNM010000013.1:0-6707 GCA_964453075.1 uncultured Candidatus Saccharibacteria bacterium
TGGCATCCACAGCCCTCCTCTGCTCCACATTTAGGCTTTTGTATCTATCCTCAAAATTTTGTTCAAATTGCTGCTTCCTGGGCGAATTCATGAGTACATTATATCATTAATAAAATACTCTCGTACTCTGGATAGTTTTCTTTTATCAACCTCTTCCATGCTGCTGTCTCATTCTTTTGAGCAATGTCAGTTTTTGTGTACATAAGCAAAACTTTTACCAGTTTTAAATCTTCATGCACAGCAATAATACATCTATTGCCAGAAGTCTTAGCTGATTCTTTTGTATTAAAAACTCTAAACTGAGTTTTAACAATCTTTAAAACATCACAACTAACAACAAGATCAGCCTTATCCGTATTCAGAAGATTATCAATAAATTGTAATTGAGTTAAAACTGCATCTAGAGACGGAGCCCAATGACTCTTATATTTCTTTTCAAAGTTTTTTATGAAATGACTATTAGCAAACTCTTCAACTTGTACTGTATAATTCGACTCCATAACTGAAATACTAAAAAACCTTGTCTGGATCTTCTTGGGTTATTAGTGAGTAAGGGATAACCTGATTTTCTCTACACAGAAAATAAGGTAATTGATTGTGCGTAAAATTAACTATATCGTTAGTTGTTTTATTTTTCCACTTAATAGCAACTTCGGAAATCCTTTTTTTCTCCTTATCAGATATTTCATTGAGTTTTTGATTAGAATTACTATCTACTTCTTTTATCAGAATAGCTTCTTTCCCGTCGCTTCCAGGTTTTCTTTCTATTAATATTTTACCAGACTCTTCCAACTCATCCAATGCCCTAAAAAACATATCTGGTACTGGTCCATAAGTTATTTTTCTATACGGCATACCGCTCATACTATTTAAATTATCATAGTACCAAGAAAAATCAGCAAGATACAAAAGTTTAGCTAATTTAGTTTTTGGGACTTTACCATCTCTAGATAAATCAGATCTCAAGAAAGCTAGTATCATTTGTTTATATTTATTTATGTCTGGTAAATTTCCAGTTAAAAGAAAATCTATACTTAAATTAAAATGCTCTACAAACTTTTGAGCTTCTTCTAAACTAAGTTCTTGTTTGCCGGCTTCAATTGAAGCGTAAGTTGGGCGAGATACTCCTATAACTTTAGCGACTTCTTCTTGAGTCATTCCACTTTTTACCCTGATTTCTTTGATTTTTCCTATATAATTTATCATACTTTTATTTATATTTCTGGGTCCATTATATATCAAAGTAGACAAAAAATCAACACTCATTCTTTAATATTTGACATTAACTGTTAATAGCATATACTTGGAAATAAGTGTATAGCTTACTGCCATAGTAACAGAGGCTCACACTTAAATATTATTAAACTAACCATTAAAAACATGGCAAAAACTAAAACTGGCCTGAAGTGGGTGGATGTAAAACCTTACACAAAAGTTGTGAATGGTCACAAAATTAAAGTTAGAGGGCACGATAGATCTACCCCAAACTAGTAAGATAGTAATAGTAAAAAACTCACTGCAAAGTGAGTTTTTTACTATTTATGAATTCATAATCTTATAAGTTTCCTCTAACGCCTTCACGATATTCTGATAATGTTCGATGTCATTATTTGATAACTTTCTGCCACGTCTATCTTTTAGCCACTTTTGTGCTGGTTGATATCCGCCAATATAAAATTCCCAAGCCTCTTTTGAAACATTACCAAAATACTGATTCTCGTTGATATACACTTTCCTATCTACGTATTTTGGATATTTATCTTCTAATATATCTGACCCAGACTCTGGGAAGGTTATTTTTGTTTCTATACTCTCTAAAGTTTTAGCATCCATCAGATGCAACATTCTTAATTTATTTCCCATGTCCACGTATTTATCAAACTCTGCTTTATTGGCTGGATATGGTACCCGAGGAAAATCTATTTTTAGAAACTCATTATATTTTTCTCTATATTTTTTATCATGTAAATATCCATAAACATAATCAAAAATATTTTCTGCCGTTGTACTACCAATCACTTTTTCTACATCTTTTAAGATATCATTATTTAAATTCGAAATCTTCTCGCCATTTTCTGTATATATATAAAATGGAGCAATAAAATCTCCCCCCTGCATCCCTGGTCTAGACCAACTCCTAAAATCAATTATATTTTTTGAAATAAAAACAGAAGCTGAATTTTCTTCTATATCACCACGTTTAAAAACAAGACCAACGTTTTCTCTATTAAAAAAATGTTGCATCACATCGCTGCGAGGTCGCCAAACAAGATTGTTATCAAAATAAGTGTAGCGAGTATCAAAAGGCCTATAAGCAACAGGAACTATTTTTGAGTCATCATTAATAATTTTCTTTTTATTATCTATGATCCATTTTGCATAGTTTTTACCTAGCTCGTATTTTGTTTTGATTTCATTTTCTGTCGGATTATTATAAAGAAAATCATCAACTCTATTTTTTAAAACTTCCTTGTTCTCATCTATTATAAAACTATCACCCATAGTTACTATTCCTGTAGTATTTTTTGGGAACAACTCAGCAACTGAGAATCCTTTTTGATATTCTGCCCTACCTTCACCTTCCAAGCGCCATATATCACAACCTGGTGGCAACTCTATCCATTTTATATTTTCAATACTTGCACCGTCTAATGATTCTAATTTACTTTTTCTTGTCCCCCACAAGTCACTAACAAAAACTTGTGCTAACTTTTTAGTTTTTTCTGGTACTTTATTTTTGATACCTATTACAATAGACACACCGGACATAATATCAAAAACATTTTCATCTTTTCCTCCATCCTCTGCAGTTTCTTTTTTACGGCTGTTGCCATGGAGATCTACAACATATATCTTATCGAAAGTATTACGCAGATGCCAACGCATACCACGAAATGTAGGATTATCGATGTATCCATGTGCAGTTATCATGGCTAATACTCCATCGTTATTTTTTTCTATCAACGACTCACCGAAACGTATAAACTTCACATAGTCATCGTCGAGCCAATTCTTTTTCTCTTTTAGCTTTTCTTTTCCTCCTATTTCAACTTTGTATACATTATTATCTGTATAATCTTTATTTTGTGATATTCCACTATATGGAGGATTACCGATCACACACATTATAGGATAATCTTTTTTTATCTCTGACGCTGATATGGACTCATTTGAAATGGCGTCCTGCAGACCAAGTTGAGCAAAAATATTCATTTGTCTATTTGTGTCACGAGCCTCCTCAAGAGTATTGGTGAGATAAACTCCAAGCCTCTTGTCGATACCGATTGCACCAGTGTCGTGCAATGTCATGCCAAGTTTCAAGTGGGCGATAGTATAAGATGCCATCATCAACTCAAAACCGTGTAGACGAGGTAACAAGTCTGACTCTACGTAACTTTTCCATCTACCCTCTTGTCCTTCGAAACTTTTATATACATCCATTATAACTTCATTTAAAAATGTTCCTGTACCCGTAGCAACATCCAGTATCTGCACTCGGTGATATTCTTTTTCTAGTGTCATCTCTTTTCCGGTTTTTGACTTTGGATCCAAAACTTTTTCTTTCTTTATAATTTTTGAAGTGTCCGCAAGCCCTTTTACCAAGCCAAACTCATTTTTAAGCACCTCATCCACAGCGCGGACGATAAACTGAACGACGGGACGTGGAGTATAAAATACACCCATCTCCATTTTCTTTTTACTGTCGTATTCACGCAAGAAATCCTCATAGAAATGTATGACCGGGTCCTTGTTATCTTTTTCTTTGCCATAAAAATCGTGCAACAACTTTGTTACGTCAGCATGAGTGAACACCTCACACAACTCATCAACAATAAATGATAAATTTTTAGGAAAACTGGATCCGGCTATATGATCAAAAAATGAAGCTAGAAACGGATTTGTTTTTGGAACAAGTTCACGAGCCTCCACTCTAGAAAAATTCTCTAAAGTGCTGTCACTATAACGTGCTGCGAATAAACCGTACACAAGTGTCTGTGCATACATGTCTGCAAACTTTTCATCATCTAGCCCTGTAATCAGATTTTGCTGTACTACATCACGTATTTTAAATAACTCAGCATATTTGTCTTCCTTTGTTAACATATCTAAAACATTATTTCTTATACGTTGTGCTTTACCACCCATGATCTTTGCAAGATGATTGCCACTTTTTATAGCCTCTTTATGAGACAATGTAAAATCTTTTATTGTTTTAATCAGATTCTCAGTATTTTCTATTTTAGTTTCTATGGTGCGAGATTTTCTATCCACGTCACCGAGGGATATCTCATCATTATACTTTTGACCATTTCTATAAAATCTAAAATTGACATAATCACTAATTATAAGATTGTCATATCCAAAATACCTATCAGCCTGATCAGATTTTTCTATCTTATCTAAATCTTCACCAACTTTCTTAACTTCAATATATAGAACTGGTGTGCCATTTTTTAAAACAACAAAATCTGGCTTATTACCATTTATAGCCCTCTGATCTTGTTGAGTAAAATATTTTTCTTCGGCTGAGAAAATATCTTTTAAAAAATTCTCAAATGAAGTACGATAAGAATGTTCTGAGCTATTTTCATCACTATAATATTTTTGTATTTCTGATATATAGTTTTGCATTTATTATTTATATTCTACCACTCTGTAGAACTAACACAAAACTATAGCTTGATACTGTATACTTACCAAATATGATACCCAAAAATACAATTTGTTTATGGTTCGACAAGGATGCGGAGACTGCGGCTAACTTCTACGCCTCAGTATTCCCTGACAGTCAGGTTAAAAACGTATTCCGTGCGCCGAGCGACTTTCCAGCTGGCAAGGCTGGCGACGCGTTGACTGTTGAGTTCACTGTGTGCGGTGTGCCATGTGTTGGACTAAATGGTGGTCCAGTGTTCAAGCAAAGCGAGGCGTTCTCATTCCAAATCGCGACAGAGGATCAAGAGGAGACAGATAAATATTGGAATGCAATAGTTGATAATGGTGGAATGGAAAGTGAATGCGGATGGTGCAAGGACAAATGGGGTGTGTCATGGCAAATCACACCACGCACGCTGCTCGAGGCACTGGCAATCGGTGGTGACGAGGCCAAGCGTGCATTCGACGCAATGATGACAATGAAGAAAATAGACGTCGCCGCTATCGACGCAGCCCGCAAAGGGTAATATAAAAACAAAACCGCCCTGGGGGGCGGTTTTTGATCTGAGTGATCAGACCTTGAGCACAGCCACGAAATCGCCTTCATTACGAATATTGGCTAAAGGGAAATCGTCCGCGGTCCATCTGTCCCTGCTAGGAGAATAACGCATGAAGAAACTTCGCTCCTGTCCACCAGAGTCTTGAAATGTTGCGCCGTCAAAGAATATTCTGCGTGTCCCCACCCCAAAAGGAAGAGACATTTCTGCAGGGATTTGCTCCGGGCGCAGAAGGAGAGCTTCCATTACGGCAGAATCCAAAAGCACTAACCTTTCCGTAAGCAAACGTTCACGTGTCTCAAAACCGTTTGTTTTGGGTTGATTAGGTTGAGAATATGTCCTTAGCAAGATCTTTGATGGGTAGATAGTTCGAATTTTGGAATTATTTTGATCGAATTTAATTAACCCACCTTCTTTTATCCTTGGAAACCCATTGTCACATCTGTGGACCTCAAGTTCAATAGGATTCGCAAGGTTCTTAAACATTTGCCCCAAGGCAAACGAAAGATCCTCCCCTTTGTTGGTCAAATCTATGACCGACTTTATATCGAGACCGCAGAGTTGTAAAGCTTTTGGCAAAGCCAAGCCTACGCTGCTTGCTACGGTTGCAAATTGGCTAATACTCACATCATTGGCTGTTCCACGATTGCTCATGGCTGTTCCTTTCAGTGTGGGCTCAAACGAACATGTTTGTCTACCCAAAGACAATACTATATCATTTTTTACAAAAACAAAACCGCCGGAGCAGTTTTGCTTAGGCGGTCAGAACTCAAGTATCGTAGCCCCACTAACATTCACAACACCTCGATACAGCAAGTGTGGCATGTGGCCGTAAAAAAGTGATTCTGCACCAAACTTATTCATCGACCACTTTGCACAATTTGGTACCAGCGCAAGCTGCTCTTTGTCTTCGTCTGCGAGTTCGGAGAACCTTACATACTCCGGCTTGTCTGACTCTCGATCAATCAACCACTGTGGTCGATGTCGATAAAGGACGAGCTGATTCTGATCCAGATCGTCAGACTTGATCACAAAAGCTTTGCCTGAACCAGGGACTAATCCGAATTCACGACGAGCCTCAACGATAAGGTTCGGAGCAATCGGGCTCAGGAAGACAACATCATTCCAGAGGCAACCCAGAAATGGGATGACTTGCTCCATGGTGGCTTCGCGCCCAGAGTACTTCGCAGCTGCGCTACTGTATAAATCTGGACGAATGGTTTTGAGTTGATTCAGTGGGTAAATGTCTCGCCCACTAAAACCTTTCGGGATTGTGTGATACAAGAACATTTTGTTTAGAAAGAAGTTGAACTAAATTAACAATAACACGAAAAGTGTTATTAGTCAAAGACTACTTCACACTGAACTCGGCGCGGACTGTGGCGGTGATCTTCTTCTCAATGCTGGATGTGTCATAGGCCCCTCCTCCATCATAATCAACGCTGTTCTTGGCTGTTACTTGGAATACACCAGACGAGAGGGAGATAATCTTGCCAA
>CAYVNM010000014.1:0-5635 GCA_964453075.1 uncultured Candidatus Saccharibacteria bacterium
TGGAAAACTGCCTCGCCTCTGGTGAGACGGGCAGTCTCCAGTGGCGGGCAGTGGTGGGGGAACAGGTTGATTGGCGGATTGTACGAGCTCTTGCTTACTTCGGTGCGACGATGATGTAAGCGTACTCGATGCCGTTGATCATGAGGCCGTGGCCGGCATCGCGCGAGTTTACCTTGATCTCGACATTCGTAATGCGAAACCTTTCGCCCAGGTTGCGTAGTTCATAGTGGAGCAGGTCGTCGTCGCTCACCTCCTGACGGTCACCCGGAGTGAAGAGGAAGACGTTGTCCTTCACGAGCTCGGTGACGGGAATTGGTCTCGCCCGAATCGGCTCTTCTGCTGAAACGGTGACCTCCAGCTGGGGGAGACTCTTGTTCAGGTGGTAGAACGACATCATGTCGTACACGCAGACCTCGAGGGTGCGCCCCTTCCGAACGACTGGGTCGGTGCAACGCGCACCTGCTTCGGCGGCCGCTTCATTCTGCTTCTTCATGCCGACGAACGTGACTCCAGCGGCGAGAACTACACCGATCGATAGCGCCAGAATATAGCCAGACATCTTTCTCATGAGACTGCCTCCTTCCAAAAAGCAATGTTACAATAAATAACGACTTTGTCAAATAGTTCCAATATTTGGTGGCAAAATTCCTAAAAAATGTTATTATAATTCCCGTATCTTAAATATTGGGTGAGCTTGGGATAAGGGTCCCAAGCGCAAGACCGGAGGCCGACGGGCCGAGGTGGGGTCGGCAGAATTTTTCAGCAGAAAAATATCTGTGACATCGCCGACGATCTCACCAATATTTTTTGATAGAAAAATATTGGGAGATCGTCTAACGGTAGGACAGAGGCCTTTGAAGCCTTTAATTGGGGTTCGATTCCCTGTCTCCCAGCAAAAAATCGGTTACGATTGTTGCCTGTTGAGACAGGGAATCGAAAGACGGAGCGGTCTACGACCTCAGTAGAGGTTGTCGCGAGTCGGGGTCGAGGAATTTTTAATTCGACGGAATTAAAAATATCCGTGACCGATTCTCGTGATACTGTATAATTAAATTATGCACCAATCAGTAATAAAAAATATTATCCCTGATAGTTTTGTTTGGTTTTTTCTGGTTCTTATTGTTGTAGCCGTTTTAGTAATTATATTTTTTTTAAAAACAAAACGGGAAGATGATTTATCTAATTATGTAAAAAGAAAATTCTTATTCGATACAAAAGAGGAATTTGATTTATTCTTATTGCTTTGTGAACTTTTTGGAGATAAATACTATGTATTTCCACAAGTTCACTATAGTCATGTTATCGAAGCAAGAAAAGGATTAGATTTTTCAGAAAGAATGCACTATTGGAATAAGATAAACAGGAAATCAGCTGACTTTGTTTTATGTGATAAGACTCAAATTGTACCTCAATTAGTTATTGAATTAGATGGAAGCAGTCATGACTTGGATAAGAGAAGGGAAAGAGATGAGTTTATAAATGAACTTATTAAAGTCACTGGTTTAAAAATTAAACACTTAAAATCAGGTTCTTTTAATAAGGATTTTATTAAAAAAGAGATAGAGGAAATACTTTTAAGTTAGTTCCGAATTCAATATTAAACTTTAACCAATGAAACTTCCAACAAAATTTAAAAATGAGGAAAGAAATGCCTCAAATTTTTTATCACTATCCCTGAGGTTTGCAGAAGAGAATTTAGAGTATCTAAAAAAATTTTACAAGAAATACACAGATGCTCAAATTCAAAATTCAAAAGAACTCACTCTAATTCAAAGATGTGTATGGACCTCTTTAGTAGTGGAAATAAGAAAATTATTAGCTAATCCAGTTAGAGGATATAATAATCACTCTCTTAGAGAAATAGAATTTTTTCAGCATGATCCTTACAAAAAAATAATTGATAGAGTTTATGGTAGTTCTATAATACAAAAAATTATTGTGATGAGTAATGTTTTCACTATTCACCTTGGTGTAGAGAAAAAATTTGTATCAGCCAAAGATATTTCCAATTCAGATTTAAGTGAACTACTTAATAAATTAAAATCTCCAATAGATGCCTATGTAAAGTACGCTCAGGATAAAGACCCAAATCCCCAGGTCTACTGAGGGGTATTTATATTTAATTGGTTCCAACTCTATCCCACACCTTCACCAACGTGCCTTTTCGTAAAAAAGGAGTAGACTATTTAACATAAAACTATAAATAACATATAACCATGACAAAAACATTTACATGTAGAGAATTAGGGGGAATTTGTGATGAGAAAATAACTGGAGAAACTTTTGAAGAAATCATTCAAAAAGGTGTAGCGCATATTCAAGGTGATGAAGCGCACAAAGAAAAGATGATGAGTATGTCTGGGGACACCGGTGAAACTCGTGAACAATGGTTTGAGCGAATGAAAAAAGAATTTGATGAAAGAGAAGAGGATGCAGTAACTGAGTAAGCATTTTCTGCTATATGGATTTACTACGTAACCATATAGCAACAGCGTTCGGACACTGAACAAATGAATTTGTTCGTGCTCCTCTCTTGTTGCTATAATACCCCTATGACAACATTAAACCCATGGATAAACTTCAACGGTAATGCCGAAGAAGCTTTTAATTTTTATAGGGGAGTTTTCGGTGGCGATTTTACAAAAGTCGTGCGTTTCAAAGACCTCGCAAGTCCAGACTTTCAAGTTCCAGAAGCAGAAGCAAACAAAATAATGCAAATAGTTTTGCCAGTAGGTGGAGCAAATGTACTAGTTGGAAACGATGTTCCTGAGTTCATGGGAAAAGTAAATGAAAACGAAAATAGGAGTAAGATTTATTTAGTACTGGAAAGTAGAGAAGAAGCAGAAAGAGTTTTTGGAGGACTTTCAACTGGAGGAAACGTTGAAGGACCAATGAGCGACAGCCCATGGGGAACATATGCAGGAATGTTCCGCGACAAGTACGGAGTGGAGTGGATAGTAGAGTCTAAATAAAATATATGAAAAATATAGAATTGGAATACAGATCAGTGGTTGATGAAGCAAAATATAAAGATTTGCTTAATTTCTTGAATGTAAATGCAGAGAATCTTGGAGAAAATAATAAGCATACATTTCATTTTATTTTGAGCGACAAACTAGTAAATGTTACAGATTTGCAGTCAAAAAATTCTGCCAAAATTGTTTTGAAGTTGGGAAAGATAGGAAAAGACAGTCATTTTGAGGAGGTAGAGATCCCAATAGAACAGAAGTATTACGATAAGGCTGTTTATTTATTTAAGTCGCTTGGTGTAGGGGATATAATTGAGTCTGTGCAAACAAGGACTGATTATAAATATAAAGAAGTTGAGCTCGCAGTTAAGTATAGTTTAGAGTGGGGTTATCACGTAGAACTAGAGAGAGTTGTTGACGAAAGTTCAGATATGGAAGTGGAAAAGAATAAAATATTTGAAGTGGCAAATGAACTCGGATTAAAAATATTAACTGACGAAGAACTTAGAAAGATAACTAGTGATATAGAAGCAAAACATAAGAAATAAACTAATGAAGGAAAAATTTGTCTTTATAATCCCGGGGTTTGGGGAATCACACTTAAAACAAAGGGGATACAATAAGGTTGCAAAAATATTTCAAAATCAAAATATTACTCCAGTTCATATAGATATAGATTGGTTTAAAACAAAACCATACAAATTTTCAAATTATATAGAGCAATTTTTAAGACAGTATAAGAAGCCTAAAAATGCAGATATTTATATTCTAGGTTTTTCATACGGTGCAATGATCGCTTTTTTGACAGCGAACAAGTTGAAACCGAAAACATTAATACTTTGTTCACTTTCACCTTATTTCGTAGAGGACTTGAAAACTTTTAAACCATCTTGGCTCAAATGGTGGAAGGAAAATTTTGTAGATAGTGATTTTCATTTTGATAAGCTGGTATCGAAGGTATCTGCTCAAACTTACTTAGTAGTTGGAGATAAGGAGCCGGAGGTGTGTATGGTGCGTGCAAAAGATGCAAAAAAGAAATTAAATAAAGCATCACTTTATGTTGCCAAGGGTGCAAAACACAATATTGGTCAAAAAGAGTATTTGGTGGAGTTAGAAAAATTAATAAAGAGATTGAAATAGTTTTTTATTAAAATGTTACAATAATGAATATGGACATTAATCAATTAACAGAAAAAGCGGAAAAAATTAAAAGTTTGTACGCTGATTATGAAAATAAGAAAAATTATAAAGAATGGACAACAGAAGAGACATTCAATGGTTTAGTTTCTGATGTGGGGGATTTGGGTAGGTTAATTCTAGCGAAAGAGGGATTTAGAGATATGCCAGATCTTGAAAAAAACTTAAAACATGAGTTGGCAGAAATACTTTGGGCTGTTTTGGTTTTCAGTAAACAATATAATATTGACTTAACTGGAGCATTTGTAGAAGAAATGGATCGTCTTGAAAAGACTTTGGTAGAGTAATGTATTATAACAACTTCATGCACCAGATCACACTACACAAACAATGGGTTATAAAAGCAAAAGTTTCGGATGTTTTTAATATCATGACGGATTTTGAAAACATGCCGAAACACTTTCCAAAAGTTGCAGAGAAAGTAGTGGTAACAAAAAGAGAGGGGAATAATTTAGAAATGGATGCATCTGTCAGATCTTTTGGAAAAGTTTTTGGAGTAAAAATGAAAACACAAATACTTCCTGGAAGGGGATTTATTTCAGACAATTACAGCTATGAGTTTGGCACGTCAGGTCACGAAGAGTTGTTACTTTCAGAAGTTCCACAGGGCACACTTATAGACTACACTTACCAAGTAAGCATCCATAAACCTTGGCTTAGGCTTGTCGCAATGCCACTTATCAAATGGTACTCAATGAAGTTTTGGGAAAAAGCAGTTGTAGACGAACTACGGAAAATTTTGGAAAGTAAATAATAAGTTTGATGTTTTAATTTGGTAATACTGATATGATTAGGATATGGAATTGGTATTTCACCATCACTTTATTGATAGGTTAGCTTTTTTTAATGGATTTGTATCTGGAGTTGCTTTGTATCCGCAAGTGTATTCAGTAGCAACGGGTGGAAGTACGGCTGAACTTTCTTTGGCTACCTTTGTGATCATATTTGCAAACAGTATTGTGTGGCTTTTCTATTCAATTCACAGAAATTTACTTTCACTTGGTATTGCTTCACTGCTCAACAGTATAGCTAGTGGTATTCTTGTTTCTTTAATTATTTTTGGAAAGTAATATTAGATAGTATTTATAGCAACTCATATATATTTGTATACTTGCTTTTTGTGTAAAGATGATGCATAATCCACAAGGAAACGAGAGGGGGTGATAACCATGTCCGAAGACGGAGAAAAGCCCGAGATGAGCAGTGCGGAGGCGGACCGGCGGAGAGAGGAATTGCTGGCTGAGTTCTGTGAAGAAAGAGGCATTGATCCGAAGAAGATCGATGCGACTCAGCTCGGCATCTTCTACGAGACGCCGGAAATGCGGGCACTTCTCGCCCGTAAGTACCGTGAACCGCGCAACTAGCGCACAAGGCCCACCAAGCAGATGCTTCGGTGGGCCTTCCGCATTTCTGGTATAATACTTTTATGGATATTTTTTCACTTTTAATACCCGCATTTATTTCTGGAC
>CAYVNM010000015.1:0-2663 GCA_964453075.1 uncultured Candidatus Saccharibacteria bacterium
CCGCCAAAACAGAAGAGCCGCCCCTTCGGGGCGGCTCTTCTGTTTTGGCTCCATTCCATGTTAAAATATTTTTAATGAAACATCTTGGAATTGATTTTGGAAGTAAAAAAGTTGGATATGCAGAAAGCGACGACGAGGGGCAGTTGGCATTCCCGATGATGATAGCGGCGAATGACAAGAATCTTCTGAGGGACACCCTTGAGATTATAAAAGCTCTCAGAATTAGTACAGTTGTAATCGGCGAGAGTCTCGATGGTAAAGGCAAGCCAAATGCAATAGCAAAACAAGCCAGAGAGTTCGGAATTCAACTAGAAGACGCGTGTGATGTTAAGGTTGTATTTGAAAAAGAATGGTACAGCACAGCAGAAGCAAGGAAGCAGCCAGACGCAAACGACAATGTTGATGATGCAGCGGCAGCAATAATATTGCAGAGGTACCTGGATAAAATCAACCCAAAGAAATACGCCGAAGAGGAGACAGAAAGTGAAGACAATGAAGAATAATTAAAAAATATATGTCAGAAGAAAATATAAACAAAACAGAAGAAGTTAAAAATAAATACATTAGTATTGATGATTTTGCTAAGGTGGAGATAATGCTTGGCACCGTTATGAGCGCAGAAGAGGTAGAGGGCAGCGATAAATTGTACAGGCTAAAAGTGGACTTTGGAGAAGAGAAGCTTAGAAACGTATTTTCTGGTATTAAAAAATACGTGAGCGTAGACGAGATAGTGGGTAAACAATTCCCATTTGTTACTAATCTTGAACCTCGCAAAATGATGGGGGATTATAGTGAGGCCATGATATTAGCTGGTAGTGAAGGGGAAACATTAGCCCTGATGTCGCCGACGAAAGCTCTGCCTAATGGAACAAAATTAAGATAGTGAAAATTCTTTTAGAAAAATTATTTAAATGGGTAGAACATTTTGCGAATACAAAATATAAACTTCATGCGCTGTTTTGGGTTGCGTTTACCGAGTCGTCCTTTTTTATTGTTCCTCCAGACGTATTGATCGCACCAATAGCCTTGTACAAGAAATACAGCGCCAGATTCCTAGCCGTTTTCACTGGTGTAGCCAGCACACTCGGGGGAATATTCGGGTATGGTATAGGATACTTTTTCTTCCACACAATTGGAGTTAGTATTATTAATTTTTATGATGCGTGGGATGTGTTTGAGAAGGTCAAGCACCTGTATGAGTCGAGCACATTTTTAACTGTTCTGGTGGCCGCCTTTACTCCTATACCGTACAAGGTGTTCACTTTGGCTGGAGGAATGTTTGGGGTTGATTTGCTAACTTTTGTTGTCGCTTCATTCCTGGGTCGCGGGACAAGGTTCTATGTTGTTGGGTTATTGTCTGAGAAATATGGAGAGAAGGCCCTGCAAGTTATTTTGAAAAAGTATGACAAGGTGTTATTAGTGTTAGGTATTACTGTTCTGGTTGCTATATACTTTCTATTATCAAAATGAAAATCAAAGTAGAGGAGAACGAGATAAAGGTTGTAGGTAGAGGTGGTTATAATCACACCTTCAACTACGGCTACTTATCAATAGACGAGACAGGGTTCCAAGCGGTTGATAATGTAACAGAAACATTAATCAAACACGTCGAAGCAGATGAGGATGTGTTCGTTGAGTCAAAAGGGGGTGTCGTTGCAGCCAAAATGATACAAAGAAAAATGGAAGATAAAATTAAAAGAGAGGTAACGCTGATTAGTCTTTAATTTTTTTGTATATCCAAATAGAAGAGAAGTAGAAAATAGCGGTCAGTACTATTCCTGGCAAAATAAAAGCAATAAATCCAAGCAACATAAGTAGGCCGGTCATGATATAAAAAGCCATTATTTTAAAGGCATGAGGATGAGATATTTTGTAGCTATATTTTAGAGCTTGGATTGCGGTTTTGTTCTCATTTACCATTGCAATGACCGAGAATCCGAAAAGTGAGTACACATACAAAACACCGACAAAGGCTAATGCAAATAAAAGATATAACTCTTTTTCTATTCTTCCATCAACAAAGAAAGTCGCCGAGTCAGCTGAGTAAACAACTAGGGGTGCCACAAATACTAGACACATAACACCTAAAGCTAGACCTATTAGAAGATAACGGCCAGCCCCCTTGATAGACACACGGTTAAAGTTGAACAGATTAGCGATCTTTACTTTTTTATTTTCTGAGGCGTCCAATGTTCCGCTGATGAAGTTATAACTGAGAACCATTGTTACAAGACTAATAATGAGACTGAATAGTGAATAAATTGGTCCAGTTGCAAAGTTCAGAGTCCCTGTTTTTATAAACATATATATGTCAGCCAAAGATGATATCAATCCAAGAGTAAGCATTGCACCCAATATGTATAACCAGTTTTGTTTGAAGCCACGCCACCCAGCTTTATAAGATTCCAAAATAGAAAAAGTATTCATAAATAAAGTATAGCAGAAAAATGATTTCCCATGTATTTGTTGTCACAGATATTTTTCTGAAGAAAAATTCGCAGGCCAACGGCTCGCTATTTTTACCTTTCTCTCATTTCATTCGTTCAAACAAAATATAGTTCCGCCAGACACAAACTAAAAATCAAAAGCGGTTTTGGTTTTCTTAACGTTTGTGTCCCCGCTAGGAATCGAACCTAGATCTAGAGCTTAGAAGGCTCTCGTTC